>DASYYZ010000017.1:0-59609 GCA_035946735.1 Terriglobia bacterium
GGCCATTTCCTACAACTCGTGCCGCAACCGGAGTTGCCCGAAGTGCCAGACTCAAGCTCGCGAACGCTGGCTGGCAGCCCGGGAGCGGGAACTTCTGTCCACCCACTACTTTCACGTCGTCTTCACCGTCCCGCACGAGCTCAACCTGCTGGTCCTGGAGAACGCCCGTCTGCTTTACCATCTGCTGTTCACTGCCAGCGCCGCCACTCTGCTCACCGTCGCCGCCGATCCCCAGTATCTGGGCGCGGAGATTGGCATCGGGGATTGGCGCCAATACCGCCATTTTCAGCCTCATCGATGCCGTCATACTGCGCATGCTGCCGGTCGAGAAACCGGAAGAGCTGATGCAGGTGCAATACGGGGATCCGAACTGGAATGGTGAAGGGGGCACCTTCACCACTCCGTTGTGGGAGCAAGTGCGCGACCAGCAGGACGTTTTCTCGGGCGCATTTGCCTGGGGCAGCGAAAAGTTCGATCTCGCTCAGGGCGGGGCGGTTCGGCTGGCGAACGGAATTTGGGTCAGCGGCGACTTCTTCAACACCTACGGCTCCGACCCGCTGCCGGACGCCTGATTGCAGCCTCGGACGACCGGCGCGGCTGCCCAGCCGTGACCGTTTTGAGCTACGGGTTCTGGCAGGACCACTACGGCGGCGCGAACAGCGCCATCGGCAGCACGCTTTCGCTTAGCAGTCATCCCTTTGAGATCATCGGCGTCGCTCCGCGTGGTTTCGATGGCCTGAACGTCGGCGACAAGTTTGACGTGGCGGCTCCGATCTGCGCCAGGGTCCCGTTTGACGGTAAGGAATCGCGCCTCGATCATCGCTCCTGGTGGTGGCTGAGCGTGGCAGGCCGCATCCGGCTGCGGCGGATCCTGGATGCCTCGGCCACCAGCTTGCAGGCGTTCATCCGGGAGGCGATCGAGCCGGGTAGTGTGGTGCATACCGACGGATGGGAAGGATACACTGGACTGGCGGCGAGAGGATACCAGCACCAAGTCACGGTGCTGAGAGGAGGCCGCCGATTTTCGACCGAACTCTTGCCCAGGGTGCATCGAGTGGCCTCCCTCCTCAAACGCTGGCTGCTGGGGACTCATCAGGGTGCGGTGAGCCGAAGGCATGTGGACTACTACTTGGACGAGTTCACATTTCGCTTCAACCGTCGCCGCTCGCGTTCGCGGGGAAAGCTGTTCTATCGCCTGCTGCAGCAGGCGGTCGCCGTAGAAGCCACACCCTATAAAACGTTGGTGGGAGGCGTTCTGGGTAGATCGCAGCACCCCAATATGTAGTGCCACTGGAGTCAACTGAATACCCCGATATAGGAATATTTGGAGAACCTGTCGGGGAAAGTCATGCCAACCATGGGACGGGATGACATGCTGGTTTCTCCGGGAAGTTACATCGATCCTGGACCCAGCGCTCTGCGCCGGCGGCCTTTAACCAGCGGACCGCTACACTTCATCCGGCGCGGCCGAAGAAGCGAAGCCCCAGCCAACGGACTCGCGAGTTCAGCCCGACGTTACTCGTGCCCGTAGGCCGTGAGCCGGCTGAGGGTGTCGCGGTGCTCTTTGGCAACGGTGAGGTTGTCAAGCACTGCGCCGACGGTGGGGTCCGACTTCCCGGCCGCCGCGAGGTCGTTGAAGAACTTGTCCATCGCTGCGCCATCGGAGAAAAACAGGGCGAGGTTGTAGCCGCCGGGTGCGTCGCTGTGAACGTCTTCCTTGTCGAAGTTGTACATCAGCAGCGTACCGCTGGCGACGGCGGCGTCCAACACCGGCTTGACGGACTTCATCACGTAACCCTCGAGCGCCTGTTCCGACCCGGGCTTGGCCTGCCAGAAAGTCACCCGCAGGTACCCGGTGGCTCCGGAAGACGTCTTGCCGCCGTGGGCGAGCGTCTCGAGAAGTGCGTCGCGATGCTTGGTGGCTGAGACGTAAGAGGCGTTGGTGGCGCCGGCCCACTGCCCCTCGAGCGCCTTCAGCAGCTTGTCGCGGCTCGTGGCCGTAAAGAACTCGGCGTGAGTGTAGCCGTTCTCCTCGTGCACCCGCGTGGCAACGTCTCCCCAGGCCACGATCGTCCCATCGGCCAGCGCACTCTTCATTTGCGCGTCCGCTTCCTGCGACTGCTTCTCAAAAGCCGCCCATTGGTCTCGCGGCACAGCCCACCACGAAACATAAGTAAAGTAGCTGTGGTCCTGCGCCACCGTCGTCTGCGGCACGACCGCCACGCTTGCCGCCACAGCGCACAATAACAACCCCGACGCGAAAAGTCGCTTGAACATTTTTTCCCCTCCGGTGTGTGAATTTTCCTGGTGTTTACGCCGCACGTTCTGAACGCTCGGCGACGCCAAAGCTTAGCACCAGAGCTTGCGGTCCATCAAGTATCAAGGAACTTAGATATCACTTGGGTAGAGAGCTATCTGGAAAAACGGGGAGGAAATGCCCCATCCTCGCCAAGGCCCTGGCCTCCCCCGACTTTGCTTTGATCGAGGGACCGCCTATCCGGCATTGTAGCTCCAGTGAGGCCACCTCCCCTGACTGCAATTGATTCGACTGCGTCAGGTTTACGTGGATGGCTCACTCGACGATTGGTCTGGCTAACCGTACATGCAAAAACGCGTGGTTCCAGTTACGGCTTGATGCCATGAATACTTCCTTGTCGGCAAGTGGCGAGTGATCCCTGATCGGCCTCCGTGCTGTGGCCAGATCGCCCCTACGCCGTCAGGGAGTTTTATCCCAATTGCTTGAGGGAAGGGCCAGTAATGGATCATGTTACGTCCCATCGCGATCTAGAGAGACGGGCCTGACTCCCCTCGGCGCTTTCGATCGCGAACTTGCGACGCGTCTAACCGCTCAGGCGCGGCTCAGGTACTTCACGAACACGACCTCATTCTGCGCTTCGTTATAAAGCAGCCCGTCGGCCATCGACTTGACTAGCAGAATCCCGAAGCCGCCCGGACGCATCCTTTTCGCCTCGCGCACTTCGACGTGCTGAAACGGCTTGTCGGGTGGATTGGAGGCCGCGGCGTGCTCGAGGCCCTTGAAGCGGAAACCGGTGCCCGGGTCAGCGATGCGGTAGAGCACCATGCGACGTCCGCGCAGGTAGGAGATCCGTACCTTCTGGTTGGGGTCGAGCTTCCCGCCCCACTCGATGGCGTTGAGCAGCAGTTCCCGCAGCGCCTGACCGATTTCCTGGCGTAGCTCCTCGGGCAAGTCGGACTCGAGCTTACCCACAAAGCTCGTGATGCGGTCCGCCACTTCCAGTTCGCAGGGGACCAGCAGCTCCACCCAATTCGCCCGGGCAGAGAGCACTTCGATGGGGGTGCGCCCCGGCTTGGCCGCCAGAACGTCGGTGAGCAACTCCACGAGCGCCTTCGGATCGACGGGCTTGGTGACGTATTGATAAGCCTGCTCGCGCACGGCGCGCAGCACCGTGTCGGGCGTGTCGTCTGAGGTCATCACCACTACCTTCGGCGGCTCCGCTTCCTGCCGCACACGCGCCATCAGTCGAGGTCATTCATGCGCGGCATTCAGACATCGGTAAGTAGCATGTCGAATTTCTGCCGGCGCAGGCGGGTCGAGGGCGGCGCGGCCGTCGGCAGCGGTCGCAACCGAGAAGCCGGCAGACTTCAGCACACCCCGAAGCAGATAACGGGTGGTGCGGTTGTCTTCGGCCACCAGAATGCTTCTCATCGCTGGCTCCCTTGTCTGGCCTCTGTCCGTCTTCTTGTTTTCACTCTGGCGAACCGATGGCTGCGAGGGCTCCGAGAAACGCCGGTAGCATTTTCTCCAGTTCGGCGTAGGCTGCCTTGGCTGGGCTGAGATTGCCCTCGCGCCCGGCAGCTTCTACTCGCTTCGCCGCCGCTACCACGTCGCCGGCGCCAAAATTGGCCGCCGCGCCCTTGAAAGCGTGAGCAGCACGAGCCGCCTCCTCCGCACTTCCGGCCCTGAGCGCCTTTGAATGTCGGCCAACATGCGCGGACAATCGTCCCGAAAGACGTCGGCGAGCCGACGAAGCAATCCCGTGTCGTCCCGGAAACGCGCCCGCAGCGCTTCCCGGTCAAAACCACCCGCAGCCCTCTCCTCGTGATCACCCCCGCTCGATGAGCCCGAAGGCGAAGCTAAACCTTCAACCGCGGCGAACAGCTCCGCCGCTTGAATCGGCTTAGCCACGTATCCATCCATGCCGGCTTCCAGACACCTCTCACGGTCGCCCTTCATGGCGTGCGCCGTCATGGCGACAATCGGGACGTGGCGGCCTGTCGATTTTTCTGATTGGCGGATGGCTCGGGTAGCTTCAAGGCCGCTCATGTTCGGCATCTGCACATCCATCAAGACGGCGTCGAAGCGTTCCCGCTCGAGAGCCTTTAAGGCCTTCGCGCCGTCCGCAGCGACCGCCGCGTTGTGGCCACGCTGCCGGAGAAGCTCGAGGACCAGCTCTTGGTTCACGCGATTGTCTTCCGCCACCAGGATGCGCATTCGACGCCGGGCTTTGGCGATGCGCCGCCGGACGCGCGACGTGGCGCGCGGCTTGGCCCGTCCCGGCCCGCTGAGCACGGTGACGATCGCGTTCAGCAATTCGGATTGGCGCGCAGGCTTCGTCAAGCTGGCGGCCACGCCTGGTGTGACTTGGCAAACGGCTTCGGACTGCCCGGCCGACGTCAGCATGATCACCTTCACACTGCCGAGCGTCGGGTGGCCGTGGATGCGACGCGCCACTTCGAAGCCGTCCATCTCCGGCATCTGGCCGTCGAGCAGCACCAGCGCAAACGGCTTGCGGGACCGCGCGCCCTTCTCCAGAAACGCGAGAGCAGCCGAACCGCTGGACACGAGCGCGGGTCGCATGCGCCACTTGCGCAGCATCTCCTCGAGGATGCGGCGATTGGTGGCGCTGTCGTCCACCACCAGCACCCGCAGGCCGCGCAGGTTTTCGACCTCCGGCAGGGCGGCTTGGCCCGGCTGCAGGCCGAAGCGCGCTGTGAAATGAAACCGGCTGCCTTCTCCCAGTCTGCTTTCCACCTAGATCCGTCCCTGCATCAGCTCCACGAGCTGGGCGGATATCGCCAGGCCCAGCCCTGTGCCGCCGTACCTGCGTGTGGTGGAGCTGTCGGCCTGAACAAACGGTTCGAACACCTGGTCTAGTTTCTCTTATGCGATCCCGATACCGGTATCGGTAATGGCGAAGTGGAGCTCGGCTTCGCTCCCACTCGCGGATTCGGCTTCGACTCGCACCACAATCTCGCCGCGCTTGGTAAGCTTAATGGCGTTGCCCACCAGGTTGACGATGATGCCGCGCAGCCGGTTGGGATCGCCTATTAGTCGCTCGGGAACGTTCGGAAGGATGTGGTGGCGCTCTCGGTGGTTCTGCTTGTGGCCGCCGGTCTCATGCTGCGCAGCTTCGCCAAGCTCACCACGCTTGACATCGGCTTCGACCGCAACAACGTCCTGCTGGTGGAAGCCGATCTTCACGTCGCGAAGGTGCCCCCAAACCGGCAACTTGCGACCTTCGATGAAATCGAGGGTCGGCTCGGCGCTCTGCCCGGCGTCGTCCCGATCGGACGCTCGGTGTTCACGCCTATAAGCCACCGAGGCTGGAACCAGGGGATCCAGACCGAGTTGTCCAAAGGCATCGCGGGCTATGACCCGGTGAGCTGGTTCAACTGTGTTTCGCCCGGCCTCTTCAAGACATTGCGGATTACCATGCTGGCGGGAAGGAATTTCAGCGGTGATGACACGGAAACGTCTGCGCCGGTGGCGATCATCAACCAGACCCTGGCCCGCCGGTTTTTTCCTGATCTGAATCGCATCGGCAAGACATTCCGAATGATGGACGTCGGAAGCCAGCCAATGCCTCCCATCGAAGTCATTGGAGTGGTGAAGGATGCCAAGTACCTTTCGGTCCGAGAAGACGCTCCTCCCACCGCGTATTTTCCCGCTACCCAGGACACGCAGCATTTCGAGTCAGCAAACTTCCAGCTGCGAGCTGCCGTACCGCCGTCGGCTTTGGCTGCGTCCATCCAAGCCGCCGTCGGGGTGAACCACGAGATTCCTCTCCAGTTCCACACTTTGGCCGAGCAAGTGAACGACTCGCTGGTCCAGGAACGCCTGCTAGCGCTGCTTTCCGGATTTTTCGGGACTCTGGCACGCTGCTGGCGAGGATCGGACTCTACGGTACGCTGAGCTACTCGGTGAGGCAGCGCCAAACCGAAATCGGCGTCCTCATGGCGCTGGGCGCGCGGCGGGAATCGATTCTGGGATTGGTGATGCGCGACGTGGTATCCGTTCTAACTGGCGGCGTCGCCGTGGGGGTTGTGTATGTCGCTGGCTGCGACGCGGCTGCTTCAAGGCATGCTCTTCGGATTAGGCGCGCGCGATCCGGTAACCATCCTCGCTGCGGCCGGTCTCCTGTCCGCTACGGCACTTTTGGCGGGCTATCTTCCCGCACGTCGCGCGACGAAGGTCGATCCGATGGTGGCGCTCCGGTACGAATGACGATTATGGCCCTTGGGCGGCGAAAAGCAGCCGTGCAAATCGAGCCGCGCCAGGAGGGAACCGAATCAGACCGGATTTGGTTCGCATATAGAAACTCGTGTAGAGTTTTACCGCGTCCCCGCCGATGAGGCTCTTCAGAGGTGGCTCCCTCCAGACTGATGAGAATGGCTCCCTTTTATCCTGGTGCTGACAGGCGTTAACGTTGCGCTCGCTTGTGTTGGACCGCGGAGGAGTTTCCTCTAAACCAGAAGCCCCTTACAACAGGAGACATGGAAACCCCGACGGCTGCTTACGTGGACAGCCTCCCCGATTGTGCCGCGGTTGTTCCAATCGCTGAAGGACAGAAGTGACAGAACACGGACAAAACACGGACAACACAGCATTTTCGCTCAAAAGTGCATTTCTTGGGTTTGCTTGTAACTTCTTGCAGTCATTGCCGAAGCGTGGTTGCGGGGGCTTGCTTTGTAGCAATTCATAACGCCCTTTCGTCCCACCTTTCGCGACGTTGGTCGCTCCCTCGAAATGGCAGACGGCTGGATCGAACAAGGAGCCAGTCTGCCCATGAAAGAGCTCTCCCTTAAACAACTGGAAGCCAGGAAGGAAGAGGCCGACCGTATCGCCCGTAACGCTCGGGAGGAAGCGGATCGCGCCGACTATGCCCTACAACGGGCCACACTCGAAAATCGGAAAGGAGAAGGAAAAATGGCAGTACGAACGCGAAAGGAACTGTTGGATCGCATCGCAGAGCTTGAAGAGCAGAACGAAGAATTGCAGGAGAAGGTTGACTCCATCGCTGAAATCGTTGGCACCGAGGAGGAAGAGGAAGAAGAGGACGAAGACGAGGGGGAATGAACCCCGCCGCACGCGAGTGCGGCGGGAGCTGGCGAAAGCCAACCGTGGAGATCACCGACAGGGCCAAGAGGTACAGGGCTCAGCACCCTCAGTGCAGGCCGCCCGGACCCGCAAAGTGTACCCTTTGCGGCTCGATTCGCTTCCTGGTGATCGACCATAAGGACAGCGACGAATCCAACGGCGATCCGTCGAATCTCCGTTGGCTCTGTAAGAGCTGCAATACCCGACTCGGCCTTGCGATGGCTCGCGCCGGCCAGGGAAAGCGGACGCGCCAGTACAACCCCGGAGCCGGCACGTTGCGGGAGTATACCGAGGCCGCCTCGCAACACGTGCGCGGCGCGATCGACGCCGGCGGGAAGATCATCCACGAAACCCCCAAGGAAAAACGCCAGGAATTCGCCGCCCAAATCTGGCGACTCCGACGAGCGCGTGGAACTGATCGCCGCCGTTAAGAGCGGAGAGATGGTGGCCCGGCCCAATCTGCTAAAGCTGTTCTCCCAATGCAGAAGAGGCGCGAGCCACCTTCCAGCCCGACCCCGAACGCTGGGGAGAACGGCAGCCGGGCGGTGCTTGTACTATAGCTCCGCTTTCCGAGACCCGCAACGGCTTGTTCAGAGCCACCAAAAACCGTGAAAAACCCTGAAAAATCGCGTGGCGAGCGCACGCGGAAAGCGTTAAGAACCGGCAAAAACCGGGAACAAAACCCGTGAAAAATAACGGTAAAAATCAATCCCCGAGCGATTCTTACAGCGTCAGTGAAGCGGCCGCCTTGCTAGGCGTCTCGATCCCGACGCTCAAAAAGATGGTGACAGACGGAACGCTAGACGGATTCCGCACGCCAGGCGGTCACCTTCGCATCACCGCCGACAGCATCGACGCTATGAAGAGCCAGCGGCAGATGCGAGCCAGACCCGTGCGGGAGGCGTCACCCGTCCTGAAAAACCGCCGTGAGCACCTCGAAGAATTGACAATTCAGGCGCAGGAACATCGCGCCCGGCGGGAGCTGGAGAGGCTTGAGCGCGAGGACCAGGAGGAGGCCGAGCGCCGCGAAGCCGAGGCCCAGGCCCGCGAGGAAGAAGCCGAACAGCGTCAGGCCGAGATCGACCTAGAGCAAGAGCGTCTCTCCCGCGAGGAAGCCCAGGAGCGGAGACGGCTGGAGCGAGAACGATTGCAGGAACAGCAACGGCTGCAGGCGGAGGAACAATTGGCCGCGTTTCGCCAGCGATGGTACGACGCCGCAGCCGAGGCCGTGATGAATTTAAAACACTCTTGGCTGACCCCGAGCCAACGCAAGGAAGTAGTCGAAGCACTGGAGACTGAGATCGAGCGCCGCCAGCCCGCCGACGAGCCGCGCATGGGCGCTCTTATCGTTCGAAGCCTGGAGGCCCTATTGGAACCCCTCCGAGCCGAGCGCGACTCACGGGAACGCCGACAGAAGCTAACGAACGAGGCATTGTGGAGCCTACCCTATTCAGCGACCGAGGCCGAGAAGGTGAAGGCGACGGCCGCGATCCGGGAGGCGCTCGGGCGCTTCGACAGCTTTGCAGACTTGTGCGAAATGCGACTGGCAGCAAAGGAAGCCGTCCAGCCATTCCGCCAAGCCATCGAGAGACGCCAGCTTGAAGTCCGGCTTATCGCTTGGGCGCTCGGATCACTCCCGTGGGGCAGAACCGAAGGCGACATAGCACGGATTCGGCGGGAATCTACGGAGATTCTTGCTGAGTTGCCCGCAGATGTATCCGAACCAGAATGCCGCGAAGCGCTGGAGCCGACCGTTAAGGAAGCCTGCGCGGAGATCAGCAAGCGGCAAGCCGAGCAGGACCGGCAAGCACGCAAGGCCCGGCTGATGACAGACGGATTCGCCGAGATCAACACCTACATGCTGGAGCTATTACGGGAGGACGCGATCACCCGCGAGGAGTATCTGGACGGTGATTTTACGCGCAAGCTGGAAACCGACGTCCGTCACGGCTTGGAATCCGAGTTGACCGGCCATGAGACGAGCAAGAAAGTCCGCGCCCTGGCCCGAAAAATCATCGATAAGGAACTGGAATAATGGGCAATCTCCTGGGCGCCACTTGTAAGCCCGAAAGGGCTATAATCGCGGGGGAGCCGGAAACTCTCCGTCAGCGAGCGCACCACTGCGGAAGGAATGGCGCTCGACTCATATCGTGTGTCGGCTCTCCGGTAGAGGCAGGCGTGAGAGTATTCATTTCGTACAGTACCGCGCTTGACCAGATTATTGCTCTGCGGCTACAGACGATCGCTGCAGTCTACGGGATGACGGTTTATGTCCCACCCGCGAACACCCGACGATATGCCGCGCCCCAACTTGCGCCCGAAGTCCTGAGCGAACTAAACCAGGCTGAGGTGGTTCTCGCTGTGATCACTCAGCAACCAACCGCAAGCGCCTTGAGCGAGATGAATCACGCGGTCCAGACCGGGCGCTTGCTCATTCCCATTGTGAGCCCGGGCGTTCCACTGGAATATTATTCTCAATTCCAACCGTACTTCGTCGTCAATCCAGCGGACCCCTCGACAACTGAGCAAGAGATCGTTCAGTACCTTGCAGGCAAGCAGCAGGCGGAACGCGGCAAGACGGCTATCTTCGCTCTTGCAATCTTTGCCGTGGCCCTGTTGTTGCTTGGAGGCTCTGATTCAAAGTAAAACGGACTTGTGCAGGCCGACCCTGACCCGTCCCTCTCCACACCGACGCCAACCCAACGGGACGCCACTCAACCCGTGAAAAGCACGACCGCGACCATCGACACGTCAGTCCTATGCAGTCTACAGAGCGCGCAGCTTCTCGGAGCGATTTCTGTTCTCTTTGATCGCGTTTTGGTGCCACAGCGAGTCCGCAAAGAGCTTTCGGCGCGGGCAGAAAGCAATCGTGCCGCCCTCAGCGCGATACAGGAATTTGCCTTTTTCGAGCACTGTGACGAGTTCGATGCCTCCCTAGTGCGATGGCTCTTGGACACGCGCCAGAACCTGAAGCAAGGAAGAGACGAGGGGGAGGCTGAGGCAGTCATTCAAGCCGCAGAGCGTTCGACAGTTGTGCTCGTGGATGATCCGCTCGGACGCAAATGGGCGAAGTCACACGCCGTTGAGTGCCATGGGACGATTTGGCTATGTCGCGAGTTGCGCTTTCGGGGTTACCTCAGAGAACTCAGGCTATATTTTCTTCGGATGGTGAGCCACGGGCGGCGCCTCCCCTTAGAGGACATGAACCGCTACCTCACGGAGTTTGATGAGGCTTTGATTACACAGCAGGAGTACGAATCAGCCCTCACACCAAAACCCGACTCTGATTCAGTCTATTAGCCCAAGAGTTCGGGGGCCTCACTGCTGCTCTTCTGATTTCGGTAGGACGACCGGAGGGAGCCCCCATAGACCCGCAAAACCATTGTACGTGTAGAAGAGAACGCCGCCGCTGTGGCAGGCGTGGCGCTCAATATCCCTATCGCGCACCTTTTGCCCGCACTGAAATGAGACTTTGTCCCCGCCGAAGCTAATTGCCACGTCCCGCAGCGGGGCCACTGTGCCGTGTGCATCCCACGAGAGAATCCTGTACACTTCTTGGCCCGGTGCTAACGCCCTCTCCATACCCGCCCGACTCACCCCCGACCAATGAAACCTACGAGCTTTCCGCTGCGACCTGATTTCCGCCGCCGCGACCGGGTAGCTCGATTCGAACTGACGGATATTATCTTGCAGCTTCGCGATGTAGTCGGGACCGAAGACGCCGGGCTCTTTCTCAAGGACTCCAATGGTTTCAATCATCGCATTCAACATGACCTTCGCTGCCATTACAGCGCGGTCACTCTGCCCCAGAAGGTAACGCCACTCGATCCAAAGCTCCCACAGAGCCCGTTGGAGAGGACCGACAGCTTCCGTCATACCCTCAGTGACGAGCAATAGGATTGCTTTGGTTTGAGTCAGAGCGCTGTTAAGCCACACGCTGGTGACCACGAACAAGAGCAGAAGCTCCGACGATGGGGGTTCAAGCGTTCGGTCTTTCACCAGATGCTCGACCTGATGAACCAGCCAGCCTAGCCGTTCAACTTCCGAACTGAATGGTGGCCTTCTAGACATACCGCTTTATTTGGGATTGCTGTGTGTTCTCAGCCAAAGAGAGAGAAAGTCCAGCACCGCAAGCAGCGCTGTGACCGCAATCTGCGAACCGTGTGACCAGCTAGTCCAATGGGAAGATGCCAGCCGCCGGGCTTCACCTCTTTGATATCGAGGAGACTTAACACCAAGTTGATCTTCGACAAGATTCCAAAGGAGATGGGCATTTTCGAGGTTAGTCTTGTTTCTCTCCCTCAGCCCTTTTGTCCACCAAAAGGAATAAACGCCAAGAACTCCGACAAAGACTCCTGCGGCCACGCCGATCTGCAGGCGGCTCGGCACCAAGTTAAGGTCAGATTTGAGTACCAATCCCGCAAAGAGCGCTTGTGCGGTCCAAAGTCCGATTGTCACCTTCCACTCGTACGCACGGCGTGTGTCAAAGTCGCGTTAACTCGCGTCCGCGAGCGCGAGAAGAGCGTCGATTTTCTCTTTCGGATTCAGCGGCAAGTGTTGGTTTTCCACGTTCCTCGTCTCCTCACAGGGGGTTAACAGCCACCCAAGGAAAAGGCTGCCGCTTGATCTCCTCATAATTCTTGTCAAGAGCCGGTTCGAGCAGCAGAAGGGCAGCGATTCGGCGCGCCATCTCTTGCACGTAACGCACTTCATCTTTCGTGAGAGGGCGGCCAAGTAGCTTTTGCTCCCGGTAAGAAAGCCACTTCTTGATGATCTGATACCCGCCGATGGTGTAATCCCACACTCGCGTCGGGATATTCGCCCAATATGCCGATTCGTTCAGGTAGACATCCAGGGTTCGATCCCCGAGCCGCTCGACGGTTTCGCCGAGGGACTCCCGCTCTTGAGCCGTGAAGTCACGCTCGACCGTGCGGCCTGTGCCCGGCATGACGATACCGCCCTTGCCCGCGTGTCCCCAACCGGCGGTCAACGCAAAGTGCTTACTCTCATCAAGGGGTGGCTGGCCTGGCAGCGTGAAGGCGGCAACGACTTGCAAGGAAGGTGCGTCCGCCGCCTCTGCCGCTGCCTCAGTGTCGAGCAACGCGGCCACACGTCTGCCCAGCTCTGCCGAGGCCAGCAGTACCTCTTTCGTGTCCGGCAGGGGAATGCGCGGCCAGTCCTGGCGGACGGCCTGAGAGTTCTCGGTCAGGTACTCAGGAGAATGGACTATCGCAAGCGCATGCATCCAAGGCAGGCCGGCAACTGTCCGGTCCAAATCTGGATCGCCCACGGCCAACTTCGCTAAGTAGGCGCGGACGGTTCCCGACAGATTCGCGGCACAGGAGGTGCCTTCCGCGCGAAGAGTGCCCTGGCTCTCGGCTGACGCGGCACGCAAACGAATCGGAATTGCAACAACGTTTGGTCGAAGTAGGTGGTAGTCCGGCAAGACCGACGTGAAGCTTACGGGAACATGTTCGTGCGGCCGCTCCGCCACCATCCGAGCGACAAGGAACGCGTTGCCGTTCCAGCGTTGGGCCGCCAATTCGGGACGTGCCCTATTCCAAAGAGTCGGAATCTTGGTGTAGTAGCACCACCGAACATCCATGGGATAGAGCGCGTAGCGCTGAACGCGCCGAGGGTCAAATTTCTCAAGGCGTAATGCTCTCGCTCGACACGTCGGCGGGTCATATCCACCAGCCTCCTGGGCCAGACCACGTCCGATCGCCCGAAATTCGTCCCAGGTGATCGTGTCATCCAAATAGGCTTTCATTCGCAACTGAAGAACCCCGGAGTCAACCTCCATCAATCCGCCGTGGCGCATTTCCTGAAGGCCGCTAATCGGAGTGTCCGAGCACAATTCCACCAGCTTCGGCCAAGCATTGTACTCGACGGAGGCCGCGGACGGCCGAAAGGAGAAACGGTTGTTCACAGTTGGGTACGCAGCCACGTACTGTGCCTGAGAGGCTGGTGCAGTCAGGCTGTTCAACAGGTCCTGCCGCTTCGAGACACCCCAGAACTCCCGGAACAGGACTTCCGATTCGTTGGAAGGCGCGCTAGCAGGTGGATCGGGCCGTCTGAGCGCACGAACGAACAGCCCGATGGCGGTTCCCAATCTGATGCCCTCCCGGTTGGCGTCCGTCGAGAATACGGAGGGGTCTGGTTTGCCGTCAGGTGTCAGCTTTCCGGTCTCTCGGCTGTCCCCGTTCATACAATCAATCCAGACTCTGTCAAACTCATCATGGAATCGGCGGCGCAACACGACGAACGAAGGATCACCAAGGTAGGAGAAGTTTGAGATGTAACAAACGACGCCTTTGCCCGGCGTGCCCTCCACAGTTCGTCGCTCGGCGAGCCGGAAGAAGCGGACGTAAAGGTCATCGAGATTAAACTTCTTGATTCCCCACTCCGAGATCAGCCCTTTTTTGTAAGGCTCGACCAGCCCTTGCTCTTCTTCTGGGCTGACTCCCGCGAAAGCGTTGTAAGGCGGATTGCCGAGTATCACCAGGATCGGAGCCTCGCGCTTGACGTGTTCGGCGGCGTCGCGTTCCTCTTCCAATTCAGGAAAGATCAGGTGTTGCTTGGGGCCTTTCGGCGGCTCCCAGCCCGTGAGCGCGTTTGTCAGATAGACGCCCGCCCGCTCTTTCTTGGAGTCCGAGAGAGGCGCGCCCAGGTTTTGCAGCAGGAGACCGAGCTGGAGGTGAGAGACGACGAACGGAGCAGGGAGAATCTCGAAGCCAAAGACCCGGTTGCGAGCCGCGTCTTTCAGGTCACTCGCCAGGAGAGCATCTTCCCCCCTTGCCTTAAGCGTCCGGTAAATCCGGTCGAGCACTTCCACCAGATACGAGCCCGTCCCGCAGCATGGGTCCAGTACGTAAACGCTCTTGTCAGCCAGACCAAGCGGCACGCCGAGTTCTTGCCGGAGTACCGTGTCAACGCGTTCCACCATGTACTTGACGATCTCGGGCGGGGTGTACCACACGCCCAGTTGTTTGCGAAGTTCAGGGTCGAATGCCTCAAGGAAAGGCTCATAGAAGTATTGGACCGCGTGCGCTTCCTGAAATTTGGCGAAGAAATCCGGATCGACGCGGTTCAGCACTTGCGCTGTCCAGTCGAGCACTTCCGAAAGCCGGAGCGCGTCAAGCTGGTTCGGGTCCGCGACTAGGTAGAAAAGTCTTGAGATCATCGGGACCCGCAGATGCCGCGCTGCGCTCGCCCAATCAAAGCGATCGCGGTCCGTGTGCCGGTGCCGCTTGAACCAAAGCACCCAGGCGGAAAAGATGCCGTAAAAGAGGGTTTGCACCAGGGACGAGCGGAAGAAGTGCTCGCCTTTTTCGCCCTCGAATTTCAAGCCGAGGGCCTCTTCGAGAGCAGACCGGACGCTGCCTAGCGCCGGGAGGTCTACGCCCTCGATGCGCGCCTTTGCGTCCCGTGCATACGAAGCAAGGAACCAAGCCACGTCTTCGGGCGCAGAGAGCCGAGCCGCGTGCATCATGGCGCGCTGTAGAAACTCCACCAAATGCGCGCCGCGTTCCTGATCTGCTTTACGGGGAGTCGCTGCCAAGGCCCAGAACGCGGCTTCGGTGTCCGCTAAGCGGTGCGTCTCAAGTTTGACCGCGCCCCCCTCGGGATCTCGCCCCACCAGCACGAAATCTCGCAGGTTCGTCACCAGCACTTGCTTGTACCGGTTCCAGTACCGCGTTACCTGCTCTCCGTCCGCCGTGATCCCCGCGTCCTGCTTCGGTGATTTGACTTCGATAACGCCACGAGAAGGAAGCTGGCCCTTGAGCGGCACGCGCACGGGCGACTTCGGAAACTGGTCGGGAGTGAACAGACCGCCGTCGGGCTGTCCCGCGCCACGGTCCGCTTGGCCCATGATGCAGCGCACGCGCGGCTTGAGCTTATCCCCGACTTCGTTCAGCAGGTTTGACAGAGCGGCGTAATAACTGGTCTCAGGAACACCGGAGCCCGAGGCGTGAATCTCGCTCACGGCGCGCAGATAGGTTTCGAGAGGAGTCATCGTCCCGAAATTGTTATCATACTGTCGGATGCAGAGCAACCCGCTGCCCTGCTTTGTCGAGGGCCACAAATGGCTTCACCGCTAGACGATCTCCGACTCCCACCGCTGAATTTGCCGAAATGTGCCATCGTAGGCTGCGACGAAATGCCGACCGAGTGGCTTCCAGGCAGGGCCACTCTCCCGGCTTGCAAGCCTCACGCCGACATGTTTCGAATGGACATCGCCGAGAAAAACTATGCGGATTTTCTTCGATTTCTGAGCGAACAAGGAATCACAGACGAGCCCCTACTAACGGACGGCCAGGAAGTTCCGGCCACTCGAAAGTGTTGCGTGCCCGGCTGCGAGGGAGATGTTATCAGCGGTATTGGCTTTGCGCCATTCAAGCAGCCGAGCCAAGCATGGGTGTGCAAGTCTCATTACGATGCAGCGAACGCGGTGGGGCGGCAGCAAAACGGCGAGAGGCTGATTCGAGAGCTTGAAAGCAGGCCAAGCCAACAGTCGGACCCCGAGCGCCTGAAACGGCAGCGTGCGATCCGTGCGGCCTGTGCCAAGCACAAAGGAAAGCCCAATTATATCGAAAACGTGTGCCGCCAACTCCAACAGCAGCGGGTTGAGATGTCGAAGCGTTGGCTGGACGAATTTAACCGAAAGGGATTGCGCATCGAGCCGTCCGATTGGTGGGAAGCCTACAAATCGCCCATCGCAAAGGCCAGGCTTCAGAAACATATCTCTCGCTCCGGCGCCCTACGGATGACCCTGGCCAAGGACTAGATTTCCGGCCATCGGAATTCGCACTCTCAAAAAAGTTCACTATGCGAGTGCGAGCCCTCCAAAGCAAGGCACTCAAGACATAGCACGTTACACTTCCACGACGGCTCTCCATTCGCCTCGCTGTTTCTTGCTGGACATCTTTCATACGCACATCTTAGTTTGCCTCACAGACGCGGGCGTGAGCGGCCAAGCGAGGGCAACGATGGACTCGCAGACCAATCGACCCTTGACGGCGAACGGCACGCGCCCGCGTTCTCATTATGCCGAAGGCCGCTGAATGCTGGTGCCGGAAATAGAGAGTCTGCGCCACTGGCGAGCGGAGCGAGCCAGTGGAAAAGCGCCGAAGGCGCGGAACAGCTTCACTTGATAACAAGGAAACAAGTCGGCACAAGGCGCAGTTGGTGGCACCGATCCAGGGCGCCGCGCCGCCGTGAGCTTTCGTGTACGAAAGCGAGTGCGCGCGCCCGAGCCCATAACTCTCGTTGGGCCGAGTATCTTCGGCTGCAATCTGTGCTGGTGGATTCTCTCCGGCAAATCCGGGGTTTCGGGTTTCGCCGCTTGGCTGGGCAGGTAGAGCAGTGTCACAGGTGGTTTCGCGGCTGGCGTTGTGCCAACGGTCACTTGTGGGCGCGGCCTGGATTTACCTGCAAGAACAGGCTCTGCCCGTTTGAAATGCGGGCTAGGTCCATGGCCGCCGTTCACAAGTTCGGTCCCGTCCTCGAAAAACTTCAAGACCCCCGATACATCGTCCTCACCGTGGAGAATTGCGCTCTCGAAGAACTCAGGCGCGGCATCGACGACTTGTTTTCAGCCTTCGGGCGGCTGCGCCATTCGAAACTCTGGGATGAAGTGCGCGGTGCCCTGGCGGTGCTAGAAGTGACGTTCAACGAGCAGGAGAGGACGTGGCACCCACACATCAACATCGTTGTCGATGGTCCCTATATCGAGAAGGCCGCGCTCGACGCCGCGTGGCTTCGCTCAACCCAAGGGAAGGGCCGTATCACCTGGATTGAGCGAGCCGACCATCGGACCGTCTTCGAACTTATCAAGTACGTGACTAAGCTGGCGGACTTCGTTCACATCCCGGAAGCCGTCGAATGGTTTCTGGTGGCGACACACGGGAAGCGCTTCATTCGGACCTACGGGAGCCTGTACGGGCTCAAGTTGGAGGAACTCGACGGCGAGGACGGCGAGGAGCCCAATCAGCCGGCCTGTCCGGATTGCCACTGTCGCCAAGTTGAGGAGCTTCCCACTTCCTTACGAATCGACGATGTGTATTTGGACAGTTCCGGGGCGTTACGCTGCTGCCTTCCCTTGGATGATACCAGCGGTGAGGGCATCGGCTTAGGGTGTCACAGTCCTGTGATGGCCGACGGGTGAGCAAGACACATGGCAGCGCGGATCAGTTTCGAGCGGTCGGTTACGCCTGACAACCCGATAGGGTCGGAGGAGGCTCGCTCTGCTGAGCAAGTTCTTGCCCGTCTCGTTGCCGCCGCTTACGCGAAGGATCACCCGAAGCTGTTTGGTCCAACGCGGACTGGCGAGGCTATAATGGACAGCCATCTTAAACCGTTCGGCTTGACTTCCAACGAGCTGGGCACTGACGGAATAACGATGGCTGGAGGAACTCATGCCCGCAACGAATAGCCTGTTGGACGAGCTTATCGGCTTGCATGCGCCTGGAACCGCCGTTCTCGTTTCGAGCCCGGCTAGAGCAGTAGCCTGGGCACGAGTCTCAACTGCGGAGCAGGAGGAGCGTGGACTTTCGATCCCCGAACAGCTACGCGAGATTCGACAGTACGCGGAGAGTCAAGGTATTGAGATCGTGATGGAGTTTCGGGAGGCCGTGAGTGCGTATCAGCGTCGGGCCAAGCGGACCGAGTTTGACCGGATGCTGGCTTGGGTTAGGGCCGAGCGGGTTTCCATGATTCTCGTTCACGATTTCTCGCGATTCTCAAGGGACAGCGCGGGGGCAAAGACTCAAGTGCGAGAGTTGAGAGAAGCGGGAATCAGAGTCGTTTTACTGAATGACCCCGAGATCGACCCCGATACCGTAGCCGGCGTCCACATGGAAGCGATCACCTTCGCCAAGAACGAAGCCTATAGCCGTGAGGTCGCATTCCACACCCGCAAGGGATGCCGTGCCAACGTGCAGGCCCGTGACCCTGAAACGGGATGGTGCTATAAGAACGGCGGCCAGCCACCTTGGGGTTATCGTTCGTTGCGATTGGAACGGGGCCAGGACAAGCGGGGCCGCCCGATCCTCAAGTCAGTTTGGACGCTTGACGATGCTATCATCGCGGGTCGCCCGGCGCACGAGTGGGCGCGTCACTGTTTGGTGGAGCTAGCCGCCAACGGAGCGTCACTCGCCGAGCTTCGCGACTTCTGCAATCGCGCAGGCATTCCCGCCCGCCGCAAGACATATTGGGGCCTCTCGACGTGGAACGCCATTCTTCAGCCGAGCGTCATCCTACAGTTCTGCGGTTACGGAGTTTGGAATGCGCGCACGAAGGAAGGACGCGAGCGGCCCTCGTCCGAGTGGGTGATCGTGCCCAAGGCGCAACCCGCCCTCATCACCGAGGACGAAGCCCGCGCACTCGTCGCTGCCCGGCGACGGGCGACCGCTGCCGCCTCAATCCCGAGCAATCGAGGCCGGAGTCTAACCTCAGAATACCTCTTGAGCGGCGGCCTCTTCCGTTGCGCCCGGTGCAACGCCAACATGGTCGGGTTCCGCACGTCGAGCGGGCAGTACTACATTTGTGGGAGCCAACCCTACCGAAAGGGAATGGGCTGCGGGCCGGGGGTGTACGTGCCACGCCGAGACGTTGAATCGGAGGTCTGCAAGGGGCTGGACGAGCTACTCAATTCGTGCGGCGACCCCGATGGGTTCACGCGTCAAGTCAATTCGGAGCTGCGGCGAGTTTGGCAGGAGGACGGGGGCCACGCTGACAGCGCCACCGCCGGCACGGAAATTGCGACGACCGAAGCTAAAATCGCTAACATTCGCCGCGCCGTCGAAGATGGATTTGCCGATGCATCTTGGGCCAATGCCCGACTTCGCGAGCTGATTGCGCAGCGAGAGGCATTGACGGTCAGGCGAGGCGTGATGGCGCCGCCACAGCTCGATGCAAAAACCGTAATGGCATATCGCCGCCAAACTGACAAGCTGATGCAGTCCGGGCACCCCGCCGAGCGAAAGCGGTTCATGCGTGCGTGGGTGCAGGAAATTACACTGGAGCCGCAAACCTTGGAAGTGAAGATCAGTTACCGTCTGCCAGAGGCCGTTATGAAAGGCGTGGTTGCGGGGGCTGGATTTGAACCAGCGACCTTTGGGTTATGAGCAAAGCACTTCAATTTGAATAGCCCGTTGATTTGGTTGCCTTTAACGTGCTATTTTTGGGTCTGAAAAACATGGAATTGTGTTAGCTATTCGTTATCAAAGGGATGGGGGTTGTTCGACGTGCCGCGCCGTTTCTGTAGACCCCGACTAAATCACGCACACACACCCGCAAAATTGAAAAAGGGCACTCCTTTTTCTGAAAAACCCCCCAAAATCAGACCAAAACTCATTCGGAGCCTTGATTCGCATGTCATCCGGATTCGTACCCTTGCGCCGCGGCCTGCTCGACCACATCGAGCGCGGGAAGATGTGTCAGAGCGAGATGTTCTGCTACATCCTCCTACTACTGAAGGCCGACCACAAAACCGGAGTGTGGTGGGGCTCGGCGGTGGCTATCGAGGCGCTGACCTGCGCCGAGGTCAAGCATCGTACCGCCGCCTGGGCGCTTGCCAGGCTGGAGGAAAAAGGTTACATCAAGCGTTTTATTACTCCAGGAAAGCACGGAAATTTTCCAATTTTGATTGACAGATTTCATTGCAGCGATGGAACGCGCACAAACGCAAGCGATACTTTGGTTTGGCCGCCTACTGTCAATAAAACTGGTGAGGTGGACTGCGAGGTGGACTGTGAGGTCATTGCACCTATACAAAAAGAAGAGAATATAGAGAAAAAAGAAAAGCAGCAGCAAGATTTCGTTTTTGAAACGCCGGAATTCAAGATCACCAGGGCTCAGGACTCGGCCCTCGCCGCCGCGTTCCCGTTCGTGGACCGTACCGCCGAGTACGCCAAGATCCGCGCATGGCTGATCAATCATCCCCAGCGCCGAATCAAGCGCTACGGCGCCTTCGCCCAGAACTGGTTTTCCCGCATACCTCCGCCCGCCGGCTACAACAGCCGCCGGGACGCAGACGACCCCGGACGCGACACTGAGACCGGAACGATATGGGCTGAGCCACCGTTCGATTGGCGAGTCCGGTTATGAGGCCGGTTGAGAGGACTAAGAGGCGGCCTTTGACGGCGATTCGTCATGGCAGAGCGCCCAAACCAGGGCGATTACCCAGCCAATCAGCGTCCATCCCAGGAAGAAATTCAAGGCTCCGATGGCGCCCTTGTTACGCTTCTCGCGTGCACTGGCGACGATGTAAGGCATGAAGTACAGGGCAATCATAAGCAGCCACGTGACTGGATTGTTCATCATAACGTCCCCCTTGAATTGTCGTTTGATTCTTGGACCGTGGCCGCCAGTTTCCGCGCCAGCTCCAGGCTGAATCCCATCCACTCGAACAGGAAGGCCGATTCTTTGCCCAGCGCCAACACGATGGAACCGGCGCTCTTCAACATGGGAAGATTGCTTCCGCGCTCCCACTGCGCCCAGGCTGAGAATGACACGCTACCCAGTCTCACGGCGCGGTCCTGCGAGAGGCCAGCAGCCTCCCGCGCCGCCTTGAGTTTTTTCGCGAACTCCAATTTTTCGATAGCAGCCATGTGCGTTACCTCGTTGTGCACCTTGATAAAACCACCTAATCAACGTAACCTGATTAAGTCGGTGGAGCACATTATGCGCTCAGGGCCAAAGAAAAAGCAAGGACTTTTTAATGTTGGCAACCTGATTGCTAAGTGTGTGACCATAGGCAGTGCCGAGATGAGGAAAGTGAAATCCGGGTGGCTGTGGCATGGCCCTCTAGTTCCGGTGAGTACGCGGCGAAAAGACTGAAAGGAATGGTATGAAAAAGACCATCCAGCTTGCTTTGATTTGTGCTACATATCTGGCTCCGGCGTACGCCGTCAAAAAAGCCACCGGTATTCCGATTCCGAGTGGCTCCAGGGTGTACATCGAGCCCGGCGACTACAATTTCTACCTCTACCTGGCCTCGGCCATTATGACCAAGCACACTCCCGTAACCATCGTTTCGGATCGATCCCAAGCCGAGTTCATCATCACCGTGGTATCCTCGCACGGCAAAGACCCATCCACCGCCGAGAAGTGGCTGCTCGGCAAGTACGGCTCCGATCAGGACGCCAGCGCCGTGGTCAAAAACACCGATGGGGTTGTCTGCTTCGCCTACTCGGTTCATAAGTTCAACTCGGCGCATGGCGCTCAGTCCACCGCCGAGGCCATCGCCAAGCACTTGAAGTGGTACATCCTGGGCATCAACACCGCAGAGTAGCGCCGGCCTGAAGGGGAAGGGGCCAGCGCTTTTTATAGCGCGCGCAAGACTGTCTTGGGGCAGGCTAGCTAAGTAGCCCGTGGGGGGCTGATGACAGCACCGCAATTATTATCGAAGTTGGAGTGTGTCCACTCCGCCCGCAGCGGGGGGGGGGGGGGGCTACATGGGTAGCCCGTTGTCCGGCGCACGCGGACCGCACCCCGTCGCTCACCATCACGGCCACTACCGACCGCATCCTGCTCAAGTGTTTTGCGGGCTGCTCCACCGATTCCATCCTGGCCAAAATCGGCCTGAAACTCTCCGATCTCTTCCTATCGAATAACTGGAACTCGCTCGGCGGCGCGGAAGCCGTCTATCCCTACCTCGACGAAACCGGCGCCCTACTCTTCGAAGTGCTGCGCTTCCCCGGCAAGAAGTTTTTACAGCGCCGTCCGGGAATGCCGGAGACGGGCCTGGAGTGGGTTTTTCACCTCAAGTGCGACCGGGATTGCAAGTGTAAAGTCAAATTCCCCAAGCCTGCTCGCCGCGTCCTCTATCGTCTCCCCGATCTGCTCGCGCCCGAAGCCGGAGCCTCCGCCGCCAATCCCATCATCTTCGTGGAAGGCGAAAAGGACGTGGCCACGGCCCGCGAGCTTGGCTTCGTAGCCACCTGCAATCCGCACGGCGCCGGCAAATGGGCGAACGATTACGCCGCCGCCCTGGCCGGTAAGCATGTGGTGATTCTGGCAGACGCCGATAAGCCCGGCCTAGAGCACGCCAACACCGTAGCTCGCGCCCTGGTCAATCAGTGCTCGGTCAAGCTGACTTCACTCCCCAACGCCAAAGACCTCACGGCCTGGGTTGAGAACAGGGGTCAGGGTTCAGGGGCTAGGGGTCAGGAAGAGCTAAAAGCCTTCATCGCCAAAACGCCGCTACTGAAGGCAGCGGACCTCGCGCCTGCCGCGCCCGCTCCTGGTACCAAGCAGGCCGCACCGCTTTCCGATCTCGATTCCGAGCGCGCCCTACTCGGCTCTATTCTGCTCGATAATTCGGCGCTCAATTCCGCCATCGACCTCATCACGGCTTCCGACTTCCACTCCGCGGGACACCGCTCCGTATTCGAATCCATCCTGGCGCTGTCATCCACCCGCGAAGCCTATGACGTGCTGACCGTGGCGGAATACCTCACCCGCTCGGGAGAACTGGCCACTGCGGGCGGCTCGGCTTACGTGCACGCGCTCTCCAGCGCTCCGGGCCCTGGCGCCGCCCCGCAGATGGTGCGTGAGTACGCCGCCATCATTCGCGAGAAAGCGCACCTGCGCAAGCTTGGCGAACTCGGCCGCCTGATCGAAAGCGAAGTCGCAACCGGATCCCACCGCGCCCACGAGATCGCCGCGCAAGCCGTTTCCCGGATTCTCGATACCGAGGCCGGCATCGAGGCCTCCAAGCCATCGGCGAGCTTCCGCGCCTCCGCTCAATCGCTGCTCGGAATGCTGGAAACCCGCAACCTACTGCGCGTCGAAACCGGCATTAAGACCGTGGACGCAGTTGCTGGCGGATTCTTGGCCGGCGAACTGGTCATCATCGCCGCCGAGTCGGGCGCGGGGAAAACCCTGCTGGCTTCACAGACGCGTCGGCACTCCTGTAGTTCTGGTCATCACGGTCTGCACGCTTCCGCCGAGATGTCCAAGGAGCAACTCCTGGCTAGAGAGCTGGCCACGCGCGCCAACGTGGAGCGCTACAAAATGCGCTTTCCCGAGCGCCTAACCGATTCCGATTTCCGGGCCTTGATGTCCGCCGCTAGCGAGCAGTGCTCCAAGTGCGAAATCCTGGAAGGCGAGATCACTATGGCGCGGGTTTCGGCCTCCGCCAAGCGTATGAAGCGCGCCGGGAATCTCTCTTTCGTGATTGTGGATTACGACGAGCTGGTTTGGTCGCCCGGCAAAGACGAGCTGGAGCGCCAGTCGGCCGTAGCCTCGGCCTGCAAGTCTCTCGCCAACAGTATGGCGGTTCCGGTGATCCTGGTTTCGCAGCTTCGCAAGCTGCAGCCAGGTGAATCCCGCCGCGCCTCCAACAACGACCGCTTGCACGGCTCGGCTGCCAAGAAGAAGCACGCCACCACCATCATTTTCATCTGGCGGAAATTCCTGGAGACTTTCGAGCGTGAGGACGAGGCCACGGCGCGCATCACGGTCACCAAAAACCGCAACGGCGATTATGGCGCCCGGCCTGTGTACTTCGACAAAGCCACCTTGAGTTTCCGGGATCTGACCGAGGAAGAAGAAGCCGCTCTTCGACCCGCGAAGGGGACAGGGAAAGGCAAGGGCGGAAGGCCAGCCAAACCCGCCGACCCGGAGCCGGAATCGGCGAGCCTGCTGTACCAGGAGGATTCAAATGTCTAAAAAAGAGCGCAGCCGCGCTTACTACCTGGCGCACCGCGAAGAACTCAAGGCTAAGCGCGATGCGGAAAGTGGCCGCATTAGCCGCAAAACTCTGGTGGAGTGGTACCAGGCCGCCCGCGAAGAGGAACGGGTCCGAGCCGCAGCCTATCAGGCGGCCAAGCTCGCTCGCGAAGCCGACGCGGGACTCTTCATACTGGAGGTTTTCGATATGCCATCGACAGCTTCGTGATGTCAACTCTCAGAGTGCCGGGGAAGCGCTTACACGCTGGTCCGGCAGTCGATGGTATATCGAAGCCCTGCAGTGCTCGTTCAAGGGGTAGAGGTGAAAAGTTGACAAATCGCATCCTGACCGCCATCTACGACAGATTTTTTTCCGTTATCTGTTGGGCAGCTTATCGCTGGATGATTCACCATCAAAAAATCGAGGAAGGCAAGAGCAGACATTATCGCTTCCGAAGTTAAAGAAGGGTAGCGCGGGCCCGGTTTTTGGGTCTGCGGCTTTTCTCGAAAACGAAGCCAGCGCCGGAATACTCCGACAAAAGATTATCACCGGCGCCGGCCACGAGGGGGACAATTGAATGCCCGTTTCAAATCTAGCACCAACCACCCGCGAAAGACAATCTCTTGGTATGATAGATATTATCCAGGCCGGCCCAGGCTTCAGTGTGGACCGTCTGCCCACGCCGCGCCACGACGCCCCGGAGTGGGCTTTTGACGATGGCTTTATCCGTCGCTTATTCCCAATCGATCGATCCAAATGGACAGGACGAATCTTGAATCAGGCCGCCTGCCTGTGGTGGTACTGGCGCTGTGGCATTGAGGAAAAAGAGATCGCCTGGGCTCTTCGGCTATCTTGTGGCGCTGTCCACCAGATTGTATTAAGGCTCCGCCGAAAGGGAGATTTGATGATGCAAAATCAAAATTTCCCTAGCACCGTCAAAGCTTTACACGCGGCATGAGGCGTTACTTGGCCAAAACCGTACCACACGAACGGTAACTATGATGGGGTTTTCTGAGGGTTGATCGCAGGCAATGCCCGAATGGGCGAACTTACCAGCCTGGTCAGATATTCAACCCTCAGACAGCCCTAGAAGGGTTAACCGAATTCACCAAAATTCGGAGAATAGGTCGTAGAGCTATGTCCGCACGCAGTCGGGAACGCGATAAATTGCGCAAGGAGTCGAGGCTAGCCAAAGAGCCTAAGGGCGTGGATTGGATTTCCTTCACCGACCGCCAGCAAGCGGTAGGCCGGGTGCGCGCCGCTTTCGAGCACGGCCTTAGGGCGCAGGGTGTTGGCCAACGAGAACTGGAATCGGCGTACGTCAACAAAAGCAAGTATCAGCAGGAGCGTATAGAGTCTTTCCGTCCCAAGATCATGGCCGGCGTCATGGAATACGAAATTCCGAACGCCTGGGAAGGCCGTTCCGTTTTGTAGTTTTGTAGCGCAGACCTGGTTTTTAGGTCTGCGGATTTTTATGCCGATCCTGAATTCCAAGCCTTGCCCTGCGCCCGGCTGCCGCGAAGTAACCTCGGGCGGGCCGTGCGCCCGGCATAAACCAATTTATTCCTCCGACCCTCGCGCCAGCGCTTCCGCTCGCGGCTATGATCGCCATCATCGCCGCTGGCGGATTCTGGTGTTGCACCGTCATCCCTTGTGCGTTTTCTGCGAACGTTCCGGCCGCTTGGTCCCGGCCACTGAAGCCGATCACATCGTCCCGCTAACCAAGGGCGGAGACTGGTCGCTTTCCAATGGGCAGGGACTATGCAAAAGCTGTCACAGTCGCAAGACTCTCTCGGGAATGTAGAGGCGATCTACGATCGCCGTCATCTTCTGGACGCCTTTGAGCTGTCCGACATGGGCTGGCCCGATTCCAGCTTTGATCCGGTGACCATGGCGTACCCGGTTGTGATGTAAATGCGAGGACGCAAACCCACCCCCACGTCTCTCAAGGCCCTGGCCGGCAATCCCGGAAAGCGGCCTTTGGATGCCGAGCCTAGCGTGGTAGCCGAGATTCCCAGTTGTCCGCAGCACGTGCGCGGAGTAGCGCGCAAGGAATGGAAGCGGATTTGTCCGGCATTGGCCTCGCTAGGATTGATTTCGCGCCTGGATCGCGCCGCTATCGCCGCTTATTGCGTCGAGTTTGCGCGTTGGGTGGAAGCGGAAGAAAAGGTTCATGAACTGGGATTGATGTGCGTTCCGGACAGGGTGGCGCGAGACGGAGCTATCGAGCTTTTTCCGAACTCCCGAACTCCGAACCCTGAACAACTGATCTGGAATCCCTATCTGGCCATCGCCGCTAAATCGATGGAACGCATGATGAAGATTCTGGCCGAATTTGGCATGACGCCATCCAGCCGGGTCCGCTTGAAAGGTCTGGGTGATCCGGTGGACGACCCCACTGAGAATTTCCTGTTTGGCTCCGAAGGCGAGCGCGAGAGTGTCCAATGAAAACAGCAATGTGGGTCTTGATGGCATGGATAGCGTGGGGCGTCTTGTTCGCCTTGCTTATGCGCGTCACGAAAAAGACCTATCCGGCTCCGAATCGCGCGGCCTCTGGTTCGACGCCGGAGCCGCGGATCGAGCTGTCAAATTCTTCGAACTCCTCCGCCATTATAAGGGAGAGTGGGCCGGCCGTCCCTTTCACCTTGAGCGATGGCAGTCTGATGCTATTATCCGCCCTCTATTCGGTTGGCGAAGGCAAGACGGGACGCGTCGGTTTCGTACTGGTTACATCTCTGTCGCCCGCAAAAACGGTAAGTCACCGCTTGCTGCAGGCATCGCCCTCTATCTGCTGATTGCAGACCACGAGGCCGCCGCGGAAGTCTACGCCGCTGCTACCAAGAAGGATCAGGCCAAGATCGTTTACGAGTACGCCGCCGGCATGGGGAAGCGCAGCCCGGAATTGCGCAAGTGGACATCGTTTTATCGCGATTCAATTTCAGTTCTGCGCACAGGCTCTAAATTACAGGCTCTTAGCTCCGACGCTCATACCCTGGACGGTCTCAGCGTTTCTGGTGCGGTAGTCGATGAGCTGCACGCTCATAAGACCCGGCAGGTCTGGGATGTTCTGGATACGGCGACTTCGGCGCGCCGCCAGCCTCTGATTATCGGCATTACCACGGCGGGCTACGATCGCAAGACGATCTGCTGGGAAGTTCACCAGCGGGCCACGCAAATCCTGGAAGGGGCGCTGGAGGACGATTCTTTCTTCGCTTACATCGCCACCATTGATGACACCGACGATTGGCGCGACGAAAGCTGTTGGATTAAAGCCAACCCCAATCTCGGGGTCAGTAAGAAGCTCGATTATCTCCGCACCCAGGCCGAAAAAGCCAAGGAGACTCCGGCCTTCCAAAACACCTTTCGCCGCCTCGATCTCAATCAGTGGACCGAGCAGGCCTCCCGTGCGATTGACATGGCGGAGTGGCACGCCGCCGCCGGGCGCGTCTCTGCCGATGAACTCCAGGGATCGCGCTGCTTTGCTGGCCTGGACCTTTCGTCTGTTTCGGACTTGACGGCGCTCGACCTTGAATTTCCGGTGGAGATCGATGGACGACTGGTTTACAAAGGACTCACCTTTTTCTGGCTGCCGGAATCGGCTATCGCTCGCCGCTCTAAGCGTGACGGGGTTCCTTACGATGTTTGGGTTGATCGTGGCCTTATCCGGGTCACTCCCGGCAACGTCGTGGATTATGATTTTGTGCGCCGCGATGTGAACGAGCTGGCCACTCGCTTCGAAATCGAAGAGGTAGCCTACGATCCCTGGAACTGCTCCGATCTGGCCGCCAAGCTGCAATCTGATGGCCTGAAGATGGTGGAATGCCGGCAAATATTCAGAACGATGTCGAGTCCTACCAAGTGGTATCTCGGCTTCATCTCCGATAAGCGCCTGGAGCACGGCAATAACGCGGTGATGAACTGGATGGCCTCCAATCTGGCCGTCTCTCAGGACCCGGCTGGTAATCTCAAGCCGGACAAAGCCAAGTCCACGGAAAAGATCGACGGCCAGGTGGCCAAGATCATGGCGCTAGGCCGGGCACTACTGGCGCTTGAAGGCCCCGATTACGAACGCGGGCTGATTGTTATATAGGGGTCAGGGGCTAGGGGTCAGGGTGAAAGGTAAAGCCTTCCCGTCCCCCACTAAACCCTGAACCCTGATCCCTAACCCCTATGTTACAGACTGGAATTTTCCGCGACGCGATCTGGCCGGCCAAAGCCGCAGACCTGAAACGCGAGTTGAGGACTTCTCTGGAAAACCCGGCTACCCCGCTTTCTTATCCAGCGGAGTGGCTTTTAGACATCTTTAACGGAGGCCGCACCGACAGCGGCATCCGGGTTTCGGAGATGACCGCGCTGCAGGTGAGCGACGTTTACGCCTGTGTGGACATCATCGGCTCCGCCATCGCCTCGCAGCCGCTCAACGTTTACGAGCGCATCGAGGTAGGAGAAAAATTCAAGCGCCACGCCAAGCGTCTGGCCACCGATCACGCTCTCTACGATGTGCTGCGTTACGAGCCCAACGAAGAGATGACCACGCACACTTTCATCAAGACGCTGCAAACCCACATGCTGCTGTGGGGTAACGCTTATGCCGAGATCGAGCGCGATGGCGCTGGTCGCCCGGTAGCCTTGTGGCCGCACAATCCATCGCAGACTAAGCCGCGCCGTTCCCTCAAGTCCGGCGTCATGTTCTACGAGACCACGGACGGAATGCGCAGCGTCAGTCCCGAGACCGACGATGGACGCTTTGTCGGCCTCCCGCGCGCTATCAGAAAAGAGGACATGATTCATATCCCCGGCCTGTCGATTGACGGCCGCATGGGTCAGGACGTAGTGCAGCTGGCGCGCCAGTTGATCGGCTTGTATCTCGCCATCGAAAAGCACGCCGCCAAGTTCTTTGGTAATGGCGCCATTCCTGGCGGAGTTCTCACCACTCCGGCCATGCTCAAAGACCCGCAGGTACAGGCGCTCAAGCGCACCTGGCAGGAGGCGCAAGGCGGAGAGAATCAGCATCGCGTAGCCGTCCTTGAAAACGGCATGAAGTACGAGAAGATCGGGACCACGCCGAGCGAAGCGCAGATGGTGGACGCGCGCAAGGCGCAGCGCTCCGAAGTGGCCGCGCTCTTTCACGTTCCGGTGACCATGCTGGGCGAGACCGGCGCCAGCCGCGCCAATGCCGAGCAGGTGGCCCTGGAGTTCGTCAATTACACTTTGTCGCCGTGGGTAAGCGCTTGGGAACAGGAATTAAAGCGCAAGCTCTTTCCGCAACCTCCGGCTGGACGCAATGCCGCCAAGGTGTTTTTCGCCAAGATCGATTGCCGCCGGCTCACCATGCCGGACGCCGCCGCCAAGAAGGAGTTTTACAGCGCTGGCATTCAGTGGGGTTTCCTGAATGACGACGATGCGCGCGAGTTCGAGGATCTGAATCCGAAAGAGGATGGCACGGGATCGCGCTACTGGCGGCCCGTAAACATGGCGATCGACGGCCCCGAAGTTGAGGAGCCGGATACTGAAAGCGGCGAACCTCTCGCCGGTCAGGGCGGAGTCAATAAGCAGCCAGCGGGTGCTCCGCAGGGGCCAGGGGCCGGGGGTCAGGGTTCAGGGAAAAGCGATGATGGCGGAGCGCCCGCCGAGACCAATTCGCTGCGCGCCGCCGCCGCTTATCTGCGTCCATTTAAGGACGCAGTAGGCCGGGCGCTGACTCGCAAGAACCTGGACTATCGCACTTTCGAGCGCATCTTCTCTCCGGCAGTTCACGGCCTGGCGGAAATGCTGTTGATGTTGCGCGATTCCGGTTTCCAGCCAGGATCGGCTCTTCCCGAAAAAGAATCGGAAGCCGCGCGCGATTGCCTGCAAAACCTGTACCTCACCCGCAGTGAGTGGATGCTGACTCCCGACCACGATCTATCCGATCTGGCGGCCGCGAAGATGTTGGATGGTTGTATCTCCGATCTGAGGTCATGAATGGGCATCCAGGCAATCAAAACCGAAACCATCCAACTGGGCGATAACCTGGGCAATCAGGCGTTCGTCAAGTCGATCACTGGCCTGCAGTACAGCGGCGTCAATAGCAGCTACCAGGCCGGACAGCTGCTCGGGGTGGCTCCTCCCGCGCAGCCGGTCTGTACTCCAGGCACTGGCGGCTCTATGGTGGCCGGCAATTACCTGGTGAAAATCACCTACGTGAACGCTCCGCAAGGCGAAAGCCTGCCCTCGGCGGAGAGCGTTTCCGAAACCGTAGCCTCCAGCGGAACTCTGGTAGTAACCAGTCCTTCGGCTTCATCGCCAGCCACCGGCTACAACGTGTACATCACGGCCGCTGGTGGCTCGACCGGAACCGAAACTAAACAGAATGCGACCCCGATTGCGATTGGAACCAATTACACCCAATCGGCGGCCGTCACTTCGGGCGCAGCGCTTCCTGCCACCAACAGCACTTTGACCTGGAATCCGACTTTCCCGGTAACGCCCGCGCAGTTCGGGTATGTGCGCAACGTTTCGGCTGTCAATGGTCCGTCGCTGGCTGTCAGTTGGACGGCGCAGGGTGGCGGCTCGCTCAAGGTGCTCGACCTGGTACCCGAGGCTGAAATTTCGTTCTGCGAGGTCAGCGCCGGAGCCGGTATCGGCGGTATCACGGCCATGGCCATCGTGGCCAGCGCCGTACAAGCCGGCGTTGAGATTGTCCTGGTAGGTTGAGGGATAACATGAAACGCGAAATTCGCATCTTTCCGGGCTCGGAAGTCCGCGCTATCGGCGACTCCAACATCATCAAGGGCTATGCTTCCGTCTTTGGCCAGCCTTCCGAGGATCTGGGTGGCTTCACCGAGTACGTCCAGAAGGGCGCTTTCGCGCGCACCCTGGCCGACCCGCGCTCCGACGTGCGCTGCCTCTTTAATCACGATTCGAGTTGCATTCTGGGCCGCTCGGCTGCCGGAACGCTGCGTCTGATGGAGGACGATCACGGCCTGGAGTTTGAGTGTGACCTTCCCGACACTCAGATGGGCCGAGACTTGCGGGTCTCGATTGCCCGCGGCGACATCTCTCAGTGCTCTTTCGGGTTCACGGTCATGAAACAGGAGTGGGACGAGTCTGGCGATGTCGTCAAGCGCACCTTGACCGATGTCGATCTGTTCGACGTTTCGCCGGTGACTTACCCGGCCTATCCGTCAACATCGGTTGACGTTCGCAACCTGTGGCCGGACGGCGCTCCTGGAGAGGTTTTGAATCGCCTGCTCTGTCGGGATGCCAACCAATTTGAATACGATCAGGATACCATCGTTCGAATGCGTGACTTTGCCCGCGTTCTGAGCCGAATGTAAATCCTCAGGGTAGCGCAGACCTGGTTTTCAGGTCTGCGGCTTTTCCCAAAAAACAAGTTTCAGTTCCCAGGCGCGGTGCGCAGGGAACGTCGTGGCATCGCTCAGCTCGGCGAGCGGCGGGAGCCATAGATCAAGCAAGAGGTGTACTACTTTGAAAGACCGAATCACAGAGCTTCGCGCTCTGAATCTCACCCTGAACGAGGAAGCGCAGAAGTGCTTTCCCGAAAAGGGCTCCATGTCTCCCGAGCAGCGCAAGCAGTACGACGAGCTGATCGGCGAGATCAAATCCAACCAGGAGACCGTCTCCCGTCTTGAGGACGCCGAGCGCCGCGAGCGCGAAATGGGCGCCCGCACCGCTCCGCCTAGAGACCCCATCGTCTCTGGCGCTACTGACTACGATGATGAAGCCGATGAGAAGCGCAGCTCCGATGAGAAGCGAGTTGCTGCCCGCAAATCGAAAGAAGAGCGCGCCGCCTTCCGTTATTGGGCTGCCACCGGCAAGAATGTTGGCAATCTGCTCCAGAGCCGCACTGTGCAACAGGACGACTTGCCGCACGAGCTGGCGCGTTTCAAAGAGCAGCGCGACATGGGCATTGGTTCGCCCACGGCGTCGGTTGCTACTTCCGTCTTTGTGCCCCAGGGCTTCGTCTACGACGTTGACATCGCACTGAAGGCTTATGGACAACTGGTCGCCAACGTGCGCGATCTGCCCACGGCGACAGGACAGCCCTTGCCGTACCCCACCAGTACCGACGTTTCCAACCTAGCGGAGTACGTTGGCGAAGGCGCGCAGGTGTCCGACCAGGACGTGACCATCAGTAATCTCACCTTCAACGCTTACAAGGTGGATACCAAGATGGTCAAGGTGTCCCTCGAACTGCTGCAGGATTCCGCCTTCGATCTCGAAAGCTTCCTCAAGGAAGCCTTTGCGATTCGTCTGGCGCGCTTCCTGGAAGCCGAGATCGTGAACGGCACTGGCAGCAGCTCCAGCCACATCACGGGAATCATCTCGGCAGCCACCGCCGGCAACACGGCGGCCGGTTCCAGCACCAATACCGGCGGGTCTGAAACGGGCGGGACCTCGATTGGTTCCACCGACCTCATCAACCTGGTGGCTCAGGTCGATCCCATGTATCGTCCCAACGCCAAGTTCGTGATGCACGATGCCACCTGGCAGAAGCTCGCGGCCTTGCTCGACAAGTACGGACGGCCGCTCTTTCTGCCCAATCCGCAGAACGGCAAGCTGGAATCGATCTATGGTTATCCCATCGTGTACAGCCAGTCGATGCCGCAAGTGGCCGTTAACAACAAAACCGTGCTCTTCGGCGACCTCTCGAAGTACATTCTGCGCCGCGTGAAAGAGCTGGCGGTGGTTCGCCTGGTGGAGCGCTTTGCCGATTACGGCCAGGTGGCTTTCATCGGCTTCGCCCGCTACGACGGCAACCTGATCGACGCCGGAACTCACCCGGTGAAGTACCTCACGCAAGCAGCGTCCTAAACCAGGGATTAAGGGGAGGGGGCTACTTCGGTAGCCTCCGCGCCCGCCCTGAAACAAACCATCCCTGCAAAGGAGAATCAAATGTCAGTAGGTCTCGTTTCTTCGACTTCGCCAGACTATCCCGGCGTGCTGGCGACGGCCATCAATCAGCTCGGCGCCGCCGCAGCACCCGTGTCGCTGGCCGGCGCTACGGACGCCGTGCTTTTCCCGAATGCCGACAATCTGGTTCAGATCACCGCCACGTCGGTGGACGCCGCAACGCTGGCCACGCCAGCCGCCGCGGATCTCGGCAAAACTCTTACCGTGGTGGGCCTAACCGCCCACGCCCATACCGTAACCGCCGCCAGCGGCAAGATCATCGACGGCACCGGCACTCCCAAGACGACCGCCACTTTCGCGGCGCACGCCGGAGTTGTGATATTGCTGCAGGCCGTCTACGACGGCACTAACTACTTCTGGCAGTTACTGTCACAGCAAGGCGTCACACTCACGTAACAAACCGGGGGCTAGGAGCTAGGATTTAGCAACATTCCTAGCCTAGCTCCCAAATCCTAAATCCTGTTTTCAAATGTCTTACGTCATCAACGATCCCGCCAATCCGCCTGCCTGTGAGCCGGTTCAGCTCACGGACATGAAGGCCTATCTGCGGGTGAATTGGGCCGACGACGACGGCATGATCGCCGGCATGATCACGGCCGCACGCGAGTTGACGGAGGAATTCTGCCGCCGCTCCTGGGTGCAAAAAGGCTACGTCCTGGTGATGGACTCGTTTCCGTACTTCACGGACACCACCATGAGCCAGCAAGCCTATCCGCCCAGTTACTACGCACTGCCCCAGTACAGCACGACGCTCTGGAACTACTCCCAGATGATGAAGCTGGCCTATTCGCCCTTGATTATCCCGGCGAATGGAGTCTGGAAACCGCCCACGGGGAATGGCAGCCCGTTCACCAGCGGCGACAATCTGCCCATCATGGCTTACGTGGCCAGCGCTTCGCAGGCCTGGACCAAGATCAGCGGGACCACCGATCCCTCGAATCCAACCAATGCGTCTTTCCTGGTGGACGCCATCAGCGAACCGCCGCGCGTCTTTCCGCAAGCCGGCCAGTATTGGCCGAGCGTGCTTTACGTTCCGAACGCGGTACAAATCCCGTTCATGGCGGGCTACTCCGCCGACGATTCGGCGGTCCCGGAACGCGCCAAGATCGCCATCATGATGCTGGTTTCGAACTGGTACGAAAACCGCGAAGCCTCGTCGCCGAAGAGCATGAGCGTTCTGCCCCATCACATCGAGTCGCTGTTGTGGAGCCTGCGTGTGATGGACGTTGCGCCCACCAGGGGATAAATGATCCAGGCGGGCAAACTTCGAAATCTTGTCACGATCGAGCAGAAGGCGGGCTCGCAGGACGCCTCCGGCCAGGTGATCTACGCCTGGACCACTTACGTCAAGGCCTGGGTATCCATCGAGCAATTGAGCGGCCTGGAGCGCGAAGCTGCACAGTCCATCTTCGCCGGAGCCAATTGCCGGATGCGAATGCGCTACCAGCCGGGAGTGCTTCCGGCCATGCGCGTGACGCTGCCCTCGCAAACCAATCCGAACGCCGGACAGGATAGACATTTCGACATCGTGGCCGCGCTCGACCCGGATGGCCGTCAGCGCGAGTTGCAGATCATGTGTGTGGAGCGCGTCGAATCGGGTCAAGTCGGAGAGTAACAGGGAGAGTGGATGCGATCTGAGAATACCCCATTTGAAGTCATCCTCGTGCGCGTAGCGCTATTACTGGGCCTGTGGGCAGTGCTGGCGCAAGTTGCGCATTGCCAGGTGACCACTACGGTTGCCGATACCGTGCATACTCCCACCGGCGCTACGCCCAGCGGAACTATCACGGTTACGGCCAATTCCACCTTCACGGCCGCCGACACGACTCCCGTCTACATGGGTTCGAAGTCGATTGTCACGGTTACGAGTGGTGTCTTTACCGTCAACCTGATTCCCAATTCCGGCTCCAATCCCAGCGGCACTTCCTATACCGCGCTTTACAATCTGGGTGGGTACTACTTCAGCGAAATTTGGGTAGTGCCGGTTTCGGGTTCGCCGGTGAATCTTAATTCGGTTCGCTCCAGCTCCAAGACTTTTCCGGTGGAGATGATCGCGGCCTCACAGATCAGCGCGCCCTCGTCCTGCACGGCTGCCAATCAAGGATGGCTCTGGAACGGAACTAATTTTCTGTGCGCCAATATTCCGCAGACAGGCGCCGCTGGAGGCGACCTTTCAGGTAACTTCCCGAACCCGACCGTCGCCAAGATCAACGGCGCCGCCGTTCCATCCAGCAAGACGATAGTAGGCACCGACAGCTCGTCTCAGATCGTGGACGCCAGCTCGGCTACGCTCGCCAACAATACCACCGGCCAGGCGGGTTCGGTGGTGGGCCCCGTCACCGACAACGGCGGACAGGTGTTCAATGCCAAGGCTCGCGGCGCCACTGGCAACGGCTCGACCAACGACGCCACCTCAATCCAGAACACGATCAATGCCGCTGGCGTCAATGGCTGTACCCTGCTTACGGCCGGTACCTACCTCACTACCGGAACCACGCTCACCCTGGCCACGCAGCAGTGTGTGTTGGGCGCTGGATCGAAGCTAACTATCGTCAAGAATCTTACCGGCCCCTGCTTCGCCGCTGGCTCTGCTGCCGACTACGACGTTCGCATGGAAGGTATCACTTGCCTGGGGCCCACGGGAGCCACCAGCACGTGGTCCGGGTTTAATTTCACCAGTTTTCAGAACGGGCGCTTCAACGACCTGGTAACCGAATACGACCAGACGGCATTTCTTTTTGCCAATGCCGTGTCGCAGAACGTAGAGTACTTCAACACTTCCACCAATCTTCAGGGTATCGATACCCAAACCTGCGTCCTGCTCGACTCCACGAACAATCTGGTCAACGCCAACCGCTTTTACGGGCTTCACTGCAATACCGTGGCCGGAACCTGGAACTCGGGCGGAGGTGAAAAGGGCGTCAATATCAATGCTGGCGGAGTCGGAAACTTCTTTGAGAATAGCCATATCGCCCTCGGTGGGTCCAGCGACACATCGCTGAAGATCTCTGGCAGCGACAACGTGTTTCAGAACACGTATGATGAGGGTCAGCCCACCCTGGACGTGGATGCTACTGCCGCCGGAAACTCCAACTATGTGATCGGCATCCGCCGCGACGGAGCTTCCGCGCTAGCGTTCAATGACAGCGGCTCTTTGCTCTACCAAACCGATTACTGCTCGGCAACCTACAACGGAAGTCTGACACTCAATTCGACGGCCAATTCCCCTTGCACGCGACTAACGCCGCCCGGTGGGACTTTTTCAGGGACCCTGGTCGGCAATGTCACCGGAGCGCTCACCGGCAACGCCTCCACGGCTACGGCCCTAGCCTCGACGCCAGCGCAGTGCTCTGGCTCGAACTACTCCACTGGCGTAACCGCAAATGGAACCGCCAACTGCGCGCAAGTGGCTTATTCGCAGGTGAGCGGAACCCCGTCCGCGCTTCCTCCAAGCGGCTCGGCGGGAGGAGATCTCTCGGGGACCTTTCCCAATCCTGGCGTCGCCAAAGTCAACGGAGGCTCGGTTCCGGCCTCAGCCAACGTCGCCGGAACCAATAGTAGTAATCAGATCGTTTCGGCTACGGCCAACCAGGTCTCTTCGGGATTGAATGGGTTTACCAACTCCCTGCAGGCCGGCGCCTCCAGCACCCTCGATCTCGCCACCAATAGCGCCGTGTTCAAGTCGATTTCTGTGCAGCCGGTGACGGATGGCACGACTGCCTGGCGCCTCTTTGCGCAGAACGGAACCACGGCGGTTGTCGATGCCGATACCACCAACGATCAGGTGGGCATCGATAAGGTTCCGACCACAGCGCTGGACGTGTCGGGCACGATTCAGGGAACACAGTTGCAGAGTACGGGCGGAGGCAACAGCGGCGTCGCCGTGCAGTCGAGCGGTGCCACCGCGCCCAGTGGCCTCGCCAATAACATCGTCTACGCCGGGATCAATAACACCACCCCCTGCGCCCTCATCAATGTCACGTCGACCACCTGCACCAATCTGGTGCAGGGTCCGGCCAGTTCCACGAACAACGACGTACTGAGCTGGAGCGGAACCACCGGCAGTATATCTCAGGACGCCGGCGGCCCACTGCCGGCATCCATAGCGAGCGTTGCCCATGAGTGGTTGAATTCGTTTACGCAGAGCACCGGAGCTTTCACGCAGACGCGTCCGGCCTGCGCCGATCTGTCAAATGCCAGCAGCGGCTGCTTGATGAGCACGACCGCGGGCGGAGACTTGAGCGGAACCCTGCCGAGCCCCACAGTTGTCAAGGTGAATGGCGCGACTGTTCCAGCATCGGCCGCCCTGCTATCTTCGAACAGTTCGTCGCAGCTTGTGGCTGCCGCCGCTGCTACCTCGCCAGTCGCGGTGTCGGCTACCGGAGCCATCGGTATTACCGGCGCGGCCGGTCAAGTCCTCGCAGGTTCTACCCCGGCTTTCACCGCTACCCCGAGCCTGGGTACCGACAATAGCATAGCTGGAACTTGGCAACTGGCGAACGGATCGGCGAACGCGCACACCATCTGGTCGAGCGCAGCCACCACCAGCAACACCATCGCCGGATTTGCCACCGCGCCCACTACCCTGGATTTGGTCAGTTGTACCACGTCCAGCACGACTTGTACGTTAACCGACGCCGGAGGGCCGATACCCTCCTCGCTGGCCAACGCTTCACACAAGTGGTTCAACTCTTTCACGCAGAGCACGGGACTTTTCACTCAGACGCAGCCTGCGCTATCCGATCTGACCGCGAGCTTCAGCGCGCCATTGAGCCTGAGCACCAACACGCTTTCGGTCGCCTGCGCGGCAGGGCAGGTGATGGCTGGAGCTACTCCGGCTTGCACTGCTACGCCGACTCTGGGCACGACAAGCTCCGTAGCCGGATCGCTGACCATTGCGCCCAATGGCGCGGCCTCACCGACCACGGAAGGCCAGCAAGAGTGGGACGGTAGCCTTCTACTTCCGGCTTATGGCTCCAACTCGGCAACGTTCAATGGAACCAAGTTGCAGACCACCGTTGTAGCGCTTGGCGCCAACAGCGTCTACGATTGCCTCAGCTCGGTCTCGGTTACGGGTTGTACCACAGCGCAGTCCAGCGCTCAGAATTTCGCCACCTCTTACACTATTCCGGCAGCCGAGCTGGTATCGGGCAAGCTCATCCGGGTCAAGTTCTACGTTCAGACCATCGAGGCCACTGGCGGAACAACCATAACCTTTAAGATCAACGTCGGGGCTACGAACGTTTACACGTCCGCCTCCAACACACTGGCCACAACCAAGTCTGGATACTACGAGCTGGACTTGATCGGCACTGCCGCCGCCGGAACCGGCGTAACCGTGATTTGCAATGGCAGCTCCATGGTGAACGGCGCCGCGGGCACAAGCTCCGCAGTATCGGCATCGCTGACCACCAGCGGCAGCCTGGTACTGCAACCGACCGGTCAGTTCGCCGCCGCCACCAGCACCAATCAGATCGAGTTGATGGCGGTCAGCGCGGAGTACCTGTGAGAACTCTTCTTGCCATCCTGCTCGTTTCGGTCTCGACTTGCGCTCAAACTCAGACCGTGGCCGGCAAGGTGCAGACCGTAGGCGGTAAGGTTACTGTCTACGGCAACCTGATTCAGAAAAGCGCGGACCCGCACGGCATCTTCATCGTTAACGTGATCGGGCATTCGCAATCGAGCGAGTGGACGCCCTACGTGCTGCCGCTGATTGGCGGCTGTATTGGCTCCAATCCCTGCGCGCCCATCGGCAACGCCGTCAAGGGAGCGAGCGTGTTTTACGCCTGGAGCGCGGTATCTCCCTCGGGACCTCCCGGAGTTTCGGGCGGCTGTGGCCAGGCTTGCACGGGTGGTACGCCTTCGGTTTGGTCGGACACTTCACAGACCAATATGGCTGTGGATTGGGACACCTGCAACGGATCGGGCAACTGCCCTACAGCACCGCACAAGAAGGTGGCCTGGGAACTGGGAGCGACCAATTACGCCGATCCCGGCGCCGGCAACGTGAACACCGCCGTACCGGCGTGGTACAGCGCGCAGGTTGGCCTCGCCACTATCGCGCTGACCAATCAGACCACCTATGGCGTGATCAATATCACCACCAGTTCAAACATCAAGTTCCTGGTGGGGACGCTGGTGGGAACCAATCCGGCTCACGGCTGCATTCCGCAATCCGGCGACGCGCTCTTTGGCCAGGCCTCGGACGGCGTCACCCAGTGCGCGCAAATCCTGGGAGAGACCGGAAGCTACACCAGCCTCAACGGCTATTACGCGATTTGCGATTCGCGCACCACCGGCTGCAGCGATCCTACGCTCACCAGCCTTTCGCTCTATACGACTACGACCACGGCGCTAACCGATTCGTCGCCCACGGGCACGGTAAGCAATCCGATCATGGATGTCGATAACTCCGCTCTCGGCACCACGGCGGACAAGTGCGGACAGGGCGGGGTTCCGGTGTTCTGGGGTCAGAATTTCCAGAACGCCTACCACACTTACGAGTCGCACGAGTTCACCACCTGGGCGAACGATTCGCGCGTCGCTTACCTGCGAGTTGGCCAGGGGATCGGTTTTGAGAATTCGCCGGCGAACGGCGGCAACGTATCGAGCGATACCGGAACGAATTGCCGGGCGGTGTTGCACGGCGCCGGCTACCCGGATACCGAACCATCCAACTGCGGCTCCGGCGGAGGTTGCGCTTTTTGGGAGACTTATCTCAGCAATCAGTTTACCTGGCTCAAGAACAATGTGATGTCTGGCGTCACGATTCCGGTGGAAGCGGCGCTCAGTTACACGCTCTTCGCCACCAAGGACTCCGGCGCGCCCATCACGGAAGCCGTGAACGCCGTCGCGGCCGGCCTGACCCTGAACTCGAACGGGATGCGTTTATCGAACCTGGGATACACCTATCCCCACGCAGGTTATTGCGACAACGATAGTTGCGACGCTTTCACCCTGCATCGGGGGCCGAACTCTTTCACCTGGCAGATGCTGGGTCTGAGCGATCCTACCGGCAAGGTAACCCTCGCCACTTGCGGCAGCGATTCGATCTGTAAAAACGCGGTGAATAACGGTCCTATCACACAGTTGTTTGGTCTCCTGCCAGCGCTCGGAGTACAGCGCGTGGAGCCCTATTCGCGCGACGTGGAGTGTACCATCTCCGGATTTAATGGAAACAGTTTCGGTGTGGATTCTCTGGTACCGAATACCTACGCGGCTTGCGCTGCGGCGGGGTATCTCGAAACCCTGATCGCGCTGGGCAAGATTATCAATTAAGAATGGCAGCCTTACTATCGCCTAGCGTAGCCCGTCGCAGATTCGTTGCTCTTACCGGGGTTCCGGTGGCCATGCCATCGTTTTACCGCTGGCTGCAACGCGGCCTCATCGAATCGCAAAAGGTGGGAGCGCGGGTGTTCATCCACGCCGAGCAGGTCGATAAGCTGGTAAGTAGGGTCAAGGCTGGCGAGGACGTTTTCAGCTCATGACCGGAACTGTAATCGGAGACACCGGTGCTGCTAATTGGGTACTCGTAACCTACCCGGCCGGATTCTCCTGGGCTAGCGTGCAAGCCGACATGGAAGCCATGTTGACCACCGGCATCGGCTACGCCTGGCGTCAACACTTGAACGGCCCGGCAGGCGGGTTGTCCTCGGTGTATGGCGCGATTAGCGGGGGTTCGTAGTGGCCGAGCAAATCGAAGTCTCCGGCCTCAAGGAGCTGAACGCTGCCCTCAAGGACCTGGAGCTTAAAATCGCAACCAAGTATCTGCGCGACGCCATGAAAGTTGGCGGTGGCGTGTTCCTGGATTCCATGCTCTCGCTGGTGAGAAGATCCCACGGCCACGACGAGCGCGCGGCTCGTGGTCACATCGCCGACGATCTCAGGGTGCGCGTGCGCGCATCAAAGGCCAAGGGTCTGGTGGTTGCGCGGATCGGCCCGACCAAAAAGACGGCATGGAAGGCCAACTTCCTGGAGTTTGGAACAGCAGCGCACGTGATCAGGGCCAGAAAAGCCAAGGCGCTGTTTATGCCGGGTGGATTTATAAAGAGCGTGCATCATCCCGGAGCTGTGGCCAAGCCTTTTATGCGCCCGGCCTTCGACACTATGTACAGCACCGCCATCCAGACGGTGAAAGACACGCTGGCAAGGCTAATTGGATAGGGGGCTGGTGGTCGGGGTTCAGGCGCTAGGAGCCCCGAACCCCGAACCCCGAAACCCCGAACCCTGAACTCTTATGTCTGTAGAAACCGGGCTCGTTCGCATCCTGACCACCAACAGCGGCGTATCGGCGCTGGTGGCGACCCGAATCTATCCCGTGTTGGCGGTGGAAGGCACGCCCTTTCCCTGCCTGGTTTACCAGCGCATCTCGACGGCTCGGGACGCTAACAGCATGGACAATGCCGCCGAACTGCCGCGCGCTCGTTTCCAGTTCTCTTGTCTCGCTTCCAACTTCACGGACGCGGTTGCGCTCGAAGTCGCGGTGCGAACCGCGCTGGCCGGATTCACCGGCCTGGCGGATGACACCACGATTCAAGCCGCGCTGGTGGTGGATACCCGCGACACTTTCGAGTACGACCTGAGTACCACCGGCGCTTATCGCCGCGACCTGGATTTCGAAATTTATTACCAAGAGTAGCGCAGACTTTGCTTCAACAAAGTCTGCGGCTTTTCAAAGGAGCCCGTCCCCATGTCAACCGCAGCCAGTGCAGCCTATGGAACAACCCTGAATTGGAACTCCGTCGAAGTGGGCGAGCTTCAGTCCATCACCGGCCCCACCCAGAAGGGGAAGGCTATCGACGCCACCAATATGGACTCCCCCTCCGGCTTCGCCGAGTATGTGATGGGGATCATCGACGGCGGCACGATTCAGGTGGACGGCAACTTTACAAACGCCACCGGACAAGCCAATCTGCGCACCGATTTCCAGGCCAAGACCTCGCGCACGGTAGTGATCACGCTGCCCACCACGCACACCTGGACGGCTACGGCGATGTGCATCGATCTCGATGAAGATCACAAGGTAGCGGATCGGATCACGTTCAAAGCCAGTTTCCAGATCACCGGCAAGCCCACGTTTGCATAGGACGCTTTGGTAGCCACGGCAACGGTCCGTCTTGTTGCCGTGGGACAAACCCACGACACAAAAGATCGTGTCGTGTCTACCCACAACAAGGAGATCGCAATGTCAACCGCAGCCAAATCAGCCTGGGCGACACTGTTCCAGCGCTACAACGGATCGGCCTACGCCACGGTGGAAGAGTGTACGTCCATCACCGGTCCAACTCAGAAGGGCAAGGCGATCGATGTCACCAACATGGATTCGCCTTCCGGGTTCGCCGAGTACGTGATGGGAATCATCGACGGCGGCACGGTGCAGGTGGACGGCAACTTCACCTACGCCACCAATCAGCAGGGCGTACTGTCGGACTTCCAGAGCAAGGTGAATCAGCAGTGGAAGATCGCCTTGCCGGGCACGCAGCCGGGAGCCGGCTACTGGCTCTTCAACGGCTACATCGTGGACTATGCCCAGGATTTCAAGGTGGCGGATCGCATCACTTACAAATTCTCGGTGCAGATCACGGGCGTACCAACGTTCCACACCTCGTAAAATTGCCGGTTTGGGTAGTTTTGGGTAGCCACGGCAAGGTTTTCATTGCCGTGGGAAAGCCCACGACACACAAACCGTGTCGTGGCTACCCTGGCGGAGGACCGTTTTGAAATTTCAATTTCTGGACAAAGAGCGCGAGCTGAAGTACTCCTTTGGAGACTTGCGCCGTCTGGGCGAAAAGCTCAAGCGCTTCGAGCGTATGCCGCTTGCCGAACTGCCGCACGTGGTGGCTACCGCTCTCAAACGCGAAGATCCTAATATGACTCCGGCGAAGGCGGCCGAGATCATCGATACCGAGCGCCTGGACGACCTTTGCGCCGCGCTGGCGCGCGCCGCCGGCGTCAGTAAGCCGGAAGAGACAGTCCGCCCTACCCCGGAGAGCTTGGAGAGTGCTGGGCCTTCGCCCGCTACGATCTCCGGCTCTCCGAACGCGAATTCTGGGAACTGACCTCGGAAGAGTTTTGGGCGCTTTACCAGCGCTGGGAATTCCAGCAAAAACAGCTCGACTTCCGCGCCGGAGTGCTGGCCGCAACCCTGGCCAACGTCAATCGCGATCCCAAACAACGCAGCGAGCCTTACGAGCCGGCGGACTTCTTTCCCTTATTGAGGATTCCGAAACCCGAGCCACTGCCGCAGTCGCCCGACGAGATGGAAGCCAAGTTGAAAGAGATCACCCTGAAGTTCGGCGGAAAGGTTGAAGATGGACATCAAGTCAATCCTTAAGCGAGTTGGAGTGGCAGCGGCCGAGACCGGCGCCACCGCAGCCAACGCGGCCACCGGCGGAGCTTTATCGCCGCTGACCAATGCGGCCGTGTCGGTCCTGAAGTCAAAGCTCTCCGATCCATCCGACGTTTCGAAGTTGGAGCAAGCGGCATCGTCCGCCGCGCCCGAGCTGGAACAACTCGAAATGGCGCACGCCGAAAAGATCGCGGCTCTGATCGTGCAGGACCGTGAAAGCGCGCGCGGGATGCAGGTATCGGTCAAGAGCGTTCTACCTCCGGCGCTGGCGCTCACGGTTACGGTGGGATTCTTCGGGCTGCTCTACCTGCTGATTTTCAGATCGATTCCCGCCGCCTCACACGACATCATCATCGCCATGGTGGGCGTACTCGGGGCGGCCTGGGGCGCGGTGGTTAATTTTTATTTCGGCTCCTCATCGGGTAGCGCGGACAAGAACGATACGATCGCCTCCGCCTTGAAGTCCAAAGCTTAGTCCTTGCTACCTGAATCCTAGCCCCCAACCCCTAGCCCTGGAGGCTCTCATGGTTTGGCTCGATATCGCAACCAATCTGATCGACCTCTTCGAGGGCTGCAAGCTGGCCGCCTATCCGGATGTCGCTGGCATCTGGACGGTGGGTTACGGCTCAACGGGTCCCGACGTGTGCGAGGGCACGGTCTGGACCCAGGCGCAGGCCGAAGAGCACCGCGCCGTTGTTCTGGGATCGCTGCAAAGAGCGCTGCCGCGCCTGACCAATCGACTGTGCACCGATAATCAAACGGCCGCGCTGGTGAGTTTCGCTTACAACGTCGGACTGCACGCCCTGGCAGGTTCCACGCTGCTGCGCCTGTTCAACGCCCACGACGACAAAGGCGCAGCCGATCAATTCCTGCGTTGGGATCGGGCGGGCGGCTCGGAAGTTCAGGGTTTATTGAGACGCAGGGTGGTGGAGCGAGCCGTGTTTCTGGGCTGGGACCCGGCGGTAGCCTACCAGAAAGTTCAAGCCTTCATCAATGCCGAGCCCTCCGCGCCGCCGGCAACAGCCTAAACCATGAAACTAGCAGAACTCATCATTCAGATGTCCGCGAATACCGCCTCCTTGGAGCGTGACTTCAAGAAGGCCTCGTCCATGGCGAACAGCTTCGCCAACAACGTCAAGTCGGTGCTGTCGGTAGGAATTGGAGGTGTTGGGCTAGAAGAGTTGGGATCGCAGCTCAAGGGCTTGGTCGACAGGGCCAATGAGGTCGGTGAGGCGCTGTACAAAGCCCGCGAGATAACGGGCCTCTCCGCAGAGTCCCTTTCGGGGCTACGCGCGAAGGCGCAGCAGACTGGCGAGGAGTTCGGCGGCCTCACCACAACTCTAAGCAAGCTACAAAAGAACATCGAGGCCGGGATTATCAGCCCTGGATCGGCCGCCGGCAAGACGCTGATCGCGCTTCTCGGTTCAAGTAAAGCGCTGAAAGAACTCGGACTGGAACCAGTAGACCAGCAGGTGCAAACAGTACTGAAGAGCCTTTTCGGCCTCACCAACGCCAACGAGCGCAACTATGCCGCCACTACCCTTCTGGGTAGGGGTTGGCAAGGAGCAGCAGAAACGCTCCGAGCCTTCGCCGAGAGCGGCGATAAACTCAAGAGCGTCGCGGCCGGGGTGGGCGGCCTTTACAGCGATGCGGAAATCTCGCAACTCCATCGCTACGGCGAAGAGTGGAATCGCCTTGAAACTACCATATCAAACGCCGCCGTGACTATCGGCGCCGCGCTGGAAGTGTTCGCCTCTGACGCCTACCAGGGCTTTAAGGCGCAAATCACAGGCAGTTGGTCTGTTGGAGACGCCTGGGAAGGAAGCTACGGAGTCATCCCAAAAGGCGGATTCAAAAAGAACAGCTCTCTCGCCGACCTGATGTCTCAGGCTGGTGCCGCCGGTGGCAAATCCTGGGGAGATCGCATGGACGCTTCTTCCGCTGAGTTCTGGCAGAAGTATAACGCAGGCATGGGCGATGCCGCCGAAAAGTTCCCGCCCGCCATAAAGGGTCTGACCGAACTGAGGGCCGCTTTCGATGCCGCCACCGCGGCTGGAAAAAAGAATTCCATTGCTCAAGATGAGTGGAACGCCTCTATGGAAAAGGCCCTGGAGCTTGACGGCAAGGTGCCCTATCTCCCAAACGGCTTTACCAACCCCGCGCTAACGCTTCCGCCGTGGCAGGGCACAGACGATAAATCAATTCAGCAGCTTTACGGAAATATCGGCGGCGGTTTGAATACGCCAGCGAATTCGGCCGCATCCGGCTATCTCAGTTCAATTTTCCAGGACGGCAGCACCGACCCCTCAACCGGCAAAAATAAAAAGCTCGACCAGTTCCAGAAGCAAGCCTTGCAAGTCGGTCAGACCATGACGGATTCCTTCATCAGTATGGTCGCTCATGGCGATAGCTTCAGCCGGATCTTGACAACACTCACCACGCAGCTTGCCGAGTTCCTGGTGAAGGCGGTGCTGTTCAAGGCGATCTCCAACGCCATGACTTCAAACAACGATAGCAGCTCCAGCAGCGACAGCTCCTCCGGCTCTGGCGGCGGCGGCGGTTTTCTCAGCGGGTTACTGGGCGCTATTTTTGGAGGCGGCAAAGCCGCAGGCGGCCCGGTGACTTCGGGATCGCTGTACATGGTGGGAGAATCCGGCCCCGAACTGTTCGCGCCCGGCATGTCCGGCAGTATCATCCCGAACGGAGCTGGTGGTTCGGCCGGAGGCGGAACGATCAACATTGACGCTCGCGGCGCGGACGCTGGAGTCGAGCACCGCATCATGCGCGCTATGGACGCCGTACGCAAGCAGACCCTAGGCCAAGCCCTGGTGCAGCAGTACGAATACAACGCGCGTCAAAGCTGAAAGGAGTTGGGATTTAGGAGTTAGGATTTAGGTAGAGCCAATTGTAATAGGCTAGCTCCTAACTCCCAACTCCTAGCTCCTGCTTACCTTGCTATCTTATCCCTTCACGTCCCCGCTGGCCCTGCCCACGAGTTTTCCAGACTCGCCGGTGCAGGGTCACAGCGCCATGCGCGTGATCTTTCGCGCTCGCAACGTGGTGGGAGCCTCGCGCAGTCCGTTCTCGGGAACGGTGCAGACGTTCTTATGGCCCGGGGAGTGGTGGGAAGCGGAAGTAACCCTGCCGCCGCTCAAGCGCGCCGACGCCGAAGTTTGGATCACTTTCCTGCTTTCGTTGCGCGGCCAGGCGGGCTCGTTTCTGCTATGGGACCCGTCTGCCAAGTCGCCGCTCACCGATGGTACCTGGCCGCCAGGTGGAGCGGGATTCATCGCCCAGGGAACCAGCGTGGCCGGCAACACCACGATTGAAACCTCGTTCTTCGGCGCCAGCGGCGCGGTCAATATCGAGCCTGGGTCGTATTTCCAGGTGGGTCCGATTGCCGGCGACAATTGGCCTCGATTGCACAAGATTCTGACCGTGCCGGAGACGGCGGACTCCTTCGGCAACGCGCTCATGGATATCTTTCCGGCGCTGCGCTTTACGCCGCCCGCCGGAACCTCGCTAATCACCACCAACCCCCAGGGAACTTTCATGCTGGCCGAAAACCAGACGCAGTGGGATGTTGATGCCGCCATGACGTACGGCATCAGCTTCAAGGCGGTCGAGGATCTGAGAAATCTTTAAGAGCAGGGACTAGGGGTCAGGGGTTAGGTAAAATGAGACTGGCAGCTATACTCTCGGTGGTTATTCTGGCGGCGGCTTGTTCAGCGCCCCAGCCTGCGCAGGGTCCGGTGGCTGGGGGTCGGGTTTCAGGGAAAATCGCACCCGTAGCCCAGACCGCTAGCCGCAAGCCAACGGCCCCCCTGCTGGCCCCTAGCCCCAGGCCCCCGGCCCACAACTTTCAGCAGCAGTGTAAGGCCAAAGGATACTGGTGCTTCACTGCCGAGATTTTCCCCAATCAGCCCTACGACCCCGCCGTTGACGGCGCGTACTACGTGGCGCTGATGAAGGCCGAGCGCTGGATGGCCGCCGCCGAGAAAGTCCATCTAACGGCCAACCCGCCCGTGTTCGTGGTGGTTACAGGTTACGGAGCGATCGAGGCCGAGGCCGAGTCCAAGGTTGTAACGAACTGGTAGCCACGACACGGTTTGTTCTGGTAGCCACGACACACTTTGTGTCGTGGACGTGAAGGAGAAATCCCTTGAAGCAAATCCTAAGTGAAGTCGCATCGATGATCATCCTGGCCGCGATTCTGGCCCTCGTTCTCTCGCGCCACACCAAAGCCACTCCCCCGGCCAAGGATTCCAGCGCCTGCCAATGCGGAGCGGTATGCGACGCGCACCACGGTTGCGGCGCCAAAGCCTGTGTTACCCGTGACGCCAGGCGCTAACCCCTGAACCCTGCTCCCCGAGCCGTAAATTATGCCCAGAAGCCTAACCTCCGCTGTACTGGCCGCCATGGCCTCCGCCAATGTGAGTCCGGTGATCTTTGTGCAGGCCCAGTTCACCAGCGGAACCATCTACGTGTGGTCCGGTATTGGCCCCATCTCCTGGAACAGCCAGACCTGGACGGGCGTGGGCTACCTCGGAAAGATCACGCCGATTCAGGAAACCACCTCGGGTCAGGCCAAGGGTGTGACGCTAGAGATGAGCGGCATCCCCAGCAACCTGCTCAATGATGTGCTGAACGAGATCAGCCCCCAGTATCCCGTCTACCTTTACATCGGCTACCTCAACTCCACGGGCGCGGTAATCGCCAATCCCGAGCAGCGCTTCAGTGGGCGCATGGACGTAGTTCGCCTGACGGAAGGCGGAGACTCGTCGCTGATTAAGATCAACGTCGAGAGCAAGTTGATCGACCTGAACCGGGCGCGCGAGCGGCACTATACCCACCAGGATCAGCAGATCGATTGGCCGGGCGACAACGGTTTTATCTACGTCAACGGCATTCAAGAGCTGGCGGTTTTGTGGGGAACGCCTGGAACACCGATCAACAATCTGCCCACCATCGGCAGCGTGGGCGGGAACACGGCTTCTGCCGGCGGCTCCGGCCCCGGCCGCGGCGCGCAGGGCGGAGGCTATGGACCTCGCGGTCCACGCGGATACCAGCCTTAAATCCCACGACACAAATAGCGTGTCGTGGTTACCAAAATACAAGAAAGAAAGACAATGACACCAAAACGCCTGAGTCGTACTGGGAGCGTGGTTATAGCTCTGATGGCAGCGACGGCCGCTGGGTTTGCCCTTCAGGAACCCACAGCCGCTCCTCAGACCCAACCGTCCGTCCCATCTGCGATTCAGACGGCGGCCCGCCAGCTTAACCCGGTTGCTGGCGAGGCCCTTCCAAAGACCGGGATTAGTGGTCAGGGGTCAGGGGTTAGTGAAAAATACCCCGACTGCCCAGCCTGTTCTATGACGTGGGTAAAGACTGGAAACAAGTCGGGAATCAAGTTGAAGGTTGCGGCGCCCGGCGTCAAGTGGTTCTATCCGCCGCAGCCCTGGCCGATGAACGAACGCGAAGCCTGGGGGATGTGTAAGCAATGGCTGAAGAAAACCAGTTTTCAGGGGTCAGTGGTCAGGGGTCAGCAGAAGCCTCTCTTACCATGAACCATGACCCCCGACCCCCGACCCCTAGATTGCCGAATTGGGTTGAGCGTCTCGACTTTCTGATTCAATCGCGTAAGCACATGCGCTTCGCCTGGGGAATCAACGATTGTGTGTTGTTCGCCGCCGCCGCCGTGGAAGCGGTAACCGGCAAAGATCTCTCGGAGCCGTACCGGAATTACGAATCGCGCGCCGGAGCTAAGTACTTCCTTAGAAGGATTGTCAAAGAGAAGTCTTATTACGACTGTATGCGGCTCTTGCCTACTCATTTCGGGTTCAAGCGCATCGATCCCAAGCAGGCGCAGCGCGGCGACCTGGTATTACTGACCCGCTCGCGCGTCGATCCTGTTGTGGCGAAGGTTGGCGTCAATCATGCGTCTCAACCGAACCCGTGGCCATCAGCTCCAGCGCTGGGAGTGGTATCCCTAGACGGCCGCTATGCGGTGGTGCCCGGACCGGAAGGCTTGGTTCGCACCCCCATGGACCGAGCCTTCATTGCCTGGCGGGTTTGAGTTTTCAATCGTCAATCGTCAATCGTAAATCCTAAAATCCCCTATGCCTCCTGTCATTGGCGCCATTGCCGGCATCATCGCCTTAGCCGGAACCGAAGTCGGTATCGCCATCTCCACCACGCTTGCGGCCGAGATCGCCACAGTGATTGTGACCACTGGCGTCTCGATGATCATTGCCGGCGTGGTCGGATTGATCCAGGGCGCCATCAGTGGCGGTCAACGTCCGTCCTCCATGATCGTGAGCGCGCGCGACGCCAACGCCGCCTGGCGCGTGCCCTACGGCGCTACTCGCCTGGCGGGAGTGGTTACGTTTGTCTGTACGGGCGGAAACAATAATCAGTACCTCTATATGATTCTTACGCTTTGCAAGGGTCCGATCCAATCCATCGATACCATGTACTTCGATGGCGTCGCCATCCCCTTGGACGGCTCCGGCAATGGCACTGGCCAATGGGCCGGCCTGGTGCACGCCGAATTCGACATCGGAAATTACGCCATCTCCACCCAGCCTTTTCCCTCGCTTGAAACCGAGCAGGGCGGTTACTGGACTTCCGCCTGCCTGCAGCGCGGCCACGCCAAGGCTTACGTCAAGCTCACCTGGAACCAGAACATCTTTGCCGCTGGCGTTCCCAATATCACTTTCGACGTTCACGGCCGCCAGGTGTACGATCCGCGCACCACTCTGACAGTCTGGAGCGATAATCCAGCGCTTTGCATTCGAGATTTCCTTACCAATGGAACCTACGGCCTGATGGCCGACCCGTCGAGCGAAATCAACGACGCTTCCGTGATCGCCGCTGCCAACATCTGCGACGCCACGGTGACCCTGAAGGGGACGGTCGAAACCATCGCTGTCGACCCCGGCTCGGGCGCGGCGGGAACGGGATACGTTACCGGCGATTTGATCGGCATCACAGCCGGTAATGGCGACTGTGTGGGTTGGGTAGCGCAAACCACCTCCGCCGGACACGTCCAGAGAATTAACGTCTCTAATCCAGGCTCGGGATATACCAACGCCACCAATTTGGCCACCACTGGCGGCACAGGAACCGGCTTGCGGGTTGACATTACTACCATCTCGGGAGCCGAGGCCACCTACACCTGCAACGGAGCTTTTGAAGTCACGGCCACGCCCGGCCAGACCTTGAACGACCTGTCGCTGGCGATGTCGGGATACGTCGCCTACATCGACGGTCAATTCGTGCTCTTTGGCGGCGCCTGGGTCTCGCCAACCTTCACGCTCACCGATAACGATTTTCGCGGCCCGCTCGAAATCCAGCTCTGTTACTCGCGCCGCGACCTCTTCAACTCGGTGCATGGCACTTACCTTTCGGCGTCGAACAACTGGCAGCCGAGCGACTATCCGGCCATCATCGATCCCACTTGGGTAACGGCGGACGGGGGTACGCCGCTCTGGAAGCAGATCGACCTTCCCTTCACTACGTCAGCCTCGATGGCGCAGCGCATCGCCAAGATTCAACTGGAGCGCTGCCGCCGTCAAGTGACTCTTACGGCGCACTGCAAGCTGACCGCCGGCAGTATTCAGCCTGGAGACATCGGTTACATCGATCACTCCCGCTTTGCGGGATCGGAACTCGACGGCGGAACCTTTATGGTTACCGACGTTTCTTTCGTATCCGACAAAGACGCCGGCGACAATCCGGCGCTGGGCGTGGATCTGCTGATGCAGCAGGTGGACGCAAATATTTACAGCTGGACGGCCGGAGACGAGATTCCCTTTGTGGCGCCCGCCACTTCGCAGCTTCCCTCACCCTACACCGTGCAACCGCCCACCGGGGTAGCGCTGTCCGGCGTCTCCTTATCGGGCTCGGACGGGGTTGTACATCCCGCGCTGGTCGTTACCTGGACTCCGCCCGCCGACGCTTTTGTGGAGTTCATTGGAATTATCTATCAGGCTGCCGGAGACACGGTATGGACGCACGCCGTTAACGCCCAAGCATCCACCGGAAAATCCGTGATCGCGGGCGTCAGTGCCGGGGTAGCTTATACCGCCCAGGTGTGGGCCATCAATAAGGCCGGCGTGGCCAGCTCTGTTGTCACGGTTGGGCCTTTCACTTACACCAGCACCGCCAGCTCGCTGCATCCGGTCGTTTTCAATCGCTTCTGGCTACCGACGAACGCGGCCGCGCAGTGGTACAAGATCGGGACTTGGGTTGGGAACGATCCCTTTTCGCGGATGACCTTGAATTTCTATGGAACTGCCACGCCGGGCAGCGGAAGCTTGATCGGCGGACGCTGCGAGGTACACGCCACCCTGAACAATGGCGCTTCGCCGAATATCCAAGCCACCTTCTGGGGTCATGGCTCGGCGCCGATCATGCTGCAGCAGGTGAAGCTGGTGGCCACGGCGGGATCGTCAACCGGAAACAGTTGGGACGTTTACATCGTTCTGAACGCCAACACCGGCATTGGCTGCTTCTACGAATCCGTGCAGGTGAGCGGTACCTACACCAATTATTCCACTACAAGCCTGGGCAGTACTTCCGATCCCGGCGGACCGTCGAGCACGATCGTATGGGCGAGCGGCGGAACCCAAGTGATTGACCAAACCGGCGTGATTGCCGCCTCCGCAGTCGATATGAGCCGGTCTTACCTCAACAAGAATCTGGACAATATCCCGGACGGGGTCGCGCACTTTGCGGTGATCAATGCCGGCGGCTTGAACGGCGCCACTACCAACCAGACCACGGGAGGAGATCGCGCTTACGCGGCGCTCGATACCAACAATCGCCTGGTGAATACGTTTCGCCTGACCACCACCAATAGCGCCAATACTCCCACCACTGTGCCTCTCGCGCAGTCGGGCACCAGCACCACCATCAACGTGGCGGCCTTCACGGTGACCTTTGGCGCAGGATCGGTTTCGTACAACTCCGGCAGCGTCAATCCGGGCTCGTATGGACTGTGGTACATCTACGCCAGCGATCTCACCTACGCCGGGGGCGCCGTGACTTACATTGCCACCCAGACCGTCTCCGATTTGACGGCCGGCGAGGGCAGGGTTTATCTGGGGGTGATCACCACGGTTTCCAGCGGCGGAGGCGTCGGGTCGGGAGGCGGCTCGGGGCCTTGCTTCGCCGGCGATACCGTACTGTCGAGCAGTCTCGGGTTGATTTGTATCGAAGATATTTGCCGCCGCCCATGCGGTGTCGAGGTTGAAACCCGGCAGGGTATGAGGCGCGTTCTTCAGGTGGTGGCCCATTGGCACTCGGGTGCGATGTGTCTCATGCCGGATGGGACACTGGTAACGCCTGAGCATTGCTTGTGGGTTGCAGAAACCTACCTCTGGGTACCGGCCGGAGAACTGTTCACTGAGCGCGCGCCGTACGCGGGATGGGTCTACAACCTGGAAGTTGAAACCGATCACGAGTACCGGCTGGGGAATGGTTGGTACGCGCACAACCAACGAAAATAGGTGGTAGTGCAGACCTGGTTTTTAGGTCTGCGGCTTTTCATTTGATTGGGGGATTTTCCTACGATGGCCACGACGCACGAAGCTCAAATCATGGAAGTGAAACAGCTCTCGGACGGCATGGTGGCCTTCCGAGCCCGCTGTTGCGAAGATTCTTCGACCGATTCCTGGCACACGGTGAACACCGTAAGGTCCGCCGCGTCTGGCTTGCAAGCGCTGGTTGAGGTCGATTACGACGCCGAAGTCTCCGGCCACCTCGCGCGCGTCTCGTCGCAGCACGAGGCCACGCTGGCGGGAATGCAGGCGCTGCAAAAGCACCTGTCTCCTGCTCCACAGTCCCCGGCCCCTGTCCATCAGGCGGGTGTGTAATGAGCCAGTGGATCACGGATATTGCCATCGCGCTCAGCGGCGCCATCGTTGGAGCCTTTGTATACGCACTGAAAGCCGGACAGAAATGGGGCGAGCTTTCCACGCAGGTATCCGATCTGGAGCGCAACGCGGTGACGCGCGAATTTCTGCGCGCGGAACTGCTGGAGGTTCGGGACAAGATCATCCGGGATGTGACCCTGGCTAACATGTCGCGCGCCGAAGGGAACAACCTCCTGCAACAGATTACCGACGTACGCGCCGATCTGCGCCGGCATCTGGACTGGCACGAACGCCACGACCAGAAAGAGGTCAAGCCATGAAAACGCTGGTGGGAATCGTGCTCGGCATTCATCACTGGCCGGGCGAGAACGGCAACCTGGGACGCGCCGGCATTCATCTACAAATCACCAACGAGCTGGTGAATGGCACCGATCTAAGGCCGCTCGATCCCGCCGCCGAGGCCTCGTTTCTGCCTGGAACCGGCGTGGCCATTGTGATGGCGCGGCTAGATTCAGGGGAAAGTGGTCAGGGGGCAGGGTCTAGTGAAGAATAAAATCATCCTTAAATTTGGCGGGCAGCCGCTCTCGATTGCCAAAACAACCGCGCTGGAACGCCGCATTATGGAATGGCTGGATCGTCAGCCGGACGATGAGCTTTTCCACTCATGGCAGTTCGCCAGCGAGGTCGGAGTTATGACAGAAACCGTGCGGTGTCTTGGCAATGGTCCGGCGCTGTCGGCTTATCGTCATAGACTGCCAGGCCACGCCGCGATGTGGGGCAATCCCGCTGCGGTGGCGGAGTATCGGAGGCAACTTGAAAATCGATGAAGCGGTAGCACAGGCTGATCGGTTGAGAAGTGATGGCAAGGTGTCCCCACCTGCGCCGGTTGTGTCCGAAACCTCCGAAGTCACGCGCGAGGGTTGGTCGATCGCGCTGCCCAAAACCCGCATCCACACCCTCGAAGAGCTGATCGAGTTTTTCAAGGTCGATACCTCCGTCTGGGAAGTCGAACGCTTCATCGCTAACAAGTGGGAAGTGGGCGCCAAAGTCAGTGGCCATGGCCATGGACCAGGGGACAGGGACCCAAAGCGGCTGGTAGTCGAACCCCTCTATCAGGTCAAAGCCTTTTTCCGGCGCAAGCAGAATATCGTCGCTGCCAAGCTGGAAATAGAGGATCTTAAGCGATCCGCCGCCGAGTCCTGCGCCCGGCGTCCGTCCACCGTTCGCCGCCCCGCGAAACCGCCCACGGGCAATCTACTGGAGATGAACCTACCCGATCCGCACTTCGGCAAGCTGTCCTGGGACGACGAAACCGGCCACGGCCACTACGATCTCAAGATAGCCGACAAGCTCTTTCGCACCGCCTTTCAAGCTCTGCTCGACCGCACCAGCTCGCATCGTTTCGATGAAGTCTGGTTCGTGGTGGGTAACGATCTCCTGCACACCGACAGTCCGGCGGGCAAGACTACGGCCGGAACTCCCATCTCCGCCGAAAGCCAGGACGTGCGTTATCACAAAACCTTTCGCGTGGTGCGCGCCGCCGTGACCGATTGCATCGAGAAGCTGCGCAGCGTGGCCCCCAAGGTCAAGGTGATCATGGTGCCCGGCAATCACGATCAGCTCTCGGTGTGGCACCTGGGGGACTCGCTGGAGTGCTACTTCCACAACTATACCGACGTGGAGATCGACAACCGGCCGCGCTATCGCAAGTACCACCAGTTCGGCAGCGTGGCCCTCGGCTTCACGCACGGCGACAAAGGCAAGCGCACCGATTACCCGCTGCTGATGGCTACGGAAGCGCCGGAGATGTTCGCCGCCGCCCGCTTCCGCGAGATTCACACCGGCAACAGCCACAAAACCAAAGTGGACGAATTTCAGGGCGTAAGGGTGCGCATCCTGCCCGCGCTCACCGGGGTCGATATCTGGCAATCCGAAAACGCCATCGCCATGCATCAGCGCTGTGCTGAGGCTTTCATTTGGAACCGCGAAGAAGGCTTGATCGGAACCGCGCTCTACAATTTGACCAACGGGTAGCGCAGACCTGGTTTTTATGTCTGCGGTTTTTCTATCCAGTCTGCACCAAAAGCCGCAGACCTTGTTGAAGCAAGGTCTGCGCTACCCCGTTCCATAAATGGAGAACCCTCAATGCAATTTACCGTATCGAAAACCGACCTGGCGCGCGAACTTGATCTGATGCAATCAGCCGTAGAGCGCAAGGCGACGATTACTGTCCTGTCCACGGTGCGGATGAAGGCTGCCGAGGGCAAGCTTGAGATTCGCGCCACTGATCTGGAAATAGCCTTGATCGCTTCACTGCCGGCCAAGGTGAAAACCGAAGGTGCGCTTTGCGTTCCGGCTGCCAAACTGACGGCCATCGTCAAATCGCTGCCGGATGGCGAGATCGCCTTCAGCCTGAAAGAGAGCCACTTGACGGTCAAGGCCGGGCGAGCGGTATTTAATCTGCTGACGATCTCCGATCAGAACTTCCCGGAGATCCCGGCCCTGGCGTCCGTGTTCGCCACGCTGCCAGGTTCGTTGCTGCGCTCGTTGATCGAGCGCACCAGCTTCGCCATTTCGAAAGAGGAATCGCGATACACGCTGAATGCCGCGCTATTCGAGTTGAAGGGATCGACCGTCCGCGCGATTACAACCGATGGTCATCGGCTTTCGGTGGTGGAATCGAAAGCCGGGGACGGGGACCAGGGGCCAGGTGAAAGTGAGACCCAGACCCTTTTCCCCTCGAACTGCCTGTCCGTGCTGCTGAGGCTGATCGATTCCGCACCCGGCAACGCCCTGGTGGAAATGGGCCAGGATGACAGACATCTGCTGTTCACGGTAGCTGGCCGCCAGTTGGTCGCCCGGAAAATCTCCGGCCAGTTTCCCAAGTGGGAAGCGGTGTTGCCCAAAGACAACACGGTCAGCGTGGAACTCGATTGCAAAGCACTAACCTCGGCCCTGGAGCGCGTGCTGCTGCTAGCGGATGAGCGCACCAATGCGGTGAGGCTCAATCTCGGCAACGGCCAGCTTCAGGTTTCCTGTACCTCGTCCGAGCTCGGAGATGCCGAAGAAGAAATCACCGTCGGTGACTGTCCCGTCTTTGGCGAGATTGGATTCAATGGCCGCTATCTGCTGGATTTTCTGAAAACTGCGGGCACGGAAAATATTCGCCTCAGCCTGAAAGACGATCAATCGCCCGCCGAATTCTCGCCGGTGTTTGCGCGGACTGACGACGACGCGCGCACCCTAAGTCAGCGCTACGTCGTCATGCCGATGCGCATATGAAGTTGATCTGGGAAGGCTATCTCTGCGAAGTCACGCCCCGCACCTGCCATTGTTCCGGGAGACCTGATTTGAACGAAGTCAACGAACCGATCCGCAAGTTCGAGACTGGCGCCACGCGCTCACCAGCTGCCGCCAAGCCGGAGTATCACGGCTACTTTTCGGCGCTGGTAATGGAGCGTTTCGGAGAGTATATGCTGAAGCACCAGACGGCCTCGGATGGCTCGTATCGCGCGCCCGACAATTGGAAGCTCGGCATCCCGTTCGATTCCTACCTAGCAAGCTGCTTCCGCCACTTCCACGACTTCTGGGGATGCGCCATCGGCGAGCCTCCAGCCAATAGCCAAGGCATTGAAGAAGCTCTCTGCGCCGTGCTGTTCAACGCTCAAGGCTACCTGCACGAGATCCTGAAACAGAAGCGATCCGCCAACCCTAACACATAAACCCCTGACCCCCGATCCCTGTTCTCTTATGCTTCAAGCTCCCTTTCCGTGGTTTGGCGGCAAGTCCAGGGTTGCGCCCGTGGTGTGGCGCGCCTTCGGCGATGTGGTCAACTACGTCGAACCCTTCTTCGGCTCTGGCGCTGTTCTGCTGGGCCGGCCGTCGCCGTTCGCGGGCACCGAAACCGTCAACGACAAAGACGGCTATCTGGCTAATTTCTGGCGGGCGCTGAAGGCCGATCCCGAAGCTGTGGCTTATTGGGCCGATCAACCCGTCAATGAGAACGACCTCCATGCTCGCCACTCTTGGCTGGTTTCCGCCAAGCAGGGTTTTGTGTCGCGAATGGAAGGCGACCCGGATTTCCACGACGCCAAGGCCGCCGGGTTCTGGGCTTGGGGGCTGTGCTGCTGGATTGGCTCTGGCTGGTGCTCTGGAAACGGCCCGTGGCGGGTTGTGAATGGCAAGCTCGTTCACCTGAGTAACGCCGGCCATGGCGTGAATCGCTCGCTCATTCACCTGAGTAGCGCTGGCCAGGGCGTGAATCGCCAGCTCGTTCACCTGGGGGACGCCGGCCAGGGCGTGAATCGCAAGCTCGTTCACCTGGGGGACGCCGGCCAGGGCGTGAATCGCCAGCGCGAGCTTATCGAGTGGTTCACGGAATTGTCCGAGCGCTTGCGCCGCGTCAGAGTATGCAGCGGCGATTGGGCACGGGTGCTGGGGCCAACACCCACCACCAAACGGGGCTTGTCTGGAGTATTTCTCGATCCACCTTACGGAACAGCCACCAACCGCGCCGAAGTGTACACAGAAGAGGATTTCGATGTCTCCGCCAGCGTCCGGGATTGGGCTATCGAGCACGGCTCAGATCCGATGCTGAGAATCGCGCTTTGCGGCTACCAAGGCGAGCACGAGCTGCCCGGCTGGACCTGTCACGAATGGAAAGCGGCGCACGGTTACGCCGGCCAATCCCAAACCGGAAATGAGAACTGCGCCAAAGAGCGAATCTGGTTTAGTCCATCCTGCTTGCCGCTCCTGGACCATCAGCGCGGCCTCTTTGGGGCGCCAGAATCCGCGCCAGCGGAACCAACACCAACCAGCCAATACGATTCCCTTAACCCACATCCGAACGCCTCAATTTAGGCGATTATGGGCGTTTGTTATCTTTCGAGTTCCGTTATCTTCGTAGGATTCAAGTACTTTTAGTTAAAAAGACCTTTGGGCGGCCAAGCGCTTTTCCTATAAAAGAAGATTCTTCGCCGCGCTCAGAACAACGGTTCGTGGAACTGCGTATAACGTTAAGATAACGCAAAAGTTAAGAGTGGACGTAATAACTGATGCGTTACCAGCGCGCGCCGGGGACAGGAAACCGTTTATTATCTTGGCCGACCTGAAATTGTATTCGCTTTCATTTCGCTAGACCATAAAAGACCTTTGGGTGTCCAGACCAAATTCGGACGCCAGATCAGAAGCGGTGATAGAATGCCCAGCGGCAACCAGATCGACGAGCGGAAAGGAACTAAAACCTTGGCTCGTCAGAGGTATCAATCACCCACGCCGCGACTGCGCGGCAACTCGTGGATCATCACGATTCGCGAGGACGTTGTACAGGCAGATGGATCGATCAAACGCAAGCAGAAGGTCATCACGCTCGGGCACAAGGGCCAGATTCAAACCGCCAAGCTGGCTCGCCGCATGGCCGAGCCGATTTTGATCAAGCTCAATTCGGCGCTTTGCCGTCCCATCCGGCCCATGCGTTTTTCGGAGATGGTGGAGCGCTATAAAGTATCGATTCTGCCTGACATGAAACCTTCAACCCAGTTGTCTCAATGCTCGGCTATGCGAGCGCACCTGGTGCCCAAATTCGGAGACCGGTATTTGTACGAAATCATGCCGGAGATGATTCAAAACTACGTCGTCGATATGCGCGGCAAGGTGGGCGACAAGACGGCCTGGAATATCCTGATGGTCATGCGGTCCATCTGGCGCACCGCGCTCGATTGGGGATACGCCACCGAGCGGATCTTCGATCATGTACGGATGCGCTGTGCGGCTCCGCCGGACGATCCGCGATGTTTCAGTCTGGACGAGGTGCGTAAGATTCTGGCCCGCGCGCCGGAACCGCATCGCACCTTTTACTGGCTGGCAGCCGAAACCGGAATGCGAGCCGGTGAGTTGTGCGGGTTGCGCTGGCAGGACGTGGACTTGGAAAACGGGATGGTGCGCGTTAGGCAATCGAGCTGGCGCGGACGAATCACCGAACCCAAGACGCGGGCCGGCCGGCGTCGGTTCGCCGTCTCGGCCGAGCTTCTGGCTAGGTTGGCGGAAATGTACGGCGTCAAAAAGCTGTTCTATGAGCTGGTGTTTCACTCCCGGAACGGAACGCCGTGGGACGCCAATCTGCTGGTCAAGCGCAAGCTGCAACCGCTGCTGGAACGCTTGGGGATCGCCAAGGCAGGCCTCCATGCCTTCCGGCATTTCAACGCCAGTCAGATGGATCGGCTGGGTAGTCCCAGTGGTCTCGCGCGCGATCGCTTAGGTCACGCCTCGTTAATGGTCACGAATCGCTACACGCACAGCGTGACCGCCGACGACCGCCTGGTGGCGTCGAAACTGGCAGGTTCCATGATGGGTGTCAATTGTTATACAAATCCCGATTCTGTTATACAAAGAGTTCTGTAAGTTATTGCGGGGGCTGGATTTGAACCAGCG
>DASYYZ010000018.1:0-10603 GCA_035946735.1 Terriglobia bacterium
CCAGTATGAGCGAGCCGGGCGCGGCCTCAAGGGTCTGCGATGAACGGTCCGGCAAAAAGCAAAAGCGCCGGACCGCCCTTGACCCCGCGCCCGGCTCGCAAGGCTGGACGTGTCTCTTGACAAAGCCGATGCCGTTATAGATGAGCTACACTTGCTTCCTGCCTGTACGACACCTTCAGGGTCTTAATTCAGACCCGGTCCCAGCCGCGAAGAACTCAACCACATGCTCAACCTCCCTAAATAAAAATTCCACCCACCTGTCGATTCCGGTTACCCTCATTCGACGTATTGGCGGAGATCAAGCTGGAACGCATCAGCACTCGCGAGCCAGTTATGCTCTAAATCTAAGGAAACAAGGAGAAGCAAATGCGATTCATGGTTATCGCCAAAGCAAACGCAGAGTCAGAAAAAGAAGGCGCACTCCCCGATCCCCTGTTCATGGCCGACATGAACAAATACATCGATGAGCTCATCAACGCCGGTGTCATGCAAGGTTACGAAGGCCTCCACCCTTCGTCCAAAGGCGCTCGCGTCCACTTCTCCGGCAAGAACCGCACCGTCATCGACGGTCCCTTCGCCGAAACCAAGGAACTCATCGCCGGCTACATGCTCTGGCAGGTCAAGTCTCTCCAAGAGGCCATCGAGTGGGTCAAGCGCTCGCCCAACCCCGACGCAGGCGAATCGGAAGTCGAGATCCGCCAGGTCTTCGAGCCGGAAGACTTTGCACCCGCCTTCTCCGAACAAGATATTCAGCAGGAAAAACAAATCCGCGCTCAACTGGCAGAACAGGCAGCAAAGAAATAGCCCCACTTGCACTAATGCATCCAAAGCAAGCGTATCGCAGAGTTTCGCAACCCGGAAACTCTGCGGCTCTTCTTGAGGCTACAGCACGAGGCTACACGGTCGATCAATCGCCTCCTGAGAAGGACCGCAGAGTTTGAAGTGAGCAAACTCTTCGCTACTTCGCTTTGATGGCTCTGCCGGAGCGGGGGTATCGGCGCTGTCCTCAGCGCCGAATACGCCGGTGGGGACACCGGCGCTACAGACCGGCCGTCACTATTTGCAATCTTCACTAATTCCGCCAAGAGTATGCCGCGGAATCGCTGCGCCCGAATTTGTGTCTTTTTGATCGCCAAACTTGAATCGGAAACGGGTCTTATTGTGTCTTGAAAGCGGGTAGTGGGCTTTTCTCAACCCCGGTAGCGGGAAAACGCTTCTCACCCTCAGGTTGAAAACCTACGGCCGACCCTTGATCGTCACCGCCAGCCCCCTTGGGGTTGATCTGGGAGGCGGGGTCGCGATCCGTGGATTTAAAACCTACGGCTATCCACGGCGCTGCCCTCCGGGCAACGGGTCGCGATGTTCCAAAATCGCACAAGCCTCACCGGTCCGCCAACCACCCCCACCCCACCCACGGCCGGGTTGTAATAATTTGATAGCAGTTTGCCACTCAAGGCGGTGTCCTTATTGTTGCTTTTAGATCGCCTTTGTGCAAAAGTTGCACACCTTATTAAAAGTCATAGATAATGAAAGTCCTTTAGAATTGAATGTGGCCCCGAGGCCGGCGTCACGCCTCTCCGTCTCTCAGGCATCCGTTCCCAATGGACGCCCACCCGGATGGTTCACCCCGCCGTGCGGTCGCAGAGGGGCCTTCGGCCCACCTGCCGTAACGATCAAGAAACGGCAACCACCGCGCACCTTATCTTTATTTGCGCGAGAGCCTTGCGGGCAATTCTCGAGTCGCAGGGTCGAGCTTGGAGGCCATTTGGTACTCCTGGAGAGCGCCCTGGTTGTCACCGTGGCGCAGCAGGGCATCACCCAGGTTTATGTGGGTACCGATGTCGTTGGGACTTAAGCGCAGCGCTTCACGATACTCCGCAATCGCGCCCTCCCACTGGCCCTGATCGTACAGAGCCCTTCCGAGAGCCTGGTGCGCCTCGGGGTACTCCGGCTTAAACCGCACCGCTTCGCGATAATGCGCGATCGCGGCGTCCACGTCATGTCTTTCATAAAGAGCTCTGCCGAGGGCGTAATGCGTCGCGTAGTCCGGCTTCAGGCGCAAGGCTTCATTGTATTCAACGACGGCAGGGTATACGGCCTGCTCGCGATACAACGCGGCGCCGAGTGCATAGTGCCAGTCTGCGTTGTCTGGCCTGCGGCGGACCGCCTCGCGATACTGAGCAACCGCTTCTTCCCAGTGCTCTTGCCGGTATAGAGCATTACCGAGGAGATAGCGCGTGCTACCGTCTTCGGGGTTCAACCGAACCGCTTCCTGGGCCTCGCGGACCGCCTCAGCCACGTCTCCCTTTGCCAACAAGGCCAGCACCAGATTGTAGTGCATATCGGCGTTGCCGGGATCCAATCGAACAGCCTCCCGCCCTTCCCGGACCGCGCCGTCGAAATCGCCTGCGTTAAAAAACTTCAGAGCCAAACTGTAGTGGGCATTGGCGTCAGTCGCGTCTCGCGACACGGCCCGAGCCTCTCGGTTTGTGGCCGTGGTACCGCCCGCCTCACGACGACGCAGGGCGAGCGCGAGAACGTAGTGCACCTTTGTATAGTCCGGCTTCAGCCGCACCGCCTCGCGATACTCGGCGATGGCCCCGTTGAGGTCCGCTTGCTGATCCAGCGCCAGGCCAAGACCGTAATGCGCGTCGGCATGATCGGGCTGCAGGATGAGAACTTTACGGTACTCCGTAATGGCGGCTTCCAGGTCATGTTGGTCGTAGAGAGCAGCGGCGAGGGCGTAGTGCGGGTTTACGCTCCCGGGTTTCAGTCGAATGGCTTCCCGATTTTCCGCAATCGCTCCTGCCAAGTCGCGCTTGGCGTAAAGAGCCAGGGCGAGACTATGGTGCGTATCGGCATCCTCCGGTCTCACCTCGAGCGCCGCCCGGAACTCAGCGATCGCGCCGTCCGCGTCATGTTTCCTATAGAAAGCGAGGCCGAGCCCGCTATGAGCGTCGGCGGAACCAGGTTGCAGGCGGAGCGCTTCCCGATACTCGGGAATGGCGGCATCGGGATCCTGAGCCGTCAAAAGTCCACGGCCCAGATCGTAATGTGCGGGAGCCGAGTTGGGCGAGAGGCGAACCACCTCGCGATATTCTGAAATGGCCTCGTCCCATTTATTCTGTTCCCCCAGAACGCGGCCCAAGCCAAAATGGATCTCCACATTGTCCGGATCAAGCTGCAGAGCGTCCAGGTATTGCTGCTCCGCCTGAGGCCACAATTTACGGCGCTCTGACTCCTCCCCGTCGGCGATGATCCGCTTTACGGCTTCGAGCCGCAGTGTGGGCTTTCGCCCCAACTGCGACAGCGGCGGGGGAGCAGCTTTCGTCTCGGTCCGCGCCGGTCGCCCGAGTTTAATGTTCGGCCGACGAACACGCAAAGCCTGCAGCAGCACCTTTTGCGCACCCGCTCTTTGCAAGTGCCTGAGCCAGTCATCGGTGGGTTCGAAATCGATACCACGTTGACGGACGAGCTTCGCCAAGCGGGGACTCCTAACTCCACCTGACACCAGGCCCGCGATCTGGCCCTTGTTTAGGGGCCTCGGCCGGTGGTCGCCCACACGGGCGCCCCCTGCTCCGGCTGCCAGAAGCACTAAGAGCGCAAGGACAAGCTTCATCGCTCACCTCAAGCTTCCAAGAAAGGCTTCTTGCCGGTCCCCCACTCCGTTGCATTTTCGAACTCACTCTATCCGATCCGGTGGCTGATTCTTACTCGCTCTGCCCCAGGGTGTCAAGTGCCTATCTAGTTATAAGAAGCTCAGCAACTCGCTGGCGAACGCGCTAAACTAACTCGCCAATAAGGCCCTAGGGACGAGTAGTGAGACTCGAACAGGTCTGACCTGACCTTTAAGTACGGCTGTGAGGCGCACAATCTGAGCACCCGCACTGGCCCTCAATTCCCACCTCGAATCTCTTCATGTCTTTAGCAAGCAAAGTCCGTAGCTCCGAGCGCCACACGTAAGTCATCCTGTTTTCAAGGAGGTCGAATATTTGGACCTAACGACATCCGCGGTTGCAACCAAGCGTGTGGCTGCGCGTTGGATCTGAGACTCGACTTGCTATTCATTCGGTGCCCACGAATCACGATGCGTGCCGGCCATTTGAGCGCAAGCTGAGAGTGCCATCGTCGTTCAACTTCTGGTGACAAGCCCACTGCAGCGGATATCTCATTCCTTTCACTTCGATCTCTGCCTTGAGCCTCAGTCCCGTCCACTTCGTGCCCTTGGGCAGCACAAACTGCGCCTGGCGGATTTTCCCCGGCAGCGGATACCCTGGGTCCAGACAACCACTCCGCAACACTGTCCTCTCCGGGCTCTCTACCGTCACTCGGAGCACCCCGGGAACGCCAGCGATGCCGTCGTTCGCAAAGCCAACAATCAGACCCAGGTATCCCTGATCTTCATAGCTCCAAATCAGCGATGGCCTGACGCGGTAGCCAATCCGCCGGTTGATTCGGTCGAACCACAACGGGGAAGCCTGGTACCAGCTCATCAAGTTCGCGGCGCTGATGTCGTGAAAATTCCAGAGCGACCAGTAATTGGCTCCCACGTCCATGACGTGCGCAATGATGTCGTCCGAGGGCGAGATTCCCTCGTCCAGATGAACGGATTGTGGAGTTCTGCCGAGGAGACCCTGTTCAATGAACACGGCAGTCCAGGGCGGGCGATTGCTTAGGGCTTCAATCTGCTCATTCTCGATAAAGATCGTGTCACTCCGGATCCAATTGTTGCTGCGCACCGTACGGTCTAGAACCTCGGAATTGCCAACCCGGCTGAAATCAGGCTGCGTGTTGGTGACCAGGGGCGTCTTGGTAAAGTGCTCCAACTGAACCTCCAGCATATTCACCCAGGTACGCTCCGCCGTCGGGTAATCCGGAAAGGGATTGTTGCTGTACGGCCAGGTGTGACCCTCGCCCCAGAAGCCGTACATGAAAGTATCCATACACTCAATCAGTGGGCTTCCATTGAATTCCGCCGCCAACAGGCCAATCAGCTCCCGGAATGCCTGCTGGAAGAAGGGATCGTCGAACCGAGGCTGATATTGCGCGTACGGATTGTGCATCCATTTCGCGTTGGACGTGTTCCCTGGCGTTCCGGCACCCTCCAACTTCACGAGAGGCACTTTGTTGAGAACAAAGTCCGGCAGAGCAGGCTGGTTGAAATAGTCCGGGGCGCTCATCTGAATCCGAAATGCGATGCCCATGTTGTTTTTCCTGGCCAGATCGAAGACAAGCTTCAGGTAAGCGGGAAAATCAAAACGTCCCGGCCGGGGCTGGATTTCCCTCCAGGTGGGCCGGACATAAAGCTTCTGTCCCAGCGGAAAATGAATCAAGTCTTCGATTGCCTGCGGAATGTTGTCCGACTTGATCTCCTCCGTCCCCATGTCCGCCGTAATGTACGTCACCAGCCCCTTGCCGTAGCCAGGCACTACCTCATCGGACGGCGTGGTGGTCATCACCACTTCATCGCTGGGGATCGTGGCATCAGGAGGGTACTGTGGAAAGGGACCTTGATTCAGCCGGTCGTTGACCTGAGGACCTGAGCCGAAGTCGTATTGGCCCCAGTTGTGAGCAGGGACGATACCCTGAGCCGACTCCGCACCAATCCCCGCGGACACCGCCAGCGCGCTGCCGCTCTTGAGAAAGCTTCTGCGATTCATCGGAATTCTGCTCTCCTTTCGTTCCGGGCAATTTCATTCTGCCGTGTCGTCTGCGATCGATGTCTTGGACTCTCAATCCAGAGCGTATGTTCTATCACAGGACAGAAGCCCCGAGCGCTCACCATTCAATTGCGGGGCTTCGGCCCGCCAAGCTGCCCAATCCCAAGAGCAAAACTGGCCGGGCAGCGGGTTGGAAAAAAACGCTTGACAGGGAACCAGAAGGTTTCCTATTGTGAATACGGAACTAAATGGTTCCATTTTAAGAGATGGGCGATGACGCGGTTTTTAAGGCATTAGCGGACGCGAGCCGCCGGTTGCTTCTCGATCGGCTGCACCGGAAAAACGGTCAGACGCTGGGAGGGCTTTGCGACGGCCTGAGTATGACCCGCCAGGCGGTGGCAAAGCACCTGGCCGTTCTAAGGAAGGCCAACCTCGTGTCGTGGAAGCGCCAGGGGAGGGAGAGACTTCACTTCATCAATCCCGTGCCCATCAACGAAATCGCGGAACGCTGGATCAGCAAGTTTGAGTATCCGCGCCTGAGGGCGCTTTCAAAACTAAAGAAAACTCTGGAGGGAAACAAATCGTGAGTAAATCAGCCAAAAGCAGCTTTGTCTACGCCACCTACATCCGCACTACGCCCGAAAGGCTGTGGTCTGCGCTCACTGATGCTGAGCAGATGAAGGAGTACTGGCTTGGCATGCATTTGAAGACCAACTGGAAAGCCGGAGCAGAGTGGCAAATGCTCTTCCCCGATGGCCGGGTGGCCGACACCGGGGAGATTCTCGAACTCGACCCGCCCAGGCGCATCGTGCTCAGGTGGCGCAACGAATTCAGGCCCGAACTGAAGGCCGAGGGATTTGCGCTCTGCACCATGGACCTTGAGGCCGTCGGCGCTGCGGTCAAGCTTACGATCACGCATACGATCGAGCGCGCGGACTCAAAGTTCATCGAGGCAGTGTCCGTCGGCTGGCCCAAGGTTCTGTCGAACTTGAAATCGATGCTCGAGACCGGGCAGGTGGTTTTGACGGGGCTGCATGAAGCTCACGATGAAGTGGGCGTGTGAGACGAGGACGCGCAAGGCCATCCTGTTTCCGTGTGAGCCGTGATCCGGGACACATCTCGTTAGGCGCTAACCGCCGGCCCGGAAGTGGAAAGACCGGTATTGTGTCTTATAATCGCGGCCATGGGCAGCGCTCCAACCGCCTTTGCCGCACACGCCACGATTCCACTGGACCGGCACAGCCCCTATCTTCGCATGCAGTCGGTCACCATCTACGTCCGCGACGTAGATCGAAGCCTGCGGTTTTACGTTGACCGGTTGGGCTTCGATCTGGTCTTTGACGGCCGCATGCAGCGTGCTGACCGCTTCGTGACGGTGGCGCCTCCGGATGGCACGGCCAACCTGACGCTGGTGGCGCCGGCGCGCGGGTCCGAGGCCAACAAGCTCATCGGACGGGCCACGCGGATTACTTTTGTCACCGAAGATGTGCTGGTCCAGTTCCGCGAATGGCGGAAGCGCGGGGTTGAGTTCCTGCACACGCCGCGCCTGAGGCGCCTCAAGTCCGCCGTGCAGGTAACGGCGCCGCGCTCCAGCGAAGCCTCAACGTCGCGCGAACAGACGCCGCCGATCTGGGGTGGAGTGTTCACGCGCTTCAAGGATGTGGACGGCAATTCCTTTTCGCTGGTGAGCTTCGACGAAGTTAGCCGCGAGCTCGAAGCCGAGCGCCGCGCAGCCGCCGAAAAGCTGGAATCCGAACGGCGGGTGGCTCAGGAACTGGAAATTGCCAAGCAGGTGCAGGCAAGGCTCTTTCCCCAGACGCTGCCTCCGCTGCGACGGCTTGAGTACGCAGGTACTTGCATCCAGGCGCGCGCGGTGGGCGGCGACTACTACGATTTTCTTGATTTGGGTCGCGACCGGCTCGGGTTCGTGGTGGGCGATATCTCAGGCAAGGGAATCGCCGCTGCCCTTTTGATGGCCAATCTGCAGGCGAATCTGCGCAGCCAGTTCGCGCTGGCGGTGAATGAGCCGCAGCGTTTCCTGCACTCCGTAAACGATCTCTTTTACCAGAACAGCGACGAGAGCTCTTACGCCACGCTCTTCTTTGCCGAGTACGACGATGAATTGCAGCGACTGCGCTACGCCAATTGCGGTCATCTCTCCGCGCTGCTCCTGCACGATGACAACGGCCTGGAGCGGCTCGAATCTACCTGCACGGTTTTGGGGCTTTTCAAGGATTGGGACTGTTCCATCACGGAGCGCCGTCTGCTTCCCGGAGACACGCTCGCCATCTACACGGACGGCGTCAGCGAATCGTTCAGCGAGGCCGGCGAAGAATTCGGAGAAGAGCGTCTGATCGCGGCCCTAAGGCGGGATCGCGAGCTCGCACCGCATGATCTTCTGGCGTCGATTGTCAAGGACGTTCAGCGCTTCAGTTCGCGTGAACAGCACGATGACATCACGTTGATCGTCGCCAAGGCCAGAGGAGATTAGCCTGAAGGTGTTCGTTAGGTTTTACCCTTACCCCGCTGGGTGCGGCGAGCAAAACCGTCGCGGACGTTCCGGTATACTGAATAGCGTTGAACTCGAGTTCCACATCGCAAAACGCCGTTCCGGGAGTGTTCATGAAGGCCGCTTATCTGGGCAAGGTCATCGAGTACTTCAACCCGATGCAGACGCTCGATGAGAGCCGGAAGGAGTGGTACGTCGACCGGCCGGATAACCCGCACGACGAGATCAAAGTTCTGCTCCTTTATGACACAACGCCGCTGAAGATCCTTTTCAGCGGGCACATCGGCTCGGGAAAGAGCTCTGCGCTCAACTGCCTTACGAGGGACATCGAGATCAAGCAGAAGTTCTTCATCGTGCAGTTCTCGGTCGAGCGCGACCTCAATATCTTTGATCTCACTTATTCCGACTTGCTACTGGCCATCGGCAAGAGGCTTTTCGATGCTGCTGATGAGTCCGGTCTCGCGCTCGAAGGCAGGCTCTTGAGCGATCTCGAGAAATGGACGGCCGAAGTTTCGGTGGTGAAGAAGAGGGAAGAGGAAGCCGGCGTGACGGTGAAGGGCCGCATCAGTGCCTGGTTCCTCAGCGCTGTGGGCACGCTGAAGAGCGGTTACTCCGAGAATAAGGAGTTCCGGCAGAAGTTTGAGCTGCGCATCCCGGAACTGATCACCTTCATCAACCGCATCATCCGTGCCATCGAAACCCACCCGCAAGCCGACGGCAAGAAAGTTCTGCTGGTGATCGAAGACCTTGACAAGCCTCCGGTGGATGTCTCCATGGACCTCTTTCTGACCAAGGGACCGGTGCTCGTCCAGCCGGAATGCAAGATTGTGTTTACGGTGCCGACTTCGGTGCTCTACTCCGGCCAAATCAAGGTGGTGCAGCAGAACTTTCCCGTCCAGTACCTGCTGCCCAGCTTCAAGATCAAGGAGCAGTCTGGCGAAAAGAACGATACTGCCTGGGCCTGCATGCGGGACATCGTGCTGCGCCGAATGGACCCGGAGATCATCGACAAAGTGGCTTTAGATTATGCCGTGGAGATGAGCGGCGGAGTTACCCGCGAGCTTATTCGCATCGTGCAGGCCGCGGCCTTGCGCGCCATGGTCAGCAAGGCGAACTCCATCCAGCGGGAACATGTCGATCACGCGGTGGTGAAGTTTCGGGGCGAATACAGCAATCAGCTCACCCGGCAGGAGTCGGTCGAAATCCTACTCGAAGTGCACAATACTCGCAAGCTTCGCTCGAAGGATGAAAAGCCGATGCTGGACCTGATGCACAACTTGATGATCCTGCAATATCCCAACGGCCCTGGCTGGTACGAGGTAAACCCCATTGTCCGGCAGCTCATCGGAGTTTGAAGCCTCCCTCGTCACGCCTAACCTCCTTACCGCTAGGGATCGTGAAGCCGTGGGCGAGATCGTGGCGCTGGTGGTGAACAGCCGCACCCAGGGCTGCGTGTATTTCGGCGTCTGCAACAATCGTCTGAAGGTCGCTTCGGTGGAGGCGGCTCTTACTGAAGAATTGCGCTTTCACGGAATCGAAACCGAGCGGGTGGTACTTGCCGAACGCCACGATCAGGATGGACAGCCGGTGCACCGCGTGCTGATTCCCGACCCGGTGGCATATTTCGCCTCCAATAAACCTTCCAAGCCGGCGCTGCTTCTGGTGCACGGTCTCGCAGAACTGATCCGGGCGGAGGCGGGAAGCGATGGCTCCGGTCCGGCTCCCGTATCGCAACGTCTGAATTACGGCCGGGAGATATTCCGCCGCCAGGCGATCTGCGCGCTTTTTTGGATTGACCCAGAAACCACCCGGTACCTGGCTGAGCGAGCCCGTGATTTTTGGTCGTTTCGCTCCGGAACAGCCCAGTTCGACGATACGGCCGCTGAAACGGGCGTAAACAGCGAGCCACGCGGTGAATGGCAGACCGGCACGCCCGGTTCGCGTTGGCTAGGCGATCTTCAGGAAAAGCTCGATCAGCTTGCGGTGTACAGATCGAAGTCGCCGCCCGATGAAAGCGCGATCGCCAGTCTGCTTCTGGATCTCGGGCGCATTCGGGTCGAGCGGCACGAATTGCAGCCGGCCTTCGAGGCCTTGCACGAAGCCGATGAGATATTCGAGCGCTTGGGCGATCGACGTAGGCTTAGCACTGTTAAGAGGTGGCTCTCACGAGCCTACTGGGGCTCGGGCCGTCTGGACAGAGCGGAAGAGGCCATCCGTGCCGCCATCACCCTTGATGATGAGCTGCGAGATGAGGAAAGCCTGGCTGTTGACTACAGCAACCTGAGCCAGATTTACGACGCGCGAGGGGAGTTGGGTGAGGCCGAGCCGTGGGTGCGCAAAGCGATCGCCATTGACGAGCGCCTGCGTAACGAACCCAACCTTGCCGTCGAATACAACAACCTGAGCCAGATTTACCAGGCGCGAGGGGAGTTGG
>DASYYZ010000019.1:0-21070 GCA_035946735.1 Terriglobia bacterium
GGAGCTTTATGGCGCCTACCCGGTCGCGAACGAAACGGCACGCGCGAAGGCCGTCTCCGCTTTGAAGCGAAGCGCCATGACCATGGGCTTGATGCCTCGTACCATGAAGGGCAAAGAAATCTTCAAGCGCGTCTTCTTCGGCAGGCTGGAGCCGCTTGCGGCCGAGATCGAAGACGGCATGGCCGAGTATGTTCCCCTGGAACCGATCTCCGCCGACGCGCCGGATTCCCGGCACAAGATTCTCTACGCCGTCGCGCGGCCTCTGTAGCGCGGGTCTGTGACCCGCGACTTTGTAGCTGGGTCTGCGACGCGCGGCCGGCGCGGCACTTGCGGATGCTCGCGGGTCATAGAGCCGCGCTACAGCGGCTGCGCTACAGCACATGCATAGACCAGCCCCTACAATCCAGATGAACAGGCTTCTTTACTACGACCCTTACTCCCGGCTTAACCAGCGCCTGGTGGACGCGCTCGGGGCCGGGATTGCCTTCCTGCTCGCGTATCAGATCCGCTTCGAAGGGTGGATTCCGCCGGACAATGCCTACCAGATGTGGCTCCTCCTGGGAGCCGTCATGCTCGGTCAAGTCCTGGTGAACTCTTTGCTCGGGAACTATCGCCTGGTGTGGCGTTACTTCAGCCTGGCAGACGCGATGGTGGTGGCGCGCAGCTATACCGTTTCTTCCGTTATTCTCCTGCTCGTCTTCTTCGCGGTGCCGGACCGCCTCGTGCTTTTCCGGATTCCGCGCAGCATCATCGCCATCCAGTCTCTGATCGCGATGGAATTAGCTCTGAGTGCTCGCGGTCTGCGCCGCCTGCTGTACGAGCGGGCGCACATGATGAAGTCGGGCCCGCAGTCGGCAACTGCCGGGCGGGTACTGCTGGTGGGGGCCGGACACGCCGGCACCATGGTCGCCCGGGAGATCGCGCTCCGCCGGGACATCAAGGCGATCGGGTTTCTTGACGACGATCCCAAAAAGGGCGGGGCCGTGATCTGCGGGCTGCCGGTGCTCGGTCCGCTCGGTGCGCTCGAGGCCATCGTGAAGGAGTACGGTGTGGAGGAGGTGGTGATTTCGATCGCGCGCGTTTCCCCTGAGACGCTTAAGCGCGTTTGGGCGCTTGCCGAACCCCTGCCGGTGCGCACCAAGATCGTTCCCACAGTGGAGGAAATCCTTTCCGGCCGGAAGAACATCGCTGCTTTCCGCGACGTCGATCTGGCGGATTTGCTGCACCGCGACCCCGTCCAGCTCCACTCGGAGCGGGCCGAGCTCGTGGCCGTCTACCACGGCCGGCGCATCCTGGTGACGGGCGCAGGGGGCTCCATCGGTGCCGAACTCGCCCGTCAGTTGTTCGCCCTGCAGCCTTGCGAGTTGATCCTGCTCGATAAGGATGAGAACGGCCTGCACGAGACCTGTTTGGGACTGCCGGCAGCGCGCGGGGGAGTAACGGTGCACCCAATCGTGAGGGACATTCGCTTTGCCGGCCACTTGGAAACCGTCTTCCGCCTCTTTCGTCCCGAAGTGGTCTTTCATGCCGCCGCCCACAAGCACGTACACCTGATGGAAGCGAATCCCTGCGAGGCGATTCTGAACAACGTTGTGGGCACATGGAACGTGGTGGAGTCCTCGCTCAGGACCGGAGTCTCGCGCTTCGTGCTGATCTCCACCGACAAGGCGGTGAAGCCCTCTTGCGTCATGGGCGCCAGCAAACGCATTTGCGAGATGCTCGTGCAGACGGCCCAGCGCTCGAACGGTGATGGGCATTACTGCGCCGTACGCTTCGGCAACGTCATCGGCAGCCGCGGCAGCGTGGTACCCATCTTCCGGCAGCAGATTCTCGAGGGACAGCCGATTACCTTGACCCATCCCGATGCCGAGCGCTATCTCATGACCATTCCGGAAGCCGTCACACTGCTCGTCGAGGCTGGGACTCTCGGCGAGGGCGGCGAGATTCTCGTGCTCGAAATGGGCCTGCCGGTTCGCATCCGCGACCTCGCCGTGGAGCTGATTGAACATCTCGGATTGCGCCCCGGACGCGACATCCCGATTCGCGTGACCTCGCTTGCCAGCGGCGAAAAGCTAACCGAGGAGCTGGTGGATGAGGCTACGGAAACGCTGCGGCCGAGCAGGCACGAGAAGATTGGTGTGATCGAGTCCAAGCCGGTTGACGTGGAGGCCTTCCATCGGCAGCTCAAGACCTTGGAGGAGGCAGCGCGCCGGGACAGCTCCGGAGAGGTCCTTCGGATTCTCGAGGAGTTCAATATCGGTTTCCGCCCGGCCCGGCGGGCGTCGGCCGGGAGCGTCGGAGTTGGCGTGCCCCAGGCAGCCGACCTCAAAGGCAGGCTGTTCGGCGCCCTCTTCCCTGTGCCGGGGCAGAGCTCGTAACTTTTGGCGCCGGTGACCCTTCGCTGGCTCCGCAGCGCGGTCTGTGATCCGCGACCGTTCCCAGCTCCGAACCGCGCTGCAGGTTAAGCCTACTGATTGGTCATACCGCCGGACAGCGCGTAGGCGGTGGTACCGTCGAAGACAAATGATTGCGCGCTGCACTTGCTTGCAATTGCGCCGAGGGTCATACCCCCTCGGACGTTGGCGGGCCAAGTAAACGTGCGTCCGCCGGTCGAGTCCTGGCAGATAAGGAAAAACAGATATTGGCCCGCGCTGGCGTTCGAGAGTGTGGAGCTGGTGACGTTCGCCAAAAGCGTAATCTTCTGGGTGTTGCCGAGCGAAGCGTCGAAGGTGGGGGTAAACGAAAAGGCGACCGTATTAAGGGCGGAGCGGATCGACCCGGCGACGTCGAGTTTCTCCGCCGGAGTGACGGTCCCGAGACCCAAGTTGCCGAAACTATCGAGCCGCATCTGCTCGGCGAGGGTGCCGAGATTGATGGTGGAGAAGCGCAAGAAGGAAGACGCGCTGGCCACGCTGTTCCAGGGCAGCGACCCTTCCGCTTCGATCGTGGCTTGGGAGAGGTAAGTTTGAGTGCCCGTTTCTTTAGACTGAAAATTGATACCGGCGCCGTATCCCCCGGACGCGGATCGGGCGGTGATTTCGGTTGCCGAAACGCCCACTCCGCCGTAATCGTTCTCAACCAACAGATTGTTGGCCGGAATCGTGGAGGAGCCGCTGAAAACAAGGTGGAGCGCGGCAGCAGGCGTAGATGTACCAACGCCGAGGCGGTGATTGGTCCCGTCCCAGGAGAAATTAGCGTCCTCGGTGTAGGCTCCGCCGGTGGCCGCGAAGATCACGCTGCCGGCGGAGAAACCGGTGCCGGTACCCGTTCCGCCCTGCGACACGGGAAGCGCCGCAGCCAGATGTGTCGAGGTGACCTGGGGGAAAGTGGCGGCGTTACCGAGGTCCCCGGCCAGTTGGATGGCACCCAGAGCGGTGGAAGTAGCTGGAGGAAGCTGCGCGAGCGTCGGCTGGGCGCAGTTCCAGCCGCCTCCCTGCCACTGAAGGAAGAAGTTAGCTGTGCAGGGCGATGGTGGATTGACCTGGGTGATCGGGAGCTGAGGGCTGGGTAGCGGAGGCGCGAGGGCGCGCACGCTCGAGAGATTGGCCGGGTTGGGCGTCTGCGGGACCACCCAGGTCTCCGTCGTGTGCAACCCACCCACGTAGTAGGAAACACGATAGCTGGTGCCGCTCGGTGTGGCGCCCACGTTGGGGACCAAAGCCACTGAGAAGGCGCCGTTCGTGACGTTCACGGTAATCTGGTTGCCTTCGGGAATCTGGAAGCCGTCGGCGCTGGCAAAGGTAGTCTGATTGGTAATGACCAGGGTACCGGACAGCGGCTTGCCAGTGGGGTCGTAAAGCGCGTCAGCGACCGTGGTCGTCTGCTGCGCAAAGAGCGACGAAGACGCTAGCAGCATGGGGGTTACAGCCAGCAGTCCGAGCAGCGTCATCCGACGAGGCAAGCTTGACCCAGAAGGAATCACGCGGGGACGGGCCGGTTCGTTCCGTCTTCCGGCTACGTGATTGATTATGTGTGACTCTATTGGTTTTTTCATCATTCCCAACAACCTTTCACCCCTTGTTGCTCAGGTTTCAGGCCCCCAATGGGGATGGGGTTGGATGGTGCATGGATCTAACGGCCAGGATGCGTCCAAGATACTGGTAAAACACAGCTTACATTACATATCGCCGCCACCCGCCTCTGCGGGTCGGCATTGTATTCAGGCAGTCAGAGATTCGGGGCTGCGCATGAGCTTTCAATCATCAAGCCTAGCAACCCCAAATGAGAAAATGGGTACAAGTGAGAAAACTGAGGCGGCTTTTCTTGCCTATTGTTTTCAGTTGACTAAACCTCTCTAAAACCGGCTGGGTGCCAGAAATGCGGAGAAAGTGGGAGTTTCTCCACACTCTATCAAAAATGGAATTTCCGCCTGGAGGAAGCAAGATCCTCGATTCGGACATGCCTGCGCGTGGATTCCATCCTGAAGATCAAAGAGACTCCCGAATGCCGACGGCCACGAAATGACATGCAAGTACGTATCGTTTCAAATGGAGGAAACAAATGCCAATCTACTCGACATGCAAGCAGTTGATCCGCTTGAGCCTATTGACACTTCTCACCAGTCCGCTCCTGCTGGTAGCAGCAAGCGAGCCGGTGATTGGGTCGATCGTGAACTCCTCTCATGCCACCTTGGCTGGCGTTACTGTTCCGGGTCAAGGTACTCTGACCACGGGCGCTGTCTTAAGCACCGCGAAGGGCGGAAGCGCGTTGGTGAGGTTCTCGGCGGATGCCCAGGCTGGCCTCTCTGGAGAAACATCGGTCCGCTTCAGCAGAGCAGACGGCCGGGTGTCAGCGAAGTTATCGTCCGGGACGATGGCTGCCAAGAGCTCAGGCAATGAGACACTGGTGGTGGAGACCCCAGGGTTCAAAGTAGAGCCTGCGCAAAACAAGGCCGTCTATATTGTCGCGATGTTGCCAGGCGACACGACCATTGTCTCGGCGCGCCAGGGCAATCTTGCCCTCACTGAAACGAATTCCGGAAAAAAACACCTCGTGCCTCAGGGCCACTACGCTAAGATCTCGAAGGCTCCGGGCGCGGTACCGGGGCAGGCGGGTGTCCCTGCCGCTGCCGCGCCTCCCGGACTCTTGAACAGTGCGCCGGTTCTAATTGCCATCGGTGTCGGATCAGGAATCGGGGTAGGCTTCGGCATCGCCGAGGGTCCGCTAGGCTTGCCCGCGAGCCCAAGCGCACCCTAGCCTAGACCTTTCCGCGTCGACTGGCCAAGATCTTCTCCTTTAAAGAGGCCGGCCTCTTTGACCCTCCGGGGCGAGAGGCGAGCTGCGCTGGACCAGGCTACCGTTCGCACGGACCAAAGTTTGGAGATCGTGCGCTTTTGGTTGCTGGACCTTTTGATTCGCCTTCGGAGCAGGCCAGTGCCCAGGGCTCAGCGGGATCGCGCCGCCCGATCGGGATTGTCCAGACCGCGGGATTCGGCGACGCAGTCGCCGGCCCCGACGGAGCAGACAAGGTTGCCGGCTCGCAACCGGGCGACGAATTCCGCCAAAGCGGTTTCGGAGAGGTGGGCGCTGTGGCCCAAGCCCCCGAAACCGCAAACTCGATCCGTGGCGCTTGTTCAGGTGGAAATCCCATCCAAGCCTACGCCGGTCTACACCGACGAGGCTCGGCGGTTACACCTTGAAGGCGAGGTCACGGTCGAGGTTGTTTTTGCTGCTTCCGGTGAATTGCGTGTGCTGCGCATCCTGAAAGGCCTCGACGAAGCCGCGTTACGCGCTGCGACCGGGATCCGCTTCAAGCCCGCTCGTCGCGACGACCTTCCGGTGGATACGGTGGCAACGCTTCACATCGTCTTTCAACTGGCGAACTGATTCGCGAATCAGAGTCGCATCACGAGTTTATGAGAATCTCCTTGCTGCCGGTGACGCTCCTGGCCCTCCTGACGGCGGCCGCTCACGTCCGTGGTGCGGGGTCCCAACCGCAGCGCACTTCCTCGACGCCCGCGCCGGGCCCGGAACCCGATGCCGTGTCGCGGCTGGTTGACCGCATCACGGCGCGCGAGAACGAGCTGGTGAAGAATCTCAGGAACTACCGCCCTCGCGTCGAGACCTACATCCAGGACTTCCGGCCGGACCAGGAGTTGGGCGACGTCCCCACCAACGACCACTACTTTCTGGGACGATTGGATTTTGAGGGTAGCATCGATGACCGTTCCTTTCTCCCGGAACGCCACCGCGGCCGCCGCGTCCTGAGCGACATTGCCAATCAGGTTACGCGCCTTTATTCGCTCCAGTATCAGTCTCGCGCCTTTGCCTACACCATCGTCATGGATACGGGCCGCTTCGACCGCCAGCATTACCGGTTCGACTTCGTGCGCCGGGACTTCCTGGGCGACGTCCGCTGTCTGGTGTTCGACGTTACACCCCAGCCTGGCTCCGGCACCGGACTATTCGAGGGCCGCATCTGGGTGGAGGATCAGGACGATCAGATCGTCCGTTTCAACGGAACATACGCCTCACACTCCAAATTCACCTATTACTTTCACTTCGATAGTTGGCGGGCGAACCTGCAACCCGGGCTATGGCTTCCGGTCTATGTTTACAGCGAGGAGTCGGATCTCAAATATGCGTTCGTGCGCACCTTGCGGTTCAAATCTCAGACACGCCTCTGGGGATATGACCTCACGAGTTCCGCCCGCCAGCAGGAGTTGACCCGCATCCTCGTGGACGCGCCCGCTTCCGTGCAGGATGCGAGCGGCGCCGGCGGCTCGCTTTCGCCGGTCGCCAGCCAGCGGCAGATGGAAACGGAGGCGGAGAACAACGTGCTCGACCGGCTGGAAAAAGCTGGACTCCTCGCCCCCGCTGGAAAAGTGGACCAAGTCCTCGAAACGGTGGTGAACAACCTGGAGGTGACTAACCACCTCGAGAATCTGCCTACGGTGCACTGCCGCGTCCTGCTGACGGCACCGCTTGAGTCCACCACCATCGGCGGCGCCATAGTGCTGAGCCGCGGCCTCCTTGACGTGCTACCCGACGAGGCCAGCTTGGCGATGATGCTGGCCCACGAATTGGCGCACATCCTCCTCGGACACAACCTGGACCTGCTCGATACCAAGTACGCCTTCTCTGACCGCATGCTGATACCCGACGAGGAGCTTCTGAGCCGCCTGAGCTTCAAGCGAGACCAGCGGGAAGAAGAGGACGCTGACCGCAAGGCCCTCGAGCTGCTGATTAATTCTCCTTATAAGGAGAAGCTGCCGAGCGCCGGGCTATTTCTCAAGGCTCTGTCCGCCGAAGCCCCGCGCACTCCCAACCTGCTCGGCGCACATCTCGGCACTCGGTTGCTCGAAGCCTCGCGGATGCCGCGCATGGCGGAATTGATGAGTGGAGCGCCTGATCTCCGCCCTAGCCGCCTGGATCAGATTGCCGCGCTTCCGCTCGGCGCGCGCGTCGTGATCGATTCCTGGAGCGATCAAGTCACGCTGGCAAAGACCGGTGATCTAGCCCTCGCATCCCCGCGCGAAAAAAAGCCTTTTGAGATAACCCCGCTTTATCCCTACCTCGTCCGGCTCGGCGACCCCAAACACGACGTGAGCCTGAACCTGCCGCAGTCCAACTGACAAACCCCCGCGTTTCCAGTTCGTGCGTTGTTCATCCCCGTCACCGTGATGCTCCTCACTAACAGGGGCTCGCCGAACTCCGTCGGCTTCCCGCCTCCGAAAATTGAGCACAGACTAGCCGGTTAAGTAGCGGAGCTTGTCGCCGACCGCTTCCGGTTCAGTGATTGAGGGCGTTCGCAGCGGAAGAGCGAACGGGCTCAGCACGACATCTTCCGCTTTTTGCAAACCGCTGGGAAACGCTCAGGGCTCCGGCTCAGCGTATGCTGCTTGCGTCCGCCACAACGCCGATCAAACCCAATGGCACTAAGTCTAATCAAAACAGGCACATACGTCGAAATCGACACGATCAAACCCATTGCCGCTATCATCCTTGGTGTCAGTCATTTACAATGCGTTGAGGCTGTGAATTTGACTTTTTTGGATCGATCGCGCTTCTGAAAAGCGGCCCCCAGGCCCTGGCGGTTGCCACCGGAGTCGGCGAACGAAGCGGACGGGCAAAACACTTCGGCTCAAGATCGGTAGCTGATGCACAGGCAATTCATGCTTGAGACCCTCGCCCTGGCGCTCGACAACGTGCGAGCCGGGCGGGGAGGTCCTTTCGCGGCTCTGGTGGTCAAGGGCGAGGAGGTGCTGGGGCGGGGAACCAATCTCGTCACGGCGACCAACGACCCCACCGCTCATGCCGAGATTCTGGCCCTTCGCGCCGCATGCCGGTACCTCGGGGACTTTCACCTGGAAGGCTGTGAGGTCTACACTTCCTCGGAACCTTGTCCCATGTGCCTGGCGGCGATGTATTGGGCTAGGGTTCGAGGCTACTATTACGGGAACAGCCGGTCGGAGGCCGCCAGGATTGGCTTCGACGATTCCTTAATTTATGATGAGCTCGGCAAGCCTCCCGGGGAGAGGCTGGTGCCGGGGTCGCGTCTGCTCGCGGAAGAAGCGGTGAAGGTGCTCGATGAATGGGAGCGCTCGCCCTTGAAGGTAAACTACTAGGATTTAGGATTTAGGATTTAGGATTTAGGATTTAGGGTCCAGGGTTTGCGATTTGCGATCTAGGGTTTGCGATTTGCGATCTAGGGTCTGGGGTTTGCGATTTGCGATCTGGAATCTGCCATTGCGCCCGTTGACTCGCATTCGCCCCCTGACTCGCTAATCCGCGATGGAATCCAAAATCGAAGAAGCGGTTTATGAAAGACCCCCTCTCAATCGTGAAACTGGACCGCCGGACTGCTTTAACAGCCCTCGGCGCGGCCGGGGCCGGGCTTCTAAGTGAACGGCTGATGTCCATGGATGCCAATCCGTCAGGCGGCACGCAAGACGCAGCTCTGGATACGTTCAATGAGAAGTCGCGCCACCGGCTGCACGGTCTTCTCAGCGGTCCCGGCTTCAGCGGCCAAATCCCGTCCAACGACGTCGAGTGGCTGGCGGGTTCGGAAGGGAAGCCGGCGCCGGCCTTGATGACCGGGCTCCTTCCTTTGGCGCAGACTTACGCGCGACCACCAATTTCGAATTATCGGGTGGGCGCGGTGGTGCGCGGAGCGAGCGGCGCCCTCTATCTCGGCGCTAACGTCGAATTCTCCGGCCAGGCCCTTGGCTTCTCGGTGCACGCAGAGCAATCGGCCCTGTCGAACGCCTACATGCACGATGAAGGCAGCGTCTCGGCGATCGCCGTTACGGCCGCGCCTTGCGGGCATTGCCGTCAATTCATGATGGAGCTTTCGCCCGAAGGCGCCATCGAGGTGATTGTTTCAGGGAAATCGCCCGCCAAGCTCTCGACCCTGTTGCCGCTGGCATTTGGGCCGAAAGACCTGGGTCTCGGATACGGCGCGCTTCCGGTGAAAGAAGTTGACCTGTCAGCGTCCGGCGCCACCTCGGACGAACCCGTCGCCGCCGCGCTCGCTGCCGCGCGCCGCGCCTGGGCGCCCTATAGCAAGGCGCCCTCGGGAGTCGCACTGCAGACGAAGGCGGGCCGCGTCCATAAGGGCTCATACATTGAAAACGCCGCCTTCAATCCCAGCTTGCCGCCCTTCGAAACGGCGCTCGCGGCACTGATTGTGGCCGGCGAAGACGGCGCCAATATTTCACGAGCCGTTTTGGTGGAGGTCGAGGGCGCTTCGATCAGCCAGCGCCGCGTGGCCGAAGCCGCCTTGAGCGCGATCGCGCCGGCGTTACGGCTCCAGGTGGTTGCGGCTCAGAGACGCGGCTGATCTCGAAAGGCGAGAGGCGCGGCGATCCCGCCACGTCAAGGAGATAAAAGTGGCACACACGGTGCGCTGCGGGCTGATTCAGGCAGCCTGTGAGTTTTCTCCGGAGACGACGAGTCTGGCAGCGATCAAGAAGGCGATGCTGGCCAAACACGTCCGGCTGATCGGGCAGGCGGCGCGTAAGAAGGTGAAGATTCTTTGCCTGCAGGAGCTCTTCTACGGCCCTTACTTTTGCGCCGAGCAGCAGACCCGCTGGTACGAGCTCACCGAACGCGTGCCGGAAGGTTCCAGCACACAGCTCATCGCCAGGCTGGCGAAAAAGTATCGCATGGCCATTGTGGTCCCGGTGTACGAGGAAGAGATCACGGGCCTCTATTACAACACTGCGGCCGTGATCGACGCCGACGGCCGATATCTCGGGAAATATCGCAAACAACATATTCCGCATTGCTACCCCGGCTTTTGGGAGAAGTTTTATTTCACGCCCGGCACTCTGGGATATCCGGTTTTCGAGACGCGCTACGCCCGGATCGGAGTTTATATCTGCTACGACCGTCATTTTCCGGAAGGCGCGCGGGCGCTCGGTCTGAACGGGGCCGAGATCGTCTTTAATCCCTCGGCCACGGTTGCCGGTCTCTCCGAATACCTGTGGAAGCTGGAGCAGCCGGCTCACGCCGTGGCCAACGGATATTTCGTAGGCGCCGTCAACCGGGTGGGTCACGAGAAGCCTTGGGACATCGGGGAATTCTACGGTCAGAGCTACTTTTGCGATCCTCGCGGGCAAATTGTCGCTCAGGCGAGCCGCGATCGGGATGAGCTGCTGGTGGCCGACCTGAATCTGGATCTGATTCAGGAGGTGCGATCCACCTGGCAGTTCTTCCGCGACCGGCGGCCCGACACCTACGGGCCCCTGGTTCGCGCGTGAATTCGCAGATGCCCTCTTCATCACCCAATGCGAAAGCCACCGTCCCAATCACAACCCACCAATCAGCAATTAGCAATGACGCGAGCTGGCTGTGGAACAAGGATCTCGCCGCGGTTCCGCTTCGAGCCCGCACCTGGGGAACCTACAGCTATACGGCGCTCTGGGTGGCGATGAGCGTGAATGTTCCCACCTACCTGCTCGCCAGCGGCATGATCGCGGGCGGCATGAACTGGAAACAGGCGATCTTCACGGTGTTTCTGGGAAACGTGCTCGTGCTTATTCCCATGCTGCTGATCGCCCACGCCGGTGCGCGCTACGGCATTCCTTTTCCGGTTTTTGCGCGCTCGGCCTTCGGCGTGCTCGGCTCAAATGTGGCGGCCATGCTCCGTGCCTTGGTCGCGTGCGGCTGGTTCGGCATTCAGACCTGGATCGGCGGGGAGGCGATCAACACCATGATCGGGGCGCTCGAGCCCGCTTGGAAGCATTTCGCCGCCGGGCTGCCGATTTGCTTCATCTTCTTCTGGGCGCTGAACACGCTGGTGGTAATGCGCGGAATCAGCACTGTGCGCTTCCTGCAAGGCGTCAGCGCTCCGTTCTTGATCGTGATAGGCCTGGCCTTGCTTTGGTGGGCCAGCAGTCGAGCCGGCGGTTTCGGACCGATGCTCTCGACGCCGTCCAAGTTCCGGAACTTCGGCGAATTCTTTCGTTTCTTTATCCCATCGCTCACTGGCGTGGTCGGATTCTGGGCCACTGTGGCCTTGAACATTCCCGACTTCACACGCTTCGCGCGCAGCCAGCGAGCGCAGATCGCGGGCCAGGCGCTCGGCCTGCCCACCACCATGACTTTCTATTCGTTCGTCGGGGTGGCGGTCACGTCGGCGACAGTGGTCATCTTCGGCCAGGCGATTTGGGATCCGGTTGTGGTGATGAGCAAGCTGCAGAATCCGGCGGCGGTTGCGATCGCCATGATCGCGCTGCTGATGGCGACGCTCAACGTGAATGTGGCCGCCAACGTGGTGTCGCCCGCCAACGACTTCTCCAATCTTTATCCGCGCCGCATCAGCTTCCGCACGGGTGGCCTTATTACGTGTTTTGTGGGGCTGGTTATGCAGCCCTGGAAACTGCTCTCGAGCTATGGAAGTTATATTTTCGGCTGGCTGGTGGGCTACTCGGGCTTTCTCGGTCCGATCGCCGGGGTGCTGGTGGCGGATTATTTTGTGGTGCGCAAGAAGGTCATTGTGGTGGACGACCTCTACCGTCGCGGCGGGATCTACGAGTTCACGAGCGGGTTCAACCTGCGTGCCCTCGCCGCGCTCGCCGCCGGGATCGCGGTGGCGCTGGTGGGTCTGGTGGTGCCTCGGCTTCGCGTGCTGTACGACTATGCGTGGTTCGTGGGCTTCGGAGTCTCGTTCCTGACTCATTTCGTGCTGGCATATTGGTCCAAGGCGACGTTCCCATCGCGTGCTCTATAATGAAGGAGCGATGGGTCGAAATAAGGACCTGCGAAAAAAGCTTGCTGGCTATGAGCAAATTATCGCGAGACATGAACGTAGAATTCTGAACGAACTCGCTAAGGAGCGGCCGGACGAATCGCTGCTGGCGGGCTGGAAACGCGAAATCAAGATGTGGAAAGACACGGTGGAACGCTTGACCCGCCGCCTGAATAGAAAATGGTGATGCCATGCCGACGAGGGTTATTCCTTCGCTCTCAACTATCGAACGAATGCTGGATGATGTGGAGGAGTACGCTCGTGCGGTCGAGAGTCTGCGCCGCAGATTGAAGCGCCACAAGCCCGGAAGCGCTTCTTACCACGACCTGTTGCCTGACCTCTCCGTGCAACTCGATGTACTCAAGCTCAAGACCGAACACGCGGCAGAAGCCCTCGACGAATACGAGGAATCCTTGGCGGAAGAAGATTAGGCGCGATGATCAGCGTGTGAGAGCCTAACATCCGACCACACCCCGATAGGCATCTCACTCTCCCCACAACGATGGCGTATAGGCTAAGCCCGCCTCCTGCCGCTGTTGGCGCGTGCGATCCTTCCAGGTGAAGACCGGTTTGCCGGTGTCAATCTCTCTCATCGTGATGCAGCCGTGCACCGGGCACACCAGGGCGCACAGATTGCAGCCCACACACTCGTCCTCGATGATGCGAGGGACCCGCTTGCCATTTTCCTCCGCTGGATATTCCTCGATGCACTGGTGGGCGCCGTCTTCGCATGCCACGTAGCACAGGTGGCAGCCGATACAGAGGTCGGAGTTGATATCAGCCACGATCTTGTAATTCAAATCGAGATCGCCCCAGTCGGCGACGTTGTTGATCGAGCGCCCTTTCAAATCGTCCAAGCCGGCAAATCCTTTCGAATCCAGATAGCTCTCCAAGCCGTCAATCATGTCCTCGACCATGCGGAATCCGTAGTGCATGACGGCGGTGCATACTTGCAGCGACGTCGATCCGAGGGCGATAAATTCCGCAGCGTCGGTCCAGGCCGCGATGCCGCCGATGCCGCTGATCGGGATCTTCACGCGCTTGGCGCAGGCAGCTACCATGTTTAATGCGATCGGCTTCACCGCCGGGCCGCAGTAGCCGCCGTGCGATCCCTTGCCGCCCACGGTGGGTCGAGGCGCAAAGGTGTCGAGATCGACGCCCATCAGGCTGTTGATGGTGTTGATCAGCGAGATGCCGTCGGCGCCGCCCTGTTCGGCGGCCTCGGCGATGCGAGTGACGTCGGTGATGTTCGGCGTCAGCTTCACGATCACCGGGGTTCGGGCAACTTCCTTCACCCATTCTGTGATCATGGTGGTGTACTCTGGCACCTGTCCCACCGCCGACCCCATGCCGCGTTCGCTCATGCCGTGCGGACACCCGAAATTGAGTTCCAGCCCGTCACAACCGCTGTCTTCCGTGCGCTTCACCATCTCGCGCCAAGCTTCGCGCCGCGATTCCACCATCAGCGAGGCGATCACCGCGTGGCTGGGAAACCGGCGCTTCACCTCGGCGATCTCGCGCAGATTGTCTTCGATGGGCCGGTCGCTGATGAGTTCGATGTTGTTAAAACCCATGAGCTTTTGCGGTCCGTAGTCGATGCCGCCGTAGCGCGAAGTGGTGTTGATGATGGGTTCGCCGATGGTTTTCCAGACCGCGGCGCCCCAACCTGCCTCGAAGGCGCGCATCACTTGTCCGGCCGTGTTGGAAGGCGGCCCGGAAGCCAGCCAAAAAGGATTCGGGCTTTTGATTCCGGCGAAGTTGGTACTGAGGTTCGGCATGGCGTCGGTTCCCCTTCATTTTCGGCTCAGCTTTTTGATGATGGACCTGGCGAGACCCTCATGAATCTCCGTGTGGCGTGGAACGGGCTGCGACTGTTTGGCGGTGGGGTTGGTATACCAATCGTGACTCGCGCCGTGCCGCACCAGCGTGCAGCCCAGTTCTTCAAGTTTTCTGATAAGCTCCCGCCGCTTCATTCTGCCACGACCAGGTCTTCCACCTTGCGGACGTACGGCACCTCGCCCGATTGGAGATCGACCAGCAGGTCCTTAAGATTGCTGACCAGTTCCTGTTTCGACAGCCCCTGGGTCTGATAGTCAGGGTAGTCGTTCAGGAAACCGAGGTAATAGTCTCCGTCCTGCCAATAAGTAAACTTGAGTGTTTTCATATGGTGAGTCCTCTGCTTCTGCTGAAACCTCGCACTACGATCGGCGAGTTTCGAGTTTCGGATTTCGAATTTCAGCCTTCGAAAGCCAGCCCTCGATTCCACGCGCCGCGGCCATTCCCTCGGCGACAGCATCCACAACTTCCTTGCCGCCATTGACGCAATCGCCGCCGGCAAAATACTTGGGATTGCCGGTCTGATGGGTTTCGGCATCCACCACCACGCGGCCGTTCCTCAACTGGATGCCGGAAATCGATCGCAGCAGATCCGTCACCGGCCGCTGTCCGAGCGCCTTGATCACCATGTCGATCTCCAGTGTGAATTCCGAGCCTGGCACGAGCTGCACGCGCGCGTGGCGGCCGGGGCCTTCCAAGCGTGTGCGGGCGCACGTCAATCCGGTGACCCCGCCGTCGCGACCCACCAACGCCAAGGGCTGAGTGTGCCATAGGAAGATCACACCGTCCTTCTTGGCGAGATCGTATTCGTACTGGAAGGCAGGCATGGAGTCTTCCCCGCGGCGATAGATTAGGTACACGGATTCGGCGCCCAGGCGACGCGCCGCCGTGACCGCGTCGATCGCCGTGTTGCCCGCCCCAACCACCGCCACCCTCTGTCCCACGTCAATTTGCGCGAAAGGCTCACGCTTGGTGCGTTCGATGAACGCGATGGCGCCACACACCCCGTGCAGACCCTCGCCTGGCAATTGCAGGTCCCAGGTCTCGCCGAAGCCGACGCCGACAAAAATGGCGTCGTGGTCTGATTCGAGCTGAGCGAGCGAGATTCTCGAAGCGGGTTCAGCCGGCGGCACAACATCGTCATCGCTACCGAAATCGGTGGCGTCGTTCGGAGGGGCCGAAACGCCTTTCACCACCGCCGAAAACATCCCGGCAACCGCAGCCGCTGCATCGAATGTCACCTCGACGTTTTGATGAAATCGCACGCCCAGGCTCCGAACCAGGTCAGTTTCACGCACACTCTCGTGGGCGCGACTCTTATAGGCGGCGATGCCATAGGTGTTGAGGCCGCCGGGTGCGGGATTGCGATCATAGATCGTAACCTCATAGCCTCGCTGGGCGAGCTCGGCGGCACAGGCGAGTGATGCCGGACCTGAACCGATGCAGGCCACGCGCCGTCCATTGGGCGGCCCGGCCTGAAAGAGTCGAAGATTGTTGTCCAACGCGAAATCGACCGCGTAACGTTGCAGGCGCCCGATCTCCACCGGCTTTTCTTCGGAACCATTCAGGACGCAAGCGCCCTCGCACAGAACCTCGGTGGGACAGACGCGGCCGCAGCTCTCGCCCAGGATGTTCGCGCTCAGGATCACACGCGCGGCGCCTTTAAGATTGCCGGTTGAAATCTTTTTGATAAATGACGGCACGTCAATTTGAGTGGAGCAGGCTTTGATGCAAGGCGCGTCGAAGCAATAGAGACAACGGCTGGATGCAATTAGCGCCTGCTGGCGCGTCAAGCGTGGGTTGAGGTCGGCGAAGTTCCGCTCGTACGTGTCCGCCGGGAGCTTGGGGGCGATGCGGTGCAAGCTCATGCCCGCATTTTATCAGGGAAATCCGCACTTATGGGCCGCGGCGTTATGATGGCCTGGACAGAGAATACTGTTGGCCCTGGGAGTGGACCAGAATGCGCTTCGATACGCTCATCAAGAATGGCATCATTGCGACGGCAACGGACACCTATCCGTCCGATCTTGCCGTCGCCGGCGGCAAGATCGTCGCCGTGGCTCAGAATCTGCCTGGCGAATCGGCGTCCCAGATTGTGGACGCGGGCGGTCACTACGTGTTTCCGGGCGGCATCGACGTCCACACGCATCTGGACATGCCTTTTGGCGGGACCACCAGCGCTGACGATTTCGAGACCGGTACCATCGCCGCAGCGTTTGGAGGCACGACCACGCTCATCGATTTCGCCATCCAGTACAAGGGCCAGACGCTGCGCAAAGCGCTCGATACGTGGTGGAAGAAGGCCGAAGGGAAAGCTGCCATCGACTATGGATTTCACTGCATCATGACAGACCTGCCTGATGCGCGCCTGGAGGAGATGCCGGCGCTGGCCAGTGAAGGCGTGACCAGCTTTAAGCTCTTTATGGCCTATCCGGGCGTCTTCATGGTGGAAGACGCTTTGATCTTCAAAGCCATGCTCAAAGCAGCCGGGACCGGATCGCTGATCTGTATGCATGCGGAGAACGGCGGCGCCATTGACGTGATCGTTCAGCGCGCACTGGCCGAAGGCAAAACGGCGCCGAAATACCATGCGCTCACTCGCCCCACTACGGCGGAAGCGGAAGCCACCGGCCGCGCCATCGCGCTTGCGGAAATGGCAGGCGCGCCGGTCTACATCGTGCACCTGTCCTGTGACGAGGCGCTGCAGAAGGTGCGTGAGGCTCGCAATTGTGGCCTGCCCGTCTACGCGGAGACCTGCCCACAGTATCTTTACTTGTCGCTCGAGAACTTTGATGTGCCGGGATTTGAGGGCGCCAAGTACGTATTCACGCCGCCGCTGCGCGAGAAGTGGCACCAGGAGAAGCTCTGGGCTGGACTCGCAGCCGACCATTTGCAAGTGGTTTCCACCGATCATTGCCCATTCTGCTTCAAGGAGCAAAAGGAGTTGGGCCGGGATGACTTCACCAAGATCCCCAACGGCGGCCCCGGCATTGAGCATCGCTTAAGCCTGGTTTATACGGGTGGCGTGCACGGCGGGCGTTTTACGGTGAACCGCTTTGTGGAGATGGTCGCAACGGCGCCCGCCAAACTGTTCGGCTTGTACCCGCGCAAAGGAACGATCGCCGTGGGGTCTGACGCGGACTTCGTGATATTTGACGCGCACCAGGAGCACGTGATCAGCGCCAAGACGCATCACATGCGCGTGGATTACTCGATGTTCGAAGGCATCAAGGTGAAGGGCATGCCGCGGCAGGTGTTCTCTCGCGGGCGGCTCGTGATCGACAAGGGCAGGTTCGTGGGGCGGGCGGGGCAGGGCGAGTTCATCAAAAGGCAGCCTTATGGGCTCCCGTAAACCAAGTAAGTTACCAGGGAGCGAAGGGGCTCATCCCTTGCTGGCTGATTTCGAGGCAGCCTCCAGAGCGAATTCCGCTGATTTGCCTCGCGGGATGCTCAGCGACTTCCACTCGGTCGACCGGAAATGTTTCGCAAGGAAAACGATCTGGCCCACGTGGCAGGCATAGTGGGCGATCTGCCGGTTGATGGCCTGCATCACGGAGTGGGGCTCGGCGCGGATATGGACGGTGCGTCCCAAGTCCGAATCCGTAAGGGGTTCGAGCGCAGCAAAGACGCACTTCCAGCCGGCTTCCCATGTCTCCTTGAGCGCGGCTCGAGTGGAAGGGGGAGCTTCGAACTCGGTATCGCGGTTGCGATCGGGTTTCTCGCCGTCGCTGGTGAGAAAGTCAGTCCAGCGCGATCGCATGTTGCCTGCCATGTGCTTCACGATAAGAGCGATGGAGTTCGATTCCGAGTCGAGTGTCTGACTCAACTCATCATCAGTGACCTGCTCGATTGCTTTTTCAGCCATAGACTTGTATTGGTGGAGAAGTTTTCGAGCATCTTCGATATACGAGGCTGTGAATTGGTGTGCCATAAGTCAATTATAGACCAAGCTGGCAAAGGCTCAGCGCCATTTCGCAGCGATTAGCTCGAACTGGATTTGTACCGACCGGATCGCCTCAAGCCCGGTCGATTGCGTCCGCGACCCGGTTGGCGGACCGCGTCGCAGCCTCCTGACCCCAATTAAGGTTGTCAGTGTAAGCTCCCGCGAAGTGTACGCGCCCCACCGCCTCCATGATGGCGGGCCACATCTTCTTGAGATCGCCTACACGATAGGTAACGACCTCGCACGCCATCGACCATGGTTCATTCGCCCAAGTCTGAATCACGGCCTGTTCGATATCCTCGGACCGGCCCCAGTAGGTCTTCCGAAAAGCGGCCAGCGAATCGTCGGCGCTGGCGCTGTTGGCAGCAGTGGCCACCAGGACTGCGCGGGGCGTGTCCACCTCCTCCGCCATGCGCCACATCTCGGTGAGGTCAGGGCCGGCTCCCTCCCAGTTCGGACTGATCTTGTCGCGTTCCCAGAATGCGGACCGCGCTTGGAAGACCACGCGGGAGTACATATCGTAAGCAACGTTGTTGATTGCGAATTGCTTTGATTCTGGCCACGCCGGAGTCACCGGGATGCGGCGCAGCACGATCGCATTCATGCAGCAGACCAGGTGGTCGGCGTCCATCTTATGTTCCTGACCGGATTCGCGGTAGGTCACGCGAACTCCGGTCTCGCTGCGCTCGATAGCGGTAACCGGAGCTCCCAAGTGGACGCGCTCGCCGAGCCTGGCCGCGAAAGCATTGGGCAGCATCTGATTGCCACCCTTCAGCCGGTAGACCACTGGCGGCGATAACGGAACTCCGCGCTTCTTCAGCACTGCGGCGTGCCAGATCATATGGAGCGCCGATCCGCCGCTGCCAATCATCTCGATTGCCGCGCTCGAAGCGCCGTCTTTCTTCAGGACGTCATTAAAGGCGATGTCATCCAGCGCGGTGAGGCCTGCCTCGAAAGGCTTGTACTCATCGGGGAAGCTGTCGAGGTAGGGCTTCATATAGAGTGACGGTAGATCCCACCAGGGGTGCTGACGAAGGTAGTCAATCTCGCGCTGATTGAAGCCGAAGCCTGCCAGGACCCTCGGATTGGCGAGGTCTTCATCGGTGTACCGCTTGCCGCTGATAAAGTGGATCAAGTGCTCGCGGTGCGGGTAGTAGAGCGGGGTTAGGTTGAACTCCCGCACGTACCCCCAATAGAGGTCGTATCCGGGTTTCGTGAAGTGCTCGGCGCCCACGTCCGCGTAGAGACCGTCGGCCAGCGGATCGTGGATCGTTCTGACGTGGCCGCCGGTTCGCCCCGAAGCCTCAAACAGCACTACGTCATGACCGCGCATCATCAGCTCATAGGCGCAGGACAAGCCTCCGATACCGCCGCCTGCCACGATCACTTTGTGCGGGTTTGGCGCTCGTGTTCGTTGGCGAATCGAGTCGGCCTGGCTAGGAGCGCCAGCCGTCTTGCCCGGAGTCAGCGCTCCCAAGGCGAGTGAACTCGCGGAGGCGATCAGCATCTCGCGGCGATTCATTTCAGCCATGCCGGTTCCTTGTCTGGCGGCGGGTGCAAGTCTTGCCTCCCCTTTTACTGCTAAAACAATGTATTTTCAGCAACTTCTTGGCTTTGAGCCGGTAACCGCTTTGTTTTCAAATACCTCTTGGCTCTGAGCAGTTGAAAAAAGAATTCTGATTTTTTTCAATAACCTCTTGGCTTCGTTTGTAAAAATTCGCTTCGAAAGAGCGATTTGAGCCAGAAAGAGTTCTGGGTTCGCTATAAGTACTTATTTTACATTGGATTGACGGCTTTGAAGCCATAAGCCTCCTGCTGTCAATCACTTGACGGCTTTCATCCAATTCCAAAAACAGAAGCGCCTCATCGCCAATGACTTAACGGCTTTGTTCGTAAAAACTGTGATAGCGCTGCCTCTTGGCCTGTTCAGCCACGTCGGCGCCCGGTTTTCGTTATGACCGAATCCTGCCAGAGCACGTATCCACTCAGATCCCGGTCCCTCAATTGGAGGGACTCTGGAGCGGGCGGCCTTTTCGTTCCCCCAAACGATGAAATTGGGGGCCGGGGTTTGTCCCGGCCAAGGCCACTTCGTCCCTCCGGCAGGCGTCAGTAGTAAAGCTTCAGGGCGAACTGGATCTGCCGCGGATCGTTAAACGGGAAACGCGTGGACCCGATCTCGCCGAAGGCTGTGTTCAGAAAATCCGTTGACCCCGGGATCGCAATGACGCCGTTGCCGCCGAATCCCGGAGCATTGAACGTGGGATGGTTCAGGATGTTGAAAAACTCGCTGCGGAATTGCAAACGGAAACGTTCCGAGAGTTGGAAGTTCTTGAACAGCGAAAAATCGAGACGGCCGATAGCAGGTCCGGAGACCTGAGAAGCCGTTCCGCCGAGTAACGCGAGCCCTGTTAACCCCGGAACGCAAGTGGACGGCTGTATAAAGTTTGGCGGTGGGCAAGGCTGGGTAAACGCCGCGGGATTCAAGAAATGATCAGGAGCTCCGGGGCCATGGCGGTTCTTTCCGGGAATGGTGAAATCGTAGCAGCCGACATCGGCTGCGGGGCCATCATCGCAGCTAAGCGTTATCGGCTGACCGCCCTCCACCGTAGCAATCCATTGCGTGCTCCAGCCCCCGACGAGCAGGTCCACTTTCCGGCTGGCCGTCCCCAGGAAGGGCTTGCCCTTGCCAAAGGGGAGTTCGTATCCGCCACTGAAGTGGACCACGTGCCGGATGTCGAAATCGCAGTCGCCGTAATCAAACTTGATTCCGGCTCCCGGAACATTCACAGCCCGATAACTGCCGATGGCCGTACCGTTGAGAAGATCTCCCCCGTCGCTTCGGCAGCGCGAGTAAGTGTACGTGGCCAGGAGGCTCACGCCGCTGGAATAGCGCTTCTCGAGCGTCGTCTGAAGACCGTTGTAATAGCTGTCACCGTCCGTGGTTTGGTACGTCTGGCCAGTTGAGAAGTCTGGAAAGGGGACATAGCTGATATTTCCAGGATTTTGGCCGGGACAACTCGGCGCTTCGAGACAGGTATTCGGGGGCAGGATTTGAGTGGGATGATTGGTCCCTTTAAAAATTTCCAGGTGGTGCGTGG
>DASYYZ010000020.1:0-2371 GCA_035946735.1 Terriglobia bacterium
TCGTGTGACTTAAACTTTCATATTCGTCCATCCGAGTTCTCCTCTTCGTGTGCTTTGGCGGCTCACGATTTGGAGTTTCTTGGATGGACTGCCTGAAATGTCAAACCCCGGCTGCCACCCCGGCAAAGCCGGGGGACCTCCATTTTTGGTTAGGGCCGGCTTCTTACGATTGCGGCTGACTGCTCTGCGGACGCCGAAGTAATTCCGCCGCCAGCCTGCTTTACAGGTTCAGTGGAGTGCGCCGTAGGTTCAGCGGCGGGCTGAGCGGCAGGTTGGCCGTCGGGAACCGCCGGCCCCTGATTGTTGGCCACGTCGTAGCGCTGCAGGTTGAAGAAGAGCGGCGTGACTTCAAACGGCATCTTTTCACCGGCGTTGAGTGGGGCATATCGCTTGGCGTTCAACATGTGCACAGTGTCTCCCCAAGGATCAATTTTGAGCCAGCTCCCCAGAGGCAGCGCTGCGGTCTGGGACAGATCGACCCAGTCAATTTTCGGTGCACTGTTTTCGAGTGAGGCCATCCATGGCACGCCCTGCGCATTGAGCAGCGAATCCCCCAACTTAGGCGTGTTCAGTGCCTTCAGCGCGCCGGCCCGGGCCTGGAGCTGCTCGAAGTAGAGCCCCGCCTGGCCGAGCTCGTCTTTGTACATCGAGTTCTGCAGGTACTTCGAACCCAATGCCGCCGCCGATTCGTCCTGGCCGGTAGAGTGATACAGGTCGATGCGCTGGAAGGTCGACTGGTCCGGGAAGAGCAGGCGATCGTTGAACCCGTAACGCGTGTCGATATCGTGACCGAGCGCGATGTGCGCAAGTTCCATCGAGATCACCGCCGCGAAGGCGGGCTCGTTGGGCAGGCTGTCGATGAGACCCTTACTGAGCAGGATGGTGTTGCCCACCGTCGTGTCTTCAATCGTATCCGTCAGCAGAATGCGGCAGTGAACCTGCTCCGGCAACGCGATGTTATTGGGCACGACGAGATTAGTGACGATCTGATCGAGGATCTTTTGCTCGTATCCGCCCGGAATATCCGGAGCGACCAGCCCCGCCTGCTCCAGCCGGTCAAGCACGTTGTTCTCCGCGTGATCGGTCCACAGGCGCGAGGCCTGCAACGGGCTCACATCCTGCGATTGGCCGCTCTGGTCAACGGAGTTGTCCACCCGGATCGAGACGTTCTCACTATCTCGCGTGGGCAGTTTCAGGGAATAGCCCCAGAAGTGGGTTTGCGCTTTCAGTCCGTCTGATTTCGTGCCTTCCCGATGAGTTTCCTCTACGTAGACGGCGACCGGCAGCCAGACGTTGGGCTGCATGTTCATGCGCCAACTGTCGAAGTGAAAGTGGTCCTTCGATAAATCCACATTGTGGTGACCCGTATAGGTGCCGTTAAAGCGCACGATGTTTCCGCCCTGGTCTTCGATCCAGATGCGGCCCGAGAACCTGCCCCTTCCCTCGACACGCGGATGCACGTCGAACTCCCACGTCCGCACCGAGCCGAGAAACTCGCGGCGCACGAAGCTGAATTCGTAGTTGCGCCGGTTGAATCCATTCGGATCGATGAACATCATGTCCATAAATCCGTTGGGACTGTAGGTAAATCTCTCCAGACTCAGGAGCTTGCTCAACCCGGTCATGGCCTGCAGGGATCCGCCGAAGAAGCCGTGATGCTGCGATTCGACGCGTGGGTCATAGACCTTGTCAAAAAAATCCCTTCCGAAATCCACCCGGCTCAGGACGTAATAGTCGTTGACGGGGACCTCGTGAAGCTTGGGATCTGGGCGCGTGTCCTGTACATAGGTCTCCACCAGGGGCGTGCGTTGCTGGATTTCCCTGATCAACACTTTTTCCTGGAAGATCGCCCGATCTATGAGGTCTGATTGCGCCGGGGTAAGCGGCCGCATCTGCTCGTAAACGGGCCCGCTCCTCGCGTGCGCGCTCGCGACACCCAAGGTGAGAATCAATAACGTCAAAGGTAACTTTCGAAGGTTCATGCTCATGCTCCTGAATGGATTCGTGCCTTCTTGTTGTTTCGCCGATCCGGCCGAATGAGGCGGCAGCAGCGATCGATCTTTTCTCTTTCTTGCCGTTGCGGATCTTCGATTAAGCCAATTGAAACGTGATGATGATATTTGTGGTCAGGTCGATGGGACGGCCGTCGCGGATGGCGGGCCGGAACCTGATCTCTTGTGCTTCGCGAGCCGCCTCCCGGTCCAGACCATGCCCCAGCCCCCGGACGATCCCATGTACCACCACCTGGCCGTCAGCCATGAAGGTTACTCGCAGGACGACGTCGCCCTGCACTCTCAGTTGCCTGGCTTCCGGCGTGTATCGCACCGGCGGCTTGGAGAGCACTTCGAGAGATGTAGACTGTGGCTGCGCG
>DASYYZ010000021.1:0-36913 GCA_035946735.1 Terriglobia bacterium
TCGGTTCAGTGGTAATATTCAACACGGCGGTTGTCCTCCTCGGTGATTTATCTTCCTCGGTCAAAGGATTTATATCACTTCAGGAGTTTTCAGCCGCCTCTCCTTCCTTGTGCCTTTACACACTTTATGCCGCACTACCACTCCGCGCGCCTAGCTTTCACCGGATCCACCAGCTTCGTGGATCGCTGAATCTTCTTCCCGCGCCACCTGAAGTTGTATCTGAAGAATCCGTTTCGACCTCGTCTGTAGAGTGCCATCGCCCACCTCCAGGCCGTCCAGCATACTCCCGCACCGAGATCGGTGCTATCATCACCCGAAGCGACGATGGACACCTGCACGGCCAGCAGCCCTGAACGCTGCCCACTCGGAGAACGTAACTCTCCCTCACCCGCCCACGTCCTCGCCCAGGTCCGGCGCCTCGAATCTCTCACCGATCTCAAACTCAGCCAGGAGGAGAACATGACCCCGAAAAACCTCGACCACGCCGCCCTTATCCAGGACCGCGCCGCCGGCATGAATCAACGCCAGCTCGCCGAAAAGTACGCCTGCTCCACTTCCACCATCTCCTACCACCTGCGGCTATGCATGGCCGGAGCCCCGGCTGAGACCACGCCAGCGCGCACCTCTGAGCTTCCTGAGCTGCCCGAGACCGCGGCCCCCGAACTCACCCACCAGCAGCCCGACGTCACCGTGATCCCGGAGCCCCAGCCCCAGAACGGGCACGCTACCTTCGACGAGCTCGAGCAGCTCCTCGCCCATCACTGGAACCATCTCCCCATCGTGGAGCGCGTCCGCATCTTGCTCTGCAAAACACAAAGGGAAAGCTAGTAGTCGTGCTTCTCGCGCGACCGCTGCGGGACGGTTCGGGTCCCCACGGGGAGGCCGTGGGACCCCCGGGGAGGGGAGGGCTCGGAATGTCTAGTGGCTTGGTAGGGATACAAAGTCAGAATGTATCCGGCTACATTCTGAACCGGCACTTTGTAGCCACCACTTTTCGGGGTGTGAGAAGGGCGCTGCTGAGGATCGCTGGAGCGAGCTTCAAGGGCAGGCTCGCGTCTCCAGGCTGGGGACTTTCTGGGGACTTTGTCTCGCTGATTGTCTGTAACTGATTGATAACATAGGGTAGCTAAAGAGACTTCGAATCTGTAGGTCGGGGGTTCGAGCCCCTCCGGGCGCGCCATCTAACCCAGCCGATGATCCCAGTATCAGATTAGGCTTTGGCCTCCGAACGGCGCCGGCCGGGCGTTAGTTCGGCCGGTACTTCTGTCAGTGTCCCCGCCAGATCGCGCTCGCAGCACTCATGTGGGCTTTCCTCAATCAAGCGGATGACGCCCGCCTGCGCTACAATTGAGCACGAAAATCTTCGATTTATAGCGCACTGGAGCTCGATCGTAGACGGTTTGATACAATTACGTGAGATTCGGACTGACGAACAGTGATTTCGTTGCGTTCGATCACAATCGCAAACGGGGAACAATCAGAATGAGCTGGCAACGAGTCAATCTCAAGACCATTCTCCTCACCGGTGCGCCTCTGGCGATATTCTGGCTCTGCAGCGGATTGCCGAGCGCCGTAAAGGCACAGAATGGCGAGATTCTGGTATCGGCGGCGATCAGCCTGAAGGAAAGCTTCTCGGAGATTGGCAGCCTCTACGAGCGGCATTCCGGCAACCGGGTCACATTCAGTTTCGGGGCCTCAGGCGAGCTCGAAAAGCAGATCGAGGCCGGCGCTCCAGTGGACGTGTTCGCGAGCGCCGGACAGCGGGAGATGGATCAGCTCCAGGCCAAGGACCTGGTCGAGCTGGGGAGCAGGGCTGACTTTGCGCGCAACGCGCTGGTGTTGATAGTGCCCTCCGATTCCAAGCTGCAGTTGCATTCGGTATCGGAGTTGGTGAGTGCGGATGTGAAGAAGATTGCTCTCGGAAATCCCAAGACCGTCCCCGCGGGGTCGTATACGCGAGAGTTGCTCGACAAGACGAAGCTCTGGCCGCAACTGGAGCCGAGGCTGGTCTTCGCTGAAAATGTCCGTCAGGTCCTGGACTACGTGATGCGCGGCGAAGTGGATGCCGGCTTCGTCTATGCCACTGACGTCGGAGTGGCCGGCGGCAAGGTCGCCGTTGCGGCCGAGGCTCCGCAGGAAGATTACGGCCCTATTCTTTATCTGCTGGCCGTGGTTCGCGGAAGCTCGCACTCGCGCGCGGCCAAGGCTTTTGTGGACCTGGTGCTGGCGCCTGAAGGCGCCGCGATTCTGACAAAGCACGGCTTTGGGGCGGCGAAATAGGACATGACCTGGTCGGCGCTCAGGCTTTCGGCGCTGGTAGTAACGGTGGCCACCGGGCTGGTCGCGGTCATTGGTACCGGGTTCGGCTACCTGCTTGCCAGAAGGCAATTTCCCGGCAAGGAATTGTGCGACGCGTTCCTCACGCTGCCCATGGTGCTGCCGCCTACGGTGACGGGGTACTACTTGATTGTGCTGCTCGGTAAGCGCGGCTTAATCGGCCGCTACCTTTACGAGTTGACCGGATGGACACCCGCATTCCGCTGGCAGGGAGCGGTGATCGCGGCGGGCGTGATGGCGCTGCCGATCATGGTGAAGTCGGCGCGGGCTGCGCTCGAGTCTGTGGACGCGCGCTATGAGATGGTCTCTTTCAGCCTTGGAAAGGGAATGCTGGAAACTTTCTTGCGGGTAACGCTGCCGCTCGCCTCGCGCGGATTGCTGGCCGGCGCAGTTCTAAGCTTCGCGCGCGCCCTCGGTGAGTTTGGAGCCACGCTCATGCTGGCCGGAAACATTCCCGGCAGGACACAAACCATGCCGCTCGCGATTTTCGAGGCCTTCATTTCGGGCGAAGATCGGGAGGCTCAAATGATGGCTCTGGTCCTGACTGCAACCTCGATTGTCACCATCTATCTGACGAACGTCCTCACGCGGTCGGCGAAGAGTGGCGCTTGAATCCATGCTGACAGTCCGCCTCGAGAAGAAATTTAAGACGAATGGACGGACCTCATTTTCCGTGGACGTGAGCTTTTCACTGGAGCGGGGAATTGCCGTTCTGTTCGGTCCTTCCGGCTCCGGCAAGACGACGATTCTGCGCTTGATCGCCGGCGTTCTGAGCCCCGATTCCGGCAAAGTCGAGCTGGGAAGTCGAGTATATTTTGATTCGGCGGCGGGGATCGATTTGCCGATTCAGGAGCGCCGAATCGGTTTCGTGTTTCAGGATTACCTTTTGTTTCCTCATCTGACGGCCTATGAAAACGTCGGCTTTGGGATAAGAGAAGCGCGGGCGAAGGCACGTCGTGAAAGAGTGGCTGAGTTGCTGGACCTGTGCGGCATCGGGGCTGCTGCGGAGCGTTACCCGCGCCAGCTTTCCGGAGGCGAGCAGCAGCGGGTGGCGCTGGCGCGAGCTTTAGGGTCTGAGCCGGCGGTTTTATTACTTGACGAGCCTTTTGCAGCGCTCGATGCCCCGACGCGCCTGCGGCTGCTGGAAGAGATCGTGAACGTGCAGCGCCAGTCGAAGGTCCCGTTTGTCTACGTCACCCACAGCGCGGTGGACGCCGTTCGGGCGGGCGATTGCGTCCTGATCTTGGACGGTGGCCGAATAATTCAGCAAGGCGTGCCGGCGGAGGTCTTCAACGCTCCGCGGGATCTGGCTGTTTCGCGCGCCGTGGGAAGCGAGAACATCCTGCCGGGCAGAGTGGCCGGGCATGAGCCCGAGGCCGGAATCACCTGGGTTGACTTGCAGGGATGCCGGCTCGCGATCCCGCTTCATGAGTTGGCCGAAGGGACGCGGGTGATGGTCGGAATCCGTGCGGAAGACATTATCGTGGCACGTGAGCGCATCGGACAGATCAGCGCCAGGAACCTGCTGGAAGGCATCGTCGGGCAGGTGGTCCGCGGCGGCGCGGAGGTTGACCTGCGCGTGCATTGCGGCGTCAGCGTCAAAGTGAGAGTCACGGCGCAGGCCGCAGACGCGCTCGGCCTTCAGCCCGAAGTCAAGGTCTACCTGGTGATCAAGGCGAGCTCTTGTCACGTTCTCGCTTGATCGGCGTTCATTTTCCCACGCGAATGTGCGAGGCGTAATTCCACAGGCCGAACACGTTTAGAAGCCACAGGACTACGGCAATCACGACCACGGCATTAAGGATTGACTTGATGGATCCAGCCATGGGTACGAAGCGGTTAATCAGCCAGAGCAGCACACCGATGACAATCAGAACGAGCACGACTTGAACTAAGGGCATAGCGCACACACCTCTCGGGTCCTTTGGCAAACGCCGGTAGTCACGTTGATTGGATGACGGCTGCGAGAGGTTTGGACGCACGCGGCTGATCGACGGTTGTCGAGGAGAAACTTCAGAGGCGCGCGACGAAGCGCCGCCGCTGGCGGACTTGCGGCTTTCAGGCGGCAAAAAGATTGCGCAGCACGAACCAGGCGTTGGCCGGGCGCTCTGCCAGACGCCTCATATACCAGGGGAACCAGTAGCTGCCGTACGCAATCAACACGATGGATTTCCATCCTTCGCGCGGTAGCCGGTATTGTTCCTCGCGCTGAATCCCATATAGCATCTGAAACTCGAAGGCCGGCTTGTTCAAGCCTAGCGCGCCGGCATACTCGATGATCCGCCGGATCAGCCTGAGGTCGTGGGTGGCAAACGCTGCGCGCACACCGCTGCGCCGCGCTTCCTCGCCGAGCAGTTGTTTGACGAGCGCGAAGTAGTTCTCATCCACGTCTCGCTTCTGGGGAAAGGCGACATCGGCGGGCTCCTTGTAGGCGCCCTTCACCAGCCGGATCGCCATGCCCATCGGAATCAGGCCGGCGAGATCCTTGGCTGTGCGATAAAGATAGGCTTGCACGCAGACGCCGACGTTGGGATGAGCTTTCCGGGCGCGGCGAGCAAGATCCAGAGTGACCTCGACGTAGTTGCTCGCTTCCATGTCGATCCAAACCAGATTGTCGTCTCCGGCACGGGTGATGATTTTCTCCAGGTTGGTATAGCAAAGCTCGGGGCTGAGATCGAGTCCGAGCTGGGTGAGCTTCACGGACACTTCGGCGCCCAAATTCATTGCCCGGATGCGGTCCAGCACCTGAATGTAATGGGTGGTGACGGCATCGGCCTCTGCCGGGTCGGAGATGTTCTCGCCCAGATGGGTAAATACGGCGCCGATCGATCGCTCCTGCAGCGCGAGGGCAGCCGAAAGCGCGTCGGCGGCAGTTTCTCCGGGCATGAATCGCGATACGGCCCGGCGAACAAAGCCATAGCGCGTGGCGCGTTCTCGCAACCACTGGCTTTGAGAGCAAACCAGAAAGAAATTTCGAAAGGCGTCCAACCGGTGATCCCCTTCGCCAGGAGGCGAAACCGTAAGCCTATCTCAGCGCCTCACCCGTCAGCAACGTACAGAGGCGTTTACGGGACTAGGGGGTCAAGGACCTGCAGGTTGCCCACTCCTGACTGCGAGGCCTTGACTCCTGCTTTCGCCGCCCAGCAGCCTTCGGATTTCATCGCGAAGCCTTTGTTCCCGTTCCGCCGGACCACGCTTGTGCAGCCGATCATACTCGGCGAGCTCGCTCTGAGCCCTGTCGCCTGAGCCCGTGCGCTGGTAGAGCTGGCTTAGGCGATAGTGAGCTTCCGCCCAATCTGGCTGCAAGGCAATGGCGCGCTGAAACTCTGAGATCGCGTCCGCCCGATGGTTCGTCGAGAGGATCACGCCCAGCTCGAAGTGTGCTTCCGCGAGCGAATCGTCAAGGGCGACAGCCGAGCGCAGTAAGCTCTCCAATTCCCAAGTGTCAATCCCGCTTTCGCCCAGCGTCTGAGCCCGCCGCAAAGCGATCGCGTAATAGTACTGAGCGGCCGCGTCACCTGGATGGCTGCTGGCGTTAGCCTGGAGGCGATGCAGAACCGGCGCGCTCTCTACAGGCGTAGACCAATCGCTTTGAGCCAAAAAAAAGTAGGGCCGCGGATCGGCCGGATTGAGATCTACCGCTTTGCACAACGCCACCGCCGCTTCATCGTAGTGGCCGCCGGCGTAGTAAGCGACGCCCAATCCGAGCAGCATGCTTGCGGAGCGCGGATAGTGGTCTGTTCCGTCCTGGAATACGCCGGCAGCCTGCTGGTAGTCGCCCCGGCGCATCAGATCATTTCCTCGATTGAAAAGGCTCGACTCCGCTTGATCCCTGGTCGTGTTGCCACCGGCCGGAATTGCGACGACCTCCGCGAGGGCCTGGCGCAATTCCGTGCTCTTGGCCTCGGCTTGCGAGGAGTAGCCGGCGGCGTCCACGGCACTGTTGATCTCGCCAGCTTTCAGCCCGCCCGAATCCGCAAACTCGAATCCATCCTCTTCGCAATCACTCGCACCCGTGGCTGGCTTCAGGGTAATGGTGGCATTCGCCGGATGACCTGCAGTAACCTCGAAACTGCTTTCGTATTTCTCGTAGCACTGAGCGGTCACGATGATCCGGTAACGACCTGGAGCGAGCGCCGGTCCGCTGTAGGTGCCGTCTCGTTTTGCAAAAGCCTCGACCTTGAATGGCTTCCCATCGGCGTCGATCTCAATCTTGGCGGTCGGTACCGGACCGTTTGTCGCACCGTGAACAGCAACGAATAGTGCTCCAGCCGGGCGTTGATCGCTTTGCCCGGCGAACGGCTCCGCCAGGGGGATCAGCGTTGCCCGCAACAGAATCGCGCCTGCAAAGGCCAACGCGAAACCCTCTGTGCGGTGCGATTCCATTCTCTTCAGCTTGTCTGACCGCGTGATTTCTAAAGCGTGAATCACGGGTTCAATCGGGCCAGCTCGGCTGCCGCTTCTGTGTTGTCTGGATGGCGCTTCAGCACTTCGCGCAGCGCAGCCGTGGCCTTTAGCTTGTCCCCTACCATCACATAGACGCGTGCCACATTCAAGTAACCCGGAGCGTAGTCTGGCGCGATCTGCACGCAGCGCTTGAAGGCCTTGAGGGCTCCTTCAGTATCGCCCGACTTGACGGAGAGCACACCCAGGTTGTTCCACGCCTCGGCATAATCCGGCCGCAAGGCTGTGGCTTGCTCTAAGTAGGTTCGGGCGCGCGCCGCTTCATCTTGCATCGCGAAAACCATGCCCAGGTCGTAATGCAACTCGGCGTTTGCCGGATCAGCCTTCAAAGCTCGCTCGAGAACGCCTTGCGCCTTCCCAAAATCCTTTTCGCTACGGTAAAGCCGGCCGAGGTTCTCGAGCGCGATCACATAGTCGGGCTTCAGCGCGATTGCTTTGTTGAAGTAGTCGCGCGCCTCTTCGTTTCTTCCGGCCGTGGCCGCGAGCAATCCGAGATCGTTCAAGGCGTCGGAATAGTCAGGCCGAAGATCGAGCGCCTGCAGTAAAGCCGGCCGGGCACGCTCAGGTTCGTTCTTTTGCAGGTAGATCGTTCCCAGGCTGTAGTGCGCCACGGCATCAGTGGGGTCGTTTCCGATCACAACTTGAAACGACTCGAGCGCCTCGTCGAGATAGCCAGCCTGGAAGTAGGCCGTACCGTAGGTGAAATAGTTGCGACCAAAGCCGGTTTTATAGCGCTGGCCCGGGAAGGGAAGCGCTCTATGGATTCGTGTTTTTTCATTGGCTGGCATTCCGGCAATATCATGCGCGAGCTGCTCCGGGTCGAAGGAACCCTGGCACACCTTCACGATTTCGCCTGACCTGTCGAGGACAAAGCTGGTCGGAAACCCCAGATTGCGGCGGCGGTCAAACAGGTAGCGGAAGAGCAGGTTGTAGACCCCGGCAATTTCGCCGGAAGCCGCTGCCACCGGAAACCAGAATCGGCCCTGCTCCGCAAACCGACGCAACTCGCTCGTGTGATCCGCTCCGTCCAGGTTGAGCGCGATCAACTCCAGACCCCGCTGCTGCCAGCGTGCCTGTGCCCGACCGAAGGCCACGAGGTCATCACGGCAGGCCTGGGAGTTCAGACTCCAAAAATACAGCAAAGTATAGTGGCCGCGCAGGCTGCTGAGCTTCACGGAGCGGCCCTCAAGATCGGAAACTTCGAAGATCGGCGCCGGGATCGGCTCGATCAGCCAGGTGTCAACCACCGACGGAAGCTCCAGCGGCTTCTGCAGAGCCTGTGGCGCACTGGCGTCCTGTTCAGGGATCGCGGCAAACGGTGTGACCTTAAAGCCGCTTTGGCCCTCGACGATCTCGATGCGATGATTCGCTGGAATGTTGTCGAAATCTTGAGTGGCTCCGTTTGGCCAGCATACCCGGACATGAGCGGCGGAAGACGAACTGCCGAGGCCGAAGAACAGCTCCTTGGTGTGCTGGGAGACGAAACCGGTACCGGCGCGCAGCAGCTTCTTTTGGCGGCGCCTGTCGCACTCCACCGTCACAGCCGCACCCACAGCATCCCGATTGTTCTTCGTGCCCCGCAAGCGCACGGCGATGGCATTGCCAATGTCCGGCATCTGGTTGCGCAAGACGCGAACCTGAGGCCCGGTACGGCTCTTCAGGAACAGTTCGAGCCTTCCGTCGTGGTCGAAATCGGTGAGCGCAAAAGCGCGGCTGTCATCGATGAAATCGAGCCCTGCCGCGCCCGAGAGTTCGGAAAATGTGCCGTCGCCGTTGTTGAGGTAGAAGACGTTGCGCTGATAACCGGCCCAGGTGGAATCGGAGCGAATGAGTTCATTGATGGCGCCCCAGCCGAGCTCATACCGTTTTGACGTGGCACCCGGACCGGGAGACCGGGCGACCACCTGGCGCCAGAAGAAGCTCTCGCAATCATAGGGATTCGGCCCTGAAATCATGCCGTTGGTCACGTAAAGATCGGGATAGCCGTCATGATCGAAGTCCCAGGCATCGCTTGACCACGACCATCCGGTCCGCTCGACGCCGGCGCGCGAGCTCGAATCTTCGAAGCGCCCGCCACCCGCGTTCCGGTAGAGCGAATTCCCTTTGGCGTGGCGGCGGTAGAGGGCGCGAATCGTTTCCGGCTCGTTCTTCATGAAAGCCGGATCGGAAGCCACACGCAGCCCTGCGGGCTCCCACATGTCGGAGACGTAGAGGTCTTCCCTCCCGCTCCCGGTGGAATCAAACCAGCACGAGCTCATGCCCGGACCGACATCGAGCACGCCGGCGGCCTCTGCCACGTCGCTGAAGGTTCCGTCGCGATTATTTTGATACAGGTTCTTGCTGCCGAAATCGTTCACCACGTAAAGATCGGGCCAGCCGTCGTTGTCGAAGTCGCACCAGGTGCAGTCAAACCCATAGTGATTGTTGTTCTGGTTCAGACCGGCTCGTTCGGTGACGTCCTCAAACGTGCGGTCGCCCCGATTCCGAAAGAGAAACTTTGGAGGCCCATTCACCGCGTTGTAGTAGGGCCTCGGAAACTGATATTGATCGAGGCCTTTGTAGTAGCTGTAGAGGCAGAAATAGACGTCGAGGTAGCCGTCGCGATCATAATCGGCAAAGGCGGCGCCGGTGAACGTGCCCTCCGGCTCCTGCCGGAAGTGAAACGCGTCCTCTTTCGCCGCGAAGGCGCCGTCGCCCTTATTCACGAAAAGCACCGGACCGCGCGCCGTGATCACCAATAGATCCTGGCGGCCATCGTTGTCGATATCGGCGAACAAGGCGCAGGGCGTGTTGTCCAGCACACCGACACCGGCCTTATCGGTGATGTCCTCGAACTTGCCGTTGCCGAGGTTGCGGTAGAGCCGATTGGGCAGCCCTGAAGGCTGGCAGATGTAAATCTCGTCGAAGCCGTCACCGTCAATGTCTCCTGCGGCGATGCCGTTGTTTCCGTAAACATCGATCCCGCTCGCCTGGTCCAGAACGGTGCGCCAGTAGTCGGTGCCGGGAACTAACTGTTGCCGGTAGGATGGGATCGCGCCGAGGACTTCTTCGGTGATCTCGCGGAACAGTGGCCTTTGAACGCGGCTGACGGTTTCCTCGAGATGCTTCCACAATCGGACCAGCAGCTTGCCGTCAAACTGCTCCCACTGGCCTCTGCAATATCCCACGCGTTCCTCGAGTCCGGATCCTGGTCCCTCAAGGACGAGATCGTATCGGATGGCGGTCTCGAGTTGCAGCGGATTCTCGGAGCGAATTTTAAGGTCCGGGACCCAGAATTCAGCGGTAACGATCTTTTTCCCGGCACTGATAAAGCTCCGAAGCTCAGCCAAGAAGTCGTTTGAGTCCAGAGATTCCGCACCCGTGAACCGCCGCCTCTTCACTTCGAGTTGGGCACCAAGCCGAATGGTTTGTTCCTCAAACAGCTTCCCTGAGGTTCCTCGGAAATCGGAAGAAAAGCTCGCCCGCAAGCCCGCGAAATCTGACCTTCTCAGCGCATCACTCCAGGCGTCCAGCGCGTCCTCAACCTGCCCGGCGTATTTCTCGTTCCCAAACTCATCGAGTCCCGGCCGCAAGTAGCGCAGCACTTCTTCGATTTCCGGCTGCTTGGGATACTCAGGGCTGAACCGGAGATTCGGAGGCGTCGTCTCCGGAGGCGCGGAGAGAAGGGGTGTAGCGCGGGGCGGGGCAAAAAGCTTGCGAGGGCCGAGCAGAAGACCGGCGGAGGCTGCCGCCCACCAGTTCAGAAACTTGCGTCGGGAACAGAAAATCGGTTATTCCTCCAACCGCTACGAGTTTATCGCATTCCCAGTACAGAACACCGCGGACTTCGCTGTCCGCCCTCTACAGTGTGGCATTTGCCGCTTTTCGCAATCGCTCCGCCGCACTCTCCGCGGTGATATCCCGCTGCGGCGTGCCCAGCATTTCGTATCCGACCATGAATTTTCGCACGGTCGCCGAGCGCAGCAGGGGCGGATACAAGTGAGCGTGAAGATGCCACTCCGGGTGAGTCTCGCCGTCGGTAGGACGCTGATGAAAGCCCATTGAATATGGAAAGGGAGCCGCGAACAGAAGGTCGTAACGGATGGACAGGCGCTTGAGAGTGTCAGCCAGACTGTCGCGCTCCGCGGCGGTCAGGTCAGCCAAGTTGGTCACGTGCCGCTTACTGATCAGGAGAGTCTCGAAAGGCCAGATGGCCCAGAACGGCACCAGCACCGAGAAGTGCTGGTCCTCTATCACCGTGCGTTCAGCCTGCGTCTGTTCGAGGGTCAGATAGTCGCAAACAAGGCAGGAATGGTGCGCGGCCCTGTAATCACTGAGCGCGGACTGCTCCTTCGCAGGCTCGTTCGGAAGCGTGGCATTAGCCCAGATCTGGCAATGCGGGTGAGGGTTGCTGGCGCCCATTAGCACTCCGCGGTTCTCAAAGATCTGGACGTGGTTGATGAAGGGAAGATCGCCGAGTTCCCGGTACTGATCGCTCCAGATATCGACCACCTGCCGCAGATCGGGGGACTCCATGCCGGCTACCGTCAGATCGTGACGCGGCGAAAAGCAAACCACCCGGCAGATCCCGCGTTCGCTGCGCGCCAGCAGCAACCCGGTTCCGTTCAAGTCCGTCTCGCCCTCAGGAGTGCCGGGAACGAGCGCGGGATAGTCGTTGTCGAAGACAAACGTTTTGGTATAGGCCGGATTACGCGCGCCGGTCGCGCGCACATTTCCCGGGCACATGTAGCAGTTGGGATCGTAGGATGGCTCCGCCGGACGGACGCTCTTTTCTACTTGACCGAGCCACGGGCGAGCCGTGCGATGAGGAGACACCAGCACCCACTCGCCCGTGAGGGGGTTGAAACGGCGATGAGGAAGCCCCTTGAGATCAATCGAGGCCATAACTTTGGACCGATGAAGTGGCCGTGCGCGAGCTTTCAGCCGGCCTGAACCTCGGTGGCGCCTTCAGCCGGCGTGGAAACGTAGATCTCCGGCACTCTGCCGGTTCGGGTCTCGTATCCGCGCGCGACGCTGCTGCGAAAATCATCCACGTACGCGTTTTCGACGAGATTGATGGTGCAGCCTCCGAATCCGCCGCCCGTCATGCGAGCTCCGACGACGCCTCGAGCCCCGACGGCCAGTTCCACCATCAGGTCAAGCTCCGCGCAGCTCACTTGGTAATCTTCCACCAGGCTCCGTTGCGACTCGCGCATAAGCTTGCCGAAAACCGCAAGATCAGCGCGCTCGAGCGCCGCGGCAGCGTCGATCACGCGGGCGTTTTCGCTGACCACGTGCCGGCAACGCCGGAAGATGAGCTCCGGCAGATCCCGGCCGTGACGGTCCAGGTCGGCCGGAGTCACGTCTCGCAAGGCCTTCACGTGCGGCAGACTCTTTGCGAGTTGCCGCACGCCCGCTTCACACTCCTCGCGGCGCTTGTTGTACTCGCCGGTTGCGAGTTCGTGCCGCACCATGGTGTTGCAGATCACGAGGCTCACTTGCGGCGGCAGCGGCAGGAGCTTGTAATCAAGCGACCGGCAGTCGAGCATGAGCGCGTTTCCGGCGTGTCCGCAACAGGAGACGAACTGGTCCATGATGCCGCAGCGCATCCCTACGAACTCGTTCTCGGCTTGTTGGCACAGCTTGGCCAGCTCGACGCGGTCCACCTCGGTCCCGGAGTTTTGAAGCAGTCCGAATCCCGCCGATACCTCGATCGCGGCAGACGAACTCAGGCCGGAGCCGATCGGGACCTCGCCGAGAATCAGCATGTCTGCTCCGCGCAGCCCGCGGACCGCCTGGTCGAGGTTCAAAGCCACGCCACAAACGTAATCGCTCCAGTGACGCCGCGCCGGATGGGGATTATCCAGATCGAATTGAGCGGACTCCGCGAGGTTCTCCGAATAGACGGTCAGTCGCCGATCGGATCGGGGCGCGAGTGCCGCCCAGGTATAGAAATCAATGGCGGCGGGCATCACGAAGCCGTCGTTATAATCAGTGTGCTCGCCGATCAAGTTTACCCGTCCGGGCGCGCGAAAGACGCGAGCATCGCCGCCGTAGCGAGCTTTAAATCGCTGCGCGAGTTCTGCGGCCTGTTTCAATGCGAGTGTGCCGTCTCCGCCAAGCGTATGCCGGGCCACGCCCCGCGTTAAGGACGCCCGGACTGTAGGGAAGGAAAAGCTAGCACGATTTCAGCACGAGTTGCAAAATATCAGTGCTACACTCGCCGCTTTCGCGCCACGAGCGTCGCGCAGACCTGCTATCCGGGGTTGCGGCTTTTCCCGCGATGGACAAGAGTGCGGAACTGCAGAACAGGTTCGCGCTACACTTGTTTGCTCGCCGGGCCGCCACTCTAAGGATGAGGTGCTCATGAACCGTCGAAATCTGATCAAGGCCGGTGTCGCAGGCTTGAGCGGACTGCTGGTGCGAGGCCGGAAGCTGGAAGCTCAGGAAGCTGCTCCGCCCGCGACGCCGTCGAAGTTGCCTTCATCTCCTCGGCACGTCCTATCGCTGAATCGCAACTGGCTTTATGGCGGGAAGTCGGTTGCCGGATCGACCCGTCCGGACTTTGACGACAGCGGGTTTCAGCGCGTCACGATCCCGCACTCGAACAGTCTTTTCCCCTGGCACAGTTTTGATGAGAAGGATTTTCAGTTCGTTTCCATCTACCGCCGCCATTTTCGGGTGCCACCGGAACTCCGCGGACGCCGCATCTTCTTGGACTTCGCCGGCGTGATGACTGCGGCAACCGTCACTCTGAATGGCGAGAAACTGGGCGAATATCGCGGAGGCTACACTCCATTTTCCTTTGAGCTGACCGCACACCTGAAGTGGGGAGCAAGCAACGTTCTGGCGGTGGAGGCGGATTCCACGGAGCGTCCCGACATTCCGCCCTTCGGCCAGAACATCGATTACCTGACCTTCGGTGGCATCTACCGTGAGGTCTCGTTGCGTGCGGTGCCCGACGTGTATCTGGAAAATGTGTTTGCCAAGCCAGTGGACACGCAGTCGGACAGCCACCGCGTGGACGTGCGCTGCTACATCGCCAGACCTTCCGGAGCGGGGGCCGGTGCGCTTCGACTCAAGGTGGAATTGCGCGACGGCCAGAAGGTGCTTTCGAGTGCGAGCCAGGAAGCGCAGATCGCTGAGGAAGGCACGCTCGTGCCCCTGACAAATCTCGGCGACATCGAGCTCTGGGACCTCGAGCACCCTAAGCTATATTCGGTGACGGCGCAGCTGTATGATGGAGCGAAACTGATCGACGAATACGCGACGCGCATCGGATTCCGAGAGGCTCGCTTTACGTCGGACGGCTTCAGGTTGAACGGCAAAACGGTCAAGCTGCGCGGCCTCAACCGGCACCAGACCTTTCCTTACGTGGGAGCAGCGATGCCGGCGCGCGCGCAGCGTCGTGACGCGCTGGTTCTTAAGAAGGAACTGAAGTGTAATATCGTGCGCACCTCCCACTACCCGCAATCCACGCACTTTCTCGAAGCCTGCGACGAAGTCGGCTTGCTCGTGTTCGAAGAAATTCCGGGGTGGCAGCACATTGGCAATCAGGCCTGGCAGGACCTCGCGGTACGCAACGTGGGTGAGATGATCCGCCGCGATTGGAACCATCCCTCGATCGTCTTGTGGGGCGTTCGCATCAACGAGTCGCCGGATAATCATGACTTCTATACGCGCACGAACGCGGTTGCTCACCAGTTGGATGACTCAAGGCAGACCGGCGGCGTGCGCTACCTCGTGAATTCCGAGCTGCTGGAAGACGTCTACTCGCGGAACGACTTCGGCTTTCCTTTGCAACCTCCGAATCACCCGCTCTACCTGAACACCGAGTTCGTGGGTCACACGTTTCCCACCAAGCGCTACGACAACGTGGACCGGGCGATGGAGCACGTGTGGCGGCACGCTCGCGTTCACGATCAACTGGCGTCGGACAAGCAATACGCTGGCGGCATCGGCTGGTGCGCCTTCGATTACAACACGCATTTCAATTTTGGCTCCGGCGATCGCATCTGCTACCACGGCGTGAGCGACATCTTTCGGATTCCGAAGCCGGCGGCTTTCTTCTACAAATCGCAGTGCGATCCAAAGGAGGAGATCCTGTTGGAGCCGTGCTTCAACTGGTCTCAGGGCGACGAGTCCCAGGGCGGCGGCATCCGCAAGGCGACAATTTGCTCGAATTGCGATCATTTGAAAATCTATGAAAAAGACCGGCTGAAAATCGAAGTCGATCCCGACCGCGCGACCTACCCTCATTTGCGATACGCTCCGTTTGTAGTGAATCTACTGAACCTCCGTCTTGAAGACTGGGGTGACCTCCGCATCGATGGCTACATCAACGGCGAGAAGGTGATTTCGAAGACGCTGCCCGGCGACGATAAGGATGATCAATTGCGTGTCGAGCCCGACGACCTCGAGCTCGACGGCGACGGAATTGACTGCACGCGCGTCGTGCTGAAGGTGACGAACTCGGAGGGCGGCTGGCGTCCGTTTTCGAGCGGCGCCGTGAGCCTCAAGATCGAAGGGCCGGGCGAGATCATCGGCGAGAATCCATTTTCCCTTTCGGGCGGCGCGGGCGCAGTCTGGATCAAAGCGCGGCAGTCGCCGGGTACGATTCGCTTGCATGCCCGGCATCCGTATCTGGGGGCCAAGGTGGTCGAGATCAGGGTGAAGGCGGCGAGACCTGAAGTGATCTGACTGGTAAAGGCCGGGACGCTCTTTGGTACCGCCCACGCGTCTTGGGAAATGACTTGAAGAAATGATTTCCCAGGGTCAGTCAAGATGGACTGGAAGGCTATTCCAGGTGGAGCCCGCCGTCGTTGATTGCTCCGGACCTCTGAGGAATCGTAAATGTCCGCCAGAATCACGTTGTTCTTAATAGGTTTGCCGGTTCTTCTCGCGACGCCCGCGCGCCCCCAGTCTCCCTCTGATCTTGAGGTGCAGCAGCATTTTCAAGCGGCGCAGCAGGCTGGTAAAACGGGTGACTATGCCAAATCGGTGGCGGAATACCAGATGGTCCTCAAGCTGAAACCGGACCTGGTAGCGGCTCAAGTGAATCTCGGGCTGGTGTATTACGTTCAGGAAAAGAACGACGAGGCGATTGTCGCCTTTCGGCAAGCGCTAAAACTGGATCCCGATATTCTCGGCGCCAATCTTTTTCTGGGAATGGCGTGCGTTCGCACCAACCACTACGAAGAAGCCCTGGAGCCTCTCAACAAGGCTATTGCCGGGCACCCGAATGAGAATCGGGCATATCTCAACCTGGCCCTGAGTTACACGGAGTTGAACCGGGATGAGGATGCCCTCAAAGTCCTGCAGGACGCGGCCAAACGCTTCCCCGATGATGTCGAGGTGCTGTACAGCTTGGGCAGGGTCTACACCACGCTGCTCACCAAGACTTACAAGCGGATGGCGCAAGTGGATCCGGATTCTGATCGTTTTCACCAGGTCCTGGGCGCCTCCTATGAGGCCCGTCACGATACAAAACTCGCGCTCCAGGAGTACCAGAAGGCGCTGGCCAAGAATCCGGACATGCCGGGGCTTCACTACTCCCTGGGCAGTCTTTACTGGAGCGAAGGCACGTGGCCGCAGGCCGAGGACGAATTGCGCAAAGAGCTGCAGATCGCCCCGGAGAACTATCTTGCGACTTGGAAGCTGGGAAATTGCTACCTCAACGAGCGCCGGTACGACCAGGCCTTTGTGTATTTGCGGAAGGCGATTCAGCAGAAGCCGGACCTGGCGCAAGCGCATCGCGACTTGGGCCGGGCTCTTCTCCAGACCGGCAAGTTCGAGCCCTCGATCGCGGAACTGAAGAGCGTGATTGCGCTGACCCCGGACGAATCCACCTCTCACTATCTGCTCGCCGAGGATTACAAGAAGCTCGGAAGGACCGCCGATCAGCAACATGAGCTGGAGTTGTTTGAGAAACTCAGGAAGGCCGAACAGGAGCGGGGCCGCGTCGACATTTTGGACTCGGGAAGCCAGGACGATCGCAGACAGGACACGACAGAAGGCCTGCCCCCGCAGTAGGTGCAGGCGCGCGCGCAATGTTGTGGTTCAGTTTCGACAAGCTCAGCGGGGCCCCTCGGCGCAGCGCAGCAGGTCTCTCAGTAGGATGGTCTCGCTGATGTTGTCCACCTCGTTGCAGCGCATCCAATCGACCCACACGTATTCGAGCACCACGAAGCCTGAATAGTTCGTCCGCTTCATCGCCTGCAGCACCTGACCGTAATCAATCGTATTTTCGGCGAACGAAGCCTGCAATTTCCCCTGACACGCGCCGCGGGCGTGAAAGTGCGAAGCCGACTTCAGCAGCGGTTCGATTTCGACGTCGGAGAAACCTTGATAGGTGAAGTGCGTGTAGTCGAGCGTCAGGGTAAGACCCGGTACCGCGTCAATGAGACGCTTTGCGAGGGCCGGCGTGGGTGCGATCGAGCCGATGTGCGCCTCCACGCTGAAGACGACGTCCATTTTCGCTGCCGCATCGAGACGCCAGGCAAGTTCGTCGGCACATCGGCTGAGCGAATCCTCATAGCTTTCCGGCGGGAAATGCACGCCGGGCAGAAGAGTCAAATGTTTCGCGTTGCAGCGTACGGCGAACTCCAGAATGCGATGAAAGAAATCTGTGGCTCTCTGGCGAATCGCCGCGTCCGGATGATTGACGGCATTTTCCTCGAAGACACGTCCCGGCTGGCCGAAAACGTCGGTGATGTCCAGATTGTTGGCCTGAAGAGCGCCGGATACACGCACCGCGGCTTGGCGCAGGTTGGACAGCACGTCGGACGGGTCCAGATGCGAGCGTCCGGCAAATAGCCCGACGTCCAAAGCCTGCATCTCGATGTCGCGCGCGAGGCGGACAACCTGTTCCCACTTTAGTTTTGGAAAGCTGTAGTCCGCGGTGGCAAGTTTAAGGCTCATCGATTACGAAAAGCGGTCGTCGCGGCTGGTTCGTGTGTCGGGATCACGCGACGCCGCTCAGTTTGCATCTCCTGAATGGCGGATTTCCTTTCGGTGTTCCGGGAGGCCCCGCCGGATCGACTGAATTCCTTCCGACAACGCCCGCTGAAATAACCAGAGGTCCCCCGAATAGCTTATGCAATGGAAACCCTGCCGGATGCGCTCCAGAGCGCTTTGGGGCTTGTCGGCCAGAATGCCAGCAGGCGTGCCGCGGGCTTCGCAGGCACGGAGGATGCGCGCGATTGCCGCCGTGAAATCGGGGTGCGCGAATTGCCCGGGGATTCCCATGGACAGCGAAAGGTCAAGAAAACCAACCCAGATCAAGTCAACACCCGGAACACCGAGAATTGCGTCGATGTTTTCGACGCCCGGGACAGTTTCGATGAGTAAGCAGCAGATGACAGCCTCGTTGGCGGTCTTCATTTTTGCCGCGGGCTCGCCCGATCGAAAGTCATCATGCGCGATCGAGAATGCCGCGCCCCGGCGTCCCTCCGGATAGTAGCGGCACGAATCCGCCACGCGCCGCGCTTCGGCCGCCGTTTCCACCTTGGGAACAACCACCCCGCCGGCGCCCAGGTCAAGCAGCGGAGCGATCAGATGATATTCGCCGGCTGCAGGACGCACCAAAACCGCAAGATCGACGGCCCGGGATTGCGAAAGCAAACTCCTGATCGTGTCGATCCCGAAGCCGCTGTGCTCCATGTCAAAGACGACGAAGTCGGCGCCGGCGCTTGCCAAGAGCCGTGCGATCCCCGGCGTATTGAACTCAAAGACCCAAGTGCCAATTGCCACGCGGCCTTCACGCAACGTCTGCTTCAGCGCCTTCGTGTCCAAGTGCATCCCCCTGAACTCGTGACTCCCATCGGATACGGTTCGCGGCCAGCTTGGATTGCATCGCAGGTTTGTCGAGTACGGAGCGGTTTACGACGTGCTGCGGCACCTTCCCCTGCAGGACGTCCAGAACCGACTGAACGGCCGATTCACCCATCAGGCGAAAACACTCGTCGGTCCAACAGAGCGAGTGAGGCGTCACGATCACATTGTCCAACTCGAGCAGCGGATCGTTCATGGGAAGGGGCTCCGTCTCAAACACGTCCAGGGCCGCGCCGCGGATTCGCGAGTTCTTCAGCGCATCGTATAGGGCCGGCTGATCGACGATGGCCCCGCGCGATGTGTTCACAAAGAACGCGCTCGGTTTCATCCATGCCAGTTGTTGCGCGCCGATCAGATGTCTGGTCTGGGGCGACAGCGGGCAATTGACGCAGACGAAATCACTCTGTGTCATCAATGTTTCGAGGTCGACCAGCCGGACCCCCAGGTGGGCCGCGTCCTCCGCGCCGACAAACGGATCCGTGGCCAGATGGAGCATCTGGAACGGCTGCAGCATCCTGAACATCTCCCGGCCGATGTTGCCAAGACCAACCGAGCCGAGAGTGAGTCCCGCGAGCCCGGTCGACTTGATGTTGAGTCTTTCTTTCCATGCTCCGCGGTGCACAAGCCTGTCTTTGGGCAGCAATTGGTGGGCGAGAGCCAGCACGAGGCTGGCTATCCCCGTGGCCATCGGGCGGCGCACGCCGTCCGGCGTGATTGTGACGATCACGTTTCGGTCGGAGAGCGCGTCCATGTCGAGCATGTCATAGCCGACCCCGAGCCGGGCGAGAACGCTTAGCTGTGGGTTATCGTCCGCCAGCGTCCTGCGGGTGTAGGCAGGGGCCAGGGAAATGATGGCGTCGTAGCCCGCGATCTGCTGCGGCGAGGCTTCCGCAAGAAACTCAGGAAGGAATTCCGCTGACACATGTGGTAACCCTTGAAATTTTCGAACTCCGATGTCCCCCATGGCTATATCGCCGGAAGGCGTCAGAAAGTCGCGCGTCAGACCCACACGAAAGTCCCGCATTCTCGCCTTTTCCGAAGTCCGATGACGCTGGCTGGGCCGATCGGCAATCTCACGATTTGAGTCACGCGCCAAGCGCTTGGATCGTCGCCTGCTCGTGCTCAAAGCGGCGGCTCGTCCGGGGGCCGAAGCTCTTCTTGACGGAGAAGTGATTTCCTTTTGGCGAGCTCCAGGGCGCTGCTCAAGTGGTTGCGCATCGCATCCGCGGCCGCCTCAGGGTTGCGGCTCGAGATCGCTGCCAAGATGGCGCTATGTTCTTCGAGATCCTTCTGACGGTCGGGAACTACGTTCACGAGTGTCTTGCGCGTCTCCCAGAGCAGTCCGCCGACCATTGATATGATCTCCAGCAGCAAATTATTGTGCGAGGCCTTGGCAACGCAGTTGTGAAATTCGTATTCCGATGTCAGGTATTTATCTTTTTTGCTGTCGTCCAAGTTGGCGGCCATGCGCTCAACCTGAAAAACCATCGCTTGCAGCTCCCCTTCCGAGGCCCGTGCCGCCGCCAGGCGTGCCAGATTCACCTCCAGCATCATGCGGAACTCAAAGATATCGTCCAGGTTGATTCGCCGCATCAGCATCAGGAAAGTCAGAGGCACGGAAAGGATCTCGGAAGTTGAGTCGCTGATGTAGGTGCCGTCTCCAGGAACCGCGCGAAGAATTCCGAGAATACTTAGAGCCTTGTAAGCTTGACGCAGGGATGGGCGGCTGATGCCCAACAGCTTTGACATCTCCGGTTCAGGAGGCAGCTTGCTTCCAGGTTTAAGCACGCCTTGTTCCAGCAGATTCCTGAGGCGGTCCACCACCAGTTGCGTCACGTCCATTCTCTTCAGAGGCTTCAGGGCCGCTGTTAGACTGGCTTCCGGTGGTGCGTCGATCGACAGAATAGCCATAGACACTACCTCGGTGGATTCTTGGAGCTACCGGGCGCCCGGATTGAAGAGTCCACCTCCATCATCTCCTTCCCAGTTAGGATCTGTAAACTCGCGGCGGAGAGTGCCCAATGATAGGCACGAGCGCACGTCATTGACAAGCCAAAATGCTCTGTGATATCAGAGCAGTTCGTGAGTTTGTTAGCATTAATGACAAGCCCCAATATAACACAACCCTAGACGTTCGTCGTATCTCGCTGTTGTAAAGCTTTCGATCGATAGCAGAAAGCGGGGACATCACTTGATTTCTCTTTCACGGCGCTCATTCCTGAATAAGGCGGGAATTGCGGCGGCGGCGCTTGGCCCGACGGCTGCCCCTGGTGATCGAGGGGGCGGTGCTTCGAACAGGTCGCTCCCGGGCGAAGCGGAACCCACGCGATACTCGACAGCGCGCTGCCCTGCCGAATGGGCCTACACATCGGGCAAGGCGTATTCGGATCCGTTCAACGATCTGGAGCTGAGCGTTGTCTTCTCCGACACCCAAGGTGCAGAGCATCAGGTTCCCGCCTTTTGGGCCGGAGACCAGGTCTGGCGAATCCGGTACAGCCCAGCTTCGCCGGGCCGGTACACCTATCGCACAATCTGTAGCGACGCCTCCAATCCTGACTTGCACAACAGGCGCGGGTCCATGGAAGTCTCACCCTATACGGGTGAGAATCCGCTGCGGAAGCACGGTTTCATCCGCGTCTCGAGCGATCATCTTCACTTCGAGCACCAGGACGGGACCCCGTTCTTCTGGCTGGGCGACACCTGGTGGATGGGCCTCTGTAGCCGCCTCCGCTGGCCCGAGGATTTTCAGGGCCTTGCCACCGATCGCGTCAGGAAGGGCTTTACAGTGGTTCAGATCGTCGCTGGCTTATACCCGGACATGCCGGCCTTCGACCCGCGCGGCGCCAACGAGGCCGGTTTCCCCTGGGAGAAGGACTACAGCCGGATTAATCCGCACTACTTCGACATGGCGGACGCGCGCATTCAGGATCTCGCCGAGCGGGGAATAGCGCCTTGTATCGTCGGCTGCTGGGGCTATTTTTTGAAGTTCATGGGCGGCGCAAAGCTGAAGCAACACTGGCGCTACCTGGTGGCGCGATGGGGTGCCTATCCTGTCTTCTGGTGTCTGGCCGGCGAAGGCACCATGCCCTACTATTTGTCAACGACCAAGGACCAAGACTCTGTTACCCAGAAGACCGGTTGGACCGAAATCGGGAGGTACGTCCGCAGCATCGATCCCTACCAACATCCGGTGACGATCCACCCCGGGACGACGGCCCGGGATACGGTTGACGATCAGTCCGTGCTCGACTTTGACATGCTTCAGACCGGACACAGCGGCAGCAAGAGCTATCCCAAGACGCTCGACAACGTCACCGGGGAACTCGCGCGGAGCCCGCGAATGCCAGTGCTGGTGGGAGAAGTCAACTACGAAGGGATCCTCGACGGTAGCCGGCAGGAAGTGCAGCGATTCGTATTCTGGGCCTCGATTCTGAGTGGTGCCGGGGGCCATACCTACGGCGCGGATGGCATCTGGCAGGTAAATACGGTGCAGCAACCCTACGGACCCTCGCCGCATGGCGGGTGCTGGGGCGGCCCTGCGTGGGACGTGGCCGCCAAGCTGCCGGGCTCAAAACAGATCGGGATCGCGAAGCGGCTGCTCAGCCGTTATTCGTGGTGGCGTCTGGAGCCGCATCCGGAGTGGGCGGAGCCACGATGGAGCAAGGACAACTACGAGCTTCCCTACGCCGCGGGTATTCCGGGCGAGCTGCGGATCGTGTTTATCCCCGTCATGTTCACTCGGGTGAAGATCAAGGCGCTCGAACATGGTCTAACTTACAAAACGTCCTTTCTTGATCCCCGGACCGGCGACGAGCACCCAATTGGCGACGCGACCGGCGACGAGCAGGGCGACTGGCAGGCGCCGCTGCTTCCCACCTTTGAGCAGTGGGTGCTCGTCATGGAAAAGAAGGCATAGCTTGCTTCGATCACTTGATCGCAGGCGTCGTGGCGCACGGGTCGCGAGAGTTCGTGGCCTACCTTGCGGATGCGCGGGAGGTGACCGACTCCGCCGCCGGTCAACCCATCTCCGGACCTGTCACGCTCCAGCTCGACCTCGGAACCTACGATCTCTCTGTGTATTCTACTGTGACCGGCGGCTACTCGGCTGCAATTCGCCTCCCGGCCGGGACCCAGGCCACGATCAACCTGCAACCGTTTCAGCACGACATCGTTCTGCGCGTGCGTCGAGTCTCGTGATCGCCGCCCCGTCGCTGGCTGGCGTTTGGAAGCACAGGCACGCGATGGACCGCCACGCTCTTTCAATCGCGCTCGATCAGGGCGCAACTCAGAGGCTCAAGGGCAACTGACAGTTTGCCTCGACTAACACCGCGCGAGACTGTCTTTACGTCCTTGGCGGAAACCGATTCCGTCACTTTGTTACCGAAGCGCGAGTCTGCCATGGAGATGATTTGTGTTTCCTTGGTCCAGTTTGCCAGGACAGCGCCGAACCCGCCCGTGGGGCTTTGCCACGCGGAGTGGAACACAGCCGGGATGTCGTTGACCTGACGCCCATTCTCCCAATGCACGGTCTTGATCCCGTCGAGGCGGCCCGGTTTCAGCATTCGGCCGAAAACGAGATACTCCCGGCCGCGACCCCGTCGAAGGGCCACGGCGCTGCGGAGCATCGCGAGCGAGTCGTCGTTATTCCCGACCGCGGGCGACCACGGCGCCCAGGCGAAGGTGTCCCGATTGAGCAGCGAGCCGTCAGGCGTGAGTACCGCGCCGGGTATCTCGCCTGTGACCAGATTGCACGCCGTGCGGATGGCCATGTGATGAGGCTCGAGCCCCGCACCAAAACCTCCCTGCGTCACCACAAATTCGTGGTAGAGAAAGCTGTGGAGCGGGAAGAAGAGGCGCCCATAGGCGGCGTGCCCCGGAGGCGCCACCCGCTGGTCGCAAACCTGAAAGTTGGGCATGAAGAACTCATTGGGTGGATACTCCACCGAAAAGGCAAAGGTACGCTTCCGGCCGCTTTTCGCCGCCGCCTCGGCGGCAATCTGACGAAAGCCATCGAGCAGGGACTGCATGGCCGTGTTCATCCACTTGCCGGGTGTACGGGGGTGTCCATGGTCCTCCGCGAAACAAGGAAACGATGAACATCCAACGTTCTGGTCCAGGAACTGGACCCAGTCGAGTCCGTCATCGACCAGCCTCTGCACAAATCGGCGGGCGATCTCCTGAGTCATCGCCACACCTAGGCAGCACGCATAGCTCGGACGCCAGTCGACGGCCCAGTTCTCCCGCCACAGTTGTTGATCGTGAGTCCGGCAGATGGTCTTCTCGCCCTGCTGTTCCGCCAGGTATCGCTCGCCGTCGTATCCGGACCAATAATGGTGAGTGACCCAGCGGGTGCCGTTGCAGAAGCTGCCCACGTGCCAACCGCGAGTGCGTGCCAACCTGGCGAATTCGCTCAGCGAATCGTCCCCGCCGGCCGGAGGAAAGCAATCCGGATAAACCCACGGACCGGGCCGCTCCCACGCCATTACCACTGCCACCACGGACGAATCGATTCGGTTTGAGATTTTTTCCAAAAGGGGAACGATCTTGGGGTAAGGCAGAAAGGCCGCATTTGGCTTGGCGGGACCCGCGTCGAGCTCGCCTTGTATGCGCACCACGATGTGCGGCGGGGAATCGAGCAGCCAATCGGGTACGTCGTTTCGCTTGTGAAGCGGAGCGGCGGCCCAGTGCTGCTGCAGGCTCCACTCGCGGTACAGGCTCGCGGCATCGTACCAGTCACCGTGGAAGGCCTGCAGAACCACGTCATAACCAAGTTCTCTTTCGCTGCTCGTGGGCCAATCTCCAACATGGGCAAAACCGAGCCGGATGCCACCCGCAGGGCTGTGGACCGGTTTGATGAGCTTGATGGCGCCAGAGCTGTCGTGGCACGCGATGTAGAGTCCGGCCAGGTCGTTGTAGCAGGCCAGGAACTGCGCGAATGTGAGCCCCGGGTAGTGACTTGTATCGGTGTTCTCAGGCCGGAACTGCCAGGCGTGAGGACTATCCGGCTCCAGGTCCTGAGGCTTGGGGGCCTGCCAGAATCGGCCAGTGGCAAGCGGCCGTAACAACGCCTCGGAGCCGGGTTGGCCCGCGAGTTGGTAGCGCACCACCACGAAGGGAAACTGCACGTCTGTGATCAGCAGGTTTGCGCCATTGCGGACCGAGATCGACCAGGAGCTCGCCGGGTCGCCATCAGCGACGCGGACCCGCACCGTTGCTGTCAGGTCCATGTTTCCGAGTCCGGAGAAAGCAGCGGTCAGAGTCTCACTGGTGAATTCGATGCTCACTTCTCTGGCATCTGTAGAAGTGATCTGCCGAAACTCGCGCTCCGTTGTTAAGTATTGGATCACGAAGACGGGGACCTGATCATTCGAGACCACAAACTCCTGCGCTGATGCTTCCTTTGCTCGAAAGGAAAGCAGGCGCGCAGTCTTGCGATCGAATTGCAGCTTATGGTTAGAGTTCTCGATGACGATGGTGTCAGGGTCGGCGGTCCCTGTATTGTCTTCGGGCGGAAGTTGCGTCGCTCCGGTAAGGGCGCCCCACAGCTTTCGAGCTCCCAACAGCAGCGGCGACCAAAGGATGGTTCTTCTCGTCATTTCGCGCTCCCGATAGGCAGGAACGGTTGGGATTGCAGCCGGCGGACCTCGAAACCAGGATCAGGCGGGCTCGGGACCGAACGACAGTCCGAGTGAAGCGGCAACGCTCTTGATATGGTTCCGTCCCTCCGTGTACTCTTCCGCGGTTTTCAAGTGCTCCAGCATCAGCGGTGCGTCCATCGGAAGTTGGGAAAGCCCGGTCAGGTAGGCTTTATAGTCGATTGATCCGCGGCCGGGGATGACCTCGCGCAAGGAAACCTGCACATAATCCTCCCACTTCAAATCCTTCGCGTGGCAAGAGACGATCCATCGGCCCAGCTTGTGAAAGCAGTCGCGGATCACGTCCGAGTTTCGATACATGCGCTCCGGGCTGTTCATCATGTTGCAGACGTCGAGATGCACTGCGAATGCAGGGCGGTCTACGCTTCGAATGAGCTTCAGGTAGTCGTCGGGTCCCGTTGGAAAGTTGAACGGCATCATCTCGATGGAAAAATGCGTGCGAGTAGGTTTCACCGCGTCGATCAGCTTGCGGCAATTCTCAACCGTGGCATCGATAAAGTCCCCGGTGATGTTCTTCGGGTCGGGCCCACACCAGAAGGTTGGGCTGTAAGATCCGGCGATGTCCACACAGCAGCGCGCTCCCAGTTCGTCCGCGAGCGCGAGCCGGTCTTGAATGTACGTCATGTTCTGGCGGCGCTTGTCCGCGTCGATGTCGAGCATGTTTTTCCAGGCGCCGACCTCAGCGATAATGACGTCCCGCGCGGCGAACTCTTTCATGATGGAGTTGATCCGGTCTCTGTCCCCAGGCTTCACCTCCGGGACGTAAGCGGCCCGGTAGCCGAGCGCGCGGTGTGCTTCAGCGAGGGTAGCGGGATCGTCCGATTGAACGAAGATAGGGCCGCCCAACCGCATGGGACGTTGGCGCGCCGTCTGCCCTTCCTTGCCGCCGGCATCAAGCTGCGCGATGCTCGTGAGGCTGGCAAGAACCGCGGTTCCTGTGTTCGACATGAAGCTACGCCGGGAGATGTTATCGCTCATCAAAGATCCTCCTTCGAAGGGCCGTAGCGACGAAGTCTACTTGCCCAATCAGCTTAGTTCTCGTATCGTACGCCGCCTTGACGCGTGGTCTGTTAGGCTGACATACTGCCGCCATAAGCGCAAGGAGGACACGAGAATGGAGACGAACACCAAGCCAGACTTCCGGGTCATCGCTCTGCACAGCGTCGCTGGCTTGGCAGCAGTTTGCATTATTCTGCTCCAGTTGAGGACCACCCATACGGGCCGGGCGGCGGACAGTCAGTCTGAGCACCGGCAACTCGTGTTAGGGCAGGCCTCAGACGGTTCTTCATACGCGGTTACCATTTCGGTTTCGGACCTCGCTCAACTCCAGAACGGCGAGTCGGTCCATGTCACTGTGGCAGACGCCAGCGGACCTGTCAGCGACAAGTGGCTCCACGCCGCAGACCTCGACTTTTACATCACACTGAAGGCGCGAGCGCGCGGCGCCATCACCGCCCGCATCGACTCCGCGCCCGGGATCCCGATTCCCGCGCTCTTCACTTCGTTCCGGCGAGTGCCGGATGCGAAGATCGCCGCCACCAACGGCCCGGTCGGGATCATTGCCGCAGAACCGAATGGGACCTGGCAAACGGCGCAGGATTTTGAATTCAACCAGACAATTTATGGCAGCTCCGACGAGCGCCCCTATGCCCCATCGTCCGCTGAAGATGGTTACGCCGCGATGCTCAGGGGTTTTCAGTGGTTCCGCTTCACCTTCAAAGGACACGAACCGCGCTTGGCCTACTTCGTCCTGAACGTCACGGACCGCGATGTTCCGTTTGACGTGGATATCTTTACTCTGGGCCAGAACGCGGCGGGCAAGCCCGACGTCGTGCCGTACGAGGAAGGGGCGTCGATCTATCGTATCGAAGCCACCCAGAATTATCCCGGTCTTTACAAGTTCCGCACCCGCATCTTGAATCCGGGCGAAACGTATTATGTGCGGGTGGCAGCGAACCATCCCGCTTATCAACTTCATACCTACGATTATCCCGTGCCACCCTACACGGACCCGCACCAGGCCGTGCGTACCGGCATGGATTTCCTGATCAACATGGGTGACAGTTGGCTCTCGAACGAGCCCCGCCGGGGCGCGGTGGCCCTGCGGACGGTCATGGAGCACTCCGAGACTCAGCTCTGCATTGCATGTCATCCGACGCAGTTCACCGCCCGCGGGTATTTGACCGCCATCCACAATGGCTATCCGCCCACGCAACGCAGTTCGCTGGAATTCATCACGGACAGGATTTACAACAACAGCCGGCCGCTCTACGGCGAGCCCGGCACGAACTGGGTGCGTGTGATCTACTCTGCGCGCACTGTGGCCAGCCGCCTTCCCGTTATTGAGCACGCGTTCGAAGCCAACGTCACGCACGATCCTCCGCGGGCGGGCTTCAACATCCCTTATGGGAACTTTCTGAAGATCCATTACAAAGACGTCAAGGAGATGCCAGGGGAGGAGGCCGATGGCTGCGAGCCCAACATCAGCCCGTTTGAAATCGCGGCTCAGAGCTGGGAGACCTTCAACTTGCTCTCCCAGCAGACGCACGATTCCGAGTGGACAGCCGAGCGCGACAACGTAGAGCGTCTCGCCGTTCCCTATGAGCCGCAGAACATGATCGACGTGAACTGGAAGATCCAGTTTCTGGCCACAGTCGACCGTCTGAAGTACAGCGCTTTGATCGACAAGCTGATCGACCGGCTCTACAGCTTCGAAACTTCGGACGGAGCGTGGCCTTATCCCTTCGACAAGACGGCCAAGCCGGCAGACTTCGTTTCCTACAACTCGGTGCTGGCGCTTGCGGTCGCCGGCCGGAGGCCTGAAACGGACGAGCATCTGCAGCGCGCGGTTCAAGCCATGCTTCGTGCCCAGCGTCCCGAGGGAAGTTGGGAGGGCGACCCCGTCTACCAGGGTTTTAATACGCCTTTTCGCGCGACTCAGTTTGCGGTGATGGCGCTCTCCACTCTTTATCCGGGTTCCACGACGGCCAGGAATTGGGATGCGGCGTATCCGCCACCCTTAGCACATCTCGCAACCGATAATTTGCCTTTGCTCCTGACCGAGCTCGATCAGTATTGGGACTTGGCGCCGGAAGGGATGCTGCAGCAGATTCGCCGGGTGCTGGCCTCGAGTGACCAGCCTCTGGCCCGGGAGGCTGCAGCTCGCGCGCTCGGGCACATGGCCGATGGCGGAGCGCTGCCGGTTCTTACCAAGGCTCTGGGTGATCCCACCAAGATGGTGCAGGTAGCCGCCGCTTACGCGATTCGCATGATTGTTTCTCGACGGCCCAACGCGGCGGGAAATGGACGCGCGCTGCTGGCCGCCGCCCTACGCTCGTCGGACGCGCGCTCACGATGGGGCGCCGCGCGTCTGTTCAATCAGCATTTCAAGTCCCTGACGGACGATCCGAAGCTGCTCGCCGCGCTCACGGCCGATCTTAGCGATCCGGTGCCTTACGTGCGCTTTCAAGCCGCCTCGGGTTTGTGGCGCTGGTACTACTGGGAGGTGGACCGGCGCGACACGCGCACCAATATTCTGGAGGCGCTGGCCACCCGCCTGAGTGTCGAGCAGAACGCGATGGTGCGCCGCGGGCTGCAGGAAAGCCTCTACGACGCGCTCGATGAGAACACGGGCTACATGGCGGCCTGGATCAGAGCTGTCACGGATCAGGAGGATAAGGATCGCATCCAAAACGGCTTTGAGGCCGTGGCGAAGGATCAGGCGCAGGTGCTGGCGCGAGTGATTGAGAAGGCGAGTCCATCGGGTCGCGAGGCTGTGCTGACTGCTCTCTGGGACTTTCACGTTCGGCATTATGCTCTGCCGCCGGTGAACGAAAAGACCGTTGAAATCGCCTTGCCTTCCGTGCTCACGAAGTATGTTGAGGGCGTGCCCGACCTTCACCGGCCCGGCTACGAATACCCCCCGTACCGCGAGGCCGTGAATTTCAAATACGACGTGCGGAACAGCTTCTATCAGACTCGCATCGGCAACGACAGCGAGCTGATCCATTTCTTCCCCAGCTCCGGACCCGAGCTTGAAGCGGCTCTTGTCGACTGCCTCCGAGGGCCCGGCGTGGATGACGCAATGAAGATGCAGGTGCTGAAAGCGGGCAGCACTTTGAGCGGCGCCGGGGGGCCGCGATTTGCGCTGGCCGCGCTGAATCTTACCCTGGATCCGAGCGACGAGGTCCGCAAGACGGTACGGTATGTTTATGAGAACGGACAACGCGGCATCCTGAATCTATCGGGTTCAGGCGCCCCGGAACCGGCGCTCGTGAAGACGGTGGTTCAAATCCTGGAGCACGGAAATCCTGACAGCCAGGCTGTGGCGTTGCCGCTGCTTGCGGTGCTGCCGGCAGACTCGGCCTGGAGCCGGGAGCCCGGGGTCCTGAATGCGCTGCGTTCGATGCTCGAAAGCCAGCCGCGTGCCGCGAATTATGGAGCTGTGCTGGACGCGGCTTCGGGTTTCAACACACTGCTGCAAGACCCGAAACTCCGCGACCGGATGTTCGCGGCTTTGAGCGACTCCGATCCGGACGCACAGCGGGCCGCCATTCGTATCAGCCTGGAGCATTTTCTTCCGGACCCGCAGACCGCGCCGCGGGTTGCGCAGGAGTTTGGAAAATTGGGAAGCTCGGCGCGCTCCATTTTGATCGAGGAGGTCAGTGACCCCAAGTTTATGCAGCGCCATCTGAACGTATCGGGCGGGGCGGTGTCGCAGGACCAGGCCTTTTATCTCGGCCACAACTCATACTACAAGCCGCCGGATTTCCTGGCGGAACCGGTGGTGCTGAATACTGTGATGGCAAGCCTGCAGGATCGGGACGCCAACGTCCGCGCCGCCGCGCTCGATCTGCTCCGCAAGGTGAAGGGCATCGAGGATCGCCAGGACTTTCGCGCCGCTCTCGTGAAGTTCCAGCAGGAGCATAATCCGCGCCTCCAACTGATTGCCGAGCGGGTGCTCGGCGGGAAAAAGCTTTCGGATGCGCTGGCGGACGTCAAGCCGGGCGAAGTGCTGGATTTGAAATTCTTCGAGACTCGCGTGCAGCCGATTCTGGCCGCGCCTGGTCCCGACGGCAAGGCCTGCGTGTTTTGCCACGCGAATCACGTGATCTTCAAACTGAAACCGCCCAACGCCGAAGGCTTTTTCTCCGATCCGGATAGCAATGAGAATTACAGGTATGCGATGCGCGTGGTGGACATCGCCGATCCCTCCCGCAGCCTGATGCTGATTAAGCCGACTCGGCCCACCGATTCCGGCGGTGATGTCTCGGATTATCTGGCCACGCACAACGGAGGCCAGCGCTGGCAGGGCAATGAATCGAGCTGGCAGTACAAGACCATCCTCGAGTGGATCCGCGGAGCAACCCTTCAAAGCGAGGGCAGTGCCAAGGCGGCGAAGTAGCAGCTGCCGGGCTGGCAGGACCTTGCGGTCATAGTCCCAAAAGTGTGGGATCATGAATTCTGCCTGGATTATTCGCGGTACGCAGTCGATTTCAAGCTACGCGGCCGGGACTCCTGCGCGGCGTGGCAGGTTGCCGCGAGCGTGGAGGGACATTGATGCAGCGCGTCTGTTTTTTGCTGAAAGTTAAGCCGGAGCGCCTTCAAGAATACACGGCGCGCCACGAGGCTGTGTGGCCCGAGATGCTGGAGGCCTTGCGGCAGACGGGCTGGCGCAATTATTCTCTGTTCCTGCGGCCCGACGGGCTTCTAGTGGGCTATCTCGAGACGGACAACTTCGACGAGGCTGTGCGCGGAATGCAGACTTATCCCGTGAACGACCTCTGGCAGCGGGAGATGGCGGGATTCTTTGAGGGGTCTGAAGCCGGCCACGCTGACGAGCGTATGGCGCCGCTCAAGGAAGTCTTCCATCTGGACTAGCGACGGGCGGCACGGCGCGTCGGCGCACACGAAGTTACTGTCACATTTCCGGTGAAGAATACCGACTACTCCGGGGCGCGTTGCGCCTTGCCGCTTGCGAGCGCGCCTCTGAGAATCTCCTGCATCTGGCGCTCCGCCTGACGCGCGATGCGGCCTTGCTCGCGCCCGAGTTCGCCCTGCTGCCTGCCTAGCTCTCCCTGCTTCTCGCCGAGCTCGCCCTGGCGTTTTCCGAGGTCGCCCTGCTGGTCGCCGGCCTTGCCTTGCAGATCGCCGAGCTCGCCCTGAAGGTCGCCAAGCTCGCCTTGCAATCGAGCCAAATCCTCCTGAGTGGCATTGGCGCCAAGCTGATGGATCATGTCCTGCACTTTTTTGAGACGCGCCTCGAGGTCGCCCGGAACTTTGACGCGCACGCCCTCTTGTTGCTTCCCGAGCGCCTCCTGCTGTTCCCCTAGCGCCTCTTGTTGCTTCCCGAGCGCTTCCTGCTTGCGGCCCAGTTCTTCCATCGGCGCGTAGAGATGCTTCGCCGTTTGCACCGCTCCGGGGTCGCGAATCACGTAAGATTCACCGTTGTGGATGAACCAGATGAAGTCTCCGGGGATTTTCTTCTGCAGCGATCGGACTTCATCGCGATCATCCGACGATCCGTTGATGTTGACCGACTTTCCTGAGACGATCGCAAATTCCATACCGCCATGAGTGCCATTGAAAGTCCAGTTTTCGCCGTCATCGCGCCGGGAGTCCGCCTCGAACTCCTTAGCCTCCTGCCGATCGACGGCTAAGACAGTTCTGGCCATCGCGATACTGCGTACCCGCACCACAGGCGCGACGTGCACCGCAGGTTCGACCAAGGCCACCACTGCGGGAGATACCGCTATCGCGGTGGAAATGCCGGCGCGAACGGTCACAAGAGCGAATTCTGAGCCACTGCCGCGCGGCTTCACCGCCACGATCCGCTCGGCCCTGCCGTCCGCCACCTTGAGCTCGGTTTCGCCGCCGCCGATCTCAGCCGGCCGGCAGCGTGTGGGATTAGACAACCCTTCGTCATCCAGCTCGACGTAGACGCTGTCGTTGTTCCCGTTGCCACATTGAATCACGGGACCGTAGGCGTCCATTTCGCCCCGGTAGTAGCTGAGAACCTTCTCCGGCGGGTCGTCCGAGACATATCGGGCGGCCGCGAGATCGCGAACTGTCGAGTTTTTGAGACGGACGGTTCCGAGGCCTTCGTCCTTCTCCCGAGCACGCGTCGCACCGGGATACAAGGGCAGGCGGAGAGCGGCGGGCGGCTCCGGACTTGGCGGCGGGGTTGGGGCCGCGTGCGGTGCTGGAGCTGCCAGGGCGGGCGGGGCATCCGGAGGCGGGGGTGCGGTGGGAGCCGGTCCTGGGCGAGCGCCCAATCCAGCTACAGCGGGAGCCGGAGCTGACGGCGCCGGCGGCGCGGCTTCAGGAGGCAGTGGCGCCTCCGGCGCAGCGGGCGGTGGAGGGGCCGGCAACTGTGAGTCCGCAGCAAGCAGCCGCGAAGCCGAGATCGAGCCTTCTCGAACCAGCAGTGGCTGCGTGGTCGCTGTAAGCAGAACGACCGGCAAGGCGCAAAAGGCCAGCGATACCAGTACGGAGGCCTTCAGCTTTCCTGAAAGCCGGGAGTTCCAGGCCAGTACGTTTTCGATTCGGTTCTTGGCGCGCAGTCCCCGCGCCATCGAAACTCCCTGCCAATTCACACGCCGATGTGCGTTGGCAATGTTGAAAAAGCTCATGAGGATCTCCGCGTAGTGAGTGGGCTCGGCGCCCGCGCTGAGCGCAGCCGCATCGCTTGCCCGTTCGCCCAAGTCCGCCAGGCGGCGTTCGAGCCACCAACTGAGCGGGCTGAACCAGAAAATGCTGCGGTAGAGCAGTGACAGGGTCCGGGTGAGAGAATCGTATCGCTTTACGTGGGAAAGCTCGTGCGCGATCACAGCCGCGAGCTTGCCAGTGTCCCAAGTGCGCCAATCCGGCGGGATCAGGATTACGGGACGCAGCACGCCGAAGGTCATCGGTACCGCGACCAATTCTGATTGCGCAAGCAGCGGCATTTTCTCGAGACCCATGGCGAGCGCGTGCCACTTGAGCCAGCGCAAAGCGCGAGGATCTTCGATGGGCGACGATCTGCGTCGCAGCCGGTGACTCAAAACCAGGCCCACGCCGAGCCTTGCCAGCAGGAATATCAGTCCTAGCAGGTAAATGCCAATCACGAGCAGCGTCGTCAGCGCCGGCCGCAGCATCGCCAGAAGCCGTCGACTCCACTTCGCGCTCTGCCGAGGCTCTGTTGATGGGCCAGAGACCGCCGCAAGATCGAAGCTGGTGCCGGCGCTGACGGCGCGCAAGCTCGTGAGGTGCATTGGTGACTGACGGCCGGCTCGGGCCGCGCCCGTCCGGGCGTTATTCCGTGCCGTGGGTTTGCTTCGGGCCGGCGTAATCTTGTAATCCACGGCCAATGCGCGTTGGCCGGTCGCAACGCCTTTTACGAGGCGCGTCCACTCGCGCCGCATAGTCCTGACCGCCGCGTCTACGTTCTTCGAAGGTACCCGCAGAGAGACCGGCGGCAGCAGGGAAGTGAGCAGAGGCAGCGCCAGAGAGACGTAGAGCACCCCCGTCCACACCGCGAGCTGTGCTGAGGAATGCTTCACCCGAAACGCGCGCAAGGCGAGCCCTGCCAGCCCTGCAAGCAGGACAGCGCGCAAGGCCGGGTCGATTAGAGCATGAATGAATGCGCGATCGTGCTGAATGAATGCGTTCACGGTCTGCCCTCCTTCTTCTGCGCGATCCTTTGCGCCAGACGCTGCAGTTCATCGCGATCGAGTACGTCGTTCTCGACCATTCCCACCAGCAGTTGTTCCACCGACCCGCCGCAGAAACGATCCACGATGCCGCTGACGGCGCGCGCGGCCAGGTTGCGCCTGCCCTGCACGGCGCGATAGATGAAGGTGCGTCCCTCGACCTCGTGGCGCAGAAAGCCCTTTTCTTCGAGACGCCGCAGCACGGTGCGCACGGTGGAATCCTTCATGGCGTGCCTCGAATTGAGCGCCTCGCGGCACGATTCAGCGGTGGCGGGACCGTGGACCCACAAGTGATCCATGATCAATTGCTCGAGCGCTCCGAGGCTTCCGATCTTCTTGCTTTGGGTCATGGTTGCTTTAGACGAAGCTCCTTTGAGTTAGTCACCGTAACGTTACACACGGTAACAGTGACGGGAATGCCTGTCAAGTCTTTTTTCAAATTTCGGTGCTCAGGCTACGTTAACATCCGGGTCACATCGGCTATGCGCCGTGTTTTCAATAACCTGACGGCTTTGCGTCAATAACCCTCTTGTTTTCAGTAACCTCATGGCTTCGTTTGTACGAATTTTGAAGCAGTCGCTGATATTGCGTGACTTACTGGCTTTGACCGTCTTTGCCGCAATCGACGAGCCCTTTCCCGGCGGGCTCTCCGCCATCGCCGCATTTGGAGCTGACGGCATTCCTCAAGAAGGTCCGGAAAAGGGATTCTGCGCGGGTTGCCGTGGTCAGGGTCTGACTCGATGGAGATGTCGCCGGGAGCGAGGTGGGCGTTCAGCATGTCGGCCACATCAGGTTGGGAAAGCTGGGCGGGGGTCATCAACTCGCGCGCCATCCGGATCACGCCACACGGCGGCGCCTCCAGGATAATGCGCCAGGCAAGCCGGATGGTTTTCGAGCGGCGTCCTTGGCGGAGCGCATTCAAGCTCGAACGTGCTTTGCCGCGTGCCGTGCGCGGCCCGGTGGACTTCGCGGCGTTGCGCCGATTCGCCGCCAGGCGAGCGGGAGTCACGGTTCGTTTGATCAGCGGCATAGTGTGTACCCAAACAGTAGTTAACGTACTTATACACTCACGCTCCGCGACTGTCAATCGCCTCGGCCGTTCCGGTTCAGGTCGAGTTCTTTCGATCAGTAAAAGAAGCCTACCGTGGGAAACCGCCAGCCGTGGCTACCCGCTTTTTATGTAAGTGCAAAACGTTCCGAGACTGTAGCGACGACAGACAGTACAATGTCGTCGCCACCCATGGCGGCCAGAGGACCTTCTTTCCATGAGTCATAGATGGCTTAGCGCGAAAAACGGATTAAAAGCTCAATCTCGTGCACGTGTCGCTTGGCTAGAAAATATGAATCGCAGCTCGGTCTCGCCCAGTCAGCAGCGTGTCGCATCGGGTAACTGTCTTACTTGAGCCATTCGAAGGCCAGCGAGCCCCTACCCATCACCTCGTCTACCAATGGCTTCCCGACCTCCAGTCCGTTCTCGCTGTTTGCGAACATCACCACACCTGACTTCGTTTTCGGATCTGCCATCACGAAACCCTTGAATGAGCCGTTGTCTCCCCAATGCCAAAGCACATCGGTTCCATCTTTGCGCTCAATGCCCCATCCCAGTCCCCAAAACAGATTCTTCGATAGCTGCTTCGGCTCGTGCTTAATGCAAATCCTGCACTCCGGATCGAGTGCGATTTCCGGCGTTTCCATCTCGCGCAGAGTCGCTGGCCTGAGCCCTTTACCATTGAGAACCGCCTCAACAAATAGCGCGTAGTCCTTGGCTGTTGTGTTCAGCGTCGAAGCAGCTAACGCCTCTGCTGGCTTCTCCAACTCGGTCGGCTTCCCGTCTGAGTCGTGACCCGTAGCGGTTAGCGCATCAAAGTCTGGCCGCCAAACATAACTGCTGCTGGTCATGCCCAACGGCGTGAACACGGCTTGTGTCATATATTCGTTGAGTGGTTTAGCGCTGATTTTCTCGACCACGCGTTGCAGGTAGATATAGCCCTCGCCCGAGTAGCTAAACCGCTCTCCCGGCGTGAAATAAATTGAGACTGAACCGTCATCTGCTGGCCAGTTCGGGAATCCGGTTCGATGGCTCAGGACGATCCGCGCCGTAATTTTTGCAAGGCGCTCGTCACCCTCGACAAAGGGCTTCGGCAAATACGTTGTTAGCGGAACGTCCAACCCCAGCTTCCCCTGCTCCACTAGTTTGAGCACGCCATAGGTAAACACCGGCTTACTCAGTGAGGCCGCTTCAAAAACTGTCTTCCCCGTCACCGGCTGGCCCGTCTTTACCTCTTTCAGCCCGAAGCCGTGCAGCCACGCTGTCTTTCCGGCGCGAATCACCGCAATCGCCAACCCTGGCGCGCCGTCTTTTTTCATTAGTTCGGGAATGTCTCTCTCCAGCTGCGGAACTGTTGCCTCAGCGGGTGTCGCGGGTCCCTTCTTTGCCCGCAACATCGGCGAAAAAACAGGCAAACCGACAACGATAGCCCCAAGCACAACAGCGGTTCGCGCTCTCATCCCCAAGCCATTCATTCGTGTCTCCAAAGCTGGTCTGAACCCATCGACATAGACGAAGCAGAAGGGTCGCGGTTAGGCACTCCCGTAGGTTGAATTACGAGAGATCTGGCTCTTTTGTACCACGCAGCTGGACGCTCCCTCCGCTACGGCCTAAACGCTCCGCCTACGGCGTCGCAGCCCTCCGCTTCGGGAGTGTCCAGCGAGACTCAAAGTATGCTCTTATCTTAGACGAAGCTCCTTTGCGTTAGTCACCGTAACGTTACATACCGTAACAGTGGACTCGGTACGCTGTCAAGCGAAATTTTCCGTGAATGTGCCTTTCACACAGAAAAGTAAAATATACTACTTGAAGTGTAACTAACATGATAACATCAGAACTGGGTGCGGGGCACCACTTGACATCAGCTAAGCATCATAGTAGTGTCACCGCTTGCTGTTGCAGTGCGT
>DASYYZ010000022.1:0-36669 GCA_035946735.1 Terriglobia bacterium
CTTTGCTTCAAAATTCGGACTCCGGTGTCATTCCGAGCGTAGCGAGGAATCTCGCTCTGGTTCTTGCCCCGGGCTGCACCTCCGCAATGTGGCTGCGCCGGAGTACCAAGCCTCGCTGAGATCCTACTAGTCAGGGTTCGCCGATTCGATCAAGGCGATTCTCTTCATTCGGCCCCAAATTTTGATTTGCTTCTCGCGACCTCATGGCCGCCACGACATTACCAGACGTCTCGTAATGGACCAGCCGGTTGACATCGTAGCGAGCCGTGAAACCTGGGAATAGCTTGCCTTGATGTCGGAATGACATGCAGCCCGGAGGATGTGGCCGTGCGACCCTCGCCGCTCGGTTGAGAAGGCGAGAACGTGTCCATAAACGCCCTAACTCACGAGCAAGCATCTTCGATGAGCTCGCATTTGTGCCCGACTCCGACTGACCTCGCGGGCTCGCCCGCTAGCCGGGGTACCCAGCAAAAAATTGTGTCACGCGATGTAAATTCGCATGGCGGCAATACAAATTCAGGCAGTACCCAGGACAGCTAGGGCTCGCAATCGGGACGATTTAGCGCTATGCTGTCCTGGATCATTGCAGCACTGTCCTGATTTCTTGTTGCGTGCGTCGGGCGGGCACAAAGGAAAAACTTCACACTCGTTCGCCGGAGGTACGCATGAATCGCGCGACTTGGCTGCTGGCCGCCATTCTGGCCTGCGCAGCCGCAGCATTTGGGCAGGACACCGCCAACATCACCGGTACCGTCACTGACAGCAGCGGCGCCGTCGTTCCGGGCGCCCAAATCACAGTCTCAAATCCTGAAAAGGGCTTTACCCGCGATCTGATCTCAGATTCCGCCGGGGTCTATACAGCCGCCAAGATTCCGATCGGCAATTACGAAGTGACGGCCGAAGCGGCCGGCTTCGGGAAGTTCCTGCAAAAGGGGATCACGCTGGAGGTGGGTCAGACGCAACGCGTCGATCTGACTCTCAAAGTGGGGCAGGCGACCCAGGAAGTGACTGTAAGCGGCAACGTGGTTCGTGTTGAAACCGAGAACGCCACGCTCTCGGACGTGGTGACCGGAAAACAGATCACAGCCCTGGAATTGAACGGGCGCAATTTCACCAGCCTTTACGCCCTGGTGCCGGGGGCCGTGGTGGACAATGCTTACGACCCCACCCAGATCGGCATTACCGGGTCGGCCGCGGTTTCGTTCAACGGGAACCGCATGGAGTACAACAACATTGAGATCGACGGCAGCATCAACAGCGACGAGGGCTCGGGCGGCACTTCGATCAACACTTATCCGAGCCTCGACTCGATCGCCGAATTCCGCGTGTCGACGTCGAACTACGGCGCGGACCAGGGCAAGCATGCTGCGGCGCAGATCGAGGTGGCGACCAAGTCTGGCACCAAGGATTTTCATGGCGGCGCCTACGAGTTTCTGCGCAACGACGCGCTCGACGCGAATGACTGGTTCGTGAATCAGCAGATCGCTCCGCCCGGCGGAAACGCTCCCAAGACGCCGCTGAAGTGGAACGATTTCGGCTTTGACCTGGGCGGGCCCATCTACATTCCAGGCCACTACAACAGCGACAAGACCAAGACGTTTTTCTTCTGGTCCGAGGAATGGCGCCGTTATCGCCAGGGAACCGTCATCTCGGCCGGCGTGCCGTCTCTGCTGATGCGGCAAGGCAACTTCAGCGAATGCGACCCGGCGTCGTCGAGCTACAATCCTGTGGTGGCGTCAGGATGCGCGGTGCCCACCAACCCCATCACGGGTAAAGCCTTCACGGGCGACACGGTTCCGATCAATGCAAACGCTCAGGCCCTTCTCAACAGCCTGGTGCCCTTGCCCAACAACGGAGTGATCGGGTATGTGAACGCGCCCAGCCTCCCTACGAACTGGCGCGAAGACGAAATCCGCGTTGACCAGAATGTGAGCGACAAAACCCGGGTTTTCGCGCGCTACACTCAGGACACCTGGAACACCATCTCGTCCCCCTCCCTGTGGACTTCATCGGTGTACGATACGATTCAGACGCCTTTCAACGGTCCCGCCAAGAGCGCGGTGCTGAACGTCACGCACAACTTCAAGCCGAACCTTCTGAACGAATTCGTGATGGGCTTCACCGAGGACCAGATTTTTCTTTACAACAAGGTGGGAGCCTCGTCCCCGTCCGGGAGCATCGATAAGCCTTCGAACTGGAGCGAGAATAATCTGTTCCCTGCCAATGCCGGCAACCCTCTGCTACCCGCGGTGTCGGTCAGCGGCGGCTTGCCGTTTTCATTCACCGAGGATGCCAGCAACCACCCCTGGTTCAACTCAAACCCGATCATCACCTGGAAGGACAACGTGATTTATACGGTGGGCCGGCACACTATCAAGACCGGGTTCTTCCTGATGAAGTATCGCAAGAACGAGCAGTTCGGTTTCGACACTCAGGGCTTTCTCACCTTCAACAACTCGAATCCGATTACCACCGGCAACGGTCTGGCGGACATGTACCTGGGCCAGATCGCGCAGTATCAGGAAGGAACCCAGACCGTGAACGGCGTAGCCGTGGGCGGCTATCCGAAGGGCCATTGGCGCAGCACCGATCTTGAGCCTTATTTCCAGGACGACTTCAAAGTGTCGCCCCGGCTGACGCTGAATCTGGGGGTGCGCTACTACTACTTCGCTCCCTTCCACGATGTCTCAACGCCCCAGACCGTCGATTCGGGTTTCCTCCCGAACCTCTACGATCCATCCAAGCAGGCGCAGCTCGACGCCAGCGGGAACATCACCCCAGGCACGGGATTCAACTACACGATGTTCGGCAATGGCCTGGTGGAGTGCGGCCACAACGGAATTGCCAATGGCTGCCGCCAGCCGAACTACCGCACCGTGGCGCCTCGCTTCGGCTTTGCCTATGACGTCACCGGGAACGGCAAAACTTCGATTCGGGGCGGGTATGGGCTGTACTACGAAAGTGGCAACGGGAATGAGTCAAACACCGAAGGCGGCGAAGGCAACCCGCCGGTCGCGCTTTCGCCGTCGGGTTTTAACATTGTAGGCTACCAAAACATCATTCCGGGCGCGCTAGGGCCGCTCCCCTTCACCGGCATACCGTACACCCAGCCCTGGGGAAGCGTGCAGCAGTACAATCTGAGCCTCGAACACGAATTCTCCGGCAATAACCTGCTGAGCGTAAGCTACGTGGGGACGCTCGGCCGGGACCTGGGGACGCAGCGCAATCTGGATCAGGTTCCAATCGGCGCCGGCACCATGAACGTGCCCTCGCTCGCCGGTACTACGGGCTGCGATGCGGCCGGAAATTGCAACGTGCAGCAGATTCTGATCAATGCCCTGCAGCCGTCCGCCTTTTTCGTGCCCTATCGCGGCTACTCGGTCATCAACCTCAAGCAAAACTCCGCTGTCTCCGATTACAACGCCCTCCAGACCAACTTCCGGCATACGTTCGGCGCCGGCCTTACGTTGCAGGCAGCCTACACCTGGGCGCACGGCATCGACGATTCCACGAGCACTTACTTCAGCACCGGCGTTGACGACAATTACGACCTCAGCCGTTGGCGCGGCACGTCCGACCTGAATCGCACCAACGTGCTGGTGCTCAACTACGTCTATGACATGCCGATGTTCAAACACTCCTCGAACAGCCTGGCGAAGGGCGCGCTCGGAGGATGGCAGGTGAGCGGCATCTCGAGCTTTTTCTCCGGCGAGCCCACCGACTTCGGCTGCGGCAATGTTGTGGATCCCGTGAGCGGCAACAGCCTCCAGACCGGAATCGGAGGTGCCATTCGCTGCAATACGGTGGGGCCCGTAAAGATTCAAAAAGGCGTCGACAACAACCCGCAGTTCGGGCCCGTCCCCACTTGGTATAATCCCAACCTCACCACGGAGCCCCTCGCGAGCCAGCTTCCCGCCAACAACGAGCCTGGAATGTTCGGCTATATGGGCCGCAACGTGTTGACGGGTCCGGGCCGGAACAATTGGGATCTGGCGCTGCTCAAGAATTTCTCCCTGCCTTGGTTCGGAAGCGAGCGTTCGAACCTGGAATTCCGCTGGGAGACGTTCAACACCTTCAACCATCCGCAGTGGAAATCGGTGAACACCGGCTGCAGCGGTGTTGTTAACAACGACGGGACGGCAGCTTTCGGACGCCCCTGCGGTGGCCAAACCTATAACCTAGGCAACGGCGAAGTGAGCAGCGCCTGGGCGCCGCGCATCATGCAGTTTGCCTTGAAGCTGACGTTCTAGCCTAGTGGGCTGCCCGTTCACTTCGTTAGGACGGGCACTACTGAAGATTGCAAAATATAGTGACGTCATGCTCTGTAGCGCCGCTCTATGAGCGGCGAAAGGACGCCGGTCGCAGACCGGCGCTACAGCAGCGTTCGTCACTATATTTTGCAATCTTCAGTAGGCCGGTTGTCGCGACCACCACCCCTAACCCTCCTCAACGAGGAGGGGAACTCCCCTCCTTGGATAAGGAGGGGCAGGGGTGGTTGTAACGAAATAGCTGGGACAGCCCACTAGGGTTTGGAGAGGTCATCCCAGGTGAAGAAGCGGGAGGCGATGAGGAATCTCGCCGTCCCGCATCAACCGGGAAGCAGTCAGAGACAATTTTTTTACTTGATATAAGAACTTTTGAGCGATACAGTAGTTTGTTTACATTAGGTCGCTCCCGACATTCCGGACGGAAGCGACTCATGCAAAAATGGGAGGTCACGTAAAGATGCAACAGGAAGGCGTACAGCGGTACTCGCTGGTTCGCAATGTTTTGGCAGCAACTGCTCTACTGATATTTGCGTCGGCTTTCGGATTCGCCCAGGTTTACTACGGCGGGATAGCGGGTTCGGTGAGCGATTCATCGGGCGCCAACGTGCCGAACGTGCAGGTGACGATTACCAATAAGGGCACGCAGACCGTCTTTACGACCAAGACGAATGACATTGGTTCGTACCACGTGGGCGAGTTAGTTCCCGGCAACTACAGCGTAAAGGCGGAAAGTGCGGGCTTTCAGACCGAATTAGTCGATAACGTGAAGGTAGACGTTGGCAGCGATGCGACCGTGAACGTGACCATGCAGGTGGGTCAGGTAACGCAGCAGGTTCAAGTCGAGGCCAAGGCGCCTGTCCTCGAGACCACCAACGCCACGGTGGGAACAACCGTCGGCAATCAGGCGGTCACCGAAATGCCGCTCAACGGCAGAAGCTTTACCCAACTGCTCGAGCTCGTGCCCGGCAGCGTCTCCACCGGCAACAGCTTTCAGATCAGCGGCTCGAACTACCAGATCAGCGGCAACCGTTCTGGTTCCAACATGTTCCAATTGGACGGCGTTTACAATAACGAAGAATTTTTCGGGCAGTACGCCATGCAGCCCCCCATTGACTCCATCCAGGAGTTCAGTGTGCAGACCAATATCACCTCCGCCGAATACGGGAGGGCCGCCGGCGCCGCCATTGCCGTCGCCACCAAATCCGGCACGAACCAACTCCACGGCTCGCTGTGGGAGTTCCTGCGCAACAACTCTCTTGACTCCAATCAGTGGTTTAACAACTACTTCAACGCACCGCTCGGCGCCTATCGCCAGAATCAATTTGGCGCCACGGCCGGCGGCCCGCTGTTCATTCCGCATGTCTACGATGGAAGAGACAAGACGTTCTGGTTCTTCAGCTATGAGGGGCTCCGATTTGCCTCCAACAGTCTGAATATCGGCACGGTGCCAACCGCCAACGAGCTGGCCGGCAATTTCGCGGCCGACCTTGGCTCGCAACTTCAGACTTGCGGCGCCAACAAGAGTCAGGCTTGCGTTGACGCGCTGGGCCGTCCTGTGGACTCGGGCGAAGTCTACAATCCCTACACCACGCGCACGGTTACGGCAGGACAAACGGACCCGGTGACCGGTCTGACCGCGGTTGCCAGCGGACAGGTCCGCGACCCGTTCCCGAGCAATACGCTTCCGACTAATCTGATCAGCCCCATCACGCAGGCGTACTCCAAGATCTGGTATCCCTCCACAAACACGGGGGGCGCGAACAACATCACCAACACGAACCCGAACACGATCAACCAATACCAGTTCAGCGGACGCATCGACCACGCCTTTAGCAGCAAGGCGAATTCCTACTTCCGGTTGAGCGATCAGCACGCCGTGAACCCAAGTCCGCAGGCGCTTCCGGTCAACTACTATTACCTCTACAACCAGTTCGTGAACGGCGTCGCCAGCATCACGTACGTGGCGAGCCCCACCACCATTGTGGATTTCAAGTCGGGGTTCAACCGCGCCAACCTTACGAACTTCAGCAACAATCCGTCGCCCGGCGTGGCATCGTTCCTGTCGAGCTACCCCATCTCGGGGACTCCGATCAAGAGCACGACGACGCCCCTGTTTCCGGCGTTCAATTTCAATAACTTCTACACAAACCCCAGCACCAGCGGCAATCCGTTCATTACCAACCTCTGGCAGGAGCTTTTCAACATCACGATGGAGCGCGGCAAGCACGAGATCAAGGTCGGCGGCGAGTTTGAACACATGAACTCCTACTACGATGGGACCTTCACCTCGCAGTTCAATTTTGACGCGGTCCCAACCCAGGATCCGCTGACGGGTACCGGCAACAACATCAACGAGGTTGCCGCGTATCTCCTGGGAATCCCGAGCAGCGGCCTGCGCAACGTCGGCGACACCGCCGCCTACTTCCATCAGAATACGCCCGGGATGTACATCCAGGACAACTACAAGCCAACGGCCAAACTGACCGTGAATCTCGGCTTGCGGTGGGAATACAACCAGTGGCCGTTCGACAAGTACAACCACCTCGGCAACTACTACGTGGATCAACACATGCTGGCTTGGGCTGGCCCCAACCCGGTTACCGGCCAGCCGGCGAATGCTCCGCGCTCACTCATGAATCCCGACTACCGGAACTTTGCTCCCCGCGTGGGCCTCGCCTACCAGTTGACTCCAAGCACCGTGATTCGCGCGGGCGGCGGGTACTTCTACAACGCCGATTACGCCTGGGCCGGCCAGGGCGCTCGCGGCCAGTGGCCTTACGCCATCTCGCAAAGCATCAACAGCGTGAACACGGGAGTGCCCACGCTGCCGATCGCGACCTTCTTTCCGAACGTTGACTTCCCAGGGCCCGGCACGCCGCCCAGCGAGGAACACGTAACCGCGCGCAATAACCGCACGCCCTTCACCCAGCAATGGAACTTTGGCATTCAACAGCAACTGGCGCGCCAGGTGCTGTTGGAGGTGAACTACGTCGGTAACAACGGCAGAAACCTGGCGGGATTCTTTAACGCGAACGATCCGCCTCCGGGTCCGCTATCGATCTGCCCGGATGCCGGTCCAACCGTGTGCACCGCGTCGGCAATCGCGGCAGGGACCGTCAAGGCCCGGCCTTCGCTTCCCTATGCGCCCACGCTCACTTCATTGAGCGAAAACATCAACGTGGCGGACTCGCACTATAACGCCCTTCAGGTGAAGCTCGATAAGAGATTTGCCAATGGCATGCAGGCCCTGGTCACGTACACGTGGTCGCACCTTCTTGACACTCCGAGCGGCGACAATTACGGCGGTACTTCGCCCCAGAACGATCTCTGCCGTATGTGCGATTACGGCAACAGCGCCAACAATTTTCCTCAGATCTTCACCGCCGAATGGCTTGACGATCTTCCCTTCGGGCACGGGCGCCGCTTCGGAGCCAATGCCAATTGGGCGGAGGACGCACTTCTTGGAGGATGGGAGTTCACCGGCATCTATCACTTCAACAGCGGATTTCCCATTAACATCGGCGTGCCGAGGGACTTAGCCAATGCTGGCCAGCGCGGGAACAGTCAGCGGCCGGACTACGTGGGCGGCGCTCAGACCATGTCCTCGTTCACCAGCGACACCACGAACCCCAAGAACGGCATCCGGATCCTGAACGTTAATGCCTATTCGCTCCCGGAGGATTGCTCCAGCGGCACCTGCACGTTGCCCGCGGGAGGGTACCAGTACGGTACCCTGGGTCGCTTCAGCACTACCGGTCCTCACTTCTCAAACTTCGATCTCGGGCTTTACAAGAACTTTCCCTTCCGCGAGGGAAAGAATTCGGTTCAGTTCAGAGCGGAGTTTTTCAATGCTTTTAATATCCATGACTTCGGTGGCCCGAATGGCACCTGCTGCGAGGCCAACAACGCGAGCTTCGGTGACACCACTGGCACCCAGCAACTGGCGCGCATCATTCAGTTCGCTTTGAAGCTTTATTTCTAGGCTCAAGGCGCGGCTTGGGTAGTGGGTCAGTTTTGACGTAGAGGCGGCTTTATGCCGCCACAAATGGCGGGGTAAACCCGCCGCTACGAGCCAAACTGGTCCCTACCCGGTACTGAGCACGCTGATGGCTCATTTACAAGCTGGCGCTCCGCCCTCGCGGCGAGCGCCAGCTTTTTGTTCCCTGATAGGAGGTGACTTCATGAAGACGGAGTCCTTCAGACTTTATCGTCGACTGAGATTGGGTGGCTTGCTGGCGGGAGTTCTTATTCTGCTGACATGCTTTTACGTCTCCAAGGCAATCGCTCTAAGGCGGTTCGCTCTGGGTCAAACGGGTGTGACGTCTTTTGTCCTTCAAACTGAGACTCGGAGTTACAATCGCGGCCTCAACGGTCAACTTGTCCAGAGGAAGACGGTTGCCCGCCGTTCGGACGGTTCGACAGCCACGCTTACCGAGCGCACTTTCCCTACTAACCGGACCTTGCGATCAATCATTTTTGCGAATGGCGACGTGGTGACTTTCGTCGACAACATCGCGGCAAAAACGACTTGGCCCGGCAAATTTTCGGGAGAAGGCTTGACCAGGCGCATGGCCTGGATCACGCACCCGGCACAGAACTGCTCTGCGCCGGGCGATACTTTCGGCGCGTATACGACCTTGCTTGGGCATCGCGTAGCGGCCGTGAAATGGCCTCTCATCCAGAATAGCCAGGTAACAACTTGGGCGGCTCCGGACCTCGGTTGCGAAGCTTTACGCGGGAAGGCCGAGATGCGGCAGCCCGACGGGAGTTTCCGCCTGGATTCCGAGGAAGTGGCCGTCTTCCTTAGGATGGGGGAACCGGACGCCTCGCTTTTTCGTGGCCAACCGAATTACCACGAGGTCCGGCCTTCGGACCTCGAACGCCTTGAAGCTGAAAAGCTGGGCGTGTCCCTGCCTGACGACACGATCAGGCACTACCAGACCGTTGACCAGCAGTATTCGGAAATGCGCGCTCGCCTCACTTCATCCCACTGACCGGGCCTCCCTCGGCATCCGGATAGACTTGTTCCGTTTCCCTAAGCTGGCGCTCCACCCATGTGGCGGGCGCCAGCTTTTTGTTTGGGTTGGAGCACATCGATGACCCGCCCGTTCCGGGAGTAAGCCCTTCCAAACCCGGGCGTCTTGAGGCAGAAGAATCTCGGACATCCCTGGCCTACCAGACTGCGGAAAAACTCACACAGGCTGTCATTCCGAGGAGCCGTAGGCGACGAGGAATCTCGCAAGGCCTTTATTGTCAGAGCGCTAGAGCTTCAGCTCGTCGCGAAGATGCTTGGAGAGCTTTTGAATCTTCTTCAGATTTTCACTGAGATCTTTGGGAAGCTTGCCTTTCTCGGTGTCGCCAATCTCGCTCGAAATCGATTGCGCGAGCCGGGAGAATTCGCCGGCGTCGCGCCTGATCTGGGCCCGGTCAACGCGCACGCTCGGCTGTAACGGATTCTTTAGGTCTGGCTGATCGAGTTTGTGCGTGTCGTTGTTCTTGTCGATAATTCCCTCTCCTCGATCGATCGGCGGCATAAAATCGGTAGGATTCCTGTGGGGATTGGCAGACTGAGCGTCCGCCAGAACCGAGTTCCCGAGAAGCACGGCTACGCAAAGAAGACCAGATTTCATATCGCACCTCCGCTTGCGGTCTGGCGTCGTCTCCCGAAATACCACTACAACCACTCGCGACCTCCGGCGTGGCGCCCGTGCACACGCTTTCTCCAACGCGAGTCTAACACTTCAACGGTTCGGGCCGGCTGCCGATGGCGGTGACGATGTGGCGCCGTCAGCAGCGCGGGCTGACCGTTCTTCCCGGACCGCGAGATCAGCCTGACCGGTAGCCCGGTAGGCCTCGGCCAGGAGCTGGTGGTTGGCAGCGTCGCGCGGATTCTCCTCAACCGCACGCTGCAAGTCTGCCACGGCTGTCGAATAGTCCCGCTCGGTCAAAGCGGCTTCACCGAGAAAGTGGTGCGCCTCGCCGGGCTCACCGGCGCGCTCCAGGACCGCGGCGTTTAGAAAGGGAACGGCTTTTTGGGCATCACCCTTTGCGAGCCAGAATTCGCCCAAACGGAGGTTGGACATGCCGTCGAGAGGGTTGATTTCGAGTTCAGCCTCGAATTCTTTGGCAGCCAAATCGAAGCCCTTCTCCTGCCAATAGACTTCGCCGACGATTCGGTGCGCGCCCTCCAGATTCGGATTACGTTGCAGCGCCTGTCGCGCCTCCCACACGGTTCCGTTGTTCACGCCCTTCCACTGTAGAAGCCGAGCCTGAACCAGATGCACCAGCGCGGAATCAGGCGCCACCGCCGCAATGCGCCGATAGTTCTCCTCGGCAGCCTTCTGGTAGGCTTTCATCAGCATTGTTTGGGCCTGCAAGTCCCAGGTGGAGTCCCGCTCCGCCTGCAACAGATGCGGAACCGCGGACTCCGGTTGATTATCGGCCACCAGGCTGCACGCCAGCCAGAACTCGGTTTCCGGCACGCCGGGCTTGAGATTCAGAGATCGCTTGAGTATGGCGCTGGCCTCTTTGAAGCGGGCAGTGCGATAGTAGCTGATCCCGAGGTATAGGGCCGAGCCCCAGAGCGAATCATCGAGTTGCAGCGCCTTCAACAGCGGCGGAATGGCGGCGTCCCAATTGCTCGAGAGGCATTCCACGAGGCCAAGGCGCTGCAGGATCGCGGAGTCGCCGGGGTGGCCCTTGAGGTACTGCTGGTATAACGCCGCTGCCGCTGGAAAATCATGTTTCTGCTCGGCGTCTCGCGCCCGCCCGGTCAGGTCCTGGCCGGCCGAATCAGGACCTTGCGCGGAAACGGGTTTCGGTGGGACGCCGGCACGAAGCGTTGTCGCCGACGGAAGAACCAACAGCACACATGAAAAGACTGTCGGAAACATTCGGGAAAACAGTTGGAGAGCGTTTCGCATCGGGCGGAAGTTCCGTTTGCCCGCCTTGAGAGGCTGCAAGCAGTGTAGCATAGTCACGTGCGCCGGATGATGAGCAGCGGTCCCTTGAGAGTTCTTTCCGCACTCTTATTCCTTCCGCTCGTGCTTGGAACGCCGATCAGGGCTGTCCCACTTTCCGGCCAGCAGTTGCTCGATCCTCGCACCGCCGATTTGCTCGACTCCGGAGAGCGCCTCCTGAACTCGCGGCAGTTCGATCAGGCCATAACTCAGTTTAACGCTGCTCTCCAGGCGGATCCGTCGCTGGCCGCGGCGCATAACGGCCTGGGCCTCGCCTACATCGGCAAAGACGATGCCGACCGCGCGGCGGGCGAGTTCCGGGAGTGCCTCCGTCTTGACCCACGCAATGCTGAAGCGTGGTCGAACCTTGGGCTGATCCTGTTGCGCACCGGCAAGACGGAGGACGCGCTCCAAGCCTTACTTAAATCGGTGGAGATCGCTCCTTCCTCGGCTGCGAACCACTATCGGCTGGGTCTTGGGCTCTCCAGCAACGGTCAAGCGGATCGGGCGGTGTCCGAGTTTTCCACCGCCATGAAGTTGCAACCGAGCTTCCCGGAAGCTGAGAACGCTCTCGGGATTACACTGGTCTCAATGGGCAAGCCTGACGAGGCTCTGGCCCATTTTCGGCAGGCGCTGGCCTTGCGTCCGGAATATCCCGAGGCTCACTACAACCTCGGATTGGCATATCTGCGCACGCCGGATCCAGTTTCCGCGGCAATGGAGTTTCGCGAGGCCTTGCGGCTGCGGCCAGGCTACCGGGAAGCCGGTCTTCGCCTGGGCGAGGCTCTCCTTGGAATTGGAAATTCCGCCGGCGCGGCTGAGGAATTTAGAGCGGTGCTCGCCGTCGCGCCTGATTCAGCGGAGGCTCACTACGATCTGGGGCGCTGTGACCGCGAGTTGAAGCACAGCGACCACGCCGCAGCTCAGTTTCGCGAGGCCATCAGGCTCGATCCTAAGTTTGCAGAGGCCTATAACAATCTCGGAGCTCTGGACGCCGACGGCGGACGTGTGCAGGACGCTCGAGGCAACTTTGAGAAGGCCGAAGAATTGAAGCCGGACTACGCGGAGCCGCATTACAACCTCGGATTCCTCGATATCCTAGGGTCGAACCTGGACGATGCGGGCGCCGAGTTTCGGAAGGCCGCCACCCTGCAGCCCGAAAACGCGGAATTCCATTACCGGCTCGGCTTTCTGCTGGCGCAGCAGGGAAAGTGGTCTGAGGCCGCCACGGAGCTTCGGGCAGCAGCGAAGCTCGATCCGGAGAACTCTTCAGCGCGCTACACGCTCGGGCGTCTGTTGACTCGCACAGGCGACCAGGCAGGAGCCGCGCAAGAATTTGCCGAGGTCGCAAGAATCCAGCAATCGCAAAAGGATAAGAACGCGCGCGGCACAGAAACGATCCTCGAAATCAGCGAGGGCATGAAAGCAATGGCGGCGGGAAATCTGCAGGACGCGGTGCAGGACTTCACGAAGGCCACGGCGGCGGGTCCGTATTCGGCCGAGGCCCACAACCATCTTGGCGTGGCGCTGATGAAGCTCGGCGAAAGGCGACAGGCGGCGGCCGAATTCCGCAAAGCTGTCGAGCTGCAGCCGCAGAATGCCGCAGCCCGAAACAACGAGGCCAGTATCCTTGCTCAGGGAGGAGACATCCGGGCCGCGATTGAGCGGTTACAGGAAGCCATCGCGCTGCAAAGCGATATGGCCGAGGCCCACCACAATCTCGGCGTGTTGCTGCTCCAGCAAGGAGATCAAGTGAACGGGCGCGCGGAGATCGAGAAGGCTCGCAATCTCGGCTTCACAGCCGCCTCCCCGCCGTAGTCGCGCCGGCTCCGCGGCATGGGCCTCCAGCGTGTTCTTACGCCTGACCGCATCAGACCGGTGGCAGGCTTGGGACCGGCTTGGGTCTATAGTTCAGTGCGTTTGACTGGAAGTTTTGGCCGGGGGTGAGTAGGGCCGGGGTTTCTGGGCGTCCGCCTGGGCTGTTTCGGCGGCATGAAGCTGTTGATACATCGATGCCGCCTTTGAAGCTTGTTCCTGCTGACCCGTCCGGACATAAGCCTGCATCAGACTGAAGTACAGACCCGCGTCCTGAGGATGAAGGTCAAGGGCTTTCTGTACTTCCGTCAGGGCCTGATCGTAGCGTTTCAGACGGATCAGGTTGTCAGCGACGCCCCGTTCCGCAACCACATTAGAAGGGTCGAGGCTGCGCGTGTGCTGGAAAGCGTCGAGAGCCTCGGCATAATGCCCGCTCTTCGATTGCAAGTCACCGAGCAAGTTCCACGCCTCGACAAGCTGCGGCTCCTTCTGGACCGCGTGCAGCGCGAAGGGGCGGGCCTCGTCGTAGCGCCCTGAAGCCGACATTTCCTGGGCAACTTCAAAGGCAGCGTGGCCGAAGTCCGGAAACAGGCGAAGGGACTCCTGCGCCATCTCGAGACCGGCATCGTACTCGTGCGCCGCGTCGTACGCTTCGACGAGCAGGAATCTCACGTCGAGGTTTTCAGGAGCGAGCTTTACTGCCTGCCGCAGCGTAGCAATCGCATCCGGAACAAAGCGGCCCTGAAGATACTGCTGGCCGAGCAACGCCAGAAGCCTGGCATCTCCGGGTGACACCGCATTCACCGCGCGCAGCCGCGCGATGGCATCCTGGTTCCGATTCTGCTGCACGTAAAGCACGCCCAGAGCGCGGTTCGCTTCCGCGGACTCGGGCTGGAGCTTCAAAGCTGCCAGCAGGCTCGCCTCGGCTTCCTGCTCCTGATTCAGGCGGAACAAAGTGAGTCCGAGATTGTACTGAGCCTCGAAAGAGCTGGCGTCGAGGCTGACCGAGCGCACCAGGAACTCGCGGGCCTGATCGTAAAGACTGGCTCGCCCGAGCAGCACTCCCACGGATTGCAGGATCTCCGGGTCGTTCGATGCCCGCTGCATGATCTCACTCCGCAAGGCATCAACCTTGTCCGTCTGGTGACTCGTCAGAGCCTGGTCGAGCGCCACCAGGAGCTGAACGGATTCCTGGCTGACACTCTTGAGGCGTTGCGCGGAGGCCATCTCCTCACGCGCGGCGGCGGCGTGGCCGGCGCGCTGGTCAATCTTGCCAAGCTGATAGTAGAGGGAGCTATCCCACGGAGTCTGCTTCAGAGCGGTTTCGATCAGTTCCCGCGCCTTTTCGAGCTCGCCGCGATCGGCATAGAGCTGGCCTAAACGTTGGCTGGTATCGTAGATCGGCGGTCCCAGCTGCAGGATACTCTGGTAGTAGGGAATGGCGGCGCGCGGCTGGCCATTCGACTGGGCGATCCGCCCCAGAAAGTACAACGTGTACGGATTCTTGGGATCGAGCTGGTGCGCCTTTTGAAACTCCTTCTCGGCAGCGCTCCACTGATCTTGCTTCCACAATGCGTAGCCAAGATAATGATGAACGGCTGGCGTCTCCGGAGCTTCCGATTCAGCCTTCCGGAGCATCTCGGCGGCCTCTCGAAATCGACTTTGGCTAATAAGGGCGGAAGCGGCGTCAAGGAGAGTCTTCACCTCTGAGCCAGCTCCGGCGGGCGAGTTCTGCGGCAAGGATGGCGAGGGAGCGGCAGCGCCGTTCGGCTGAGCGTCGCTCTGTTGGGCAGGGCCGGCCGCAGAGAAAAGGCCGAGGCACAACGGCAGGAACAGAAGCCGGCATCGAACGCGCATACAGTTCAGTCTAGGGCAGGGGTAAGCCTGTAGCAATCGTGACCATCTCTCCGAATTCGCGCGCAATCACGAATCGCGGCGTTCGTCAGCGCCAGGAGGCGCCAGGGACAAAGCGCCGATGCTTCCAGGCCCGTGTCTGGCCGATTGCGGCCAGTGTTGGACTCCTTTGGGCCGGCCCATACGCCTTTGGCGTCGACACGCACAACCTGCAGTCCAGAGTGGCCGAGGCCAACGCACTGGATCAGGAAAGCCGCTTTGACCAGGCGATCCGGCGATATCGGGAGTTACTGCGCCAACATCCGGCATCGACGGAGGTACGCCTGCGCCTCGGGAATGATCTTGCCCGCACGGCCAAATGCGAAGACTCGGCGGAGCGGGAAACTTCAGCAACCGGCCCGGCAGGCGTAGCGCAACAGGTCGTGATTGGAATATGCCATTTTCGGCGAAACGAAATGCCCGCTGCGGTTGCACATCTTCGGAACGCCGTGGCACTGGCTCCGGATGACAAGCAGGCCGCCATCTTCCTGGGCCGCGCCGCCGCCGAGTCAGGCAATCCTGCGGAAGGGCTTCGTGTGTTGAAGGTTCTGAAGGACGGCGGCCAGAACGATCCTGACGTACTCTACTGGACGGGCGTCTTCTACGATCAGTTGGCGCAGCAGACCTATGACGCGATGGCGAAGTCGCATCCTGACTCCTATCAGTTGCTCGAGACACAGGGCGATCAGCTCCTGCAGCAGCAGAAGTACGACGAGGCGCTAAAGGCCTACCAAAAGGCGCTCAGCACCGCGCCGGACTCGGCCGGCTTGCACTTCGACGTGGGAAACACGTATTGGCACATGGGCCGTCTTGAGGAGGCCGCGCCGGAGCTTCTGGCAGACCTGAAGCTGAATCCTAATCATGCCCAGGCGAACTATGAGCTGGGAGATATCGCCGTCAAGCGGGGGGACAGCGATCGCGGAATGGCGCTTCTGAGAAAGGCCCTCGAGTTCGATCCGGGCCTTGTAGAGGCCCATCGATCATTGGGACGGGCGTATCTCGCCAAGCTGAAGTTCGACGATGCACTTCGTGAGTTTTCGATTGTGGCAAAGGCCGAACCCTCGGATCACACGATTCACGCGTTGCTTGCGAGCGTCGATCAACGCATGGGCCGGAAGCAGGAGGCTGAAGCGGAGACGCGAAAGTATAATGAGCTCGTGAAGCAGCAGATGAGCGACCTGCAACGAAAGGAAGCCGACGAAAGCCGCGACGCCCAAACGCAGAGTCCTGTCCCCCGGGAGTGACTAGGGAGACGCGCTAGCTTTCGGACCCGAAGCCGGCTTGGCCGCCGAATGCGGCGTGCGCAAGGGATGGTAAGGCGATCGAACGCAGCCTTCTCCCTCCTGGACCACCAGAACCTGATTAGCATCCAGGTGCGTCAACCGGTCTATGACCCCACTCGGCCAACGAATCTCTACCAGATCCACCGCCTGCCGTTCGCCCAGGCCAAAATGAAGGCGCATGTCGTTGCTTGAACAGAAGCTGCCGCCTGTGCGCACACGATCGTACTGCGTGAGGTCACCGGAAACTACCTTGACGGCCGAACCGATCCCGTCGCGATTGCTCTTCACGCCGACGGTCTTAACCTGCAGCCAGTGTCCGGCGCGATTTCCTCCGTCGTTCTGCAGCAGGGTCGGCCGATCGTCAATGTTGATGATGGCCACGTCAAGGTCGCCGTCATTATCGAAATCACAGAAGGCGCCGCCGCGGCCCGGCAACCGTAAGGATGCGATTCCCACATCTGAACTCACAAGTCCAAATCTTCGATTGCCCAGATTGTGAAACAGCAGCGGAGGCTGGCGATAGGAGGAGCCCCGCACACGGTCCGCCTCTGGATAAACATGGCCGTTCACGCAGAAGAGGTCCTTCAGGCCGTCGTTATTGTAGTCGATGAAAAAGGTCGCCCAGCCCAGATTGTGAATGGTTGCTTCGGCGACGCCGGAAGGATATGAAATATCCGAGAACACGCCCTTTCCGTCATTGTGGAACAGCGTGAAATTGTCCTCCGCAAATTCGGTGATAAAAACGTCGGTCCAGCCGTCGTTATCGATGTCGCCGAGCGCCAGGCCCATGTTGGATTGCTCCAGGCCCTCGCCGTTGTACGCGATCCCCGCCGTAATGGCCGCTTCTTCGAATGTGCCGTCGCCCTTGTTTCGATAGAAGTAGTTTGGGTTGGAGTCGTTGGCCACCAGGATGTCCGGACGGCCATCGCCGTCAAAATCCTCGAATCCCACGCTGAAACCGTAGTAGAGCTTGGTGTCGGACACGCCCGCCTTGGCGGTGACGTTCGTAAACGTGCCATCGCCGCTGTTGTGGTAGAGAACGTCTGGAGCGCCGGGGAGACCGCGTGGTCCGCAGGCTGCAACCTTAAGGCCCTTGAACTGGCAGGTGAGGTGATCGTAGCTGGAGAGGTGATGGATGTCGAAGTTGATGTAACCCGAGACATAGAGGTCAAGATAGCCGTCGTTGTCGTAATCAGCGAAGGCAGCGCCGCCGCTCCATGAGAAATCGCCCGCGACTCCGGCGTGCTCCGTGACATCGGTAAACGTACCATTGCCGTTGTTCTTGTAAAGGATATTCTTCCCATAGGTGTACACAAACAGGTCAACGAAGCCGTCGTTGTTATAATCCGCTGCCACAGCGCCGCATCCCCAGCCATGGCCTTCCACGCCCGCAGCCCTGGTGACGTCGGAGAAGGTTCCGTCCCCATTGTTCCGAAAAAGGTAATTGCGCGGAGGGTTCTTCACGGCGGCCGGGCTGAGGAGATTCTCGATCGTCGATCCGTTCACGATGTAAAGATCAACGAAGCCGTCGTTGTTGTAGTCAAACCAGACGCAGCCGGTACCGTTCACCTCAAGGATGTACTTTTTCTGCGGACCGCCACAAACCAGCATCGGCGTGACCCCGGCCTCCTTCGAAACATCCCGAAACACGACCTTCGTCGCGGAAGCCGCCAGCCGCGGAGCAACTCCCTGGCGAGCCGCGAACAAAGGCCGGCCGCTCGGGGCGCACCCGCCGAATCCGGCCCCAGCAAGACCGGCCACGCGGCAAACAAAGCTCCGGCGCGATATGTCAGTTGCAGTGCTCATGTGTCCGAGTCCACGAGTATGATAACAATTTGGAGACGGCGTCCATCGGGAGGCTGGCGCGCAATTGACGCTTCGCTTCGGCCGCTTGGGTTACTCGACGTGCTCGGCGAGCAGTTCAAAAAAACCAGGAAATGAAATATCGACGCAATCGCTCTCGAGGATAGTCGTGGCGCCTTCGGCCATCAAACCGGCAACGGCGAAGGCCATGGCGATGCGATGGTCACCGTAGGTCTCGATTTCAGCGCCGCGTAGCTTCTGGCCGCCCGGAATCCGCAATCCATCGGGCCACTCTTCCACTTCGGCTCCCATGCGACCGAGGTTACAGGCGACGGCGCTCAGCCGATCACTTTCCTTCACGCGCAACTCCGCGGCGCCATGGAAGCTGATGCCATGCTCCATGCGCGTTCCGAGCACCGCCAGCACCGGAAGCTCGTCAATGAGGCCGGGGACGCTCCCGGGCTCGATTTCACCGCCCTGAAGCTCGCTCGACTCAACGTGCAGGTCGCCGATCAGCTCGCCGTTCACCAGATCGAGGTTCAGCACCTTCACCGAGCCTCCCATCGGTACCAGCAGATCGAGTAGCGCGGCGCGGGTAGGATTCAGGCCGACGTTTTGAATCACAAGATTCGAATCAGGGAGAGCCAGAGCTGCCGCGATAAAAAAGGCCGCGGACGAGAAGTCGCCAGGAACATAAAGCTTCTGCCCGCGTAGCGTCACGCCGCCGGCGACCGAAGCCGTCCGGACCTGGCGCTCGATCGCAGCGCCGAATTGCTCGAGGGCGATCTCGGTGTGGTCGCGCGTGGCAGCCGGCTCCTCGACGGTGGTTGCGCCGCTCGCATACAGTCCCGCCAGCAGCAGGGCGGACTTCACCTGCGCGCTCGCCACCGGCAGCCGGTATCGAATAGCCTCGAGCGCGCCGCCTTCGATCTCAAGCGGAGGGCGTCCGCCTTCCGTGGCCGTGATGCGCGCACCCATGCGCGTGAGGGGCTCGATAATGCGCTGCATGGGCCGCCGCGAAAGCGAGGCGTCGCCTGTCAGCCGGGACCTGAAAGGCTGCGCTGCCAAGATTCCCGCCAGCATGCGCATGGTTGAACCGGAATTGCCGGCGTCGAGGTCCGCAGTCGGCGGCTTAAGTCCTTTAAGGCCTACGCCCTGCAGGGTAACGGTGTCGACGCGGCGGTCGAGCTCGACTCCCAAGCCGGCCAGGCAGGCGAGCGTGCTGCTGCAATCGGCGCTGCGCGCGAAGAAGTTGATCTCGGTTGCGCCCTCGGCTATGGCGCCCAGCATCGCGTAGCGGTGGGAGATCGACTTGTCGCCGGGCATTCGGACCGAGCCGGCGAGTCCTCGCGCGGGGTTGATTGTGGCAGAAGAATTCATCGGTCTGTGGATGCCAGCCTTCAGCGGCCGGCCGCCGAAGCGGGATCCAGGAAATCCTGCAGGATCTGAGCGGCCTCGTCTGCGTCATCCTCCGGCACCAGCAACTGGACGAGATCGACGCCGGGCAAGACTTCAGCTCCAAACCTGTTGGGCACCACGCTGGGAATGCCCCGCTCTGTCAGGATGCCCTTGGCCAGCTGCGCGTCCAGGCTGGCCGTCGCACCGCTGAACGCGCGCACTTTTACGAAATTCACTTTACGGTAGTCCTCCGACCGCAGACTTTCGCGGCCAACCCGTGTCTGAGTTAGTGTGATGTCGATCGCTCAATACGAGAGGCCCGGCGTCTGGCGCAGGTATTTGTCGTTCGTAAGCTGTTTGAGCATGAATTCCGCTGTATCGGCGCGAGAAATCTTGGCTTTGATGGAGCGCTCCGTGGGCGCGAAACCCGCCTTATAACGTCCGGTACGCGGACCATTGGTGAGGATGGCCGGCCGCACGATGATCCAGTCCAGACTGCTCGCCCGCACCAGCGATTCCTGAGTCTCCTTATCGCGAAAGACGTGCTTCAGAATGAGCGGCAGTAAAAAGAAGTTGTGGAGGGGGCCCAACTGCCCGGCGCTGTCGCCGACGCCTAACGACGATTCGACTACCAGGCGCTTCACGCCGTTCTTCTCCATCGCCTGAATCAGGTTTCGCGTTCCATCGGAAAGGATGGTATTTCTGCCGATTTGGCGCACTCCGAGCGCGGAGAGCACCGCGTCCTGACCCTGCATTGCGGCTGCAACGGAAGCACGATCCATAATATCGCCCTGCTGAACTCGCAGGTTCACGTGCTTGAGGGTAACAGCCGCGGGCCGGCGCGCAAAGGCCGTTACCTGATGGCCGTCCTCGAGTCCTTGGTCGAGCAATTCCAGACCCGTCCCGCCGGTCGAGCCCAGCACGAGAATCTTCATGAGTCCTCCAGTGATGATGATACGCGATGACGGCCGTTTGGGGTTCCATCTACCGAGGCGGGACTCACACGCGGAGTCACCGCCCGCAGGATCGCCCGGAAACCACGCCAACGGCGATGCGCGCCAGGGAATGTAGCTGACAGACAATCTTCCGTCTGTCGTCCTGGCCGTGAGAACTGTGTCAGTGCCGGTTCCGTAGCGGTCAGCCACCACGGCGTGGTCATCTTTCGGCACTAGCCGGTACCAAGGCAGACTCGCAAGAAGCGAGCGCAGCAGAGCCATGTCGCGGGAGCCTCTGTCGTTCGCGCCCTGCTGCATCTCGAGGTTCGATGAACACCACGCCAGGGGCTCAGTCACCAAGGACGCGCCTTCGGCCAAGTCTGCCCAATCCCCATTTTTCTTGAGGTTCCTCAGAAGGCAGCTCCAGCCGTATGCGCTGATCTGTCACACAATCGGGCACCAGCGAGCCCCATGCCGTCAAGGCATTAGGCACCTCTGCTTTCCTTTATCAGCCAAACCTCGGCAACTTGGCACCCGCGGCCGTTTCCGCCCCTCCCCACCTCCCCGTGCCAAGTGAGCGTGAGTTTGCTCGTTCGCGTCGCCTCGGTCGGTACGTCAAATTCCAGCGGCCTGGGAGGCCAAGGCTTCGGGATCAGCGCATGAAGCTGATAGTTGCCGTTGCAATCGAGGCGAATCTTGGTGTCTGGATCGCCACTATACACCACTCGGATTCTGTACCGCGCCCCCGTGTCGAGGTCTGAATATCGCATCTCGAGCGGGGCATCGTACAGGGATTCCGCCCAACACTTCCATGCGGTCGGAACCGCCGCTCCAGACCACTCCGGGTACCCGTGTCCCACCAGCGCGGAAGCTCTGAACTCAGGGTCCCGGACTGGTCCGAGACCGGGGAGCAGATGATGCCGGCGTGACACGTCTCCGAGGTTGTCGTAGAATCCGCCCGGACCCGAACTGGTGCGCTCGAGGATTTCCTCGATCGCCCGCCGCTTGTCTGCGTAAGAGGCGAGTGCCCGGATTTTGCCGAACTCCTGCTTCAGCCAGAGGGCGTCATTAAGTGGGGCTTCCAGCGTGTCCAGGTTCGCTCCGCGCGAAACCGCCTCGGCTTGATAGTGCTCCACGGCCAGCTGCATATGAATACTCTGAAACAAGGCCTCACCCAATTCCAGGACTCGCGCTCGCCATCTTGGCGCAACGGGATCCGTCAAATTCTCATCAAGAATCGACTCAGCTTCATTGAGCAGCAGCGAGGGTTCAGCCTTGCTTGTCGGCCCGCCCCGGGGCTCTCCGATGTCGAGCGGATTGAGTGCGGCGCCGATACTATGAATTTCCTCGAGCTTTTGAAATGCCCCCGCCTGTGCGTCCACTTCACGGATAAGGCGCTCTCGGACGTACGCGTCGTAGTAGGCGCGGTACAACGCCATCTGGAAGCGCCAGTTGAGCAATTCTTCGGGCGCCGCGCTGTCCTCCATGTCGCGAAATTGCTTGAGCGTCGTGCTCACGTTCTCGTTCGAGATCAGGGCACCTCTCCAGTTCTCTTCGAGGCTCAGGATTCCCTGGGCAACATCGTCCCGCAAGCGGTCGGAGATGAAGTAGCCGCTATAGTCGCGCAGGATTTCAATAACAGGCGTTTCAGGATTCCATCCCAGCGAACTCCAGACGAACTTATTGACGTCGTCATTGCAGCCTTCTGAATAGCTCAGGAAACCGATCGAGTACGGCGCCTGCAGACGGAAGATGTTGGCGTGGTCCGACGGCCGCGGACTGATCACTTCCCGACCTTCGGTCAAGGCATAAGCGACGTCCCAATCGGGAACCGGGAACTGGTATTCCACGCTATGAGTGATGTCAGGGTAGAGGCGGATAGGATAACGCCGGGGAAGCTTGTCGCGTAGTTCGGACACACCGATCCGCATCTGCGGTCCATAAACGATCCCCGAAAGCCAGGATGGCTCACGATTGATAAGTTCGAAGAATTCGTTCATCCAGGCTTCATTGAAGGACTGGGGCGACATCCACATCTGCGCTCGCGGATGATAACTCTTCAGGTTGGTGGTTTGCTTCTCCAGCAAGGTGATCATGTATTTGGGCTCAGTATGGCCAGGGTCGCCTCCCGGGACAAAGACCGCGTCGATGCGGGGCAATGCTCGGAATACTTCTCCCCACTCATGGAGGGCATATTCCACGGTCTTAGGATCTGAATATGACCTGTCCATCGCGGGGTACCAAATCCAGACGTCCAGACCGTACTCGTCGGCGAGCCGCGACATCTCGATCATCATCTGCATGGGCGGAAGCGGAAAATGAGGGCTGTTCGGTAGGTCATCGGAGCGCGGTGGAATGAGCTCAATCGCGTTGGTGCCGAAGACCGCCAGGTCGCGGAAGTACCGGTCCCAGGTAGGAACGTTCCAGGCGTCGTAGGCGTTCGTCTTAGGCCGGTAGCCCAACTGATGACCGCGCAAACGATATTTCGGAGCCGTCGCGATATCGAGAGGACCGGGCAGCACCACTCTTCCTTTGGACATTCGAAGCGCGCGTAGCAGCCCTCCCACTCCAAACAGCACACCGCGTTCATCAGCTCCTTCGACCAGAATCAGCGGGGCATTCGAGCGAAGAAGCGCGCGCAGCCGGTAACCCTCCGGCTCCAGTGCCGGACCTCTGTCCGTGACCAGACCTCTCAAAAAGCCAGAATGGCTCTCGCTCAATGTTTGCCGCGAACCAACGACTGCCGCAGGGGATTGCTCCGACGTCAAATCTTCAACGACGGCCCAACGATATTGCGTGCGCTTCTCAACCTCCTCGACCAATACCTGCACGGCTTTTCGCTCACGGGCCGAAAGGCTTCCAGGCGCGACTACGACAGTTTTGGCGAGGTCCAACGAGTTAGCAGTGGAAGCCTGGCTTTGAGACATTGCGGGAGCAATGCTCTTTCCATGGACTTCCAGATGGGGAACGCTCGTCAATCCGGCGCAAACCAAGCCGTCCTTCAAGAATTGGCGCCGATCCATCTGCCAAAACGCTTCCTTTTGAAATCGCCCGCCTTAAGGGGCACGCTGAAAGCTGGCGGATTCAGCCGCCACGGAATAGTTGCGCTGCCGGTGCCAACGGACGAGCAGTTTCGCTTGTTTCTTGAAGCTTTCCAGACTCACGCGCACACCTCCAGTTTTGTCTCTGTAGGCGGGCATTGCCCTTGCGGCAAAGTGTATGCCGACACGCCCTTAGCGCATTTTTCATGTTACATAATTCCGCTCTTCCCTGTGTGCTGGAAATCTCACCACCCGTTGTGTTCGTCACGCCGCCTGAAAGATGAAGGTTGAAGCCAACTTGCGCGGCCGCTCTCAGCGTGATGCCTGCTCCCTCCGTTGTTGCGCCTCGCCCAGCCACCGCGCCATCTTCTCGTCTTTCGCAGCGTGATATGCCCAACCCTGGGCTGTAGCACCCCAACGATAATCGACGATCGTCATGTCGATGCCGCGGTCGATGAGGAATTGCATGGCTTCGTAATTTTTGTGAGAGGCGGCCAGCTCATGCAGGATGCTGGCGGGCTCATGGGAGCTCCAGTTCGTGTTGATATCGGCCCCGTGTCTGAGAAGAAAGTCGGCGATCTCGAACTGGCTGTTGATGACCGCCCAGGCGAGCGCGGTGTCGAGCACCTGCTGCACACTGGGCTCGCCCCATTGCAGGTTCCCGCGTTCGTAGGCACTGTTAGCAGGAAAATGATTCGCGAGGTCGCCTAGCGCAGGCTTGCCCGCCGCGTCGAACCAGCGTGTCACGCTTGCGAGATCCCCGTTCCCGGCTGCGTGTGGCAGATCGTCGGGCAGGCGCCAGATGCGCAGCAGCGTCGGAAGCATATGGGTCTTCGCATACGTGAACGCTAATCCAATGGCCCGCGATGGCGGCACGCGACTGCGCAGCACAGCAGGATTGAGATCAAGAAGAGCATTAATGAAAGCTTCGCGATCGCGCAGGACCGCCCGCTCGATCAATCCGACCTGGAATTTCACGCATGGGTCTCCCATTATCCAGGCTTCGCGCCGCAATCCGCCCATGAAGGATGTCAGGTCGCCCTCGTTCACCGCGCGCACGACCTGTCGCATGACAAACGCCTGCCAGGGCCCGGCCGGGTCGGCGTTGGTGAACTCGAGCGAGTCCGCCATGATGTATTGGACAAACGCGGAACGTCCCGGCCCGCCATCGATCTGCCTTCCCAGCTCGGCGTCGAGCGTGATGGACCGATCGAGCAGCAGCGCCGATGCGGTCGGGTGCTGGAGATGGCAGGCACACATGAACGCCTGGTTTACCTCGGCAAGATCGTCGCCATTCGTATCAAGACATGCGCGAATGCCATTGACGTCGCCGAGCGCGGCAAAGAACTTGAGCGATCGGGGAAGAAGGCCTCTGTGGTGGAAAAGATCGAGCAACCCCCTTGCGCGGGAAGCGATGAGGCCATCGCATATCGACGGCGCGACGACCGCGCCGGCATCGATCAGGAGCTCGGCACACGCCGCACGCGTGAAGTGCTGCTCCCGGAACGCGTCGAAGCTGTCGCCGAAGGAATCGGTCGCCATCCCGAGCAGCCCACTGTCGTTTTCATCCGCCCTCCACGACAGTAGCGCCGGGTATTCAGCCAGCAGCTGACGCAGACCTTCGATCTCATTGTCATGGATGCAGCGGCGGGCCTGGGATACGGCCCACTCGATTCCCTTGCCCAGGCGTTGGTTTACTTCTTTAACCAGGTCCTGCCAGCCTTGAAGCCCATATTCGCGGGCCAGCACCAGCTGAGCATCACGCTGTGACAACGGCAGTTCGGCGTGCGGCAACTGGGCACGCGCCCGGCCGATGGCGCCTGCATCGCCGGCAACGATGCCGCGCGCCAGTTTTTTGGCTTGCTTGCGCAGGGATTCCAGGGAGGGACGGGCAGGAAGCTTCGATGTGGTCACGATGACCTCCTTTCATGCGCCTGTGACCCGCTGATACAGGCTGAAAGAAGGTGCAAAGCACGCTGTCAGATGGAAGCAGGTGGGATTGTTCCCTTGCCGCGGGTCGGTGGCGCCCTGTCGCACGCTGTCGCTAGTATCCACAAGTTGCACTGGCACTGTCAAGCCGGGGTTCACGGCCCATTTCCTAGCTGTCTACGCTTCGTCCTTGGCGTAAGGTACAAATATTCGATCTCTTTGCAACGCAAGAGGATAGGAAATCATCTCTCGACACGTATAGCCAAGCATGTTTGGCGGTTCCCGTGGCTCAACGTGTGGCTCTCTGAGTTGTTGAAACTTGAGGATGAGAGCAGCTACAAAATCGACTACCGCCGACTGTTCACATTTCCGAGACCCGCCTGTAATATGCAGATTCTCTAGCGATGAGCGAGACAAGCAGTCCTAGGCCCGTGGTTCGCTAACCGTGGCGCGTAGGGCATCAAGCAGGCCGGATTAGTCGTTTGGACCAGCGCCGATGACGCCGATTTCTTTGTGAAATGGATCGACGACCTCATTCAGCGGACCTCGGCAGGCGGCGCGTGGAGCAGTTATCTTCTTCCTCGCCTCCACTTTGGGCATCGTCCCCGCGCAACTGGGGCTCACCTGGGGCGTGGAGCATTCGCTCGCCAGCAATGCCTCGGTCCTGACGTTGACGATTCCGGTTCTCACCGCAACCATGGCGGTGTTGCTGCTCGGCGAAAGGATCGCGATCGTTCGCTGGCTGTCGTTCGTACTGGCAGTGGGCGGTGTGCTCATCGTTTCGGACATTGATTGGAGTTCAGTAGCCATCTTCAAGGGCACGTACCTTGCGGGCAATCTTCTGATCTTTGCGAGTTGCCTGGGCAGCGCCTTCTACAATACATATACTAAGAAACTTCTGGAAACGTTCAGTCCGGTCGCACTGCTTGTGTACACCTTCCTGGTGGCGGACCTCGATCTTCTGGTCTTGATGCTGGTCTTCGAGCGGCCGCGCTTCGCAAGCCTCACGTCTTTGGGCGCGCCGGTGTGGGGCTGTTTGCTGGCGATTGCGCTGTTCAGCCTCAGCATTTCGATGCTGCTCTACTTTTGGGTGATCGACAAAATTGACGTGACGCAAGCCTCACTGTCAATCTACTTGCTACCGGTTTTCGGAGTCCTGCTATCGACCTTGGTGGTCCACGAACGCGTAACGACGCGATTGGTCTTGGGCGGTCTGCTGGTTTTTGCCGGGACGTTTTTGGTCACCGTCTATGAGGAGAGAAGGCGGATACGGAAGGCTTCAGGGGAGGCAGTTTGATCAAGGCGAACGATGTCAGGGGCATCGTCCCGGTCATTCCGGCGCCGTTCGCACATGGAACTCTTCCACCATGCGGAGAAGAGGCTGCTCGTGGCGCGAGGGATCTTGAAGGAGGCCGTCGTTCGTGAACTCACCCCGACTCTGGACCAGCACCTTGAAGATCGAATCGCCTTCTTGAACGGCACGGTGTTCGGCGCGCTCGATCGGCTGGGAGTGCCTCGGAATCCGGCTGCGGGCAAGTAAACGTGCCGGCTTGCCACTGAGTCCTGCGGCAGCAATCGGTCGAACCAGCTTGGTGTTGTTCCTGAAATGCAATCTCAGGAGGGGTGAAAAGAGCATGAGTAAAGTCGAAGTGAAACATCCGGATAAGAAAGTCTCCACCGGAGCCTACTCCGCCGGGGTGCTGGTGGACGGATGGCTCTACGTGAGCGGCCAGGGCCCGCTCGATCTCGCAACCGGACAAGTGGTGGAGGGGAGCATCGAAGATCAGACCCGTCTAACCCTGACCCATATCGGCAAAGTGCTCCAGGCGGGAGGCTGCTCGTTTGACGACGTCGTCAAGTGCACCTGCCATCTGGCGGACATCGGTGATTTTGACCGCTTTAATCGCGTCTATTCGGAATTCTTCACGAGCATCCGGCCTGCCCGCACCACCGTTCAATCGGTGCTTTGGGGAGGACTCAAGGTAGAGATTGATGCCATTGCACGAGTGAAGGCCTAGCTTCGAGGAGGGCTCCAGCAGACTCGCGGCACGGCTGAGGCGAAGAGCCGCACGCTGCGTGATTGCGTCCCACGAGAGGACACCTTGCTAATCTTTGACGCCCATCTCGATCTGGCCTGGAACGCGCTCAACTGGCGGCGCGATATCACGCGCAGCGTGGAAGAGATCCGCGCCTGCGAGAAGGACATGAAGGATTGGAGACGCGGCCACAACACGGTGTCGCTGCCAGAATTGCGCAAGGCCAAAGTGGTGGTTTGCCTCGCCACCGTGCTGGCACGCTGCAGCAGCCTGGGAGACACGCTGGTGGATTATCCCAGCCGGGAAATTGCGTCAGCCATGGGCGCGGGCCAGGTCGAGTTCTACCGCGTCATGGAGTCGCAGGGACAGATGCGCATGCTGCGCGATGCGTCGGCGCTTGAATCTCACGTGGCGGAGTGGAAGCGAACGGGCGGGAACGGAACGCCAATCGGGTTCATTCTGGCCATGGAAGGCGCCGATCCCATTCTCAGTCCCGATCAAGTGGATCTCTGGCGGGATCGTGGACTGCGTGTTGTGGAGCCTGTTCACTATGGGGTGAGCCACTACGCTCATGGGACCAGTGCTCCCGGCGGGCTATCACTGCAGGGCCGGGATCTTCTCAAGGCCATGGACGCTGCGGGAATCGCCTTGGACGTCACCCATCTCGCCGACGAGAGCTTCTGGGAGGCTCTGGAAATTTACCAGGGCCCAGTCCTGGCCAGCCACCACAATTGCCGTGCTCTGGTGCCGGGCGACCGCCAGCTTAGCGACGAGCAGATTCGCGCCCTGGTCGCGCGCGGCGCTGTGATCGGGGCTGCCTTCGACTCCTGGATGCTGCATCCCAACTACGTGCCCGGTGAAACCGACAATTCGCAGGTCAGCATGGAGCGGGCGATCGATCATATCGATCACGTCTGCCAGCTTGCGGGCAATTCCCGCCATTGTGGCATCGGCAGTGATTTAGATGGAGGTTTCGGGGCCGAACAATCTCCACATGATTTAAATACGATCGCGGACTTGCAGATGATTCCAGCTTTCTTTCGAAAACGCGGCTATCGGGAGACGGATATCGAAGGCATCATGCATGGCAATTGGCTGAGATTCTTTCAGAACGCACTGCCGGGATTCAGTGCAGAGGCCTCAAGCGCGACAGCCTCTTGAGGAACGATTCATCTGGCATTTGGGCAGCAAACCCTTACCATCTCCGGTGCGACAACTATGGGCTCTTGCGGTAAAAGTTCCATCGTCAAAAGGGCGCCGTCTTGATTGAAGTGGCCTTTTGTTGTTCTGGTGTACCCCCGCTGAGCGGACAGGCATTCAGCCTCTACACTAGTTCTAACTTCACCTTCCCTGCCCGGATTTCGGATAAATCTCGATTCGGGTCATGTTCGCGGGAACAAAATAAGTCCGCGCCACACGCTCGACATCGGCCGGTGTCACGCCCAGAAAGCGTTGAAGCTCGGTATTCACCAGTTCCGGATCATTTAGAACCACGCCGTCGTAGCCTAACTCGTCGGCGCGGGTCTGCACGCCCTGCCGGCCCACCACGAATTCGTTGAGAATTTCGTTTTTCGCCTTATCGAGTTCGTGCTCCGAGACGGAATGGGCGCGCAAGTCGGCGAGCAGGTTCTCAAGCTCCGTCTCGGCCTCAGCCGGAGTATAGCCCGCATTGAGTACGGCAAACACGAAGAAAAGATTCGGATCCTCCGTGAAATTGCCCTCGCTGTCCGCCTGCAGCGCCATCTGCTTTTCGTACACCAGGCGCCGGTAGATGCGCGAGCTCTCTCCCGTCGAAAGGATCTTGGCGGCCAGACGCAGCGGATATGCGTCCGGAGTGCCGTCGGCTGGCATGTGAAATCCCTCGATCACGGCCGGCAAGGCCACATCCTGCGTCAGTTTGAGGCTGCGCGGCGCGGTCTGGGGAGGCTCGGGCGGAATGTCGCGCCGCAGCGGAGATCCTCGCGGAATGGAGCCGAAATATTGCTCGATCTCGGCCTTGGCTGCTTCGCTTGCGAAGTCGCCGACCATCACCAGCGTGGCGTTGTTCGGCACGTAGTAGGTGTTGTAGAAGCCGCGCACGTCATTGATGCTGGCGCGATCGAGATCCTCCATACTGCCGATGGGCACGTGGTGGTATGGGTGCACCTGGAACGCGTTCTGATAGAGGACCTCCAGCACGTCTCCGTAAGGCTGATTGTCAAAGCGCTGCCGCCGCTCCTCCTCCACCACTTCCCTTTCGTTCTTGAAGCTGCGATCGCTGATGTCGAGATTGCGCATGCGGTCGGCCTCGAGCCACAAGGCCACCGCGAGGTCCGACGAAGGCACCGTTTCCCAAAAAACCGTTGTGTCCTCGGTGGTATAGGCGTTATCCATGCCGCCGGAGCGCACGATGTAATTCGAGAACTCGTCGGAGCCCAGATTGGTGGTGCCGTCAAACATGAGGTGCTCGAAGAGGTGCGCGAATCCTGTCTGGCCCGGGCGCTCGTCCTTCGAGCCGACGTGATACCACACCTCGACGTTCACCACCGGCGACAGGTGGCTCTCCACCAGCAGAGCGTGCAGGCCGTTGGGGAGCATGACTTTGTCGATCTTGACCTGTGGCAGGCGGACACGTGCCGAAGCGGCGGACGCAATCGATACCACGGCAAGCAGAAGGACTACTTCAAGTCTTGTCGGCGCGCCGACACGTCGCATCATCGAGTTGGTAGCTTGGCAGCTGCGCTTCGGTTGCTTAGGCAGGGTTGTTAACTCTATAAACATATTACTTTCAATGTGATGAGTCGATATATTTAAGATAGCTCCTTAACTTGTGGCTGACGACCCCAAGGACGTTCCTAAGGGAAACCCTTGGGACATCGCGCGGTACTAACTCTTAAGAGCGATGATGCCGGAGTTGCTGGAATTTTTCAAGGACTCTGGAGCACATGAACGAGACGGAGTGGATTGCGGGCTGGCACGAGGATGCGAGCGGTCTCAAGGGTTTCTAGGCGCGCCGCAGTAGCAGGCGGGTAGCACTTGTTGTCTGCCCCCCGGCGCGGCCCGGAGAGGGCCGGCCGCGGCGAAGGGTGACTACTCCCTTTGCCGCAGCTTGCCCATCGGGTCTTCCTTCACCGTGTAGTCCGATGGAATCTGGAACAATGAGGCGTCCGGTTCCTGGCGGCTGATGTTCGTCAGTTGATAGATGGTGGTGCCAAAGCGCGGATCGGTATGCTTGCTGTAAACCACGGTTTGCAGGTCTGGCGACGTCCAGCGTTCCGAAACGATAACGATGGGGTTCTGGTTGCCGATCGCTCCAGCCGGGATGGTCTCCGTCGTGCGCGTGCCTTCAACGCTGACGCCGGCCATGACCTCGGTACCGAGTGACTCGGTGGTCCGCGGGAAGTTTGACTTCCGCTTGACCTCTTTGCCGATGACGACCGGCCCTGAGGCCGAGGCCGAAGCGGCGACCTCACCCGAGGCCGTGGTGACGGTCGCCCCGCCTGCATCGCCGACGAAGATCTGCCTGGCTACGTGACCGAACCCTTCACCCTTTGGCATCTTCACCACAGTTTTGTCCGTTGCATCCAGCAGGTAATTCGCTCCCGCCACTGGATCGGTGATGTTCACGATCCTGCGCGGCGTGGTGGCCGTGGACCAGGGCCCGATGTGGTCGATTGTGGTGTCGCGTCGTGTTCGTCCCGAGCTGTCGCGATACACCTGCCCGGCCTCCGTATGCTTGATCTGGTTGCCGTCCGCCAGCACTTGAGTGGTCTCAGTGGTGGCCTGACCAGAGAAAGGCGCGCCGGTGATCGGCTTCAACCGATTCTCAAACGAGAATTCGCCCCGCATGAAGAAGAATCGGCCACCGCCGGGGGAAGGGGGCGGCGGCGGCATTTCGCCATCGGGCGCTTGCGCCCACCCACCTGCAGCGATAAACAGGCCCAGAAACACACTCAGCATTAGCATCATTTTTCGACTCACGGCCAGTACTCCTTTCTCTCTTCAAAAACTTGTCCGCCCGCTAGTCCAGGGAAGAGGAGGAAGACGGCATAAACCGGATCGCGCGAGCGACCCCGTCTTCGCCGATCACCACGTCTGCGGTCAGAGAACGCCCGCCGGCATCTTCGCTCACCGGCACGCCGAGCAAAGCCAGATCAGCCTCGGACAGCCGGATGCGTACCACTTCGCCGGAGCCGAGCGGCGCGTCCTGGTCCGCAAAGGGGAGCGGAATGAAGTCTGCCAGTTCCTCAGCCGGCCCGTTAGCCGCTACCGCCTTGCCAGTCCCCGCGGCGCGCAGGCTACCTCGAGAAACCGGCACTGACCGGCTCGGAGGGGGCACGGTCAGCGCCGGGGGCAGCTGCGCCGGGGACGACGGCGGCGCAGAAACGGAAACGGCCGCGCGCTCGGGCGCGCGCCGCGCGGGAGACGAAGTGGGAGGCCAACGGAGGCCGGCTCCGGCCGCAATAATAAGGGCCGCCGCCGCCGCCATCCAGCCTGCCCAGGCCGGCGGGCGACGCCGGCCTCGTTGGGCGCGGAAAGCTTCGAGCAGGCGAGCTTCGCAGTACGCCGGGGTCTGCCGGTTGCGGTCGGCCCGCTCCAGGGCTTGAAGCGACACCACCAGCTCCCGGGCCTGATGCAATTGCCGGGCGCAACGGCTGCAGTCCTGGGCATGGCCCAAGGCCGCGTCCAGGGCGCTGGCCTCAAGCCCTTCCGGCACGTCAATCTCATGCACAATCGTCCTGAAGGTCTGGCAGTTCATGGGTTATTTTCGCTTTCGGGTGAGCTACGGCACGCGGGATTTGCGCCACTGCCGAGCGCTTCAGCTTGAGCAGCAGCAGCTCGCGGGCCCGATGCAACCGCGAACGCACCGTCCCCACCGGACATCGGAGCACGGCGGCCGCCTGCTCATATGACATTTCCTGCAGATCGCAAAGCACCACCGCCTCGCGATGACGGGTTGGCAGCGTGAGGACAGCTCGGCGCACGCGGTCCACGGTTTCAGCCTGAGTCAGGTCCGACAGCAAATCCGAAGAAGAAGCGGGTTCCATCGAGCCATTCCCGCCGTCAAACGAAAGCGGCGCCAACCTGACGTAGCGGCTCTCTTCAGAGATGCGCCGCATGACGAAGTTCCGGCAGACGCCGAAAAGGAAAGCCTGAAGGGGCCCGCGCGAGGGATCGAATATCTTCGGATCTCGCATCAGCGTCAGGAAAACTTCCTGCGTGACCTCTTCAGCCACGCCCGGGTTGCCGGTCATTTGGATCGCAAAGCGGTAGAGCGATCCCTGCCAGCGCCGGTAAAGCGCGACAAAGGCCTGCTCATCACCGGCGACCATGCCCTGCAGCAGATCGCCATCGGTAGACCGCGGTTCGAGTGCCATCTCTACTTTCGACGATCCGTGTGACTCCTCATGTTACAGTCCGCTACGTATTCCAAGGAGAACGCCCCGGAGTTCCAAATTTTTCACGGGCGCGGCGCCGGGGTCAATGACTGGAACCCGGGAGTGAAAGCAGAAAGGCTACATTTGTAGCCGCCATCTCCGTCAGACGGGAGGCGCATACATCGCTTTTCATGGATGCGCCCTTCCGGGGCGGAGCCCAAAGCAATGCGAGAAGCGACGACATGCAAGACAATGTCGTCGCCACCCGATGCGGGTGGCGCGAACCCACTAATCACGGCGTCACCACTCATTGAGACCCGGCCGCGATACCGGGGAACCAGCGCACGGCGTTGTCGTGGTAAAGCTTGCGCAACACGGACGGAGGCAAATCGAGTCCCTGCACTTTCTGGTGATTCTCGGCCTCAACGGTTTTGCCGGTCGAAAAGAAACGCCAGTCGCGGGCGTAAGTCTCCTCCCACTCCCTCACCGCCTTGGCGGGATCCTCGCCTGGGTGCAACCCGAGATCGGTACCATAAGTGATCCGGTCCTGATACTTGGTGAAGAAGGCGATCATTCTCTCGCGCGGCGCCGCCATCACGTACGGCATTCGCGCCGCCAGGTCCACGGCGAAGTTTGGGTAGCGATCGAGGTGCCGGCCAATGTCGTCAAAATCCCGTTCCATGCTGCCGAGGTGCGCGCCAACAACGCGAAGGTCCGGATTCTCTTCGAGCAAGTGATCACGGGCGCGGAGGATGGCCTCTTTGGAAGCCGGATGAGGCTTGCGATACATGTACCACTCGGGATGCTTCATGTAGTACGAATAGTCGGGCGCGCTCGGGTCCGGGGGTTCCCATAACGTGTTCGGGTCAGCCACGTGAGCGACCAGGGTCTTCTGGTGGGCGGCGATGTCTCTAAGAATCGGCTCGAAAATCGGATTGTCCGGCAGAATGTAATTGCCTTTGGCATCTTTGAGTTCCATGCCAATGTTCTTCCAGATCTTTACAGCGATGGCACCGTGGTCGAAGTCCTGATTGATCTGGCGGACGGCCGCCTCGGCAAAGCCGCGCCGCTTGAACCCGAAAGGATCGAATGTGGTGCAGAGCGACGCCTGACCTTCGCTCGAGCGCACCACCTGTAAAGCGTCATCGAGTTGCGGCTGCAGCGACTTTTCGAACGGACTGTGGTCGTCCACTACACAAATGTCGAGGATATGCATGTGCAGCTTCCGGAGCATCGAGTAAAAAGCCGGCGAGTTTACGAAAACGTGCGTATGAGTATCGATGGGCTCGACGGTCGCAAAGGCGCGGAGTTCGTCGGCGGCGAAGCCGCCCGCGACCGGCGGGCCGGCCATCCCCGCCTGTGACGCCAAAGGGACCGATGGCGCCAAGGCTGCGTGCGCCGCGTGCCGTCTGTGCAGCACGAGGCCGGCGATTGTGACGACCACAAGAAACATCAAGAATCGGCGCATAAGCTCCTTCCTGCATCCTTAAAGTAAGACTTCATCTCCGCCGAAAGCTGCAGTGCAATTCGCGTCCGAGCGACATTGTAACGCTTGCTTTGACCGCAGCGCAGCCGTTTTTGTTTTGTGCTTCTTGCGACCATCTGTTCGAGCTTTGCAAGCGGGATTGTCGGCGCGTCGACGATGATCAGGCCGTCACACATTAGGTTTCAGCCTTCAGCCGGCAGTACCGCTTGGCGAACGAACCTCTGAAAGCTAATCGCTGGCAGCTTTTTAAAATGGTTTATGATGGCAACGGGCCGTTGCAATTGGCCCGGCTCCAAATTCGCGCTCCTGTCTCGGGTCCGAAGAGAAGAGCAGGTAATCGAGAGTGCTAAATGAAAGCTGTGCAGCTTGAAGACGCGCGCAAACTAGTGTTACGAGACATCCCCGAGCCTGCGCTATCCGCACGCGAAGTGATGATCCAGGTGCGGGCCGTCGGCCTGTGCGGAACGGACTACCACATCTTTCGCGGTGACGGAAACTACAATTTCGACGCCCAAGGACGGCAGGTGCCCCTCAGCGTTCAGCCCCAGGTGCTGGGACACGAATTCAGCGGCGAGATTGTTGCGGTGGGCCGCGAGGTGGCCGACCTGAAGCCAGGGGATCGAGTGCTATGTGACCAGGGACGGAATTGCTGGAGCCAGGGCCGGCAGCCTTTGTGCCGCTACTGCGCGTCCGGCGACTCGCACCAGTGTCTCTTCTACGGGGAGCACGGGATCACGGGTCTGCAAGGCGCCCTAGCCGATTTCATTGCCATGCCGGCGGTGAACTGCCTGCGTCTTCCCGACGATATGGCCACCGATCAGGGCGCCCTGGTGGAGCCGTTCGGCTGCATCCTGCATTCGAGCGCCTGGGCCGAGAGGGCCCGTTCGCGCTTTACTTTCGACGGCGAGGAGCGCATTGAGAGCGTTCTGATCTGCGGCGCGGGACCGGCGGGCCTTTTGTTTCTGCAATACCTGCGCAACGTCAAGAACTTTGACGGACTGATTTTGATAAGCGATCTCCGGGAAAAGAATCTCAGCCTTGCGGAAAAGTTCGGCGGCACCACCATCAACGTATCGAAGCAGGATGTGCGCCAGACTGTGCAGGAGGTAGCCACCGGCGGACGCGTTCAGTACATTATCGATGCCTGTGGTAATGCGCAGGTGTTCGCGGATATTCCGGGAATTCTGGCCAAGCAAGGCACCGTAATGTTCTACGCGTCCGGACACAACGGTCGCGACACCGGCCTGCTCGATCCCATTTTTTTTCTGGAGCCGACGATTGTTGCTGGTATCGGCGCCTCGGGGGGCTTTGATTCCGACGGCCGGCCCAAGACGTATCGCCGGGCGCTCGAACTGGTCCACAGCGGCAAAGTCCAAGTGCTTCCCTTCCTCACCCACCGCTATCACGCGCTCGATGAAATCCAGGGCGCTTTTGAAAACGACTTCCACCGCGAGGATTACATCAAAGGCCAGCTGATTAGGGCTGGGGACTGAGTGGTTTGGGGATTAACCTTGGGAGCAAAAGTCGGGTGGCGATATCACCGGTTGTGTTTAGGCCGGGTCGGGCGGAAGCGACTAGGTCGCCGCAAAAACCTCACCGACTCGACGCGCTGCCGAGTCATTTTACCTGAGAGCCACTGATTGGAGATGGATGGTGTAAATGCGTATTCGGACTCCTCAGAAACGGGTTCACATGACAGGTGGAAACACTTCTCCGTGACCTCCGAGAATTCCGCCAGAGGCATGGCGGTAATGAATTTGGCCCGTTCAGCATCCTCGTGAAGGAACTTGCTCTTCGCATCAAGGAACTCGGCCTTTGTCACCCCGAACTTAGCCAGAATCGTCTCAATGGCGTGCGGGCTCAAGAAACCGAAACTGCAGTTAACCTGAAGTGACTCGCGCTTAACCTTTTTCGGCACGTGTCACCTCGAAATTGACGAGAGCCGCCTTTTGACTTTCCTCAGCTGCCAGCGTGTCGAATAATTTTCGTCCGGCTACTATCGCCTCCCTAAACGCATCCTCCGCTGACTGGAAAGCACGTTGCCCCTCGCCAGGCTCCACCTCAGTCCAACCGGCCAAGTCGCCCGGGTCCGCAGCCGATGACATAGGCATCCCGTCTGCGCCCATAATCTGCCCCTTCCTCCAAGCCCGAAAATGCGCCGACCAACTTCGCGCGCTGGTCGGTGATCCAGATATCCTCTCGCTGACCTGTACCTCTATTACACGTTCCTCTCCGTAGGCCTGCGCCCGTGGCAACTCCTGTCCCATCAAGTCCTCCTCCGTACCGGTGCATTATATCACCTGCCTTTTCGGAGTGAGCGGGGTGCGAATCGAGACATGTTAAATGTTACTGCTAAGCGGCTGTCAAGCCATTTAGAAATGTTACCCGGCGCGTCGTGAGAGATGTAACCCTCCCGAAGAGCCATCAGGAGGGTTGCCATGAGTCACGCCTCGCGCTGGGAATATT
>DASYYZ010000023.1:0-53769 GCA_035946735.1 Terriglobia bacterium
TTCCGCCCGGCTGCGGGACAGTGTTCAAGATCACGCTGAGCGGTACGTTGACCACGCTCCACAGCTTCGACTACACGGATGGCGCGCAACCCAATGCGCTGATCCAGGGAACGGACGGGGATTTCTACGGCACAACGATCAACGGGGGTGCCTACGGCTACGGCACTGTGTTTAAGATCAGCCCGGGCGGCATTCTGGTTACGCTGCACGACTTTTGCGACAGCCTCTGCGCCGACGGTGCCTACCCTAACACCCTCGTCCAGGGAACAGATGGGAACTTTTACGGGACCGCGCAGCATGGCGGCACACTACACGGTTTCAGCGGTTGGGGAACAGTGTTCAAAATCACCGCAGACGGCGCGCTGACAACACTGTACAGTTTTGGTTCGCAATCCTACGATGGCACTTATCCGAGCGCGCCGTTGGTGCAGGCGAACGATGGCAACTTCTATGGGGAGACGCCATGCGGCGGACGAGGAGGTGACTGTTATTGTGGTTGTGGGACGCTCTTCAAGATCACGCCGGGCGGGACGGAGACCACACTACACAAATTTGATGCCACGGACGGCGTCGAGCCGCAGGGAGGTCTCGTCGAAGACACTAACGGGAGTCTGTACGGGACAACCGAGAGCGGCGGGGCTAACAGCCTCGGAACCGTTTTCAGATTGGCCGTCGGGCTGGGCTCGTTTGTGGAAGCGCAGCCAGTTTCCGGCAAGGTCGGCGTTCGCGTGGGTATTCTTGGAACCAATCTGGGCGGAGCGACCAGCGTAACCTTTAACGGTACCGCGGCGACATTCAAGGTCACGTCAAGCTCCTTAATATCAACTACCGTACCTATCGGCGCCACCACGGGCCCGGTCCAGGTGGTGACTCCGGGCGGCACGCTGACCAGCAATGTGAATTTTCGCGTCGAACCGTGAAGCCCAGGTAGCGCAGAGTTTCCCTTTTCAGAAACTCTGCGGCTTTTCTTACCCATAACGGCCGCGGACCCGAAACCGGGGTCCGCGCTACACACTTACGCTCGATTTGGGAAGCACCAGTTTCAGCAGACCGTCCACAAAAGTGGCTGATGCTTGAGCTGGATCGACCACACCCGGAAGATCGATGGTGTGAAGGAGCGCGAGCGGCGCCCGGGTAGGATAAGCGCCAGTTCGATTGGGCTCCGGACCCACCTGACCCCACAGGATCACACTGCCGGGCGCGATCCCGATCTTCAATTCCTCAGCCCGGAAGCCCGGAATCTCCGCTGTGACGGTGATCTCGCCGGGAGACTCCCAGGTTTTAACCTTCACGGGATGCAGTAACTCGGTCTCGGACCGGAACCAGTCCTCGAGATCCAGGCCGTGCTGGCGGCCGCGAGCCGCAAAGAACTCGTAGGCGCGGTGAGCGATCGCCTCCTGGATATGCGCTTTGAGATCTCCCAGTTGTTCGCCATACAGGATCTCCGGCTCAGCGGCGGTTTCGTGCTGCTGCAATTCAGGCGCTTTCTTCGTGCCCATAATGCCTTTCTCCTCTTTGACTCTTGCGGGCAATTCGCTACCAACCTGTTGATTGCAGCGCGGCCCATCGTATCATCTCGACGGCTGCCTCACTCTGCTTAGAGTCATTCTCGGAGGCAAACGAGGCATCGCGTTCCAGTCTAGCGCGCCAAACACCTGTGCCGCACTCCTGCTCAATGTGATTCAGACCAGCGGACCCGTGGTTTCGCGCCTTCCCGCCGGGCGATCTGCCCTTGTGCCTGCTTTCGCTCTTATGCCATCGTTCTAAGTGATGGAGCCAGACTCGCCCACAATCTCTGATGCTGCCCCGGCGGCTCGTTCACTGCCGGAGGTGCACCGGACGGTAGCCGTTCCCGTAGGAACAGGCACCTTCTGGCGAAAATTGTTGGCCTACTCGGGCCCGGGATTCCTGATTGCGGTCGGCTACATGGATCCCGGCAATTGGGCCACGGATATCGCCGGCGGGTCGGAGTTTGAGTACCGGCTGATCTTCGTGCTGCTGGCCTCGAACCTGATGGCGATCCTGCTGCAATCGCTGGCCGCGCGGCTCGGCATCGTCACGGGACGCGATCTGGCCCAAGCCTGCCGCGAGACCTATTCGCGCCGTACGGGTATTGCGCTCTGGGTGTTCGCCGAAATCGCCATCGCCGCCTGCGACCTTGCAGAGGTGCTCGGCTCCGCCATCGCGCTGAATTTGCTCTTCCATATTCCGCTGCTCGTCGGCGTATGCCTCACCGCGCTGGACGTTCTGGCGATCCTTTACCTGCAGCACCGCGGCTTCCGCTACCTCGAGGTGGTGGTGGTGACGCTCATCGGCACCATCGGGATCTGCTACTTCTTAGAGATTCTCATGGTGCACCCGAGTGTGCTCGGCACCCTGGCCGGGCTCGTGCCGACGCCCCAGATTCTGAGCAATCGGGACATGCTCTACATCGGCGTAAGCATGCTGGGCGCCACCGTGATGCCGCATAATCTCTACCTTCATTCCTCGCTGGTGCAGACGCGCGCCATCGAGCGTACGCCGCAAGGCTTGCGCACCGCGATCCGCTTCAACTTCATCGATTTGTTCCTGGCGCTCAATTTCGCCTTCCTGATCAACGCCGCCATTCTGATCATGGCGGCGGGCACGTTCTACCGGCACGGCCTGCATCAGATGGCGGAGATCCAGGACGCTTATCACACGCTGGCGCCGCTGCTGGGCGCGCCCGTGGCAAGCTTCCTGTTCGCGATTGCGTTGCTTTGCTCCGGTCAGAATTCCACTCTCACGGGCACTCTGGCCGGCCAGGTAGTGATGGAAGGATTCCTGAACCTGCGGCTCGCGCCCTGGTTGCGCCGGCTGATCACCCGCTTGCTGGCTATCATTCCGGCGATCATCACTGTGGCGCTCTACGGCCAGCGCGGCACAGCCAGGCTGATCATCCTGAGCCAGGTTGTCCTGAGCCTGCAACTCTCCTTTGCCGTCTTTCCATTGGTGAAGTTTACGAGCGACCGGCGCAAGATGGGCGAATTCGTCAACGGCCGCTGGCTGCGAGTGCTGTCGTGGGGGGTTGCGTGGATGATTGCTTTGCTGAACGCGTACTTGCTCCTCTTAATAGTCTGAGGATCGATGGTCGGTAGGCCCTGCCCAACGTCGGGTTGCGTTCGAGGTTCGTTGTTCGTAGACCGTTGCACTTCGCGGGCGGCAATGCCTTGGCGATGAACACGCCTAAAGTCTCTGCTCTGACTTCTTTGGGGCGGCGGAGGCCGGCAAAACCGAAAACTGAAGACCGACAGCTGAGAAGGAAGTGATCTGCGATGCTTACCATTCGTCCCGCCACCATCAACGACGTGGCCTTGCTGAGTGCGCTCATTCGGGAGTTTGCCGAGTTCGAGCACGAACTCGAGCAGGTAGTGATAACGGAGCAGGATTTGATGCGCGACGGCTTCGGGGCGGACCCGCGCTTCCGAGTGCTGCTGGCAGAATGGAGCGGTCAGCCGGCGGGCTATGCCCTTTTCTTTGATTTCTACTCCAGTTGGGTCGGCCGCCCTGGGATTTTCCTTGAGGACCTCTTCGTGCGAGCAGCCTTCCGCGGCCACGGCGTTGGTAGGGCTTTGCTGGCCTCCGTGGCCGGTATCGCCGAGCATGAGAAGCGCTATGGATTGCGATGGGAAGTGCTCGATTGGAACGAAAAAGCGATCCAGCTTTATCGGTCTCTGGGCGCCACCTTTCTGGATCAGCGGCGCGCGGTACTGCTCGAGGCGCCCGCCATGCGCATGCTGGCAGCGACGGCGCCTGAAGTGGTCCGCGAGGGTCAGCTTTCACTGAAAGTCGACTAAGAAATGAATACTTAAAACACCCATTAATGTTCAAAAAAATCCTGGTTGCTCTCGATCACAGTCCGGCTGACGCGGCCCTGCTGCCGAAAGTAAAGGATCTGGCGCGCCTGACCGGCGCCGAGATCATGCTGCTCCATGTCTCCACAGGATGGGCGGCACAGTGGCAAAGGGACCTGAATCTCTCTGACTCGGCGGAGATGGAAGAGGACCGGCAATACCTGCGGAAGCTTCACGACGAATTGGTAGCCGAGGGCTTTCGCGTTGCCTCGCGACACTCCACCGGCAAGCCTTCCGAGGAGATCCTCAAGTCGGCGCGCGAAGAAGGCTGCGACCTGATCGCCATGACCACGCACGGCCACCGCTTGCTTGAAGACCTTATCTATGGCGCCACCATCACGCGCGTACGGCACGAATCCGAGGTGCCGATCTTTCTGGTGAAGGCGCGCTGACACGGGCGGTCGCGATTTTCCGAGGACACTTCTGGTGGCTCCCCATCGACATTTCCACGCACGGCGCCGCTCTCGATCATCAGCTCAAGCTGATCTTGCTCGCTATCGGAGCATTGTTCGTCGCGGCGCAATTGGGTCTTGCGTACGCGGTTTGGATTGCAAGCCTGCTCGGCTTGCTTCAGCGCAGGCCACTGCCTGCCCGTTCTGTTATACTGCTCCGGCTGCGGCGAAGGCTGGCGCCATTCGCGCTTTGCAAAGTGGTATCCTAGTGCTTATTCTGCCGCCGACCCTGATCTTCGCGGCGATTGCGGTGACGGCTTTCCGCCGCCGTCATCGGTACCATGAGTCCGGCATCCGGCGCCAACCGCGGCCGCCCGCGACTAAGACCGATCCAGAATGACGAGAAGACCCTATTCCCGCACAGGATCCGCGTCTCGGAGCAGAAGTTTGCACGCCGGCTTCGACCGGCGAGCGAAGTGGCACGATCCGGACAAATCCTAGAACGGGTCACGAGGGACAAGCAAGTCTGAAGCACCTTGGGAGAGGGAGCAAGAAACTGGAATGTCCTCGATCGCCGGTGGAAATATCTCGAATCTTGGTGGGCGCCTGAAGGATTACTGGGCGCTGACCAAGCCCGAAGTTAACCTTCTGGTCGTGATCGCAACCGGAGTTGGATTTGACGTGGGTTGGCGCGGGCCTTTTCGGTTGCTGCCCCTGGTGAACACGCTGATCGGTACCTTGCTGGTGGCAAGCGGCACCGCCACCCTGAACCAGTACCTGGAGCGCTCCTTTGACGCCCAAATGCGGCGCACGGCCCAAAGGCCGTTGCCGGCCGGGCGGCTGGGGTCGGCAGAAGCCCTGGTATTCGGGCTTACTCTCTCCGTGGCGGGGGCCATTTACCTCGCTCTAACCGCGAACCTCCTGGCGAGCATTCTGGCGCTGGCTACACTGGTCAGCTACCTCGCTGTTTACACTCCACTTAAACGCCGAACCACTTGGTGCATGTTTGTGGGGGCGTTTCCCGGCGCCATGCCGCCTCTGATCGGTTGGGCGGCGGCCCGCGGGAGCCTTGGGGCCGAAGCCTGGGTGCTGTATGGCATCCTGTTCTTGTGGCAGTTCCCGCATTTTCTTTCGATCGCCTGGATGTATCGCGAGGACTATGCGCGCGCCGGCTACCAAATGCTACCTTCGGAAGAGAAGGCCGGTCGCTCGATGGCCTGGCAAATCGTGATTTCATCGCTCCTCCTGCTACCGATGAGCCTGGCGCCAGCCTGGTTCGGCGCTGCCGGAACCATGTACACATGTGGCGCGCTCGGGCTCGGCCTAGCGTTCGCAGCATACGGCCTAGGCCTGGCAGCCTCGCGCTCCAGGGCACTGGCGCAACGCGTCCTGCTGGCCTCGATTGTTTATCTACCTTTAGTTTTGGGGTTGATGATGGTTGACAAGAAAGCTGTGGGGTAGATGGTTCGGCAGTTTTCATTCTTCAGTTCTCAGTTTTCAGTGGGCAGAGTCCTAGCCAGTTTGTTGCCAAAACGATTAGTCGGGCCTCGTCAGGACGGAGCCTGAGCCCCGCGAGATTCGGCGTGTTTTCGACAAACCGCGAATCTGATCATCCAGAATCCAGCGATCGATTCATTAGCGGGACCCATCCTGCCGATACCTAACTGACCGAGAACTGGAGACTGACAACTTGCATTATGCTTCCGATCTCCTACTTTCCCGCCATCGATGCCTCGCTGAACGCTGCCAGCGCCATCCTGCTCGTGACGGGATACGCCTGCATCCGGCGTCACCGGGTGAGGGCACACCGGGCCTGCATGCTTGCGGCAGTGGGCACTTCAACGCTTTTCCTGGTCTGCTACCTCTGGTATCACGCGCACCACGGAATCACGCGCTTCCCGCAAGCCGGGTTCCTGCGTACGTGTTACCTGGCCCTGCTGGGCTCGCACACGGTTCTGGCCGTAGCGATCGTGCCGCTGGTCCTTGTGACCCTGGCTCGAGCCCTTCGCCGCAACTTCCGCCGACACCGGCAGATCGCTCGCTGGACGCTGCCGGTGTGGGTGTACGTCTCCGTGACCGGCGTGCTGGTGTACTGGATGCTTTACCACCTGGTCCCCAGGTTGTGAACACGTGCCAGAGCAACAAGCGATTAAGAATCATACGCTTGCTATTATTAACTAACGATCTAAGGGTCACCAATCATATGCGTACTTTGCAGATATCACGCGATTCGTCCACTTGACTTTGCTTTGAACGTTTGTTCAGATGGGAGAACGAAAATTTAGATCATTTTCCCGAGTGTGGAGTGGAACTTGGGGGGCCAGTTGAACTAGGGAAATCTAGCTTGTCCCCGTTCTAGCCCCGGTTGTAGCCCATTACAGAAGACGCAGGAGGAGCCATGAGGTGGATTGCAGGTTCGCGCCGGACGGTCGAGGCCGTGGAAGGTAGATCGCTCCTCAAAAGCGCAGCGATGCTGGCGATCGGGGTGATTGCCGTGACCGCCGCCGTCGTTCCGGTCAAGCGCGGCTTGGGCGCGCGCACGCGGCCAAACACCACGGTAAAGGATCCGGGCATACGTGGCGGCGCGGCCAATGTGGGAGGCATGCTGCCGAGACTCACCGCCGCAGAGCAAGGCTACTTTAACGATGGCTTAGCCAACTTCAACGCCGTCATCGCGATTCCGCAAGGACTCGGGCCGCTCTTCAATGAGAACCAATGCTCCAGTTGCCACGCCCAGCCGGCGGCGGGCGGAGGAGCGCCGGGCACGAATCCGGTATTCTCCGTGTACCAGTTAGATGGCGCCCAGAACGTGATGCCAAGTTTTGAGACTCAAACCGGACCCGCCTTGGTAGCGCGATTTCCGTTCATGTCAGACGGCGTAACCCCCGACGGCACAGTGCACCAGCTTTTCACCATCACCGGCCGCAGCGATGCTCAGGGTTGTAGCATTTCCCAACCTACCTGGCCCACCAATGTGGCTCTTCACCAGCCCCTGCCGGTTTTTGGCGACGGCTTCCTGGAGATTTACGACAACACCACTCTCACCGCCAATATGTCCGCGGTCTGCGCTCAAACCCAATTCGGAGTATGCGGCACACCGAACATCAGCGGAAATGACGGCAGCATACTGCGCCTGGGGTGGAAAGCGCAGTGGCGCAGTCTGACACTGGCCGCCGGTGAAGAATACAACGTGGAATCGGGTGTCACCAACGAATTCTTCCCCACCGAGCTAAACCAGACACCGGGTTGCCAGCTCAATGCGATTCCGGAATCGGGCACAAACTTCAACGGCCTCACCGGCCAGCCGGACCAGTTCGTGGGCGCCCCGACGCGCATGGGACTGTTCATGAGATTCTCGGCAGGCCCCACACCGGTCGCGTTTAACGCCGCGGCGCTGAATGGCCAGCAACAGTTCATCAATATCGGCTGCGCCACTTGCCATACTTTTCCCGGCTCGAATGCCAGCATGGTCACGCCTCTTTCGTCGGTTGTGCCGCTAAGCCAGGCATCCCCTAAGGCTTACACCGACTTGATGCTGCATCACATGGGACCCTGTCTGGCCGATGGCATCGTTTTCGGAGCGGCTCAGGGTGACATGTTCCGTACTCCGCCCCTTTGGGGCGACGGCAAGCGCATATTTTTCATGCACGGAGGGGTTAACGGAACGGGTTTGCTTACCACCGATTTACTGCAAGCCATCCAGAACCACTTCTGTGCTGGAAATTCTCAGTACCCGGCGTCCGAAGCGAACACAGTGATCAACAATTTCAACGCGCTCTCGGCCACTAACCAACAGGATATTCTCGACTTTATCCGGGATCTATAATCGCTGCTTCGCTGGCACCGAGCATTTGTCCCGGTGAGCTGAATCCGGCGCAGGAAGCCAAAGTTTCGCCATTGTTCGGAAGGAGTCATCATGTCGCCCAACGGAGAGACGCGTCGCTGGTCAAATTCTCCCATGCTCTCAGCGGGCCGAGTGCTGCTGGTGATGGCAGGCGTTTTGGTGGTCGTGCCCCTGGCCCTGGTCATCGGGGTGCAAGCGCAATCGAGCGCGATCGATCCGGGCGTACGCGGCGGCGGGGCCGGGGCCGGCCAACCCCTACCGGGCCTGAGCTCAAGCCAGACCACGGTCTTCAATAAGGGGAAGCAGAACTTCATCGAGGTTAACGGTGTCACCTCCATTGGGCCCCTCGGAGGCGCTACCAATCAAACCGGGAATTTCGGCCTGGGGCCCCGCTTCGACTCCAACCAGTGCAACGGCTGCCACGACCAGCCGGCTGTAGGCGGCTCATCGCCTCTCATTAACGGGGGCCTCAATGCGAACCTTCTCTTCGGAGCCCCTTACAACAGCGACGGCGCCATCAACGACGTTCCGTTTTTTGAGACGTACAACGGACCCACGGTCGTCGCCAGGCTGCCCATGCAGCTCAACAACCTTTCCCTCATGGACGGCCACGTCCATCAGCTGTTTACCATCACAGGCCGCATCGACGCCGGCAGCTGTAATATCGCGCAGCCGAATTTTCCTCAAGCTGCCAGCGACAATGACTTGATTAACCGCAACACGACTCCCACGTTCGGCGCCGGGTTGCTGGAGATCATCAACGATCGGGATATTTTGTCAAACCAGGCGACCCAGTGCGCCAGCCAGGCGACGACCGGAATTTGCGGCGTCCCCAACTATTCCTCCGACGGCAGCATTGGCCGTTTCGGATGGAAGGCCCAGGACCGCTCCGCCCTGATCTTTGCCGCCGAAGCTTACAACGTAGAAGAGGGCGTCACCACCGAGGAGTTCCCGAACGAAACCGACGAAACTTCGGGCTGCCTTCTGAATGCGCTCTCAGAAGATCACGTCGATTACAACGGCACTCTGCCTGCGGACCGGTTTTCGGGCGACCCGGACAGGTTCGGAAACTTCATGCGGATGCTAGCTGCGCCCACGCCCGGACCAAGCAACGCGTCCACGTTGAACGGCGCCCAGCAATTTCATACGGTTGGCTGCGATAACTGCCACTCGTCAACCGGAATCGCCGGGAGCACGTTCCAGTTTGTCACGCCCACTTCGTACATCGCGTCGCTCAGCAATCAGAAGGTCAACATCTTCTCCGACGTGCTGATTCATCACATGGGCCCTTGTCTCGCCGACGGTGTCACTCAAGGGAGTGCCACTGGTGACATGTTCCGGAGCGCGCCCCTCTGGGGCGTTGGCCAGCGTATCTTCTTCATGCACGATGGCCGCACCACCGACATCGTCCAAGCGATCGAAGACCACTTCTGCAACGGCGACGGCACCTACCCGGCTTCGGAAGCCAACACCGTGATCGATAATTTTAACGCCGCTACCGCCAAAAACCAGCAGGACCTGGTGAACTTCCTACGTACCCTCTGAGCCCACCGTCTGGCGGGAGCGCCTCCACATAAATTCACCTCTGTTGGGCAGCCAACTTCATCAGGTCTGCCCGCCCATACAACCCACAAGACGAGAGAGACGAGGCCCGATTTCCCGTACGGTCACGATCGTCGAGGCTCGCGCCGCGTCCGTTGCGGCGAGTATCATGGAGTCCGCGGGGATATGGAGGCAGGTTGGACTCCTTGCAAACTTTGCGGCTGGAAGGCGCACCTACGGCGAGGCCGGCTCGGCCCCCACAACGCTTTCCCGGCTTGAGCTTTCGCGCCCGTCTGGCCCTGGTGATGTTCCTTACTTTGGCCTGCATCGGCGCGGTCCTGTTTTGGACTTATCAACGCCAGGAACTCCGCGTGAAGGCCTACGTCACGGGCATCACCTCCTACCTGGTCACCATCAGCGAGGTTGCCCAATACGAACAGCAGATTCCGCCCAACGGCGATCCCCGGCTCGCTCTCCAGGCCATTACTGACGCACTCCACAAGGCGGGACTCAAGGTGGATGCCACCTCGCTGAGCGGAGAGATCGTAGCCAGCTCGGACCCCAGGCAGTTGAAGAAGAAGCTCAACCTGCATCTCAGGAAGCACGCCGTCAAAGAGGATCCTTTTCACATTTCGGCCTCCCTGCCGGATATCGAGATCGACCCCGGAGTGCAGACAACTTATTCGGTTGAGTTTCCCGTGGTGCGAGGCGACAAGGTGGTCGGCTACATGGTGCTGCACGGCGCCGCCGACGAGGTCGGGAGTCTGCTCCGCCACACGGACCTGGTCCGCTCCGTCTGGATCATCGCCACGCTCCTGGCGGGCATTTTTTTCGTGGTTTTTCTGGCGTTTCGTTTCACGCGGCCGATCAACACGCTGGTGAACGGGGCTACACAAGTAGCTCAGGGCAACCTCAACGTGACCCTGCCGGCCGCCGGCACCGATGAGATGGGGCGGCTGGCGCGCACCTTTAACGAAATGGTGGAGCGCCTGCGCGAAAACCAGCAACTGCAGCAGCGCCTGAACGAGGCCGAAAAACTGTCGCTGCTCGGACGCTTCGCCGCCACCATCGCTCACGAGGTCCGGAACTCGCTGAACTTCATCAATCTCAGCATCGACCAGATCCGCGCCAAGTATCTGGGCGCTGCGCGCGTGGCGGCCCCGGGCGCGCACGAGATCGAGCGCAATCTGGTACGGGTGAAAGACGAGGTGGCCCGGCTCAATCAACTGGTGAGCGAATTCCTGGCAGCCGGCCGGCAATCGCCGCCGCAGCTTGCTGCCTGCGACGTCCCGGCCGTGCTCGAGGAAGCCCTGGCGATGGTGGAGAAGCAGGCAGACGTTCAGGACATCCGCATCAACGTTGAGCTGCCAACACCACTGCCTGCCATCCAGGCGGATGCCGGGCAGTTAAAGACTTGCTTTCTGAACATCCTCACCAACGCGCTACAGGCAATGCCGGAGGGAGGGCGCATCCAGGTGTCGGGCGGTCTGGTCCCGTCAGACGGGACGGGCCCGCGCTTGCAATTGCGCTTCGCCGATTCCGGACCCGGCATCCCGCGCGAGAATCGTGAACGCATCTTCGCCCCGTATTTCTCCACCAAGGCCACCGGCTTCGGGATGGGCCTCGCTATCACCCGCAAGATCGTGGAAGACCACGGCGGGCGAATCGTTGCCCGCGATGGGGAGCCTGCAGGAACCGTGATGGTCTTGGAACTGCCGGCAGAAAACGGACCCGAGGGGCCAGCGCTCGGAAGCCAGAAGCCGGTGGCAGTTCAGATTGAAAACTCCTGACTGAGAACTCTTCATGCCCGATTCATCGATTCTGATCGTTGACGACGAGCAGCGCCAGCGCGAGATCTACCGCGACGTGCTGGAAGGCGAGGGCTATTCCGCAGAAACCGCGGCGAGCGGCGAGGCGGCACTGCGTTTGCTTAACCAGAAGCGCTTCGATCTCGTGATTACAGACTTGAACCTCACCGGCATGACTGGTGTCGACCTGCTGGGCGCCATTGTTAAGGCCGATCCTACCGTGGCCGTTGTACTGATTACGGGCTACCCTTCCATTCAGTCGGCCATCGACGCCACCAAGAAGGGAGTGTACGCCTATCTGGAAAAGCCCGTGGATCGGGCGCGGTTGTTGGAAGTAGTGCAGGAGATCTTTGACCATCTGGCGTCGCTGCGCCAGACCATCATCGGCGATTCGCCAGCGACCAAGAGCATGCTGCGTCTGATTCTCAAAGTGGCGCCCACCGCCCACACCGTACTGATCCTCGGTGAGAGCGGCACCGGCAAAGAGCTAGTGGCGCGCGAGATCCACAAGCACAGCCCGCGCCATGGCCAGCCGTTTCTGGGCGTGAATTGCGCGGCCCTCACTGAAACCTTGCTCGAAAGCGAGCTCTTCGGACACGAGAAAGGCGCCTTTACGGACGCACATCAGCAGAAGAAGGGCTTGTTCGAGCGCGCCAACCGTTCCACCCTTTTCCTCGATGAGATCGGCGACACCACGCTCGCCCTCCAAGCCAAAATCCTGCGCGCACTACAGGAACGCGAGATTCTGCGCGTGGGCGGCAGCGAGGCGATCAAGGTGGACGTCCGGATCATTACGGCTACCAACCGCAACCTGGAACAGATGCTCAAAGAAGGCAGGTTCCGCGAGGATCTCTACTACCGGCTCAAGGTGATCCCCATCGTCTGTCCGCCGCTCCGCGAGCGCCGCGAAGACATCGAAGTTCTGGCCTTGCATTTCCTGCGGCGCGCGGCGCTGACTTCGGGGCGAAAAGTGCTCGGGATTGCGCCTGACGCCTTGCAGGCCTTGCGCGCCTGTCCCTGGCCCGGCAATATCCGCCAGCTCGAATGGGCCATCGAGCGCGCGGTGCTGCTCGGCGAGGGCGAAGAGGTCCGGCTCGAGGACCTGCCGCCGGAGGTGCTCGAGAGCCCTCCGGCGGCGATTGCGCAAGCCGGCCTGGCAACCGGGACCGCGATGCCGGCGCGCGACGCCGAGACGGGACCCGTGATTCCGGAAGGCTCCTGGGAGGAGCACGAGAAGGCCAAAATCGTCGAGGCCCTGCAGCGCACGAACTGGAACATTACACGCGCCGCCCAACTCCTCGGCATGACATTCCGAACACTCCAGTACCGGTTGGAGAAATTCGAGATCAAGAGACCGTGAAAGCAGCGACGACTGACGGGCCGCGAGTCGACACGGAGATGCCAAAGCCTCTCAGCATTTATCCCCGAAGCATGGATGATCGCCGCGTCGAGATGGATTTCGGCCGCAAGCTGCTTCTTGAGGCAATTGAGGCGGCACGAGCCGATAACTGTGCCAGCTCCGGCGGTGGCTGGTCTACCGCCCAGATCGGCTACCATCTTCATCTCTCAGAGAGCTCCGTAACGCGAATGCTCGTGAAATTGCTGGCTTCAGGCGAGCGCCGGAAGGTCGCCACCGAAGAGCGCCTGATCGAGGAATGGGAACGGCTGCGTAACCTTGTAGGCCGACGAACAACAAGAATGCAGGCGCCGCCCAGAGTGGTACCCGACGCCGCTCCGGAGATCGATGAAGTCCTTCGCCTGCTGGCAGACTCCCGCCGGGAGCTTATCGAATTCCTCGTACGCACGGACGCCGGCTCTCTTGCCTCAATCGAAGCCGTTCATCCCCTCAAACCTGTCGGCACGCTTGCCGGACCGAGTTGGCTCAGCATGATCGCTTTCCACGAGCTGCGCCATTGCAAGCAGATTCGTGCACGGTCAGATCTCGAAGCCTCAACCGGTAAGTGGTGAGGGGTACACAGCAGACTGCAAATCGCAAATCGCGAACCGGCCGAAGGGGCAAGCCCCTATCACGATCGGTCAACGCAGGCGGAAACGAGCGACCTTCGTGTGTTCCGCTCCCCCAGGCAAAAGGCGGCTCTCGAAGAGGAAGAATTCATCTACTTTGAAATGTCCAACGCTCACGCTCTGCGCATTCTCGATCCCCTTTAGCAGAGCGGGATCGGCGCGCGGCGTGCGGAATCGGGCCAGGGTAAGGTGAGGGCCGAAGGGCCGGCTTTCCGCAGGAAACCCCAGTTTCACGATAGCCGCGTCTATTCTCTGTGCGAGATCGCCGAGCAACGGTGGAGCTTCTAATCCGGCCCAAAACACCTGCGGCCGCCGGGCATCGGGAAAGAATCCGAAACCTCGCACCTCCACCTCAAGAGCTGCAACGAGATTGATCGACTGCAGCGCGGCGATCACAGCCGGCACCCGGTCGAGCGCAATCTTCCCCAGAAACTTCAAAGTGAGGTGCATTGAGTCGCAGGCTGTCCAGCGGATGTCGCGGTTTAGCGGGCACAACGCGCGCAAGCGGGCCTGTTCGCGGGCGAGCGCCGAGCGCAGGTGATCGGGGAGCTCGATCGCAACGAAGGCCCTCATTTGCAAAGAGGCGTATAGCCGGTGGCGAATGGTATGACAGATGGTGAATAAAGAGCGCCGCACCAAACTGGAAAGCCCTGCTCGCCATTCACTTCGAGACTCGCTCGTTCGTTCATTCGCGCACTCTCCTCCGAATCATCTCCAAACCCGCCACCGCCGACCAGGTCCGTATGCGCTCGCGATCACCCGGGAACTGGAATTGGCGCACCTCGGTGGAGCGTTCGTCGGCGAGAGCGATGAACACCAAACCGACCGGTTTTTCCGGCGTCCCGCCTCCGGGGCCGGCAATGCCCGTAATGGCCAAGCCGATAGTTGCACCCGTTCGACGCCGGATGCCTTCCGCCAGGGCCTGAGCCACCGCTTTCGAGACGGCTCCCAGAGCCGCGATCAATTCAGGTGGAACGCCCACCAGCCTGGTTTTCAGCTCGTTGCTGTAGCAAACCACGCCGCCCAGAAAGAACGCGGAGCTTCCAGCAATTCGAGTGAGACGCTCAGCGACCAACCCGCCCGTGCAGCTCTCTGCCAGCGCCACGGTTTTCCTCTTCATCACGAGGTACATGCCCACGACCTCTTCGAGCGATTCGCCACCGCTCGAAAATATGTGGTCGCCCAGCGCGAGTTCGATCTTGTCTCCAAGATCGGACAAGGCGGCCTCGGCTTCTGCTTCGTTCGAGCCTTGCGCTTGCAGGTGCACTTCGATAGTTCCAAGCACTGAAAGAATTGTGGTCTGCGGGTTTTCGTACAACTTGTATGCCGGCGCGATGCGGCGATCGACTTCCGATTCAGGCAGTCCGACGATCTTGTAAACGCGGCTGCGCAGGGAGCGGCCTCCGCTGCGGGGTTTGAGACGAGGCATACAGCTGGTCTCGAACATCGGTTCCAGTTCCCAGGGCGGGCCGGGCAGCAGCACGAGAATGCTGCCGTCATGCTCGATCCAGAGTCCGGGGGCCGTGCCGCGCTGGTTTTCGAGCCACTCCGCGCCTTCCGGGACCATCGCCTGGCGCAGATTGTTCTCCGGCATGGCACGTCCGAGGCGAGCCCAGCGCTCCCGCATTCGTTTCCGGATATCTTCAACCAAAAGCAAGCGCCTGCCGAGCACCTCGGCTACCACTTCGCGATTGAGGTCATCCTCCGTCGGGCCCAGGCCGCCGCTCAGAATGATCAACTCCGAGCGGGCGAGGGCGAGCCGCACCACTTCCGCCAGGCGATTACGATGATCTCCCACGATCGTCTTAAATGAGACTGTAATACCGAGGCTATTCAACTTGCCCGTGAGATAGAGGGAGTTGGTGTCCTGCCGGTAAGGAGTGAGCAGTTCGGAGCCGACAGCGATAATCTCAGCGCGCATAGAAAAGCAGTTAGTAGATAGTGGCGGGTGAATGTTGCTCTAGCAGTTTTTCCAGCCACCAGCGACTAGACAAGAGGCCAGCCCTCAAGATCCAGAAACAGCTCGATGAGGGAATCGCCTGTCGCAAGCACCAGAGAGCGGTGCGGTGTAAAGGCGAGGCCCACGATGCCCTGCCCGGATATGAAAAGCTCGGCAGATCGGCCGTCCGGAGTCAGCCGCACCACACCTCTTTGTCCCGCCAGGCTGCCGGCGACGTAGAGATTGCCTTGAGAGTCAAAGGCAAGGCCTTGCGGCCGGCCGAGACCACGATAGAAGCTGGATACATCGCCGGCCGGTGAAATTCGGCACACATACTCGAAGCTCGAAGTAGTGGGGCTGGTTACGTAGAGATAACCGTCGCGGCCGAAGGCCAGATGATAAGCGGCGACGCCGGGCTCCAGGGTGGCGAAAACAAATATCTGACGGTCGCGGTTGATCTTGAAGATGGTTCCGCTGCGATCGCCGACATAGAGGTTCCCATTCGTATCGAATGCGAGACCGGTGGCCACGCCCATGCCCTCCGCGTAGACCGACCGCTGGCCGTCCGGGGTCACTTGATACACCACACCCTCGAGACGGCTGGTGACATACAGCATACCATCACGATCGAAAGCAAGACCTGTGGCATTCATCAACTCGCCCAAAAAAGGCCGAATCGAGCGGTTGTTGTCGATCTTGAAGACAGAGACCGGTACCTTCTGCCCCCGGCTGCCACTGAAGGTGCTGAAGATGTTTCCCGCGGCATCCACCGCGGGACTCGCCACCGGATGCAAGTTTTCGGCAATCGTCAACCCGACCGCAACCGGCACCGGGGCGCTCACCGCGCGTCCGGTGTCGACGGTTACATCCCCGCTGGTGGCGCCCTCCGGCACGCGTACGATCAGGCAGTTCGGCGAACTCAGCAGCAGGCTTCCAGGCTGCTCTCCGAAGCGCACCAAGGGACGCGTGTGGCCGTTTTCGGTAAGCGCGCGCCCGCGAAGAGCGATCTCGCCGCCGGGAATCGCCGCCCGCGGTATCACCTGCTCGATCCGAGGCTTGTTCGCGGCCACCGTCGACCGCTGCACATTATCATTCACTTTGCCGCTCTTCTTCCACAAAGTCATTTCAGCCAGTACTCCCAGACCAGGCTGAAGACCGCCAGACTCCAGATTCCGGCCGCAACATCGTCCAGCATAATTCCCCAACCGCGTGGAAGATGCTCGAGACGCCGTGCTGGAAACGGTTTGATCACGTCCAATACGCGGAACATCAGATAGCCGGCTGCAAGTCCCTTCCAACCAGGTCGAGGATGCGCGACGAAGGTGAGAATCTGCCCGACCACCTCGTCGATCACGACCTGCCCGGGGTCTTTTCGCCGGAAATGGCGTTCCGCTGCGCCGCCCGCGCCCACTCCTGCTACGAGAATAGCAGCGGCGGCAGCTCCCACCAAGACCGAAACCCAGACCGTCGCGATCGGCAAGAACCCGGCCGCTACCACTAAAGCCACGCCCAAGGCCGCGCCGACGCTGCCCGGCGCGATGGGGAAGTATCCCAGTCCTCCGCAGGTCGCGATCCACACGGCCCCGCCAGGCCGGTCACTCGCCCGAGGTAAGATCGTGTTCCCCAAGATCACTCCCTAGCCTTTCCCTCGGGTTCCACCGCCTCCTGGCCGGTCAGTGGTGTCGAAACTCGATACCGGCCCGAAAGCCAGTTGTGCAAATCAATCAGCTTGCAGCGTTCGCTACAGAAGGGGCGGAACGGGTTCCCCTGATATACTGTTTCGCGCTTGCAAATCGGGCAGCGCACACGAGCCTCGCTAACTCCCCAAGAATTGGCGCGACCAAGCGTCAGGTCAGCGTAGATGCATTCACCCAGCCGGCTGAATCTGGATCAACTGCGGCGTGCGGCTTAACTCCGCGGGATGGCGCGGCACCGGACCGAGCTCGACGTAGCGCTCCGCTTCCACTTTCGCCACCAGGTCGTACTCGCCGGCCTCGCTGATTCGCGCCCAGCGAAACTCACCTGGCGCAGGCTCCGGCCCGTCATAATCGTTGATCAGCACGCAGCCGTCAATCTCCGGCGCCTGCGACTCAAATCGGCCCGTGAACAGCAGATCCGTCTCCGCAGACCTGCCCTCCACCAGCACTGGCAATCGCTCCCCCACTTTCTCACCGAGCTTGCGCTTCGAGATTCTTCGCTGCATTGCCAGAATCTTCCGGCGGCGATTCTCCGCGACTGCGCCAGGCACTGCCGCAGGAAGACTGAATGCGGCGCTCGATTCTTCGTTCGAATAGGTGAAGACGCCTAGGTGGTCGAACTGAGCCTCTTCGATGAAATCGCCGAGCGCTCGAACGTCTTCGTCCGTTTCGCCCGGAAAGCCAACGATCATCGTGGTTCGCAGCGTTACTTCCGGAATCGCGGCGCGAATCTTAGCCAGCATCTTCAGGAAGTGCGACCCGCTGGAGCCGCGGCGCATATCCTTAAGCACAGAACGGCTGGCGTGCTGTAAGGGAATATCGAAGTACCGCGCTACTCTTTGTGAGCCCGCCACGGCCTCAACCAGGCGATCGGTAAGCCGGTTCGGATAGCAGTAAAGGAAGCGCACCCACACCAATTCGGGGATTCTTGCCAAGGCCTCGAGCAGCAAGGCCAGCCCGTTGCGCAGCCCGAAATCTTCGCCGTAACTGGTAGTATCCTGTCCCACCAGGACTAATTCCCGTACGCCCTGCAAAGCCAGGTTCTCGGCCTCGCGGACCACCGATTCGAAGCGCCGCGAACGAAACTTGCCACGCATCTGAGGTATCACGCAGAAGCTGCAAGGGTGATCGCATCCTTCCGCGATCTTCAGGTAAGCCGTATACGATGGGGTCGACCGCACTCGCGGCGTAAACTCGCTGTAGAGATAAGGGTCGTAGGGGTGGCTCGAAGTTCGGACGCCGTCGGAAGACTCACAAGCCTCGACCACCCGCTCAAGCTCATTGGTGCCGATCACGAAGTCTACTTCTGGGATTTCGCGCAGAATGTCCTCGCGATAGCGCTCGACGAGGCACCCGGCCACCACGAGCCGTTGCGCCCGGCCGCCTTTCTTGTGCCCGGCCATCTCCAGAATCGTATCGATCGACTCCTGCTTGGCGGGCTCGATGAAGCTGCACGTGTTCACGATAAGGACGTCGGCGTCCTCGGCGCGAGGCACGATCTCCCAGCCGCGGGCAGCTATTTGACCGAGCATCACTTCGCTGTCCACCAGGTTCTTGGGACACCCTAGACTTACCATTCCAACTTTGGGCATAAGCCAACACTGAGCGCGAGGGCGCTGCAAAGGGTCCGACCCATCAATTTTAGCACAGCTTACCGGCCGGCCTCTGAGTTGGCGGGTAGGCAAACGGCGGGGTTCCGGCGCGGCTGCACTCGTGAGCCGGTTGACGTATTGGCGGGAAACGAAGCTGCTAGACCAGGTTGCTCCGCGTCAAAGGCAACTCGCGAATCCGTCTTCCGGTGGCCGCGAAGATGGCATTGCACAAGGCCGGCGCAAAGGGCGGCACGCCAGGCTCGCCGGCGCCTGCGGGAGGCGCGTCACTTTCTACCAGGTGAACATGGATCTCGGCCGGCGCTTCATTGATCCTGCAAAGGCGGTAGTCCTGAAAGTTCGATTGATTGATCACACCGCCGCTGGCCGTGATCTCGCTGCAAAGAGCGAGGCTGGCGCCGAAAACCGCCGCGCCCTCGAACTGGTTGCGCACGTTCGCCGGACTCACGATCAGGCCCAGGTCTGCGGCGGTGTCGACACGTCCGATATGGACCTTGCCTTTGTCATCCATCTGCACCTGGACGACCGTTGCGACGTACGTGAGGAAGCTGCGGTGAACGGCGATGCCCATGCCCTGCCCCGGCTGGAGCTTCCGTTTGCCCCATCCGGCCTGCTCAGCGGCGATTTCGGTGACGCGCCGCAGCCGCGCGGTGTCGATCGGGTAGTCGTCGTAGGCGCCGCCCATGTTGTCGTAGTCGGCCGGCAGAGCTTTCTTCTCAATCACGCGGTCGGGTCCGATCAGTGCCAGCAGGTACTCTACCGAATCGCGTCCGGCGGCGTGCGCCAGTTCGTCAGCAAAGGATTGCACCGCAAATGCGTGGTAGATGTTGGCGACCGACCGGAACCACCCGATGCGCACATGCGCCGTCGCCGGACCATTCTCCGCGCGCAGATTCGCTACGGCGAAGGGAATATCCGTCCAGCCCATGCCGAGCTCGCCCCCGTCACCGTAGGTCTTATTCAGCTCGAAGGTAGACCCGATCGGCGGAAACACTGACCGTTGCAGCCAAGCGGTGGGCATCCCGTTTTCGCCGAGCGCAGCTTTCAGATACATCGCCGCCACACTGTGGTAGTAGCCAAACTTGATGTCGTCTTCGCGGGTCCACACCACTTTCACAGGACGCCCGACTTTCTTCGACAGGACTGCGGCTTCGGCAACGTAATCCGGTTTCGACTTGCGTCCAAAACCGCCGCCGAGTAGAGTGACGTGGCAAATCACATTTTCTTTCGGGATTCCCAGGACCTTGCCGACGGTCTCCTGAACGGCCTGTGGGTCCTGAGTAGGCGCCCAGGCCTCCACCTTCCCGTCGCGGTAATGGGCTAGCGCCACAGGAGGCTCCATGGAAGCATGGGCCAGGTGCGGAACGTAGTACTCGGATTCCAGAACCTTGCCGCCTTTGCCGAACTCGGCGTCCACATCGCCGCGATTGAGCGCCACCTTGCACGGCTTACGCGCTGTGTCCTCCATCTCCTTACGGAATGCCTTCGATTCATAAACAGCGTTGGGGCCGTTATCCCAATTGATCTTGAGCTTTTGCCGGCCTTGAAAAGCAGCCCAGGTGTTGTCCGCGATTACCGCCACTCCGCCGAGCGGTTGAAACTGATGCGGCGGCTTGAACGGATCGATCGTCACCGTCTGCCGCACTCCGGGCAGCTTCAAGGCGTCCGTGTCATCGCAGGACGCCACTTTGCCGCCGAGTACCGGCGGATGCTCGATCGAGGCGTAGACCATGCCGTCGACCTGCGCATCCATGCCGTAGAGCGGCTTTCCCGTGCAGATGCTCTCGAGATCGTAGAAGCTCGCGTCCTTGCCGATGTAGCGCCAGGCGCTCCTGGGTTTGAGTTTCAGCGACTCTTTGGCGGGCACGGGCAATTTGGCCGCGGCCGCCGCGAGACTGCCGTAGCCGGCGCTGCGCCCGCTCGGTCTATGGATAACGGTGTGGAGGCTGGCCTCGCACTCGGATACCGGCACGTTCCACTGCTCGGCTCCAGCTTGCACCAGCATGGTGCGCGCCGATGCGCCCGTTTCGCGCATCGCGCCGAAGAAGCTGCGCACGGAATGCGATCCGTCTGTGTTCTGCTCGCCATACTTCGCGTCACCGATGGCTTGCTCCACGCGCACGCGCCTCCAGTCAGCCTCCATCTCGTCAGCGACGATCGCCGGCAGGCTGGTGCGGCTTCCCGTGCCCATCTCGGAGCGCGCGGCCACGATCACGACGGTACCATCAGGCTCAAGGCCCACAAATACGTTGGGATGAAAGGCCGTGCTGCTCAAGGGATCAGCCGGGCCGGGCGCGTCCGCCCAAAGCGCCTCAGGAACAAGTCGAATGCCCAGCACGAAAGCGCCTGTGGAGACGACGCCCTGCAGAAACCCGCGGCGACTGAGGTTCCAAATCCGGCTCATGCGATTTCTCCTGCGGCAGCCTTGATGGCCCCGCGAATCCGCTGGTAGGTCCCGCAACGGCAGATGTTCCCCGCCATCAGATGGTCGATATCCTGATCAGTCGGCCGAGGCTTTTGCTTGAGAAGGGCCACCGCCTGCATGATCTGGCCCGCCTGGCAATAGCCGCACTGCGGCACATTGTGCGCCATCCAGGCCTTTTGCACCGGGTGCAGACCTTGAGCGCCCAAGCCCTCGATCGTGGCGATCTCACTGCCGGCAGCGGCCTTCACAGGAGTCAGGCAGGAGCGAATAGCCTCGCCATTCTGGTGTACCGTACAGGCGCCGCAGAGTCCCACGCCGCAGCCGTACTTGGCGCCCGTAAGGCCCAGAATATCGCGCAGATACCAGAGCAGCGGCATCTCCGGATCGCCGTCGAAGGAGTGTGCAGCGTGGTTGACCTTTAGTTGGATCACGGATCTCTCCTCGGAAACTTCGGCGCCGGAATTCCAAGCCAACAAAACGGATGCGATCCGGCGCCTTTGAATCTCTCGACCGACTGCGGCCTGCCCCCCACGCCCGCGCCTTGCCCTGAAGTTGCGGCAGCAGGCAACGAAGAAACTTTAACACAACTTACCGCCGGCCGGCCGCCGGCTGCGACCCTTCGCGGAGTCCTGCGGGAATTCTTGGTAAGATAGCTAAGCTGCGACTATGCGCCAGGAGAATCGTCGTCAGGCCGAGCTGTAGATTAAAGGAAATTCCGACCAAGATATGCCGGCAGAATTTACCGAAAAGTACGACGTGGTAGTGGTAGGCGCCGGGCATGCCGGATGCGAGGCCGCCATGGCCGTGGCTCGCATGGGCCTGCGCACCGCCCTCTACACAATGAATCTCGACCTGATTGCGCAGATGTCGTGCAATCCTGCCGTGGGCGGAGTTGCCAAAGGCCACTTGGTGCGCGAGGTGGACGCGCTTGGCGGCGTCATGGGCGAGGTGATTGACGCCGTCGGCATCCAGTTCCGGCTTCTCAACACCAGCCGCGGTCCGGCCGTGTGGTCTCCCCGCGCGCAAGCTGACAAGAAGCTCTATCGGGCGAAGATGCGCCAAGTGCTCGAATCCGAGCCTAACCTGCGGATCAAACAGGCCGAGGTCGTGGATCTCGTGCTCGAGGAGCTGCCAGCCCGACCAGCAGCGTGTCATTCTGGGGAAGCGAAGGCGACGAAAAATCCGATACCTTCTGGCGACAAGCAGGTCCTTCGCTGTGCTCAGGATGACGACCAGCCGCAATTCTCGGTAGGCTGCCCGCGCTTCCGCGTGCGCGGTTTGAAGCTGCGCGACGGACGCACGGTGGAATCGGGCGCCGTGGTGATCACCACAGGCACGTTTCTGAACGGCCTCATTCATTGCGGCGAGGAGAAGTACGCGGCCGGCCGGTCAGGCGAACAGCCTTCGGTGATGCTTGGAGAAGCGCTGCGCCGGCTTGGTTTCGAGATCGGACGCTTGAAGACGGGGACGCCGCCGCGCCTGGACGCCCGCACCCTTGATTTCTCGCGCTTTGAGGAGCAGGCCGGCGACCCGATTCCGACGCCCTTCAGCTTCCGCACCCGCGCCATCACTCAGCCGCAGACGGTGTGCTGGATCACTTACACCAACGCCGAGACGCACCGGTTGTTGCGGGAGAATCTTCACCGCTCGCCGCTATTCTCGGGCCAGATCAAGAGCCTCGGCCCGCGCTATTGCCCTTCGATTGAAGACAAGGTGGTGAAGTTCCCCGACAAGCTGCAGCACCAGATCTTTCTGGAGCCGGAGGGCCTCGACACCAATGAGATCTACGTGAACGGCATGTCCACCTCCATGCCGATTGACGTGCAGTGGGCCATCGTGCGCTCGATTCCGGGCCTCGAGCAGGCCGACATGATCCGGCCCGGTTACGCCATCGAGTACGACATGGTGCAGCCCACCGAGCTCAATCCGTGGCTCGAAACGAAGATGGTCGCCAACCTGTTTCTGGCCGGTCAGATCAACGGCACCACCGGCTATGAAGAGGCGGCCTGCCAGGGCATCATGGGCGGGATCAACGCCGGTCTGCGCGTGCAGGGCCGCGACCCGCTGATGATCGAGCGCACCCGCGGCTACACCGGAATCCTCATCGATGATCTGGTGAGCAAGGGTTGCGACGAGCCTTACCGCATGTTCACGTCGAGGGCTGAGTTCCGGCTGCACCTGCGCATCGACAACGCCGATGAGCGCCTGACTCCGCTCGGGTATGGCGCCGGCACGATCAGTGAGGATCACTACCAGGCGTTTATCAAGAAGCGGCAGCGCATCGCGGCCGCAAGCCGGTTTCTGCTCGAAGCGCGCCTTGATCCCCAGTCGCGTGTAGGACGCGAAGTCTACGGCAAATTGGGTCTGATGACCGCCGGCCGATTCGCGGGTCCCGCGACGCTCACCGGCGCCCAATTGCTCAAGCGGCCGGAAGTGACGATGGAAGACCTGACGGCCTGGGTGAACGACAGCCTGAAGGGGCAAGGCCTGGCGCCGCTGGGCGGACAGCCGGACTTTGGCGCGGCGGACGCTGGCAGAGCCCTCTTCGCCCGCGAAGAAGCTCGCCGGATCGAGACCGATTTCAAGTACGAAGGCTATCTCGCGCAGCAGGAACGGCAGATCGAGCACATGAAACGCGCCGAGGCGCGAGCGATCCCGGGCTGGTTCGACTACCGGCAGGTCTCGGGCCTCTCGCGCGAGGTGGTTGAGAAGCTGACTCGCGTGAAGCCGCTGACGCTCGGCCAGGCGGCGCGCATTCCGGGCATAACTCCGGCAGCAGTGAGTCTGGTGAACGTGTACATCGAAATCTTCCAACGGCGAGCGGCTGAAGTCTAACCCGCTTTTCCCCGCCTCAGTCATCGCCAGAAACCACACGCTGCAAGAGGGGTTGCCCCCGTGGCACCTTTCGAACCTGTGAACCAATGATTGGAGATGATTGGAGGAACGAGACCTGCGGCATTTCGGTGTGCGCGGTCGATCTGGGGTGGGGGCGCTCCGTACAACAACGGAACAGATTTAAGGCGCCCCACCCTCTCGAGCCCGAGCAAAAGGAGGAACAAGCCTGGGCTCGATGAATACCCGTAGGCATCTGAAATGCCAAACGCGGATTAGCGGATGCTCAGGATGAGGCACGAGAAGGTCTCACGGAGTCATACTTGCGAAGACAGAGGCTCCGGGGTTAAGGTGATTGACGATGAATCGCGTTCCGACTTCGTGCCGTCCCGGCGCCGACGAGTATGCGGCGTACTATGAGAAATACATTGCCCTCGTTCCCGATGGCGACGTCCTTTCCATCTTGCAGACACAGCTCGACTCTTCGCAGGCCTTTCTCCGCTCCACCACTGAAGATCGCGGCAACTTCGCCTATGCGCCCGGAAAGTGGACTTTGAAGGAGGTCGTGGGGCATCTTAGCGATACGGAACGGATTTTCGGTTATCGTGTCTTGCGTATTTCTCGCAACGATCCGACTCCCATCGAGGGCTTCGAGCAGGACGACTACGTGCGCTCCGGCCCCTTCCGCAACTCAAAACTGGCTTCGCTCGCGGAGGATTTTGCCGCGGTTCGGCGTTCTACGCTTAGTCTGCTCGGCAATCTGCCAGGCGAAAGCTGGTTGCGCCGCGGCACGGCAAACAAGAATGAGGTAAGCGTGCGCTCGCTCGCTTACATGATTGCCGGCCACGAACTGCATCACATGGCGATTTTGAGAGACAAGTACCTTCCTTAGGCTCTTTTTCTTTCTTCCGGAATTATGTCATCGAGTGAAATATTCGAGTGCGGATCAGCCGTCCCGGGCTGATTCCCGGCGCCCCTCTCTTTTGTTGCGGCAGCACAAGGTCGGGGACCAAGTGGTAGGCTACGTGGAACAGAGGCCGCCGGCCAAGGACGAGAAGCGCCGCCGAGCGACGGAACCATTGATGGACGGCAAGTCAGACAGCGCAAGCACTGGTCCTGGCGAGGCTCGGCGGCCTTTAGTGCTGGCGCTGGATGTGGGCACATCGTCGGTGCGAGCGCTGGTTTATGACGCCGTTGGACGCGCCGTTGAGGGCGCCGAAAGCCGCACAGCGTACGAAATGAAGACCACGCCTGATGGCGGCGTGGAGGCGGACGCAGACAAGCTCCTTGATCTAACCTGCCGCACCGTCGACACGCTCATCCAAGCTGCCGGCGGCATGGTTCGTGACATCTGCGCGGTGGGATCGTGCACCTTCTGGCACAGCCTGGTCGGAGTGGACGTGGAGGGCCGAGCAGCCACGCCGGTTTTCAACTGGAACGACACCCGCAGCCGCTGCGACGCTGCGGGCCTTGCGGAGCGATTGGGCGCGGACTGGATTCACGCTCAGACCGGCGCCCTGCCCCACTCCAGTTACTTTCCCGCGAAATTGCTGTGGCTGGTGCGCACTCGGCCGAACTTGTACCGGCGCGTGGTCCGGTGGATGTCCTTCGGTGAATACCTGCACCTCCGAATCTTCGGCCGCACGCTGTGCAGCGTATCCATGGCTTCGGGCACCGGCCTCTTGAATCCCAACACGTGCTCGTGGAATGAGGAGATGCTGAAGGAATCGGGCATCAGCGCTGACCATCTCTCCCCTCTGGCAGCGGACCACGAATTCCTCACTGGGGTGACCGCCGAATATGCGGGACGCTGGCCCGCGCTCGCCAGGTTGCCGTGGTTGCCCGCTCTAGGAGACGGGGCTTGCAGCAACATTGGTTCCGGCTGCGTGGAGCGCGATCGAGTGGCCCTGATGGTAGGCACTTCCGGAGCCATGCGGATTTGTTGGCAGGCCGATAAAGTCGAAACGCCGAGGGGGCTATGGTGCTATCGCGCTGACCGGCGCTACGCCCTCGTGGGTGGCGCGCTCTCGAATGCCGGCGACGTCTATGCATGGTGGCGCAACGCTCTTCAACTGGAAGAAGACGGAATGGAGCCGGCCCTCGCCAGCCTTGAGCCTGACGGCCACGGGCTGACCGTTTTGCCGTTCTTTTCGGGCGAGCGGAGCACGGGATGGGCCGATAACGCGCGCGCGGCCGTGACCGGGATGAGCCTCGACACGCGGCCCATCGACATCGTGCGCGCGGCGATGGAAGCAGTAGCCTATCGGTTTGCCGCTATCTACGAGCAGATGTCGGCGGTCCTGGGTCGGTCCGCCCGCATCGTCGCGAGCGGCGGCGGGATTCTTCACTCTCCGGTCTGGACCCAGATGATGGCTGACGTGATCGGCGCGCCCGTGCTGGCGTCGGCCGTTGCCGAAGCCTCGAGCCGCGGCGCCGCCCTGCTGGCTCTTGAGTCCCTAGGATTCCTGACCGATTTCCGCGCTGTGCCCGCTCCGGCGGCGGCGGTGTATGATCCTGATCCGCCAAAGACAGAGATCTATGGCCGCGGACGCCGGCGGCAGGAGGCCCTCTATAATCTCCTGATCAGTCCGCGGTCCGGATGCTAGAGTGAGCGTATGCAGAATCAGCCTGCCTCTTCGGTGATCGGCGCGGGTGCCCCTGACCGCGACTTCTCTCCAGCCGAGCTGCGCGGAATCGTTGAGAACGCCCTCACAGGCATAGCGCCGGGCGCCCGCGTGCTCGCCATCGTTCCGGACAAAACGCGCGACGACAACACAGACCTGCTTTTTCCTTTTGCGGCGGAAGCTTTGGCCGGCCGCAAAGTATCACAGTTCGACGCGCTGGTGGCCCAGGGCACGCACGCTCCTATGACCGAGGAAGAGAAGAGGGTGAAATTGGGTGTCCGCGATCCGGCGGCGGCGCCCGGCCTCGGCAGTATCTTCGATCACCGCTGGGCCGATCCGGAGCAGCTTGTGCCCATCGGCGAACTCGCCCGGGACCGAGTGCGCGAGATGACGGGCAGCCTGATCGATCAGGCAGTGCGCCTCACGGTCAATCGACTGCTCGCTCCAGGCGGCTATGATACGGTGCTCATCTTCGGGGCCACGGTGCCGCACGAGGTCGCGGGCTTCGCGGGCGGAGCCAAGTACTTTTTCCCCGGCGTCGCGGGTCCGGAGTTGACGCACCTGACGCATTGGCTGGGAGCGCTCCTCAACATCGAAAATGTGATCGGCCGCATTGAAACTCCCAGCCGGCGCCTCATCGAAGCGGCAGCGGAGTTCATTCCGGCGCGCGTGATCTCGCTAAATTCCGTCGTTAGCCGGGGCCGGGACCATCGCCTGCACACCCGTGCCCTTTTTGCTGGAGACGTGCGCGAGGCTTTCCGCCGCGCCGCGATGGTCAGCCAACAAGTCCATATCAAGTACACCGGCCGGAAATTCCAACGCGTGGTCGCGCTGCTCGACGAGGTCTATGACGAACTCTGGGTAGGCGGGAAGGCCAGCTACAAGCTGGGACCGATCATGGAAGGCGGAGGCGAGCTCATTATCTACGCACCTCATCTGCGCTCGGTGTCAGCGGTCCACGGCAGCTTGATTGAGCGCTACGGTTATGCTCCCGTGGAGATCGTGCGCCAATTGGTGGCGCAGTCCCCCGATCTTCAGGCCAACCTATGCGTGGCCGCTCACCTTGCCCACGTGAGTTTCGCCTCCCGCCGGGACCAGTACGGCCAGCTGGTTCCCCGGTACCAGATTACACTGGCCTCGGGTATCGATGAAGAGACCTGCAGACGTATTAATCTAGGCTACATGGACCCGCTTTCCTTTCGGCGTCAGGACTATGAATCCGATCCCGATACACTGGTGGTGGAGCAGGCCGGACGTGATCTCTACCTTCCGGAGCCTTTTTAGGATGGAATCTCGCCACGCTCAGGTCGAAGCTGGATCGAGGCGATTCCAGAGCTGAGGAAGAGGCGCTTCCTCGCCCGTGACTCGTGTCCATCTCTCCAACCGCGAAATCTCAAAACTCCGGTGCCATCGGGGACTTCGTACCGAGCTCAGTGCGCTGGCGCATTCTGGCCCTGCTGGTTGGCTTCAGCCTGGTGAGCTACATCTGCAGAGTAAGCCTCACCGTGGCAGGCGAGCCCATCATGCGCCAGTTTCATTTGAGTGCGGTGCAACTGGGCTGGATCTTCACCGCATTTCTCTTCACCTACACGGCCTTTAACACGCCTTCCGGCGCATGGGCAGACCGTTTCGGCCCACGACGCGTGATGGCTGCGGCCGGACTGAGCTGGGCCGCGCTCGGACTCCTGACGGCTTACTTGCCCGGCAGCACGCTGCTGCCGGCATCCTGGGTGCTTGGAACCTTCATACTCCTGCGTCTTGCGCTCGGGATCTGTGAAGCACCCACTTACGCCGGAGCAACCAAAGCGGTCGCCGACTGGTTGCCGGACTCGGAGCGCGGTCTTGCCAACGGGCTGGTGATCAGCGGAGCTTTTCTGGGTTCGGCGGTCACCGGACCTCTGATTTCCGTGCTGATGGTGCATATCGGCTGGCGCAATGCGGTAGCAGTGAGTTCCCTGGCTGCGCCTCTGCTGGTCTCGATCTGGTGGCTCTACGCCAGGGATCATCCGCGCGGGCATCGAGGCGTAAACAAAGCCGAGCTGGAAGTCATTTCCGGTCCCGACCGGAAAGCCGCGGGAAGCACGTCTCCTACCGGCGGCTGGAGAATTCTCCTTTCGAGCGGGCAGGCCTGGAGGCTGTGCGCGATCTACGCCTGCCAGACCTATCTCGGTTACCTCTTCATCTGGTGGTGCTATGTCTACTTCGTCGAAGTGCGCCATTTTTCGCTTGTCAAGGGAGGATTCGCCGCTGCCGGGCCATTCGTGGTCGCTATGTTCAGCACTCCAATTGCAGGCGCGCTGAGCGATGGACTGACCGCCCGGCTGGGAGCGCGCAGAGGACGGCGACTCGTCCCGATGATCGCCTTGGGTGCTGCCGCTGTGGTGGCCTTTGCCGGGGTCCGCGTCGAGAGCGGGCACTGGGCTGTCGTGCTTCTTTCGATCGGCGCGGCGCTGGGCTGGATGTGCGAAGGGCCTACCTGGGCGGCGATTGTGGAGATTGCGGCGCCTATCGCTGGAACTGCTGGCGGCTTTTTGAATACGGGCGGCAATGTCGGCGGCGCGCTCGCGGCCCTTGCCACGCCTTGGATCGCCCGGGAATTCGGGTGGATCATGGCATTCGGAACAGCGAGCGTGATCGCGCTTGCCGGATCAGCCCTCTGGATCGGCTTCGATCCGCAGCAGGCGTTGTCCACAATGCGCGAGGAGCCTTGAGTCGCTCTGCCGACGAGCACGAGGCCGCGGGCGGCTAAGGCAGGAACGAGGGTGCCGAAGTTTCGCCCAGGTTGTGCGTTCTCTCGTACTCGTCCAGTTTCGAAACGAAATCGGGCCACAATCGCTTTGAGTCGACGCTGGTGATCCAGGTGATAGTTCGTGTCGTCTCGCCGTGATCGAAGTTCATGTCGCTCTTGAGAACGGGTCTGGGATACGTCTCCTGCTGAGTGAGCCCTTCCACGTAGGCCAGCGTGATGATGTCCCAGATCACCCACGGCTTGGAGAGATCGTCGCTGCGCACCGGCTTCACGAAGCGGTAGTACCAGGCCTGAAATTCATCCCAGAGCCAGTGGCCGACGGGCCCGTGTTCGCCCGCCCGCCTGCGCGCCTCGTCGAGAGTGAGCGAAAGATTGGCCCGGCAGACGTCCCCTGAGCCCACCACCACCGGCACATCCGATTGCAGAATCGCCTGCCAGGCCGCCACATCATTCGCCACGTTGAACTCGTCACCGCCGTTCGGCCAGCGGTTGAACCCCATCGCGATCACGCGAATCCGGCCGGCCATCGTTGGATCCTCAAGCAAAGCGGAGGCGACATCCGTGGCAGCGCCGATGGTGAGCACGGTAAGACGATTGCTGCTCGAGAAAGCCTTGGACGATTCGATCATGAATTCGACGCCCGCGTTGCCGCGCGCCGTCTTCGAGTCCTGCAGGGGCAGGCTCGATCCTTCAAACAGCGGCGGATGCGCCGTCATGCGCAAGCGGTTTTCGACCTCGTCTCGAAGCACCAGGAATGTGGTGTGGGCCGCGGGCGGCGTCAGCGTAGGCGCGTGCGCGGAGATGATGCCGAGCACATCGAAATCGGGATTTGTCAGCATGTAGACGATGGCCCACTGATCGTCCACCTCGTTGCCGACGTCGGTCGATAGAATCACCGGAGTCTTGGCCGCAGCCAGGCAGGAACAAGCGAACCACAGAAGAACGGCCCTTGCTGATGCTCGCAGCATATGCCTCCACGTGCATACATTTCAGCTCGCCGCCAGTTTACCTGGCTGCGCCGCTTCTTGCGAGCCTCGTTCCTATTTGCCCACGCAGAAGCTTGAGAAAATCACGCCCAGCACATCCTCCACTGTGGTGGCGCCGGTTATCGTGTCGAGTGCGTGCAATGCGTCATAGAGATCGAGCAGAAGCATCTCGTGGTGAACGTGTTCACGCGCGGCCTCGCGAGCGTGGGTGAGCGCGTCCAGCGATTTCCGGATGAGTTGCTGATGGCGAAGATTAGTGATCAGCGCGCCGTCAGGGTTAACATCACGCGCCGGCGCCGCAACGTCGAGGAGTTTCGATTTGAGCTCAGGTATGCCTTCGCCGGTGAGCGCCGAGGTCCTAACCACATTCAGCGACCGTCCTGCCTCGGAGGTTGCAAGGCCCCCTTCCGGGTTCGAGGCGGACGCTAGGTCAGCTTCACGCAGCCTGGGGGGCAAATCTGTTTTGTTGAAAACCACGAGCAGGCCGCCGAGCGGACGCAGACGGTCGAGCAGCGTGCAGTCTTCGGCGGTCCAATCCTGCGAGACGTCGAGCACCAGCAGCCTCAGATCCGAAGCGGCGATCACCTCTTTCGTCTTTCGGACTCCTATGCGTTCCGCCTCGTCGGCGGTTTCGCGGAGACCGGCCGTGTCCACCAGGCGCAAGGGGATGCCTCCGATGGCAGCGCTCTCGGCCACCAAGTCGCGCGTGGTGCCGGGAGTTGGCGTTACGATTGCGCGCTCTTCGTTCAGCAGCCGGTTGAACAAACTCGATTTGCCCACATTGGGCCGGCCGACGATCGCCAGGCTGAGGCCCTCGCGCACCACGCGGCCGTACTCGTAGCCGGAAGCAAGGTGCTCGAGGTCCCGGGATATGGCGCTCAGGCTCTGCTCGATCTCTTGCCAGCCGGAAACCGGGACGTCGTCTTCTGCAAAGTCGATGCCTGCTTCGAGGCGCGCGATCAAGTCGACCAGTGCCTTCTTGTGTGGCTTGATCCGCGCCGAAACTGCGCCTTCCATCTGCTGGGCGGCGGTCTGCGCCTGGTAGAGCGTGCGCGATTCGATCAGGTCGCGCACAGCCTCGGCTTGCGTGAGATCGATCCGGCCGTTCAGGAAAGCGCGCAGAGTGAACTCGCCGGCTTCAGCGGGGCGCGCTCCGCGATTGAGGCAGCACTCAACGAGATAGCCCAGGATCACCGGAGCGCCGTGGCACGAAATTTCCGCGATGTCCTCGCCGGTGTAGGAGTGCGGAGCGCGAAAGATCGTGACCACCACCTTATCAAGAATGCGATCCGAATTCGGCTCGCGAAACTCGCCCACGGTGGCGTGTTGAGTCTCAGGAGACAGTGTAGGCAGGTGAATCAGGCCGCAGGCGATCGAAATGGCGCCATCACCGGAGAGCCGCACAACGCCGATACCGCCACGTCCGGGCGGTGTGGCGATCGCTGCAATGGTGTCTTCGCGCGTCGTCCTGGGTCCGTTGTCCGTAACGTCGCTCGGGGATTGATTCAGAGGCTGCGCTCGCCGCTAGCGGCGGCGAGTCGAAGAGGATACCGGGTAGACTACTACTCGACGCTCCGGGCCGCGCCCTTCACTCTCGGTGCGCACTTCGGTGTGGCCGTGAAGCGCCAGGTGGATGATGCGGCGCTCGCGAGGATTCATGGGACCGAGGGGAAGCGGGTCTCCGCTCTCTTGCACCCGATCGGCCGCCACCTGAGCCATGAGCTTGAGCTCCCCGACCCGCAGGCGCCTCCAACCCTCGCAGTCGAAGGCTATTTTGGGGAACAAGCCTTCTTCGAGGCGAACGGCGCGCAACACGACATATTCGATCGCGTTCAGCAACTCGGCCTGAGCTTCGATAAGAAGGCCGGAGTCGGGTCCGGAGAAGTCGACCGTAATCTCCGGGGATTCGATCGGTTCGTTCAACGGCTCAGGATGGCGAACGATGTAGTCCAACCGGAACTGGCCATGCCGGATAATGTCATTGAGGAGTGATTCAATTTGAGGCCGGTAGCGCTCGAACGACGGTTCAGAACCGGTGGAGGGTAAAGCGTCGGACGTCATATCTTCTCAGTTCTTCACACTGACGGGCTTCCGGGGAGCCCGACGGTTAAGAGCCTTGGCCGACGGGTCGCCAGCAGCCTTCACGTCCGCCGGCGGGGCGCCGCCTCCGGGAGTCGCGACCGGGATGAACCGGTTGATGATCAACTGCTGCGCGATGCCAACCAGATTCGCCGCCATATAATACAACACCAGCCCCGAAGCCAGGCGGTAAAAAATTACGCCGAACATCAAGGGCATAATGTACATCATGCGCTGCTGATTGGGATCGGTGGTGGCCATGGGCGTCATCTTTTGCATGACGAACATGCTGATGATCATGAGCGTGGGAAGCAACGGGAATGGTATGCCGAAGGGATGGCACGAATCCGGCGCGGCAAGGTCCTTGATACATCCCAGCCAGGGCGCGTGCCGCATCTCGATCACGGTGCCGAGCACCTCGTAGATGGCATACAGGAACGGAAGCTGAAGCACCATGGGCAGGCATCCGCCGAGCGGATTGATGCCCTCCTCTTTGTACAGCTTCATCACCTCTTCGTTCATCTTCTGCTTGCGCGGATCGTTGAGCTTGTACTGCTTGTACTGCTCCTGGATGCGCTTCACCCTGGGCGCGACTCGCTGCATCTTCTGTGCGGAATGGATACTTCTCAGCTTCAACGGGAAAAGGGCAACGTTGATGACCAAGGTGAGAATAATGATCGCCCAGCCGTAGTTGTGCACCCAGTGGTCATAGACGTAGCGCATGGCCAGGAAAAGCGGCTTGGCCAGCACGCTGAAGATACCAAACTCCACCAGGCCGTCGAGCGGCGGCTTCATGGCGTGCAGCAGATCGAGGTCTTTCGGCGCAACCACTAGACCGAACTCGATCGGTTGCCCGCCCGCGCTTGCGAGTTCAGCCTGAAGGGGCGACGGCAGTTCCTTCTCAGTCCAATTCGTAGGCCTATACGACCGGCGGCTGAGTCGAAAAACGGCGTCCGACGAGCGTGGAATGAGGATGTCAATGAAGTAGTGATCTTCGAGGCCGGCGTACGCGACGGGTCCGGTCGCGGCCTCAGACCCCTTCGCCTTGCTCTCCTTCACTTTAGTGACATCGCCATTCACGTCGTACACGGCCTCGCTGTTGGTGCTCACGGTCTTCGGACCGAGCGAGTAGTCCCCGAATCCTCCCGGCCACAGGATTCCGGCGGGCATGTAGCCGCGTGAGTCAAAAGCGCCAACCTTGACATCGATCTGGTAACCGTCACCGAAGGAAAAGGATTTTTGCACCTGGGTCTGGCCGTCGCTATAGGTGAACTGCAGCTTCGCCGGAGCGCGGATGGTGCCGCCCGCCGCTCCTTGGACTGCGTAGAGCGCTCCATTCACTTTGCCGGCAAGTCCGGAATCTGGCAGCGAAACTGACATCGGAAATCCAAGCTGCTCGCAGGCCTCCTGATTCACCAGATCGAGCGGCCGATCATTGGCATCGCGATACTTCTTCAGCACCCAGCTCTTCACCACGGCGCCTTCCGTGGACAGCGTAATCTGATAATCATCGCTTTCCACCACGATCTCCTGCGCCCGTTTGCCGCGAATAGGCGCGGACACCGGCGCTGGTGGAGGCTGGACGGCTGAGGACGCTGGAGGAGCGCCGGACGGCACATTGGGGGATGGATTCGTGGCGCTACCGGAACTCTGGCCCGTTGCAGGCTCGGATGTGGGCTCGGGCCCCGTGAACCTCGAAATCAGCGGACGCCAGAGAACGACAATTAAAAACGTGATGGCGAAGGCTATGATCAGCCGCTTGGTTTCGTCTGACTTCACTCAAATCCTCGGATTCTCAAGTTATCAGCTCCCGACGCCTGGGTCACAGCCGTCACCCACTTGCGACGCGCCGGGAGCCTCTTCCCGTCCTGGTACAGGATCGCAGCCATGGCCTCCAAACGGCCGGCAGCGCAGAACCCGTCCGAGGGCCAGGCGCAAGCCCCGCCGCACTCCCCACGTCGAAACTGCATCGTAAGCGTAACCCGAGCACGTGGGGTAAAAGCGGCAAGAGGAAGGAATGGCGGGCGAAAGCGACGACCGGTAAAAGCCGATCAAGGCCAGCACTGCGGTCTTTACGAACCCGTGACTTCGCTCCCCGGCAGCGGCCGTACAGTCGAAGGCGGCGGAGTTTGCGGGAACAGCCTCACCAACTCCCGTTCCAGTGTAGCAAAAGGCGTTCGCGCCACTTCCCGGCGCGGATTCACCACGATGTCCCAGCCCGACGCAATCAGACTGCCGTTCAGGCGGAAGACTTCCCGCACCCGCCTCTTTACCCGATTGCGAAGCACGGCGTTGCCCACCGCGGTGGGGACGGTGATGCCGAGGCGGCTGCCGCTCAGCCCGTTCGATCGAAAAAAGACCGTGCATAGTGGGGCACTCCGGCGGCGGCCTTCCTGATAGACCCGTCGGAATTCGTTACGCCGGAGCAGCCGGAGAGTCTTGGGGAATGAAAGTGGCCGCCGGCGGGCGTTCATGCCGGCGTCAGAATGTGTCGGCCCTTCTGGCGCCGGCGCCGAAGCGTGTTTCGCCCCCCGGGGGTGCGCATCCGGATCCGGAAGCCATGCGTTTTCGATCGCCTTCTGCGGTTTGGTTGGAACGTTCGCTTCACAGTCCTACTCTCCCTATATCATTGTCGCCGTGTAATTGTCGTCGGGGCGCTGACTGACAATAATATCGGCTACGGCGCTCCTCGTCAAGACGAGGGTTAGAATAGAACACAGCCTCCAAGTTTGGTTTCGGACTGTCGTTCTGGAACACAATCGACTAAACTGAATTGTTACCACCAACCGAGAAGCGGTAACCCTGAAATCTACCGAACAGGAGAACACGTGTGGCACGGCTGAGCCGGCATGACCTCAAAGAAGACGAGTTCGTAAGCACGATTGAAAGTTTTCAGAGCTTCGCCAAAGAAAACTCCAGGCAGATCCTTTCAGGGATCGCCGCGGCCGTTGTCGTGATCGCAGCCGTAGTGGGCTGGCGAGCCTACAACGAGCGCCAGGAGACCGCCGCCAACGCGGCCCTAGCAACGGCGCTGAAGACATTCAAAGCTCCGATTTCGGCTGCGCCGGTGAACTTGTTCAACGGCGCTCAGCCGCCGCAGACCGAGGGTCAGTTCTCCAGCGATCAGGAAAAGTACAAAGCGGCGCTCGCCCAGTTTAATCAGGTGGTAGCGAGCTACCCGCGGCAGAAAGCAGCTGATTTTGCCCGCTACCATGTGGGATTGTGCCAGGAAGCCTTGGGCCAGGATGGCAACGCGCAGAAAACGCTGGAGGCTGCCAGCCGGTCCTCGGACAAGGAAACGGCTGCTCTGGCCGGCATGGCGCTCGCCGGCGAGCTTGCCAAGGAAGGTAAGACTGCGGACGCCGTCAAGGTCTACCAGAACCTGGCCGATCATCCTGCGTCGACGGTGCCGCGGGGCACGGCCTTGCTGGCCGAGGCTGACCTGCTGCGCTCGAGTCACCCTGCTCAGGCACGGGCGCTCTATGAAAAGGTCGAAAAGGACTTCGGCGGCGACCCTTATCTGTCGTCAACGCTCAAGCAGCAGATGGCGGGTCTGCCGAAATAATGAAGCTCACCTTCGGCGCTCGTGCCGCTTGAGATGACTCAACTTTAATGTACGGGACTCTCCATTCCTCGCATGCGAGAAACTCTCGAAACCAGCGTCCTAATCGTGGGAGCCGGACCCGCCGGTCTCAGTTGCGCGCTGCGTCTCGCACAATTGATCGAACAGCAGCCGCAGAACACATCAGGGAACGCAGCCCTAAGCACTGAGAACATCTACGTGCTCGAAAAGGCTGAAGAACTCGGCGCGCACTCGCTTTCCGGCGCTGTGCTCGATCCGCGCGCCCTCGTCGAGCTGATGCCCGATTTCCAGAGCCGCGGGGCGCCGCTCGATTCACCGGTAACGGGCGACGCGGTTTACTTCTTGACCCGGACCGGCAAGTTCAAAGCGCCTATCAATCCACCGTTCTTCAACAATCACGGCAACTACATCATTTCGCTGAATAAGTTCGTAAAGTGGCTGGGCGCGCAGGTGGAGCAAACCGGCATCAACCTGTTTCCAGGCTTCTCGGGTGTGCAAGTGCTCTACGAGGGGACGCGGGTGGCGGGCGTACGCACCGGCGACAAAGGCATCGACAAAGACGGCAGGCAAAAATCGAACTACCAGGCCGGATACGATCTGCGAGCCCAGGTAACGGTCTTCGCCGAGGGGCCGCGCGGCTCGCTCACTAAGCAACTGGTTCGCAAACTCGATCTCGACCATGGGCGCAATTCGCAAGCCTACGGGATCGGCGTCAAGGAGCTGTGGGATGTTCCGGCTGGCCGCTTGCCGAAGGGCCAGGTGGTACACACGGCCGGCTGGCCGCTGAGCGCAAAGCAGTTCGGCGGTGCATTCATCTACGCGTCTTCCGAAACGCGGCTCTCTCTGGGCCTCGTCAGCGGCCTCGACGCCGAGGATCCGCGATTCGATGCTCACAATGCGTTTCAGCTTTGGAAGACCCATCCGTGGGTGCGAAGTCTGCTCGAAGGCGGGCAGATGGTGCGTTATGGCGCGAAGACGGTGCCCGAAGGCGGCTACTTCGCTATCCCCAACACGGTCGCCGACGGAGCCCTGATCATCGGGGATTCGGCAGGATTTCTTAATTCGCAGCGCCTCAAGGGAATTCATCTGGCGATGAAGACGGGAATGATGGCGGCGGAAGCCATCTTCGAGGCGCTCTCCAGCGGGGAGACATCAGCGCAGGGCCTCGTGAGGTTCGAGAAGAAGTGGCGGTCGAGCTGGGTTCACGATGAGCTTTGGAAGGTGCGCAACTACCATCAGGGGTTCGAGCACGGATTCTTCCCCGGCATGCTGCATGGAGCGCTCCAGTTCGTGACGGGCGGGCGCGGCCTGCATGCGCGCTACCGGAGCCGTCCCGATTACCAGCACATGAAGCGGCTCTCGGAGCTGGACGGTGAGCGGCTGGAGCACATCAAGCCCGATGGAAAGCTGACTTTCGACAAACTGAAAGACGTTTACCATTCCTCGACCCATCACGAGGAGGATCAGCCCTCTCACCTCCGGATCGCCGACTTCGACATCTGCAATCATCGCTGCACCCAGGAATACGGCAACCCGTGCCAATACTTCTGCCCGGCCCAGGTTTACGAGATGGAAGAGAGCGCAGGCGACTGCGGCAAGCGGCTGAAGCTGAATCCGTCCAATTGTGTTCATTGCAAGACCTGCGACGTCGCCGATCCCTACGAGATCATCACCTGGGTGTGTCCTGAGGGCGGGGGCGGACCCCATTACGAAGGGATGTAGGCTAGAGGCCGCCGGGATTTTCTTTCAATCGCTCAACCGCCCGATCGCTTAATCACCGCATGATTCGATGACCCGATTACCTGATGAACCGATTGCCGAGGCGGCTGGATCTTTCCGCCCAAAAGTTGAGGCTGCGCCGAACGACCTGTCCGGCTTTCAGCGGCTTGAGATCCGCGTCTTCGGCTGGCTCGCGGCCTGGATAGTCCGCCTGATCGGCTGCAGCCTGCGCTGGGAGATTCATGGATGGGAAAACCGGCAGGCTGCGGACGCTGCCGGCAAGCGCGTGGTTTACGCCTTCTGGCATCACGAGATCTTTGCGGCCACCTGGTTCTGGCGGAATCGCGGAATCGTGGTAATGAGCGGCTACAACTTCGACGCCCGCTTCACGGCCCAAGTAATCCAGAAGCTCGGCTATGAGATCGCGCGCGGGTCAGCCAGCCGCGGAGCGGCCCGGGCCCTGGTGGGGATGGTTCGGGCCGTCCAGCGCGGGCACGACGCCGCCTTTACGATTGATGGTCCGCGCGGGCCCAGGTTCGTGGCCAAGCCAGGCGCCGTCATGCTGGCCAAAGCCACGGGCGCTTCGATTCTGTGCTTTCACATTCGGCCGGCGCGATCGTGGGTGTTCAGCAAGAGCTGGGATCGGACGGAGATTCCGCGCCCGTTCACACGCATCGCCGCGTTCATCGCACCGCCGATTCCCGTCGCGCAGGACGCCGGCGACGCTGCGCAGGCGCAGAAGCTGCAAGAAGTACAAGCGACGCTCGACGGCTTATTTCAGCAAGGAGACGAATGGCAACAGGGATTAAAAGACTGACTGGCCGTAAGCTTGAGTGGCTGAGCGAATCAAACCGAGGAGCCCGAGTGAGCGCGAGAATATTGGACGGCCTGAAGATTAGGGATGAAATCCAGCAAGAGCTGGCTGGAGAGATCGCGGCACTGAAGGCTTGCGGCGTCACGCCGGGCCTGGCTGCGGTCCTGGTGGGTGAGAACCCGGCTTCGCACATTTACGTCCGCAGCAAGGTGAAAGCCTGCGAATCGCTAGGGCTCTACAGCGAAAAAATCGAATGGTCGGCTTCCATTACCACCGAGCAGCTCCTTGACCTGATCGAGAGCCTGAACCGCCGCGATGAGATCGATGGCATCCTGATACAGCTTCCACTGCCGCCCCAAGTCGATACACGCCGCATCCTCGAGGCCGTCGATCCGAGCAAGGACGTCGACGGATTCCATCCCATGAGCGTCGGACGCTTGGTGGCGGGGCAGCCCGGCCTTGTGCCTTGCACTCCAGCCGGAATCATGGAGATCCTGCGCCGCAGCGGGATTCCGATTGCCGGCGCGTGCGCGGTGGTGATCGGCCGCAGCGACATCGTGGGCAAGCCGATGGCCCTGCTCCTGCTTCACCAACATGCCACCGTCACGATTTGCCATTCGCGCACGCGTGATCTGCCTGCAGTGGCGCGTGAGGCTGATATTCTGGTGGCCGCCATCGGCCGGGCGGCTCTCGTCACCGCGGATTTCATTCGACCCGGCGCCACCGTGATCGATGTGGGCATGAACCGCCTAACGACCGCCGACCAGGTGCGCCAAGCCTTTCACGATCCATCGGAGCCTCTGCGGAAGCTCGAAATCAAAGGCTCCGTGCTGATTGGCGATGTGCAACCGGAAGACGTTCGCGAACGAGCCGGAGCCTACACTCCAGTGCCTGGCGGCGTGGGTCCCTTGACCATTGCCATGCTCATGTCGAACACGGTGCGAGCCGCGCGGCTTCGGAGAGGTCACGGAATAGGTGACAGGGAACAGGTGACAGGTCACAGGGGATAGGTCACCATGGCTTCTTTTGGTCTCACCGGCGGTATCGCCTCGGGCAAGAGCACCGTGGCCGGCATCTTTGCCAGGCTCGGCGCCAAGATCATTGATGCTGACAAGCTCGGTCACGAACAACTCCTCTCAGGGACCTCGACGTTCGACGAAGTCGTAAGCCGATTCGGGCGCGGCATCCTCAATCCGGAGGGCGAGATCGACCGTCGCCGCTTGGGAGAGGTCGTATTCGCCGATCCCGACAAGCGCGCCGCGCTCAACGCCATCGTTCACCCTGCGATCATGGCGCGACGGCAGCAACTGACTCGGCTCTATCACGCGGAAGATCCAGACGCGGTGGTGATCTCGGACGCCGCGCTCATCTACGAAGCGCATATCGAAAGCTGGTTTCTGAACGTCATCGTGGCCTGGTGCAGGCCCGAGCAGCAGCTCGAACGGCTGATGGCCAAGACCGGACTCCCGCATCAAGCGGCCGAGCGTCGAATCCAGGCGCAAATGAGCCCTGACGAAAAAAAAAGGCGCGCCGACTATGTGATCGATACGTCCGGAACCCTTGGAGAGACCGAGCGGCAGGTCGAGGGGCTTTATCCACGGCTGAGGATACTGGCGGAGGAAGACGGCAGAAGTGATGAGCAGAAGCAACCAGATGAACCAGAAGCGGGACGCGGGAATCAAAAGGAAAGGTTAGCTACTTAATGAAGATTGCAAAATACGGTGACGTCATTCTCTGTAGCGCCGCTCTATGAGCGGCGAAAGACGCCGGTCGCAGACCGGCGCTACAGCAACGGTCGTCACTGTATTTTGCAATGCCCAAATAAAAGCTCGATGCAGGAGCCTCTACAACTCGCGCGTTTTCACCTGCTGGATCGGATCGGCGAGAACGAGGCTTGCCTTGCCGATCCGGCAGCCGAGGTGTTCACCGCACTCGACTCACTCGCCCTGATCCGCGGACAACTGGTCGGTAAGCAGATCGCCGTGGCAACGGGCAGTCGCGGCATCGCGAGCCTCCGCGAGATCGTTCGCGCGGCCTGCCGATGGCTCATCGCCCAGGGGGCGAATCCGTTTGTTTTTCCGGCAATGGGCAGCCATGGCGGCGCGACGGACGAAGGGCAGAGGGCGATTCTGGCAGGGTACGGAGTAGTTCCGGAGTTCGTGGGCGCTGAAGTCCGCTCATCAATGGAGGCAGTGTGCGTCGGCGAAACGCCCGAGGGGTTTCCCGTCTTTGTGGACCGGAACGCCTGGGGCGCGGATGGTGTGTTGGTCATCAATCGGGTCAAGACTCACACGCGGTTCACAGGGAGAATCGAGAGCGGGTTGCTCAAGATGATCGGTATCGGAATGGGCAAGCATCGAGGGGCCACGGAGTGCCACCGGTTGGTGCTGCAACACGGCTTCGAGCCGGTCATCCGGTCGATCGCGGGCGCGGTGCTTGCGAGCGGCAGAATCCTGGCCGGACTCGCCATCGTTGAGAACGGCCGCCACAAGGCGGCCGCTATCCGCGCCAGCGCGCCCGAAGGCGTGGCCGCACTCGATGAGCAAATGCTGGTTCTCGCCAAGAGCCTTTCCCCGCGAATTCCATTCTCCCGCCTGCATCTATTGGTTGTGGATGAGATCGGCAAGGATGTTAGCGGCACGGGTATGGACGCGAAGGTGATTGGCCGAGGGCTCGAGTCCGTTCTCCCCGAACTGCCGCAGATCGATTTGATCTACGCCCGCGACTTGACGGATGAAACGGCCGGCAACGGGCTCGGCGTAGGCCTGGCTGACTTCATTCACGAGAGACTCTACCGCAGGATGGACGCGGAGAAGATGTACGTCAATGCGCGCACTTCCCTCAATCCGTGGGTAGCGCGGCTGCCGATGTGGTTCCGCTCGGACCGGGAAGCGCTCGAATTCGCGCTGCAGGTTTCGGCCAGCCCCGCCCCAGCGGAACAACGCCTGGTGTCCATCCGTAACACCTTGAGCCTTGATCGCATCCTAATTTCCGAGGGGTTGGCAGGGGAGGCGGCGGAGCTTTCCGGCTGGCGGCTCAGCCAGGACGCCCGCGAGCTGGAATTTGATAATGAGGGCAACCTGCCTTTCCGAAGTTGACACGCGAGCTGCAGGCAGCCTAGAGTTCAATCGCGGAAGACGGGTTGGCGTCGAGCGGATGTTGCAGTCTTGATGCGTATGCGCCGGGCCCGTACCGTAACGCGAGGAACAGAACAAATGCGAACTGTCGTTGTGTCCCTGGCAATACTTTGTCTCGGCTGCGTCTTCGCCCAGGCTCAGAGCGATGCTTCTGCCGATCATGGTTCGAGCTTGAAATCTTCCGATGCCGCCGGGCCCGAGCTTCAAAACGTCAGGCCTGAGCCACACTCTGGCGTCAATTCCCTGACGCTCAAGAGTGTGGGCCCATCGAGCCCTGAAGAAGCTGCGCGGATAACAGCTAAAAGCCTCGCAAAACAGAAAGACAGCGGAAATAGCAACCGAGCCGTGGACCAGAACAAGGCAGATGAGGCCGTGATGGAATTTCATGCTGCCGGAAACGGATCTGCGGGTAGTTTGTCCGCGCCCGCTACCCTCCATGATAAAGCGACCAAGTCTGCGCTGAAGCGTGTCCATGGGGATCTCTACGGCGGTAAGAGCGGGGCTGGCCGCGCCGACGGCGAATCAGTCGGCGCCACCTCAAGAAGCGGGAAAACCTCTGTCTACGTTGGGTCAGACCAGGCGCGATCCACAACTCCGTTGCCACAATAGGCTGTTCGACAATGTCCATGCCCTTCGATCTCGATCGTTCGCGCTGCACAAGCCCTGCGAGGCAAATGGTTGCTAATTTTCTCCTCGGACTGATCACGGCGCTGGCGTCAGCGGTGCTCGGCGCCTCGGCGCACGTTCAAGCCGCGGAGAGTCCCTCGGCGGGCGCGACCACCCTCGATTGCAGCCAGGTGCAGAGCACGATCCTCGGCCGTGCCGTGAATTACTGTGTCGCATTGCCGGCGGATTATGCCGCTTCAAACAAGCGCTATCCGGTGCTTTATTTTTTCCACGGGATGTTCGAGGACGAACGCAGTTGGGCGGAGCGTGGGGGCAAAGAGCTCCTGGACGGTATGCTGGCTAAAGGCCAGCTCGGCCCTTTCCTGGTGGCCATGCCTGATGCGGGAAAAACGTTCTACGTAAACTCGTTTGACGGAAAAGATCGCTACGAGGACTTTTTCGTTCAGGAATTCATTCCCTATATCGATCAGCATTACCGGACCATCGCCCACTCCGCCGGGCGCGGCCTGTTCGGAGTATCGATGGGAGGCTTCGGCTCCCTTCATATCGGCTTGCGCCATGCTAACCTTTTCGGCGCGGTTAGCGCCCAGAGCGCAGCCTTGCTGCCCAAGTTCCCGAATCCGTTTCCCGCCACCCGCCGCTGGCAGTTCTACGCTCAAGTACTGCAAGGACCCTTCGGATCGCCTCTCAATGAGGCCTACTTCGAAGCCAACAATCCGATCACGCTGGCGGAACACCCGGAAACTTTCCAGAACCTTAAAGTGTACTTTGATTGCGGAGACCATGACCGTTACGGCTTCCAGGAAGGCAACCAACTGCTCGATCAGGTGCTCACTTCGAAGCATTTCCCGCACCAGTTTACGCTGCGCAACGGCGACCACGGCTGGAGTTACGAAGCTGACTACATGCAGTACGCCCTGCTCTTCCACTGGCAGGCGTTCCAGCAGAGCGGCGGGCAGATGTCGCCCGCAACGGGCCGTGGGAGGTCGAAGTGAGGCTTGAGCGCCGAATCGGCAGGATTGGACTGGCGCTGTCGGCCAGCCTCGTCCTCGTCGCGACCAGCCTGGCACAGCGCCAGTCGTCTACGGCCAACACCAAGAGCAGCGGGGGCATGCCTTCGGGTCAGGAGGAAGTCCAGGCCGAGATCCGAGTGGTGGATTACATTCGAGACCACATCGAGCCCGGCAAGCCCCTGGTCGTGACAGATCTTTACAACACGGTTTTCACCCAACCGGCCGAGCACCAGGCGCTTGACAAGCTTTATCGCGCCTTCTTCCGGATTCCGCTGTTCGTCGCCCAATACCAGGAGAAATTCGGCCATCCGCCTACGCTCAAGACTATCACTGAACAGTTCGACCTTCGCGCGCCAGGCGCCGCGGACGTACTTTTGCGGGTGATGGAGTCTGACCCGCGAGTACCACAGTTCCTCACCCGTGATCCGGCGACGGGCGCGATCACCAAGGTAGATGTTGCGGCCATTCGGACCGATCAGCAATTCGGTGCGCAACTGCAGCATCAACTCGCCGGATGGGAGGGAAAGCCGGCGCCACCATTCGTGCTCGCCGGAATCAATGGAGACAAGATCGACTCGGCAAGCCTCGCAGGGAAGGTAGTGCTCCTTTACGTTTGGTTCACGGGCTGCCCGCCTTGCATCCAGGAGTCGCCGGTGCTCGTGGCGCTGGAGCATCGATTCAGCAGCAAGGGACTCGTAATCGTTGGAGCCAATGCCGACCGGATTCTGGGTCTGAGCTATACGGACGAGGCGCGCAAGCGGTATCTCGCTGAACACAAGATCGAGTTCCCAATCGGTCACTGGAGCGCAGAGGCCAACACCGCGTACGGAGGGATTTCGATCTTCCCCACCCTGTTCCTGGTCGACTCCAAGGGCATGGTACGGGGACATTGGGTGGGTTTTGCGAGCGCCTCGGAGTTAGGCGGAGCGGTGGGAAAGGTAATCTCGGGTAGTTAGCGAGGCCCAGCGCCCGCGTGCGCCGCAGATTCTCGCCGGCGCCCGGACGGCTCTCGACTGGCGGATCATGTTTAACGCGTCGAAGTCGTAGCAGTGAGCCAACCAACGTCAATCGGAGGCTACTTTATGCGTGGCAAAGAGTCATACGTCAGTTTGCTTGGGTTCGCCGTAGCGCTTAGCGCTGCCGCAACCATTGCGGTCGCTCATGGCAATGAGATCGGCAAGGCGGAGGCGACCATCGGCCGGGCCAAGGTGACCATCGCTTACGGACGGCCGCAACTCAAGGGCCGCGATATCAACAAACTCATTGAGCCCGGCCAGATGTGGCGGATCGGCGCCGATGTTCCCACAACGATTGAATCGGACACGGATCTGGACTTCGGCGGCACGCGGGTGCCTAAAGGCAAACATGTGCTCTTAGCCCGCCTGACTGCGCCCGGCCAGTGGTCACTGGTGGTTTCGAGCGCGCCCGTTAATCACTATGAGCCCAGCGCCAAGGTTGCCGAAGAGCCCATGGCCATCGAGCAGGGGAAGGATTCCATCGAGGATCTGACGATCGGCCTAACCAACAGTTCCGGGCAAGGCACCATCGAAATCTCCTGGGGCACCGAAAGACTTTTGGCATCCTTCAAGCCGGCGTCATAGCATGGAGGGGCCGCCAAGCGATTGGACTTGCCTCGGGCGGTCATTGCGACCAGGCTAAGTGATCCGGACCACTTCGAGTTCATCAAGCGCATCGGGCGGGCGTCGGGTTGGCGTCGCGCCTCATCAACTTCTCTTATTCATCCTCGTTATCACGCCGTCGACCGCCCGACCAGAGGCCGCCCCGACGAATGCTTTATGGGGCAGGACGGTGGTGGAGGTTCGCCTCCTTGCGGATGCCAATCTCAAGGCGGGCGATTTCAAGAGAGAAATAGTTCAACTCGCGCAGGAACCCCTCGATCAAGTGAAGGTAGCCGCCAGCCTCAAGAAGCTTTACGCTACCGGCCGCTTTCTGGAGATTGCCGCCGACGTCACGGCACAAGGCTCAGGCGTGATGCTGGCCTTTCGGGCCAAAGCTCGCTATTTCGCGGGTATGGTCCGGGTGCAGGATGCGCCAAAAGGCATAGATCCGGCGGCGCTGGCCAGCGCATCAGGGATTCGTCTCGGCGAGCCTATTTCCCAAGAGTTGCTGACGCGCGCGCGAGAGCGCATAAGTTCGGCGCTCGAGAGCAACGCCTATTACCAAGGTCAGATCGAGGTGAGCCAGGACCGCCACCCTGATTCCGGTGAAGCCGACCTGATCTTTACTCTGACAGCCGGCATCGTGGCGCATCTCCGACGGGTGAACTTCACGGGAGAACCGGGCATCGCCAGCGCCGCGCTCAGCCGGGAGGCGCGCTGGAGAGCGGGAATGCAGCTCACGTCGGCCCGCTTGGAGCGCGGACTCTCTCGTCTGCACGCTCTATACGTCGGGCGAGAACACCTCCAAGCCAGTATCAGTGTCGAGAAAAGAACCTACGATCCCCAGTCACGGACCGAAACGGTCGAAGTGCGAGTGGAACCTGGTCCTGAAATCCGCATCCACATTTCCGGTGCGCGGATCTCCGCCTCCGCCCTGCGAGCGATCCTGCCGGCCTACCGGCTGGCAAGCGCCGACGAACTTACCTTGCTCAACGGCGAGCAGTCGCTAAGAGACTATTTCCAGCAAAAGGGATACTTTCAGGCCCGAGTGAACCTCGTTCAGCGGATTGCACCCGATCTCAAAAAGAATGTCGACATCACTTATGCGGTTGACCTCGGCCCGAGAGGGAAGTTCGTAGGTTATCGTTTCCAGGGCAATCGCTCGGTCGCAGCAGGCACACTAGCCGAGGCCGTAGCTTTGCAGTCCCCGAACCGATTGCAATCCGGGCGAGGCCGCTTCGATACAGACTCGATTGAGAGGTCCGTAGATGCACTCGTAAGTCTGTATCAGGCCCGCGGTTTTGCGGCGGCCAAGGTCACACCTGCTCTGGAGGAAAATTATCAGGGCCAAGCGCATCAACTGTTCGTGACTTTCAGGATCGACGAAGGAGTGCAGACCCGTGTGCGCAAGCTGACACTAACAGGTCTCGGCGAAAACGATCAGAAACGGATCGGTTCTTCGATGCTGACCTTGCCCGGCCAGCCCTATTCGCCCGAGCGGGCGCACGCGGATCGGGATTCCATCCTTACGTACCTGGCGAATCAGGGCTACGCGCAGGCCACCGTCGACTGGCGCGCCTCGGAACCGACCGCGAAGCATGAAGTGGACCTCGTCTACCAGGTGAATGCGGGCGCCCGGCAAAGCATCAAGCGCGTGGTCCTGCTCGGAAACGAATTTACGCGGCGCAGCGTGGTCGCGAGCCGCCTCACGATCGCCGAGGGCCAGCCCCTGAACCAAAGCGCGCTGCTCGAGAGCCAGCAGCGCCTTTACGACCTCGGCTTGTTCAACCAGGTCCAAGTGAGCGCCCAGGATCCCGGTAGCCCCGAGACCGGGAAGACCGTGCTGGTGGGCTTGGAAGAGGCCAAACGCTGGACGCTCGGCTACGGTGGCGGCCTGGACGTTCAAAGATTACCCGGCAATAACGCCCAGGGCCAATATGGCGTGAGCCCGCGGGTGGCGGTGGAAGTCGATAGGATTAACCTCGGCGGACGCCCTCAGACGTACACTTTGCAGGGCCACTACTCCAACCTTGAGAAAGTTGGGTCAACCAGCTACACCATTCCAAACCTGCACGGACATCCAGGTTTGGACCTGAGGATCACGGGTATCGCAGATCAAAGCCGGAATGTGCTTACATTCAATTCGAAGCGCGAGGAAATCGAAATCGCTCTCCAAAAACGATACAGTCCCCATTCTTTGTTGCTTGGCCGCTACAACTTCCGGCACGTCTCGGTATCGAATCTTCAGATCAATCCAGCGAGCGTTCCCCTGCTGAGCCAAAGCGTGCTGGTAGCTACGCTCGGCGGCAGCTACGTGAACGACCATCGCGACAATCCGGTGGACGCCTCACGCGGGTCGTACTCGACACTCGATGCAGATGTGGCCTGGACGGGACTAGGGTCTTCGGCTGATTTTGGACGCATCATCACCCAGAACTCTACGTATTACCGCCTCGGAACGCATTTGATTTTCGCTCGAAATACGCGTTTCGGAGTGGAACCAACCTTCGGCTCGTCGAGCACGACGGGCGCGACTGGTATCAACCAAATCCTTCAAAGCGTGCCGCTGCCGGAGCGTCTCTTTATGGGCGGCCCGGACTCCGATCGCGGTTTTTCACTGAACGAAGCCGGTCCGCGAGATCCGATCACCGGCTATCCGTTGGGCGGCCGCGCTTTGTTCTTGAACCAGGTTGAGCTGCGTTTCCCCCTCGAGCAGAGCCTGGGCCTAGGCCTGGTCTTGTTTGAGGACGCCGGCAACGCATTCTCGACTGTGCGCGTCATGAGGCTTCTGAAGTTCTCGCAGAGCTCGCCGGAAGATTTCGATTACGATGTCCAGGCGGCCGGGCTCGGTCTGCGCTATCGCACTCCGGTCGGCCCCTTGCGCTTCGATGTGGCGTACAGCCCCAACATTCCACGCTACGGTGCGTGTTTGAACACGGCCGTGTCGGCTTGTCCGGCCGGCCAGGTGGAGGTGCTTCGATTACCGCGCTTTCAGTTCGTATTGAGCGTCGGGCAAAGTTTCTGATGGGCATGCTCGGCGCGCTCGCCCTGACCGTCTCCCGTGAACCCCTGATCCGGCCTGAAACTGTGGACCGCGTTGTCGCTTCGGTCGGCCACCAGGCTATAACAGCCAGCGACGTCGCGAAGGAGTACCGGCTTGAACTCTTCCTGGAAGGAAAGCCTCCTTCGGACGCCGAACCCGGCCTGGGCGCACTCGACCAAGTCCGCGGACGGGTTATCGATCGGGTCCTGCTTGAGGACGAGGTTCAGGCGAACGGAATCCAAGTCTCGGTTGGCGACGAAAGCGTGGTCCAGCGCCTGCACGCACTACGGGACAAATTTCCGGCCGCCCAAGCCTTTGAGGAAGGATTGAATGCGGTCGGAATCAACGAAGACGATTTGCGACTGCGTTTCGCAAGGCAGGCGGAGGTCTTGCTTCTTATCGATCGGCGCTTGCGGCCCGAGGCTACGGTCGAAACACCCGAGATTGAAGCGTACTATCGCAATACCCTGATCCCCGACTTGGCTCGCCAGGGACAGAAGCAGCCTCCGGCGCTGGACGATGTGGAGGACCGCATCCGCGAGATTCTCGTTCAAAAGAAGATCAACGCACTGCTGGAGGCGTGGCTCGAACGGCTTCGCGCCGCCCGGGATGTAAAACTTTACGGCAGTGCTGAGGCTGAGAACAAATCGTGAACAACGCGCCGTCCAATTCGGCGGCCAGACGCCCGCGAGTGTCGGCGCCAATTCGTGCGCTCGCCTATCTCTTTGGCGCCGCGCTCCTGATCTACTTTGCCGGCGTGGCGGTCCTGAGCTCCACCTGGTTCCACAAAATTCTGCTTGAGCGCACGCGCGCCGGCCTTGCCGACCTCACCGGGGCACGGGTAGAAATCGGCCAGATGCAGATTAACCCTTGGGTTTTCCAAGCGACCTTTCGCGGCCTTGTGCTGCACGGCAGTGAAACCAGCGGCGAATTGCCACTGATGGTAGCGCGGGAAGTGATCGTCTTTCTCGATCCCTCAGCAGCGCTGCGGCGGCAAGTACGCCTGCGCCGGCTCGAATTGGAAGGTGGCTCGATCCACATTTATACGCGAGCCGACGGCTCTACGAACCTTCCGGGACCAGCCGCCACCCAAGGCTTCCGTGTGCTCGATCGGGTCCTCGACCTTAAGATCTCACACCTCCTGATGGGTCAAAGCAATTTCTACTGGAACAACCGCCGTTTCGCGCTTGATCTCGCTGCCCGGGACATCGCTTTGGTGCTGGGCCGGCAGAAGGGAGCTTACGCCGGAAGCTTTTCGGCGTCGGCTCTGAACTTTTCGACTCCCGAGCTTCACTTGCCGCCGCTGATTCTTTCCACGCGCATCGAACTCGCAGCAGACAGGTTGAGGTTGAACTCCCTCGTCTGGCGGTCGCCGGTACTGTCGGGCAACGGCTCCGTGAGCCTGGGCTGGTCGCCGACGACTCAGTCACGGTTCTCATTCCAAGTCGAAGGGGATGCCGGCTCGCTCGCAAGGATCCTTCATCGCCACGAAGTCCGCGAGGGGCGGTTCAGCGGCAACGCCGAGGGTACGTACAGCGATACCGGCATCGAGGCGCGCGGCAGGCTTGAGGTCCATCGCATGACCATCCTCGGTCCGGAACTTCCGCCGCTCTCGCTTGATCTCGCTGCCGGGTACTCGTTGCAGGGCAAACGCGTGGATCTCGCCCGGCTCGACGCAAACCTGCTGGGCGGATCCGTTCGAGGCAAAGCAAGCTTCGCGCTCGACGCTCGTGGACCGAGCCTCACCGCCGACCTGGAGGTTCAAGGCGTCGATCTCCCGAGCGTGCTTGGATTCGTTCCGCGGGGGTCGGCAATACTCGCCGATTTCCCCTTGGCGAGCCAACTCGACGGCAAAGTTCAAGTTTCCACCAGCTCTGCTGAAGTTCAGTCCCGATTTGACCTTGCTCTCCGAGGCGCAGGTTCGGGACGCGAGCCTCTGTCCGGCGTCGCGCGAGGCTCGCTCGAGTTCGGCCGCAACAGCGGACTTGATTTAGAGGAAGCAAAGCTCGATACCGCCCACTCCCACCTTGCGCTCCACGGACAGCTTGGGACCGGCTCGGCCAATCTTAACTTCGCGCTGGAAACTACTGCGTTCGAGGAATGGCGCCCGGCAGCGGAGTCTTGGGTTCAAGCGGCCCTTCCAGTGAAGCTCGATTCAACCGCTACCTTCACCGGAACGGCTTCCGGCACCTCGGTCCAGCCGGCGATTCGCGGTCACTTGACCGTCGGCGCCTTCGAATACCAGCGCTGGAAGTGGGACGGATTTCAAGCCGATGTGGCCCTCGGATCGGGCCGGTTGGAAGTATCCTCAGGACGCCTGTTGGGCGCGCACAGCACGCTCGCGATTAATTTCACGGCCGGTCTTGCCGGTTGGGTGTTCACTCCCTCGTCGCCGTTCCAGCTCTCCGCGCGCGCCGATCAAACCTCGATCGAGGGATTGCGCGACGTGCTCGGAGTCGCTTATCCGCTCGATGGAGTGATCAGCGGCGGGGTCACAGTGGAACGTTCACCGACTCATGTGACAGGGCGCGGCTCGTTTCGGATCGTTCGTGGGAGCTACGACGGCGAGCCTTTCGATTCCCTCGAAGCCACCGTGAACCGTACCGCTGACGAGTGGAGTCTCGCTCATGGCGAGCTCGTGAAAGGCAGCGGACGCATCACCGGCGACGCCAGTTACAATCCTGCAGCCCGCACCTTCTCGGCGCACGCCCAGGGAAGCGACCTCGCGCTGGCCGATTTCAGGCGGTTGCAGAGCCTTCGCCAAACCGGCAAAGGGCCCGCGCCGGCGCCACAAATTACGGGTCTTCTCGGGTTCGACGCGGAGGCGCATTCCAGCATCGACAATCCTTCGGCCGAGGCTAGTATCACCGTCCGGCAACTGGGCGCGGGCGGAACCCCGATTGGCGAGCTTTCCAGCCGGCTTGATTGGAGCCAGCATCAGGCTGAGGTTCATGGTCAGCTTCAAGGCTCGGGCGGAGAACTCACTTTCCGCGGCGGGGGTACGACGGCGGCAGACTGGCCTTTCAAACTGAGCGCTCAATACACCGGTCTGCGCCTCGATTCCTTGCTGCGAGGATTCAACTTCGCAAATCCGGGAGGCGACATCGATGCCAGCGGATCGATTGACCTGTCCGGAAGCGTGCTTGGCTCAACGCCGTTCAAGCTCAGCACCCAGGTTCAGGAACTGAATGTTCGCTTCGCCGATCTCAAATGGAAGAACGACAAGCCGTTTGCGATTGCGCTCGCCGGCCGGCGGATCAGCCTGTCCCCGTTCGAGTTGCTGGGTCCGGCGACCCGATTCCAGGTGCAGGGCACGGCGGTTCTGGGCCCGGCTTCTGCGCTCAACCTTACCGCCGATGGCGAGATCGATTCAGCTTTCTTGCACGTATTCAGTCCCTTGCTGCTCACCACCGGGCACTTCGCCGTCCAAGCGCAGGTTAGAGGGACTCTGGATCGGCCATCGATCTACGGGTCGCTCCTCATCCACGACGTGAGTCTCGGCTACCCGCGGCTTCCCCTGCAGGTGGCCGGACTCAACGGTGATATCGATCTGCAGGGCGACCGCGTCACCATTCGCACTCTTCGTGCGGCGAGCGGCCCCGCTTCGATCACGATCACCGGCGGCGCCGTGCTGTCGGGAACACCGCGTTACAACCTGCGCGCGGACTTGACACGCTTCCGGGTGGATTATCCGGTTCAATTCACCTCCGTGCTCAGCGGATCCATCCACCTCAGCGGCACTCCGGATAGCGGCGTCTTGAGCGGCGACCTGACCGTAGAGCAAATGTTCGTCGGCGAGAATTTCAATGTGCTCAACTGGGCCTCGGCCCTGGGAAATCAGCCCGCCATCGTGACCGGACCAACGCCGGCTATCGCCTCCGGCGTGCGGCTTGACGTCCACGTGGCTTCCGCGCCCGTCGTGAGCGTGGAGTCCCACGATTTGACGGCGGTAGCAACCATCGATCTCGATCTCCGCGGCACCATCTCGGACCCCGTCGCCTTCGGAAGCGTTCATATCCAAAGCGGACAGGCCGTACTGCGCCAGAGTAACTACCGGCTTTCAAGGGGCGACATCATCATGTCGAATCCGCTGCGCACGGAGCCGGTTTTGGATCTCGAGGCCAAGACTCGAATCGAGCGGTACGATTTGATCTTGAGAATCACGGGCCCCGCCGACCACCCCAGCATCAGTTACCGGTCCGATCCGCCGCTGGCTACGCCTAGCATCCTGGCGCTGCTCGCGTTTGGATATACCAGCCAGGACCAGCTCATCGCCCAGACCGGCCGCTCCAATCTGAGCGCTCAGGGAGCGAATGCCCTGCTCACGCAGGCTCTCTCCACCCAGGTCTCGAGTCGGATCACCCGCCTCTTCGGATTAAGCCGGATCGGCGTTGATCCTAATCCGAGCAGCCTCGGCGGCGCTCGAGTCACGGTTGAAGAACAACTGCGGCGCGATTTCACCATCACCTATGTGAACACCACCGGCGGCATCCAGGAGCGCATCATCCAGGTGGAATGGGACGTCAGCGACAATATTTCGCTGTTGGGAATCCGCGATCAGAATGGCGTGTACGGATTGGAGCTGGATTTCCGGCATCGATTCAAGTAGCAGTTTGCGGTTTGGAGGTTGCGGGTTTCGATCGCCAGGTGATTGGTCAATGGGTGATCATTTGTTACCTCTGTCATCAGTTCGCATTCATCGGGCTGACCGCGTTCCACTGACGTCCGCCGACTTCCAACGGCTTGCCGGGGGCGGCTCTGCGGCGGCTGATTCCGAGTTGGTGGATGTTATACTGAAAGCCGCCGCAATTCGCAGCTTGAACGCGCGTTTCCCGGGGGAGGTGGCCGAGTGGCTGAAGGCGCACGCTTGGAAAGCGTGTTTGCGAGCAATCGCAACGTGGGTTCGAATCCCACCCTCTCCGCCAGATTTATTTGGCTTAGAATAAGCATCATACAGACAACATCAAAAATAATGTGCTAAAATCGTACTTGATTTTTACACTCTGAATCTGCAGCCTCTTTTTGGAGGCTTTATGATTCAAATTCCCCTTGTCACGATCTTCGTCCGGCATGGCTCCGACTGCCCCCAGCGGGACGAACTTTACAGGCGCTGCAGCTGCCGAAAACACCTCCGCTGGTCCCATAACGGCAAACAATATCGCAAGACCGCCAAAACCCGAAGTTAGGCCGGCGCTGAACGCGCCAAGCGAGAAGTCGAGCTGTCCTGCGAGAACGCCGCGATAGGCAAGCCCGCGACGTGGAAGAGCCAAGGCTAATGTGGGGGCAGTTCCAGTGCTGAGTCTCTTCGCCTTTGACGGCTTTGCCAAAGTCTACCCCTTCAAGACGACCAGGGTGGGTCTGGCCGCGAGCAAAACCTGCCGGTACCGCGAGTAGCGGGCATATCCCTGGTCCCGCATTGTTCGCAGCGACGCTGGCCATGAAGGAGAAAGCGCTGGCGAAGACATCCCCGCCACAGGGACGACGGGGGCGCTATAAGCCTGGCGACCGACTCCTCGCCTTCCTGAACAGCCTCTAACCGGCAAAAACTATGTCGGGTAATGTGACGGTCTTTGCCCGTATTGACCTGAGTTCTCCCGCTTAAACTCGCTGAGGCCCCTCGTTACCCGACATAGTCCGGAAGGGTAGATAGTGGCGCAGCGTGTGCGGCGTAATTCGTTTGCCCAGCCCCGCCTGATGAGCCGCCTCCTGGCAGGCGATCCACACCATTTTGTCGGTGATGGGTTGTTCGGGCCCACGCCGGGGATCACGGCTGGGAAAGAGGTACGTCTT
>DASYYZ010000024.1:0-84688 GCA_035946735.1 Terriglobia bacterium
GGTCCCAAACACCAGAACGACCTCTCCATTCTCGATCCTCGCGGCGCTGACCTTACCCTCAATCCGAGGCGGCGGCATCATGTAATTGGGGTTCAGAAATATGTCGTCCCCCTCGATTCGCATGCCCTGCGATTCGTGGAGGTTGACCAGGCCCTCCAGCTTGACTCCAAACAAATCCATCAGTCCTTTGACGGGCAGGTGAGCCGATTTGATGCCGGTGGAGTGCAGACGCGCCAGGCCGTCAGGGGTCGCGGAGATAAGGCCCTCCATCTGGAACGGGATTCCGACGCCCTTTCGCAGAGTTCCCTCCAGTTTCAGCCGGTCACCAGCGATCGTGATATTGAGGTCGCGCAGCGGCGCGTCGGGGTAGTTGAATACATACTGATTCATGAGGCCGGCCAGGTCGCCGGGGGCAAGCGCGACCAGGCCGGAGCTCATCTTGAACGAAAAGGACTTCTCGTCGTCGAAAGTGGGAGGCACGTCCGCGCGGGTGCGAGCGAGCTCGCCCCGTAGCCGGCGAATATGAAGCACCACGCTGGAGCCGACGTGAAAGTCGACGTTGCGGAACTCGGTCTGGACGGGGCCGGGAGCGGCTCGCTCCCCGGCTGTCGCCGTCGCTGGAAGTTCCGGCTGGGCGACGGCGCTGGACTGGTGAGGTCCGGAATTCCTGTTTCGGCTGCAAGCGAACAACGCGGCTAGAAAGAGAAGGCCGGAGAGCCCGGAGACTTTTGAAGGATTGACACGTCCGCGGAAAATAATCACCAGACTTTCTGCAGATTCTTGAGTCCCTGGAGATAGTCCCCCTTCTCCAGCCTGCCCTCAACTCCAAATTCCTCCAGGATTGTCATCATCTGTCCGAGCGGCACGCCCGCCAGCTCGGCAGCTTTGCCGAGTGAGGCCTCTCCGTTCTTGTATCGCTCGACCGCGAACAGAACTCTTCCCCGAGTCACCATCTCCCGAACCGCCTTTGATAGATCGCTCCCTTCCTCCTTTGTGATTTCGTGAAGGAACTCATGGTTCTCGCGATCCATGCGAACACTCATCGTCTTGTTCATGGCGTGACCTCCAGTTTCAGTCTCGCGTCTTCGATGATGGAATGCTTATACCGCCCGTGTTTGGCCAACAATGCAAGCTTCTCAAGGGCCTCAGGCTCGTCTAGCAATCCCTTTTCGCGGCTTCGAATCAGGATGCCAACAGCCGTGGTGAACGGCAGATCCAGCAGCTTGCAGGCGCTGATTCCACTCTTGTCGTCAATGCCGAACAGTTGGGCTCCCGCACTGATCGCCAGCGCGACTGCCTCCGCCTCGCCTCTCCCCAGGCTGAAATCAGTCTGCAACTTGACGACGGCCTGGCGATTCTTGGGAGCAACAACTCTGATTCGTGAATCATCCAAAGCCCTTTGAATAATCACGGCATCCAGCGTCCTTTTATAGCCACTGCACTCCATTTCAACTTCGCCGGGAATTGCGACAGGCAGGCCAACGTCGCGAAGAAACAGATTGAGCAACTCGGCTTTGGCGATCAGGATCAGCGTGGACGCGTCAAAGACAATCATTATGACAAAATATGACAAACGCCACTCTACCATGGTCCCGTCCGCAAGTAAAGCACCCGAGATTTGATGCTCCCGCGGCTGAGAGAAGCTCCTCTGGCTAGGATCGTGTAGCCTGCAAGGACTGTCACTGCTCCAAGCCGGGAGCCCAAGGGAGATCTCCTACACGGCTGGCGGCCTTGGAGTCTACTTGAGGAACGGTTCGGCGCAAGAGCGAAACGCGGAAAGCGCCACCGCCACCCGTTTCGCATCGAATAGAAACGGTCGTCGACCAAGGCTGGAGCGTGCCCGAGCTCAATGCCAAAATATTCGTGTGATGGCATTTTTTTCTTGCGCCGCCGTCAGAAAACTGTATTCTGCAAATGCCGAGTCCGCTAGATCACATTCGTGAGAGCGCACTTCACCGAGGAGGATGAGAGATAAGAAATTGAGCACGCTGTCCCTTCCCGCCGAGATCAGGTCTCGCGCTCTTCCCAGGTCAAAATCAAGCACTGCCAAGCTGACGCTGTGGCCCCTGGTTGCCGCTACGTTCTTCATGGTGTCCGGCGGCACCTACGGCACCGAAGATATCGTCCACGGCGCCGGATACGGCCTGGCGATCTTGATCCTGTTCCTCACTCCGCTGCTGTGGAGCCTGCCCACCGCTTTTATGATTGGTGAACTGGCCAGCGCGCTGCCTTCCGAGGGAGGATACTACGCCTGGGTGCGCCGGGGTCTCGGAAACTTCTGGGGTTTTCAGGAAGCATGGCTGTCACTCGCAGCCAGCATCTTTGACATGGCCATTTATCCCACCCTGTTTGTGGCCTACCTCACGCGACTGGTGCCCTGGTTCGCGATAGGGCATCGCGGGCAGATGGCGGCGCTGGGCGTGGTGGCGGTTTGCGCGGCGCTGAACCTGGCAGGGATCCGGGTGGTAGGCGTCACTTCGCTCTGGTTGTTCTTCCTGCTCTCGGCTCCGTTTGCACTGATTGTCTTGCTGGCTCCGTTCGAAGTTGGCGCGCTGGCTCACATGCACACCGCCCCGGTTACTTCAACCGTGGGGCTGCTTGGCGGGACGCTGATCGCCATGTGGAATTACATGGGCTGGGACAATGCCTCCACGATCGCGCTTGAAGTGGAACGGCCGCAGCGAACCTACCCGCGCGCCATGATCGCGGCTGTGATCGTGGTTTCGTTGAGCTACATTCTGCCGGTTCTGGCTGTGAAGATCACGGGTGTGCCCGCCGCCGCATTCGAGACCGGCTCCTGGGCCGATCTGGCGGGCCTCATGGCGGGCAACTGGCTGCGCGTAGCGCTGGTGCTGGGCGGCATGATGTGCGGGTTCGGCATGTTCAACGCGCTGGTCATGAGCTATTCGCGGCTGCCGCTGGCCATGGCGCAGGATGGCATGCTGCCGCGGGTCTTCGCCAAGGTCCATCCCAGGACTCGTGTTCCCTGGGTGGCCGTGCTTGTATGCGCGGCGGGATGGGCTTTGTGCCTCGGACTGGGTTTTGAGCGTCTGGTGACGCTTGACATCATGCTTTACGGCGTCAGTCTCGCCCTGGAGTTCATCACCCTGATCGCCCTTCGCCTTCGCGAGCCGCAACTGCACCGCGAGTTTCGCGTGCCCGGGGGCCTAGCGGGCTGCGTTCTGGTTGGTATCTTCCCGGTCGCCCTGCTCACGTTTGCACTGATCCATAGCGAACACGAGCAAGTGCTGGGCATCAACGGCCTCGCTTTTGGAGCCGCGATCATCCTGGCCGGCTTCGGAGTATATTTCGCGACCGGGTTATATCGGAGGCCCCGCTCGCACGCGCAAGTGGCGGCAGCGGAAGAGCCAGCACCGGCCGACGTGGGTTGAATCCACGCTGAGGTGGTAAGAGAAGCACCTCGTCAGGTCGGTGGAACGATGCGATGCCACGACATTCACTGACTGTAGGTTGATTGGAGTTGTGGAATCAGAAGCTGTTGGCTAGAATGGACGCAGGTAAAGATAATGTCGAGCTCACAGCTCTACTTGGCAATCGGACTGCCCTGCATCACGGTGATGACGGCCTTGGTAGTTTCACTTGTGCAGATTTCGGGCGTTCGCGAGGACATCCGGCCGCTGGTTTCAAAACTGGATCTGCTGACGGGCAAAATAGGGGAGATGGACACACGCCTTGCGGTCTTGGAAGAGAGAGTGAAGTAGCGGTCGGAATTTGCCTACCTCTGATCCTTCTTCTTCTTACGACCCTTTCCGACAACCTTCTTGCCCAGCTTCTTGAAACCGCCGCCGACTCCCCTGCCGATCTTGGCGGTACCCTTGACCGAACCCACCCCGATGTCCTTTCCGGCTCCGGCGGCGCCCTTACCGAGCGAGGCTCCGGCGTCGATGGGGTGCAACGTTGCCAGGTCGACCGCCGCACCGCCGGCACCCTTTCCCGCGCTCACGGCGCCTTTACCCACGCCTTTGCCGATGTCCTCGCCGCCCCTGGCCGTCTCCTTGCCCGGGCCTCTCTTCTTTTGTTTCTGCAGCGACTGATCGGCCGCGCTTGATTGCTGATCGTTAGCTGCTTGCTGCCCGAATGCGGCGGCGCCAATCGTCAACGATGATGTGATGAGAAGGATAAGCCCGAGTCTTCTTGTCATATTGCTCTCCCGATACGCCGCTTTCAAAAATCCGTCCGCCAGCGCGAACGGTGGAGGTTGCGCGCCCTCAGCTATTAAGATGCGCGGGTTGATCATCAGGTCGCGAGAGCGCGGGCGGTGATCAGCTTTCACGACTTAAGTCGTCGCGCGAACCGGCCTTGGCACGCTACGCTTATACTTAAGGGGAGGGAGTACTTTATGGCTTACGTGATCGCTGAACCCTGCATCGGGACCAAGGATAGCGCCTGCGTAGATGTTTGCCCGGTGGACTGCATCCATCCGAGAAAAGACGAAGCTAACTTCGCCGAGGTCGCGCAACTCTATATCGATCCGGTGGAGTGCATCGACTGCGGAGCCTGCGTGCCGGTTTGTCCTGTTTCCGCGATTTTCCCAGTGGACGACCTTCCGGAGAAGTGGCAGAGCTTTACCCCTGTTAATTCCGACTACTACAAGAAGTGACCAGCGAATAATATTGCCACGCCCGTCGCGTTCGCGGAGACCATCGGTACAGCCGCCCCCAAGATGCAACTCGTGATTTGGATGGAGGCATCTGCTTAGAGGGACAGGTTGTGGTGGCTGGGTGGGTTGCGGTCGCGGTTTGAGCCTTGAGCTGGTCTTGACGAGCTATATTCATCATTGCTTGATACCTCTGTAGTACGTGAAGGTCTGCCCCCCTCGATAACCGGTTTTTCCTGCTTGTTATACCGCCTTTAGAACAGTAAGCTGTCTCCTTGGTCAGGTTACAAAAGCGTTTCAGCCGGGTTTGCAAGCAGGATACGGCCGGCACAGAGTACGCAGATCAATCGCAGGCCGCGTGAGGATTCTGACGTCGAAAACGATGCGGGTGGCAAGACGGTATTGCTGGCCTTTGTTGCCAGCGCTGGCGCTGGCGCTGACCCTGGCCGGTTGCTCTTCAGAGAGGAGGCAGGCCCTGGTACAGGTTCCGGCATCGGGCCTGCTAGCTGCGCCGTCGCCTTCGGTTGCAGAGCCTTCGAGCAATTTTTTTGCGGTCACGAACCCGCCTGCGCCTTCCGCGGTACAGAAACCCACAGTGGCTCCGCCTAAGCCCCAGACTTCGCCGGGATCCGATCAGGTCAACAGTCTTCTCGATCGCGTGGACAAACTCTACCAGGCGGGCGTGAAGGACTATGAAGCAGACAAACTCGACGAAGCCAAGACCGAATTCGACCAGGCCGTAAGCCTGTTGTTGGAATCGGGACTCGACATCCAGTCAGACGATCGCCTGATGGCCGAGTTCAATCGCCTGGTGGAGAATGTCTACTCGATGGAGCTCGGCGCCGTTGAGAACGGGAACACTCTCAGCTCGCATCACTACGAGCCTGCGCCCATCCAGGCCTTTGCCGGGCTCACCTTTCCGGTAGACCCCAATGTTCGCGAGCGAGCACAGCAGGAAGTGGCCGCAGTACAGTCCGATCTGCCCCTGGTCTCCAACGATTTTGTGAGTGGCGCGCTCACCTATCTTCAGAACCACGCCCGGCATTATGTTCAAACGGTTCTCGATCGCCGCGCCTACTATGGTCCGATGATCCAGGAAACCCTGCGCAAGGAGGGACTGCCTCAGGACCTTATTTACCTGGCGGCCGGGGAGAGCGCCTTCAACCCCTTTGCGGTTTCCAACAAGGGCGCCAAGGGTATTTGGCAGTTCATGCCCGAGACAGGCGAACTCTATGGCCTGCACCGGAATCGCTGGGTGGATGAGCGCGAGGACCCGGTGAAGTCCACTCAGGCCGCGGCGCACCACCTGAGAGACCTGTATCATACTTTTGGCGACTGGTTCCTGGCCATGGCAGCCTACGATTGGAATCCGGCGGGGGTTCAAATAGCCATTCAGAAAACCGGCTACGCCGACTATTGGAAGCTTCGCGAGCTTCACGCCCTGCCTTCGGAGACGGAGAATTACGTACCCATCTTTGTGGCGGTTGCTCTCATCGCCAAGGACCCGCAGGCGTACGGGTTCCAGGCGACCGCGGCTTCCGGGGGTCCCCTCGACCAGGTGGAGGTCCGGGAGCCCACGGACTTGCGCCTGGTGGCCGGCCTGATCGACCATCCGGTGGACGAATTGGTGCGCCTCAATCCCGGCATGCTGAGCTGGGTGACGCCTCCGGCCGAGTCAAGCTACACGCTCACTCTGCCCGCGGGCACGAAAGATCCATTTGAGAAAGCCATCGCCTCCATTCCGCCCGCCAAGCGGGAGTGGTGGCGAGCTTATCGCCTGGAGGCCAATGACACGCTACCGGCGGTCGCTGCCAGATTTCACGTCCCGCTGGCGGCGCTGAGGGCGGCGAACCACCTCTCGGAAGATGATCCTCCCCAGCCAGGCACGCACCTGTTGGTGCCGCTCGGACCCACCAGCGAAAACTCCTTGCTACGGGTGCGCGAAAGGTCCGTGCTGCGCGCTCATCAATACAGGATAAGGCCCGGTGACACTTTGGAGCTCGTGGCGGATCGGTTCGACGTGACTCCTTACCAAATCCGGCATTGGAACCATTTGCAGGGGTCCGCATTGACAGCCGGCCGCAGTTTGACCGTCTTTGTGTCCACGCCGGTGCGATCTTCCGGCCGGGCGCACGCCAGGCGTTCAGGCTCAAAGCACCGGAAAAAGCGAACGGTGACCGCCAGCCGGTAGCCGGTCGGTGGCCAGCAGCCAGTCTCAGTTGTTGAGCATTGCAAAATAGAGTGACGACCGCTGCTGTAGCGCCGGTCTGCGACCGGCGTCTTTCGCCGCTCCCTTACAGGTCAGGCTCCGAGCGGCGCTACAGATAGTGACGTCACTGTGTTTTGCAATCTTCATGGGCAGCTTGACCGAGAGGAACTCCTAGGAAGCTGCGGAAAAGGGAATCTGTCATGCTAACCGCAGCGAAGCATCTGCTGTATCTTACTGAAAACAAATGAAGCAGATGCTTCGCTCCGCTCACGATGACATCGCCGGGGGCTTTTTCCGCAGCCTGGGTAGAGGTTTGCCTTTCGCCTTGCCGCCAGTGTGAACGGCCGGCCCGGTTAGCCGGATTCCGAGATATGACCAACCGACCGCCGGTTACACCAAGCGATAATACCCTTACTCTGACTTGACACTTGCCGTAGCTGCCCCTACGATAAACGAACGGCCTCATATCGTTAGCCGTCACAGCTTTATGTTTAATTGCCGGGAGAAATTATTCAATGCAGTGCCTTCGGTATCGGACCTCGAAGGCGATTTTCGGGGTTCTGAGTCTGCTATCAGGGCTTGTATTTTGCGCCAGCGCTCTCCGGGCTGAGCAGCCTTCGCAGCCCCCATCCGGAAACCAGAATCGCAAACCGAATACGCCCAGCTGCAGCAGCTTGCAAACCTGCATTCAGCACGTCGTCTTCATCGTCAAGGAAAATCGCAGCTTCGACGAAATGTTCGGGACGTTTCCGGGCGCCAATGGGGCCACGAGCGGACCTATTTCCACAGGCCAGGTGGTCCAGCTCGGCACCACCCCGGACCGTACCCCGCGCGACCTCGGCCATACCTATCCTCTCGCCACCATCGCCGAGGACCACGGCAAGATGGACTCCTTCGATTTGATCACCACCGAGGGCACTTGCAGCGCGGACAATGATTTTCTCTGCATGTCGCAGCAGAATCAGAGCACCATCCCCAATTATTGGACGATGGCCCAGAGCTTCGCCCTCGCGGACACGATGTTCTCCTCGATCCGCGGCACCAGCTTTCCCAACCACCTTTATACCATCGCCGCCACGAGCGGCGGAGCCATCGACATCCCCACGACAAACAACGCCAGCTGGGGCTGTGACTCGGCGCCCGGCGCCACCGTGCCCATTTTGGATCTGAGCGGCAATCTGACCTACCAGTACCCATGCTTCGACTTTCAGACCATCGCCGACCTCCTCGACAGCGCCTCCGGCGGGCCGATTCAGTGGAAGTACTACTCGCAGGCGGGTTCACCGTTCAACGCCTATGACGCCGTGAGCCACATTCGGTTCTCGAGCTACTGGAATACTAGCCCGTGCACGGCGGGAGCGTCATGCGCGAACGCGCTGGACACCGATTTCATCAACGATGCCAATGCCGGCACGCTGCCGGCCGTCAGTTGGGTGATCGCGCCCGGGTCCGAGGACGAGCACCCCACCTGGTCTACATGTAACGGCGAGAACTGGGCGGTGCAGGAAGTCAATGCCGTGATGAACGGGCCGGACTGGGATTCAACGGTCATCTTCCTGGCCTGGGACGATTTCGGCGGCTTTTACGATCACGTTCCGCCGCCGGGCCTGGATGAGTACGGACTCGGCCCGCGCGTTCCGCTGATTGTTATTTCTCCTTACGCGAAAGCTGGTTACATCACCTCACAAGGCAACACGGGACTCGACTACGAATTCTCGTCATTTTTGAAGTTCGTCGAGGCGCGCTACGGTCTGCCGTCGCTCGGCGAGCGCGATGCCAATTCCCTCGTCAGCGATATGCTCGATTCCTTCAATTTCACCCAGACGCCTCTGCCGCCATTATCCACGCTGATAGAGCGCACCTGCCCACCGAATTCCAGCAATAACCTGAGTTTCGGTAAACCGCAGCAGCTCAAGACGCCAGGACCAGGCCTGACCCTCTACGTCACCAACTACAATCAAAACACCAGTCTGACCTTTTTGACGACACCAACGAACGAGGCTTTTGTCTTCAGTGGACCCAACGCCGCCGATTTCTCGATACCGGCGGACGCTACCAATAACACCTGCCTGTATAACAACCAGAACCAGACTTACCTGACGAAGTACAACCCGGAGGCCGATTCTCCTTCCTGCACCTTGACGGTGTATTTTGCGCCCTCTCAGACCGGTCCAGAGAGCGCCACGCTCACCATAAACTACTTCTATCAAGTGGGAAGCAACCTCTCGATTCCGATCACCGTAACCGGCAGCGGAACGAATGTGTTGATCGGGAGCACGCCGCCATTGCTCAGCTTCGGCACGGTGGTGGTTGGCCAGACAAGCGCCACGCCCCAGGCTACAACCATCACGAATTCAGGCAGCACGCCGCTCACCATCAACAGCATGACAATCGGCGGAGCCGCCGCCGGCGACTACAGCTATTCTTCGAACACGTGCGGCACCACGTTTCCCGCGAGTCTGGGTGGTGGCGCGACCTGCCAGGTCAAGCTCAACTTCACACCATCGGCCACGGGAGTCCGCTACGCCACGATCACGATTAGCGACAGCGACGGCACCGGGTCACAGGTGATCGGCCTTACGGGACTCGGAACTTCCGTCTCCCTTAACCCGGCCAGCATCAATTTTGGATCGGTAGTCGTCGGGGCGCCTCCGCCCCCGCCGAGTGCGATCACGCTCACCAACAAGGGAACTAGTGCGCTCACAATCTCGAGCACGCCCGTGACCGGGTGCTCGGCGGTGACTCCAGGCTCAAACGGCTGTGACAACAACGGCCTCAATTTCACCGAGACCGCCACCGCCAATTTCGCTCAAACCAACAATTGCGCTGGTTCTCTGGCGGGCGGCGCGAGTTGCACCTTTTCGGTCACCTTCACCCCGCAAATCGAGGGCGCGCTTTCTGGCCAGCTCTACGTGTACGACAGCGAGGCCGATAGCCCGCAATTTGTCAATCTGTCCGGTACCGGGACGCTCCAGGTTGCGAATCCGGTGCCGTTTCTGAGCTTGCTCGCGCCTTCCAGCGCGTCGCAGGGACTCTCCGGCCTGACCCTGACGGTGCAGGGTGCGGGATTTGTCCCGGGCGCAACGGTTCACTGGTGCGACCCCGTCCCATCGGTCTGCACCTCGACCAGCACAGCCCTTACGACCACGTATGTAAGCGGCACAAAGCTGACGGCAAGCGTGCCGGCGGCAGACCTCTCGAAGCCGGGCACTGCAATCATCACAGTGTCGAATCCGGCGCCGGGCGGAGGCCGATCGAATTCACTGCTCTTGCCGGTCACCAACCCGGTTTCGGCTGTCAGTTTCACCAGTTCGACCTTCAGCACCGGCAATAATCCGAAGACCGTGGTAAGCGGGGATTTCAACGGCGACAGCAAACCCGATCTGGCAGTGGCCAACTACGCCGATAACACTGTCTCCGTTTACCTGAGCAACGGGGATGGCACCTTTGGAAGCGCCATTACGACCACTAACCTCGGCGGTCAAGGGCCGCTGTCCCTGGCCGTGGGCGACTTTAACGGCGACAACAGGCTCGATCTGGCGGTAGCCAACAACATCGACACCGCTTCCTCTCACAGTAATATCGCGATTCTGCTCGGTAACGGCGACGGCACCTTCAGCTTGAAAACGAACGTGGCCATGGAATCGGCCGAACCAGTCTGGGTAAGCACCGCCGATTTCAATCAGGATGGAAAACTCGACCTGGCGGTGGTGAGCGCGGCCCAGAGCACGGTGTCGATGTTCCTCGGCAATGGCGACGGAACCTTCGGCGCGAAGTCGGTTCTACCGAGCGCCGGGATCGTGGCCTGTCCGTCTGGAGTGACCTGCTTTCTAGCGCCCGTTTCGCTGGTCGTCGGCGACTTTAATAACGATGGCAAGCTGGACCTGATCCAGGCCAATACCAACCCCGGGGCTCAGAGTCCCCAGGGCTCGCTCGGCGTGCTGCTCGGCAACGGCGACGGCACCTTCTCAGCGTTGGCCGGCGTTATTCCCGTCACCGGCATCAACCCGGCTGGCATCACTGCGGGAGACTTCAATGGCGATGGCAACCTGGACGTCGCGGTTGCGAACTCGAATGACGGCACGGTGTCGGTTTTCCTCGGCAACGGGCTTGGGAACTTCTCACAGGGCGTGACTTATCCTGGCGCCGGCGGCACCGATAAACCGGTCGGGCTTGCCTCCGCGGACGTGAATGCGGACGGCAAACTGGATCTCGTGACCGCGAACTTCGGCTCAAGCACCGCATGGCTGCTGCCCGGTCTTGGCAACGGCACATTCGGGGCGCAGGTTCCGTTCTCCACCGGGACCGCTCCGGTGTCCGTGGCGGTGGGCGACTTCAACCAGGACGGCCTGCTGGACCTGGCGGTGGCCGATAGCTCTGCCAACACGGTATCGATCCTTCAGCAGGTGGCGCCACCGGTGGAATTCGCACCGGACTCTCTGACCTTTGCGGACCAGTCTGTTGGGAGTCCAAGCGCTGTCCAGACTGTGACGCTCTCAAATGACAGTGGGGCAGCGCTCTCCGTCACCAGCATCAGCGTTACGGGAACCAACGCCGGAGATTTCCGCGAGACCAACACCTGCGGGTCCAGTGTCCCGAGCGGCGCGACGTGCGCCATCAGCGTGACCTTTACACCCACCGCCTCTGGCGCGCGGATAGCTACGGTGTCCGTGGCGGATAGCGCCGCGGGCAGTCCGCAGAACTTTGTGGTCAATGGCACGGGCTCGGCGGGGGAGGTGAGCCTGTCACCCTCCAGCCTGACCTTCAGCGGCCAGGTTCTAAACACCGCAAGCCCTGCGCAAGTTGTAACGCTCACGAACAGCGGCAACGCCACCCTGACGATTTCGAGCATCGCCGCGAGCGGTAACTTCGCCGAAACCAACACGTGCGGAGGCTCGGTTAAGGCCGGGGCCAATTGCACGATCAGCGTGACCTTCACGCCACTCACGGCAGGCACTCTCACCGGATCGATCACGATCGCAGACAATAACAATGGTATTGCCAACAGTACGCAGACCGTCAGCCTCACCGGTACTGGATCGGTACTGGAGGCGAGCGTTTCGCCTGCCAGCCTGACCTTCACTGGTCAGGCCGTCGGCACCACGAGCGGCGCCCAGGTTGCCACGCTCACGAACAAGGGAACCGTGACGCTCACTATCACGGGCGTTACCACTACGGGCGACTTCGCCGAGACCAACACCTGCGGGACTACGGTGGCGGTGGGGGCGAGCTGCACGATCAGCGTCACCTTTGCCCCGACCAAGGGCGGGAGCCGCAGCGGTACTCTGACGATCACGGACAAGAATGGTTCGGGGTCGGGGAGCGGCACCAGCACGGCCACCGTCACCCTCAGCGGTACCGGCATTGCTCCGGTCGCGACTCTGACGCCGGCTACTCTGCCGGCCTTTGCCGCCCAGGCGGTGGGAACCACGAGCGCGCCGCAGACGATTACGCTGAGCAACACCGGCAGTGCCACGCTCATAGTCACGGGCGTTACCGCTGCTGGCGACTTCGCCGAGACCAACACGTGCGGGACTACGGTACCGGTGGGAGCGAGCTGCACGATCAGCGTGACGTTCAAGCCGACCGCCGGTGGAACGCGCACGGCCACACTGACCATCACTGATAACAACAACGGAACCGCGGGCAGTACGCAAACGGTGGCCCTCAGCGGCGCGGGTCTGGCGGCGGTGGCGAGCTTCAATCCGACGAGCGTAACTTTCAGCACTCCCCAAGATGTGGGCACCAGCAGCGCGGCTCAGACCGTGAAACTCACGAATACAGGCGCCGCCGCCATGACCATTACCGCCATCGGTTTCACGGGGACCAACGCTGGTGACTTCGTCCTTTCGACGGCACCTGCGCCCGCCTGCACCACTCTGACGCCGGTTGCCGTAAACGCGTCCTGTAATATCAGCGTTCTCTTCAAGCCCACCACGTACAGCAGCCGGAGCGCCGCCCTGAGCGTGACCGACAACGCAACAGGGAGTCCACAAGCGGTGGCGCTTACCGGTACCGGTCTCGGCGGCTCGGCCACCATGGCCCCGGCGAGCCTCAGTTTCGCGAGCCAGCTTGGGGGAACCATCAGCGCGGGACAGAACGTGACCGTCACGAACGCGGGCAACGCGAATCTGACGTTCACCAAGATTGCAGCCTCGGGCGATTTCGCGGTGGACGCGAGCGGCACCACCTGCGTTGCCACTACTCCGCTTTCGCCGGGCGTGAACTGCGCGGTGAGCGTCACCTTCAAACCCACCGCAGGCGGGACGCGAACGGGAACGCTCACGCTCACCGATAATTCCGTGGGCGGCGGGACCCAGACGGCGGCGCTCACCGGGACCGGGCAGGATTTCGCGCTAACGGCCTCGGCAGGTTCAGCATCAGTCACAGCTGGAGACAGCGCCACTTACAAGCTCACGCTTACACCACAGGGCGGATTCAACCAGCAGGTTTCGCTGAATTGCACTTTCGCGGCGCCTATGCCCGCGTCTTCGTCCTGTGCTGTTTCGCCGTCGACGGTCACCCCCGCCGCGGGCGCGTCCGCCGTCAATCTGACGGTAACCACCACGGCACCCTCGCAAGTTCCCATGCGACGTTTGAAGCCTCCCACGGGCGGCGTCAAACCGATAGAGGTGCCAGCGCTTTGGCTTGCCGTGCTGGGCGCGCTCGTGGTCTTCAGCCTGGCTGGGATCGGGACCCGTAGGCGCCGAGCCTGGGTGCTTCTCGCCCTGACTGCTCTGGTGGTCTGCCTCTGGGCGTCGTGCGGGGGCGGGGGTAGCAGTGCCGGGGGCGGTCCGACCAGCGGGGGAACGCCCGCTGGAACTTACACTGTGATGGTAACGGGTACGGCAGGCAGCCTGACGCAGTCCGCGGCATTGACTCTCAAGGTGCAATAAGGGATCGGGTTCCCTCATCACAATGAGCAGCTTTCTCTCCCCGGAGAGGGAGACCTGTGCGGCTGGCGGGGTTGCTCAAGCTTGTGTTATGCGGCTTTGCGAAACGATTCAGATTGACTGCAAAGCGTAACTAGTGATATAACATGCACTTAATCTTATACATCGGGATGTCCCGGGAAGTTCATCTGGAGGACTATTTATGCAAGTGGTAAGCGCCCAGCGGCTTCGCCGTCTGGTTCAAGGGGGGACCCTAGCCCTCTTCATGGCCTTTTCCGTTATTTCCTTTACGGCACTTCGTGCGCAGGAAAAAAGCAGCGTTGGTGCGCGAAAGGGTGCTTCCTTAATCGCAGCCGCGGCCGCCCAGGCTGGCGCTTCGTCACCGGTGCGACTGGCTGATACTTATGCGCGCCTTCCTTTGAGCTTCGAAGCGAATCAGGGCCAGGCGCAGAAACCGGTGCAATTTGTGTCACGGGGCCAGGGCTATACCCTCGCGCTGAGCGCCGGCGAAGCGGTATTGGCCTTAAAGGGTCGTCAGTTGTCAGTTGTCAGTCGCCAGTCGCAGCCGTCAGGATCAATCGAAAACCGGGCAGCCGACTCTCTCCTGGCCATGCGACTACTGGGGTCGAGTCCGAAAGCCGCCGTGACGGCTAGTGATCAATTGCCGGGGAGAGCCAACTATTTTATCGGCAACGATCCGCGCAACTGGCACGCCAACATCCCGACGTACGCCAAAGTGAAGTATGAGAACGTCTACCCGGGCGTGGATCTCGTCTATTACGGCAATCAGGGCCAATTAGAGTACGATTTCGTTGTCGCGCCTGGCGCCGATCCCGGCGTGATTCAGCTCGCGCTTGGCAGCGGACCAGCGCTAAGCAGTGCGCTCCGTCTCGCGGTCAATGGCGACCTCCTCGTGCAGCTTCCAGGCGGCGAAGTCCGCTTCCAACAGCCGGTCGTCTATCAGCCAGCGGCAACGGACGGGTACCGGACAACCGCGCGAAAGTTGGTCGTCGGCCATTACCGAGTCGTCAACGATCAGGTCAGGTTCGAGATTCCCTCGTATGATAAGACTCGCCCCCTGGTCATCGATCCGACGCTGACCTACTCCACCTATCTGGGCGGCACTGGCGCTGACACAGCCGGCGGCATCGCGGTGGATGGAAGCGGCGATGTCTATATCACGGGCGCGACCGCTTCGGCAAACTTTCCGGTGTCGAGCGCTCCTCTCCAAAAGGCCAACGACGGTGGACACGATGTTTTTGTTTCCGAGATCAGTTCGGACGGCACCACGCTCGTTTTCTCCACCTATATCGGTGGCAGCGGCGACGACTATGGCGCCGCCATCGCACTCGACAGCACGGGCGCAGCTTACGTCACCGGTAACACGGATTCTGCCAACTTCCCTGTGACCTCGAACGTGAAGCAGACGGCCAATTCCGGGAAGATTGACGCCTTCATCACCAAGCTGAGTCCCGGGGGAGCGACGCTGGCCTACTCCACTTACCTGGGCGGCAAGCAGAACGATTATGGGACAGCGATTGCGGTCGACTCAAAAGGTGACGTGTACGTTGCGGGCTATACGGATTCCATCGACTTTCCCCTTACCAAGAGCAACTTTCAGGGATCGCTTTTGGGCGCCACCAACGCGTTCTTTACTGAGCTCAATGCCACCGGAGGCGCTCCCGCGCTCTACTCCACGTACTTTGGCGGTGCAGGGACGGACATGGCGAGCGGCATCGCGCTCGATGCTTCGGTCAAGGCTTACATCGTGGGATCCAGCACCTCGCTCAATCTGCCTACCGGCGGCACCACCGCCTATCAAAAAGCCAACGCCGGAGCCTCAGACGCTTTTGTGGCCGAGTTCGATTCCACCCAGTCTGGTGCCTCCTCGCTGCTCTTTGCTACGTATCTCGGCGGCTCCGGAAACGACAATGCAAATGCGATCGCGCTGGACGCCTCAGAAAATATCTACGTGACCGGCAGCACCGCATCCTCGAACTTCCCGGTGAGCACCGGAGTTCTGCAGGCCGCGCTCAAGGGGAGCTCCGACGTGTTTGTGACCAAGTTTAATCCGGGCGCGGCTACCCTGTCCTATTCCACCTACCTGGGTGGTACCGGCCCCGATTCAGCCGCGGCCATTGCGATTGACGCAGACGGCAACGCGCTCCTGACCGGAAATACGCAGTCCTCGAACTTTCCCACTCAGGGTCCGCTGCAAGCGACCTGTGCCACTACCACCGCCGTGACCTGCAATGACGCCTTTGTGGCCAGTTTGAGCAGCGATGCGACCGGTCTCAATTACTCCACCTACCTCGGCGGTGGACAGCCGGACTCAGGCGTCGGTATCGCGCTTGATAATGGGACCCCTCAGAACGCATACGTCATCGGCTCGACGACTTCCGGCGATTTCCCAACTACGCCGAAACCGTTTCAAGCCACCTGTGGGGCAGCGCCCGTCAGCTCGACATGCGCCGGAAACGCCTTCGTAGCGAAGATTGAAGCGGCGGCTCCCAACCTTGACGTCGCCCCGGTGGTTTTGCCCTTTGGAGTAGTGCCCACGTCGATTACGAGTTCGCCGCAGACAACCACCGTAACCAACAACACGGGCGCGGCGGTTACTTTCTCGAGCATTGCGGCCAGCGCCGGCTTTGTGGTGAGTCCAGCGGGCACCACGTGCCTCACCAGCGCAGCCCTCGCGAGCGGCGCCAGTTGCGCCGTTGCGGTTACCTTTACGCCCAGCGTCTCGGGCGTCCAGACGGGAACTCTAACCCTTACTGACAGCGCTCCCAGCGGCTCGCAAGTGGTGGACCTCGCAGGAACCGGAGTAGCTTCGGTGGTGAGCCTGGCTCCCGCCAGCCTGGTGTTTTCCGGCGAGTCGGTAGGCGCCCAAAGCGCGCCTCAAACGGTCACGCTTACCAACTCGGGTTCCGGTCCTCTGACGATTTCCGCCATCGCGGTCACGGGCGCCGGATTCGCCGAGACCAATACTTGCGGATCGAGCGTCGCCGCGGGCTCGACGTGCTCCATCAGCGTCACCTATACGCCCGCAGTCAGCGGCGCCGCCAGCGGCACTTTGACGGTCTCCGACAATGCGACGGGGAGCCCGCAGACGGTGAGCCTGAGCGGAACCGGAATCAGTCCTGGCGCGAGCTTATCTACTACCACCCTCAACTTCGGCAGCCAGGTGGTGAACACCAGGAGTTCGACGCCGCAGAGCGTGACCCTGACCAACACAGGCAGTTCCAATCTGAGCGTCAACAGCGTCACCGTGTCAGGGCCCAATGCCACCGACTTCACGCTGCTGCAAAAGGCTCCCTGCGGATCCAGTATCGCCGTAGGCTCTTCGTGCGCGATTCAGCTGAATTTCAAACCCATGGTCTCGGGCTCGCGCTCCGCCACTCTCTCCATTGCGGACAGTGCGCCCGGAAGCCCTCAGACGGTCGCTCTTTCCGGGACGGGGGCCGACTTTTCGGTCACGGCGACGCCTGCTACCGCTACTGTCAATCCGGGCGGATCCACCTCGTACACGGTGACGGTGGCGCCCATCGGCGGGTTCGCCGGTACCGTGACCCTCACCTGCACGGGCCAGCCAACCTATGGCACCTGCACGATCCCTTCGCCGGGCACGGTGACGCTCGACGGTACTTCGAATACGCAGATGAAGTTCACGGTCACCACGCTGGCTCCGGCTGCGGCGCCACACGGCTTTGGCCGATTCCTGCCGCCGACTTCCAGGATGCCTTGGGTAATCGCCCTCCTGGCGGGGATGCTCTCCCTGCTGGTACTGGCGCGTGCGCGAGGGCGGCGCGCTTTAATCCTATTCGCGGCTACCTTGCTCATGGCGGCGTTCTGGGCCTCTTGCAGCGGCGGCCCCGCGAGCGGCAATCAGAATAATCCTGCTAACAACGGCACGCCGCCGGGCACCTACACCATGACCATCACCGGCGCTGCTCAGGGACTCGGTAACAGCACTACTGTGGCAGTCAAGGTGAACTAGGAAATTAGCGATTCGAGAGATTGAAGGAATGCGCGGTCTTCTTTCAGTCTCTCTTTCTTTTTCAGTTTGATTTTGCTGCATCGACGCCTCCATCTACTTTCGCATCCCATCCTCCATACGGGCCACGATCCTTCAAATCCTCTCGGCCCTTTTGCGCTAACATAAAGGAATCGAGGTGAACGGTCATGCGGGGAACAGGCGGGAACGATTCCGGGAAGACTTGGGCAATGAGGTCGCCGCAGGAACACCGCCCGCGCCTGAACCGAGGCCGCTCGGCCTTGATCGTCACGGCGTGCGCCGGCCTTCTTATCGCCGGCGTCCACTCTCAGGCGCAGAACGCGGCGCCACCGCAATCCCCGAATCCGGCCGTGCAGACCAAGTCCGCGGGGCCGGGCTCGGCGCAGAATCCAGGTAACATTCGGGTAAGCGTGCAGCTTGTGAACGTGCCTGTCACGGTGCTCGACAAGCGCGGCGTGCCGGTGATCGACCTCACGCAGAACGATTTTAAGGTTTACGAAAACGGCGTCCAGCAATCCATCAACTACTTTCGCCAGGAGCCCGCGCCTCCCTTGCGGATCGGCTTGATCATCGACACCAGCAACAGCGCCCGGCCGCTGCTCGCCTACGAGAAAGACGCTGCCGCCGAGTTCATCTACCAGATGCTGCAGGGCCGCAACACCAAGAATGAAGTGTTCCTCGAGACCTTCGATTCGGAGAGCTCCATTCTGCACGATTTTTCGGCCGATCCCGATGAGTTGAACGAGAAAATCCGCGATCTCAAGGCCGGCGGCGGCAAGGCGCTATACGACGCCATCTACGCGGCCTGTCGCGAGAAAATGCTGAATTCCGGCGACCCCGAGTCTACGCGGCGCGTGGTGGTGGTGATGAGCGACGGGTTGGACGTCCAGAGCACCCATACCTTGGATGAGGTTATCTCCATGGCGCACCGGGCCGAAACTGTCGTTTACACCATCCTGAACTCGCCTTATGGATTTGGCTCCGACTCCAACAAGATCCTGCAGCGCCTGGCCGAGCAGACTGGAGGCGCCTACCTCTTCCCCCAGGAGAATCCGGCGGGCTCGGATCTGGGCAGCGGTTATCTCGCGCATGGGCAAATCGGATGCACGTCGCAAAACGAGGGTCTGGACGCCAAGACCGGGATCTATACGGCCGAGCGCCTAGCACACCTGTCAGACTCAGTGGAAGCGATCGGTCGCGAGCTGAACGACCAGTACTTCATCGGATATAAGCCCTCCAATCCGGCCCTGGACGGCACCTATCGCGCCATCAAGGTGGTGGCCTCGCGGCGGGAAGTTCGAGTCCGTTTTAAGCCGGGATACTTCGCGACATCTGAGTAAGATATCTCTCTCCCTTTGGATTTATGACATGTAACATACTGATTGTGCGGGACTTATATATTATTGATAACATTACACTAAAATATCTTTATAAACTGAAACTAATGTCTGATTCTGCGCATCTACTTAATGTGTCTGAAGTTCAAGACAAAACACTGATTTAAGAGGAGTGTATAACATGGCGATTGTTCGTTGGGAACCATTTCGTGAGCTGCTGTCAACTCAGGACCGTTTCAACCAGCTTTTCAACCAGACCTTTAGCCAAGCCTTTGGCAAGGAGGGTCAGGAGCTGGCGAGCCGAAACTGGGCTCCTGCAGTGGATATCTACGAGACCGACCATAACCTTGTGATCAAGACGGAGCTGCCTGGGATCGATCCCAAGGACGTGGAAGTTCGCGTCGAAAACAACACCCTTGTCTTGCAAGGTGAGCGTAAGTTCGAGAAGAACACCAGTGAGGAGAATTATCACCGCGTCGAACGTAGTTATGGTACATTCTCGCGCTCGTTTACGCTGCCAAGCACCGTCAACACTGAAAACGCGCAGGCGGAATACAAGGACGGCATTCTGACCTTGACCCTCGCGAAGCGCGAAGAGGCGAAGCCCAAGACCATCAAGATCCAGGTGGCGGATTCTGAGCCCAAGGCTCAGGCTGCAGCCGCGGCCGCCAGGAAGTAACTGCGGCGGCTCGGGCCGGATGAGACAACAAAGAGGTATGTATCGGGCGTTCGCTGGTGCGACTTACCGTGCGAAATCCGCCGCAGCACCGGTGAATGAAGGCCGCGTTCGAGGCGCACAGACCTCGGGCGCGGCCTTTTTTTTTTGACCCTTGTGTTTTTGAATTCTTGAGATCAGGTTTAAACTATGGCTACTCGATTTGACAAGTTTACCGTAAAGGCCCAGGAGGCTCTGCAGAGCACCCAGGATATCGCTGGACGTTTTGGCAATCAGCAGCTCGAGCCGGTACATCTGTTGCTTGCTTTGGCTGAGCAGCCGGAGGGCATCGTTCCGGCGATCCTCAGCCGGCTAGGCGTCGCACTCGGAACTCTGGCAGCCGAGGCCGAGAGGGAGATCGAGAAGCTGCCCAAGGTGGGCGGCACTTCGGACCACCATCTCTCCGTCGCCCTGAAAGAAGCGCTCGACCAGGCGCCGCGCGAGGCCGAACCCTTCCACGACGAATTCGTGTCCACCGAGCACATGCTGCTGGCGCTTGCCCGCAAACCCAGGGAAGCGGCGGGGCGAATCCTTTCACAACTCGGGATCACGCACGATTCAATCTTGAAGGCGCTGGTGGCAGTGCGGGGTACGCAGCGCATCACCGATCCGAATCCGGAGGCCAAGTATCAGGCGCTCGAGCGCTACGCGCGCGACCTGACCGACCTGGCCCGTCGCGGCAAGCTGGACCCTGTCATCGGCCGGGACGATGAGGTCCGGCGCGTGATCCAAGTGCTTTCGCGCCGCACTAAGAACAATCCTGTGCTGATCGGCGAGCCGGGCGTTGGCAAGACGGCAATCGTGGAGGGCATCGCGCAGCGAATCGTCTCCGGCGACGTGCCCGAGTCGTTGCGCTCGAAGCGTCTGGTCGCGCTCGATCTGGGCGCGCTGATTGCCGGATCCAAGTATCGGGGCGAGTTTGAAGACCGGCTCAAGGCCGTCCTCAAGGAGATCGAGGAATCGAGCGGGCAGGTGATCCTGTTCATCGACGAGCTGCATACCCTGGTGGGCGCCGGAGCCGCTGAAGGCGCCATCGACGCCTCGAACATGCTGAAGCCGGCGCTGGCGCGCGGAGAGCTGCGCTGTATTGGCGCCACCACGCTCAACGAGTTCAAGAAGCACATCGAGAAGGACGCGGCTTTGGAGCGGCGCTTTCAGCCCGTCTACGTTGGCGAGCCTACCGTGGAAGACACCATCGCTATTCTGCGCGGACTCAAAGAGCGCTACGAAGAACATCACGAGGTGCGGATTAAGGACTCGGCGATCGTGGCTGCCGCCGTGCTCTCGAACCGCTATATTACTGACCGTTTCCTGCCTGACAAGGCCATCGACTTGATCGACGAGGCGGCCTCCAGCCTGCGGATCGAGATCGACTCCAAGCCGGTCGAGATCGACCGGATCGAGAGGTGCGTCACCCAGCTTGAAATCGAGCGTCATGCGCTGGGCAAGGAGGATGATCCCGCCTCAAAGGAGCGTCTTAAGGCGATCGAGCAGGAGCTCGGCGAGCTGCGCGAGAAGTCCGATGCGTTGAAGCTGCGCTGGAGGGCAGAAAAGGAAGTGATCACCCGCATCAGCACTTTGAAGAGCCAGATCGAGCAGGCCAAGGCCGAGGAGCAGCGCGTCACTGCCGAGGGCAACCTCAACAAGGCGTCCGAGATTTTGTACGGGACACTCCCGTCTCTCGAGAAGCAACTGGCAGCCGCTGAAGGTGACTTGGAAAAGAAGCAGCAGGCCGGGCGCATGCTTAAGTCCGAGGTCGATGAAGAGGACGTGGCGCGCGTGGTCTCGAAGTGGACCGGCATCCCGGGCTCGAAGCTGCTCGAAGGCGAGGTCGTCAAGCTTGTTGGGATGGAAAACCGCCTGCGCCTGCGGGTGGTGGGCCAGGACGACGCTTTAAAGCTGGTCGCGAACGCCGTGCGTCGCAGCCGTGCCGGTCTCTCCGACCCGAACCGTCCCATCGGCTCGTTTCTGTTTCTGGGGCCGACGGGCGTCGGCAAGACCGAGCTTGCTCGCGCTCTCGCTGAATTTCTGTTCGACGACGAACACGCCATGCTGCGCATCGATATGTCGGAATACATGGAGAAACACTCGGTGGCCCGGCTCATCGGCGCGCCTCCGGGCTACGTCGGCTACGAGGAAGGCGGCCAGTTGACCGAGCCCGTCCGGCGCCGGCCTTATGCCGTGCTGCTGTTCGATGAAATCGAGAAGGGGCACACCGACGTCTTCAACATCTTTCTGCAGGTTCTCGATGAGGGCCGGCTCACCGATGGCCAGGGCCGCACCGTAAGCTTCCAGAACACGGTGATCATCATGACTTCTAACATCGCGAGCCATGAAATTCATGCTGCGATGGGGCCCGAGGGCGGGCACGACAAGCGCTCCGGTGAGTCACACGAGATTTCCGAGGGGCTGCGGCGGAACATCCAGGCCACTCTGCTGCAACATTTCCGGCCGGAATTTATCAACCGGATCGACGAGATCGTGATCTTCAATCCGCTTGGCAAGCGGGAAATCGAGAAGATCGTCGATCTGCAGCTCGACCACGTGCGCCGCCTGCTGTCCGAACGCAAGGTGGAATTGGATCTCACGGACAAGGCTCGCGAGCTGCTGTTCCGCGAAGGCTACGACCCGCAATTCGGCGCCCGTCCCCTGAAGCGGGCCATCCAGCGGCTCATCCAGGACCCGCTCGCCATGAAGCTGCTCGAAGGCGACGTCCGTCCCGGCGACAAAGTGCTGCTGGATGGCGATTTGCGCAAAGGCGAGATGAAGTTCGAGCGGGAAACAGCGAAAGCCGCGCCTTGAGACTCTGCTCCTCACTGAGTCTGCTCCTCCTCTGAGGATGTTCGGGGTGAACGCGCCTCGTCGGCTTTTCCCGAATGTCCTCGGCCACTCGATCGAAAAATCGGCAATCCGAAGAGGTCGATTATTCATAGCGCAGCGCCACCATGGGATCGACTCGAGACGCGCGGCGAGCCGGTACGTAGCCGGCAAATGCCGCCGCAGCCACCAGCAGCAACGCCGCGCCGGCGATGGTCAACGGATCGTTCGGCTTCAGCCCGAACAGCAGGCTTGAGATCAGGCGCGTCGCTTCGAGTGCCCCGAACACACCCAGGGTGATTCCAATCGCCACCAGCACCAGAGTCTCGCGCAGGACCATGCCAAGAATCTCAGCGCGGTTCGCGCCCAGCGCCATACGGATGCCGATCTCGCGGGTACGTTGCGAGGTGGCGAAGGCCATGATGCCGTAAACGCCCAGGCAGCCGAGCAGCGCAGCCAGCAAGCCGAAGAAACTGGTGAGGCGCGCGAAGAGGCGCTCCTGAAACAAGGTTTGATTGATCTGCTCAACCTGGCTCTTGACGTCGAAGAGCGCCAGGTTCGGGTCCGTGCCCTGAGAGACGCGACGCACGGCCGGCGCCAGCGCCATGGGATCGCCTGCGGTACGCACCTCGAAGTGCATGCCACCCAGCAACTTCACTTCCTGCAGGTATGGAGTGTAAACGGTGGGAGGGACCTCTTGCCGAAGATCGCTGTATTTGGCGTCGCCCGCCACACCCACAATCTCGATATCGGCTTTGGTCTTTTGATCGCCAAAACCGAATCGCCTACCGATGGGGCTTCCGCTGCCCAGGTATTTGCGAACGAACTTTTGGTTCACCACTGCCACCTTGGGTGCTGCGGCCGCGTCGCCTTCGCCGATGCCGCGCCCGAGAATGATCGGCATGCCGAGGGTTTCAAAAAAAACCGGACCTACCCGGTTCCACCAGGCCTCGAGGCCGTCTCTCTTCTCACCCGCCTTTGGCGTGTAGCCGAGAATACCGACCGAGTTGATGGCCTCGCCGTTGCCGATCAGCGTCAAGGCCGACAGAGTCACTGAGCGCACACCGGGCAACGCCTGGAGGCGCCGGGTAAACTCCTGGTAAAAATCCGCCAGACGCTGTTCCTTGTAGCCATCCTGAGTGGGGTCAACGCCGAAGAGGAGGAGGTTTCGTTCATTGAACCCCGCATCGACATTTTGGAGATTGGCCAGCGTGCGGACAAACAAGCCCGCGCCGACCAGCAGCAGAAGAGAGAGTCCCACTTGCGTGACCACCAGCGTCTTGCCGAGCCCCAAACGCAAGCCGCGACGGCGCTCCTGCGCACCCGGCATTTTTCCTGCGCTTTCTTTAAGCGCGGGAGTGAGATCGACGCGGGTGCTTCGCAGTGCCGGCGAAAGCCCAAACAGAATGCCTGTAAGCAGCGAAACCGCCGCGGTGAAACCGAGCACCCCTGGATCAGGTGTCACGCTCAAGCTCACGGGATTGCGGCCGCTCGACATAAAGGCAACCAGAAGGTGCGTTCCCCAGAAGGCCAGGAGCAGCCCCAAAATACCGCCCATGGCGGCCAGCAGCACGCTCTCCGTCAGCAATTGCCGGACGAGCCGCGATCTTTTGCCGCCAATGGCCAGCCGTACGGCAATCTCCTTCTGGCGCGAAGTGCCGCGCGCCAGGAGAAGATTGGCAACGTTCGCGCACGCGATCAGCAGCACCAGTCCCACCACCGTCATCAGGACATACAGTGGCTTGGAGAATTCCCCGCGCAGCTCATCGAGGCCCTTGCTCCCGGGTTCCACTTCCAGGTGGGGAATGGTTTCCGGCTTAATGGTGGGTTTTACGTCCGGCGACATACTTTGCTGAAGCAATACGTCGAGTTGAGCGCGCGCCTGTTGTTCGCTCACGCCCGGCTTTAGGCGGCCCATGATGAGCAGCCACCACTGGTTGCGCGCCGCGAAGAGCGTTCCCGCAGGTTTTGCGGCGCCGCCCGGCGCGGGCTCGGGAGGCTCAGGTGACCACCGCGGCTCCACCTGTGGCTGGCTGTGAAGCGGCAGCCAGACTTCAACGGCGCGTCCGGGCTGCACGCCATAGAACTCGGGCGGGCTCACACCGACAATCGTTACGGGGACGCTGTTCACCGTGATCGTCCGCCCCAAAACGCCAGGGTCGCGCCCGAAACGCCGCTCCCAGTAGCCATAACTGATAACCGCCGCGGGACCTGCGCCAATGCGGTCGTCATCGGGAGTGAGGGCACGGCCCAGGATGGGCTCAACGCCCAGCGTCGAGAAAAAAGTTCCCGAGACGAGTTCGCCCTCGGCGCGGCCCGGCACTCCTTTATAACCCACGTTCAAGTCGCTGCTGTTACCGGCCAGTGCCAACACGTCCGAAAATACGTGATTGTGCACGCGGATCTGCTCATAGCCGAGATAAGCAAAGGACGTGCTGGTGTTGCGTCCGCCTTTATCTAAACCCCAATTGCCCGTGAGGCCGCTGATGATGCCGTTTGGCCACCCATGCGAGGCCCACTTCAGCAGCAGAAGCTGCTGCGGACTCTGAACGGGCAGCATCTTGAGCAGCACCGCGTCAATCAAGCTGAAGATGGCCGTATTAGCGCCGATTCCGAGCGCGAGCGAGAGCACCGCAACGGCCGTGAATCCGGGACTGCGCCGCATGGCGCGTAGACCATAGCGCACGTCTTGACTCAGACGTTCCAGCAGGATCGATCCCCACATGGCTCGTGTCTCCTCCCGTTTCAGGCCCGGGTTGCCGAAGGCGCGCAGCGCGGCGTAACGAGCCTCGCTGGGCTGCATGCCGGCGGCGATGTTCTCGTTCGTCTTCATGTCGAGGTGGAAGCGCAGCTCGTCGTCGAGATCGTGCTCCTGGGTGGACCGTCCGAACAGTGAGCGTAATCGTTTCGTCAGTCGCATCGAATTTCCCTCGTGTCTCCAGGTAAATCCTGTAACTTCGATTGGCTGTCATTTCGAGCCCGTTCGCTTCTCCGCTGTGAACGGTCCTGAGCGCAGTGAAGGAGCTCAGGGTAAACTTCGCGAGAAATCTCGTAGGCCCTCTTATTGTCCAGAGCGAGATTCCTCGCTGCGCCCGGAATGAAAAGTCTTCGAAAGAGGTTCTCCTGCTATGCAAATCGGAGCACCTTGGCCACGGCTCCGGCCACGCGGCCCCAGGCCGCTTCTTCCTGAGCTAGCCGCTTGCGGCCGGTCGCGGTCAACCGGTAGAACTTGGCGCGGCGGCCGGTGCTCGTGACTCGCCAGTCCGCGGTGATCCAGTCCGCGTGCTCCATGCGGTGCAGTGCCGGATAGAGCGAGCCTTCCTCTACGCGCAGAACCTCCTCGGAAATCTGCTGGATGCGCTGCGCCACCGCGTAGCCATGCATCGGCCCGCGCGCCAGTGTTTTCAGAATCAAAAGATCGAGAGCGCCTTGCAGTTGGTCTTTCGCCATAGGTCGAACCCTAGAGTTCTATGCCTAGAGTGCTCTGCTTTGTTGGGATTGTCAAGCGGCTAAAGCGCTACGCTGGCGATCATGGTCTGGGCCACGCGTCGCATGACCGCTGGAGGAAGAAAGCCCGATGAATCAAGGTGTGGCCAGTTTCTGTTCCAAAGCCGCCTTCACCTCCGGCCATTCCTCCCGAGTCACGCTGAAGTAGACGCTGTGCCGCAGACGGCCGCTGGCGGTGACCATGTGGTTGCGCAGGGTACCCTCTTCCTTGGCGCCGATGCGAGCGATGGCGCGGCGCGAGCGCTCATTGAGCGAATCGGTCTTGAGCCCCACCCGGTTGCAGCCCCAGCTATCGAACGCGCAACCAAGCATCAGGTACTTGGCTTCAGTGTTGATAATTGTGCGCTGCCAAGGCGGAGCGATCCAGGTGTAACCAATCTCGAGGCTGCGATTCGGGCGGTCAATGGTCATGAAGCGCGTGGATCCAACTGCGAGTCCCGTGCTGCGCGCGATGGTGGCAAGGGGCAGTGATTTGCCGGCCTTCTGCTCCTCGAGCGCAGTGACAATGAGCGCCTTCATGTCTTCCGGCGTCCGGATAGGCTGCGCATACCAGCGAAAAATATCGTCCTGGAGTCCGATTTCGACCAGGCGCGGCAAGTGCGCCATCGTGAGCGGCTCCAAACGAACGTGCTCTCCCTCCAGTACCGCAGGCTCGAACGAGATTTCCGGCATGGTTGGTCCCCTTTCGAAAGCAGTAGGCGCTGGGCAGCCGGCCCATCGGCAAGGAGCCGGCTCTGCCGCTCGTCTGCCCGCAACATTCAGTGTAGGGGAAATGCGATCCCCGGGGGCGTCCGTGATCTCCTATTGACATTCGATAGGAACCGGAGATACTCTCATATCGGCTTCCTATAGGAGGACGGATTTGGATCGGAACCAGGTCGAACTGCTGCAGGGCACGCTGGACCTGCTCATCTTGAAAACCCTCGGTCTCGAGCCGCTTCACGGCCTCGGGATCGCGCGCCGGATTGAGCAGGTCACACGCGGGACCTTTCAAGTGAAGCCGGGATCGCTCTTTCCAGCCTTGCACCGGATGGAGGAGCAAGGCTGGTTGTCGTCATCGTGGGGGGTGTCCGAAAACCGCCGCCGCGCCAAGTATTACCAATTGACCCGCGCCGGCCGGCGGCAGCTTGAAACCGAGACCGAGCGCTGGGGCCGGATTTCGCTCGCCATCGCTCGAGCATTAGAGGCGACATAAAGGCACTCAGGCCCGCGATAGGAACCGAGTCTATGCGGATACTGCTTTGCATTTCGAACCTTTGGCGCAACTTGTTTCGCCGCGTGCAACTGGAGCAGCAACTCGACGACGAAGTTCGTTCCTACGTCGATCTGTTGGCGGAAGAGAAGATCAGGACCGGAATGAGCGCGCAGACGGCTCATCGGGAGGCGGTGATGGAACTCGGCGGCATGGAACAGGTCAAGGAAGAGGTGCGCGGAATCCGAGCCGGCTCGCAGATCGAAATCCTGATGCAGGATTTTCGCTACGGTTTGCGGATGCTGGCGAAGAACCCGGGCTTCACGGCTGTGGCCGTGCTGACGCTGGCTCTCGGCATCGGAGTGAACAGCACTATTTTCAGCGTGATCAGCACTATGGTGCTGCGGAAGCCGCCCGTCCATGATCCCGACCGGTTGATGATGCTCTTCAGCAGGAACGCCGGCGCCGGGGGGACGGGCGATGACGCCAACCGCTCGCCGGTGTCGCCTCCTGACTTCGTCGACTGGCGCGCGCAGGCGGCCTCGTTTACAGGAATTGCAGCCGCCTCGTCTTTTGAGAACGACAGCCACGTTACGCTGAGCGGCGGCAGCGAACCGGAGCGCGTGCCGAGCGCGCAGGTGTCAGCGAATTACTTTGAGGTGCTGGGCGTCTCTCCGATACTGGGACGCGGCTTCCTACCGGGCGAAGACCAGGTTGGCCGCGGCCAGGTGGTGCTGCTGCGCGCCGACCTGTGGAAGCGCCGTTTCGGCGCCGATCCGGGCGTTCTGGGCCGCACGGTGAAGGTGAACGGAGAGGTCTATACCGCAATCGGCGTCATGCCGGACTCGTTCCGTCAGCTCTGGATGTTTCCCGAGCAGCTCTGGACTCCGCTGGCCTTCGCGCCCGCGCAACTGGCGCCCGCGGCGCGCGCCCAGCGGAGCCTCAGCGTGTTCGGACGGCTGAAGCCCGGCGTGAGCGAGACACAGGCGCGATCCGAACTCGAAACCATCTCGCAACGGATCGCCGCGAGCAACCCTGAAAGCAACAAAGACTGGGGTGCGAACGTCTTGACCCTTCAGGAGTACGCGATCCAGGAAAGCAACGCCGCCACGGCGCTGGCGTTTCTGATGGCGGCGGTGGGATTCGTCCTGCTGATCGCTTGCGCCAATCTCGCCAATCTGCTGCTGGCCCGCAACGCCAACCGCCAGCGCGAATTCGCGGTTCGAGCGGCACTCGGCGCCGGCCGGCTCCGTCTGGCGCGCCAGCTCCTTTCCGAGTGCCTTCTCCTGGCTCTGCTCGGCGGCGGCATGGGTCTGCTCTTTGCTGCCTGGGGCCTGCACCTGCTTCGCGCCGCATTCAACTGGAATGAGTGGTCGGTGATGATTGCCGAACAACTTTCCATCGATGGCAACGTGCTGCTGTTCACGTTCGGGGTCTCGGCGGCCACGGCAATTATCTTTGGCCTTGCTCCCGCCTTTCAGATTTCCCGACGCGACCCGAACGCCGGTCTCAAGGAAAGCTCGAGATCGACGACCACAGGGCGCGAGCATCATCGTTTGCAAGACCTGCTGGTGATCGCCCAGCTTGCATTGTCTCTGATCCTGCTGGTGGGTGCGGGAATCTTCGCCGAGAGCTTTATCGAAGAGATGCGGGCAAGACCTGGGATGAATCCGCACAATCTTCTCACGGCGTCGATCTCGCTGGCAGGCACGGCCTATAAAGACCCCTCGCGCCAGAGCGCCTTCTTTCAAAGCGTTTTGCGCCAGCTTGCGGGCCTCCCGGAGGTTCAGTCGGCGGCGGTCACGAGCGACCTGCCCTACACCTTTCCGGGTTATGCGCACATCGCCCTCGAGGGCCGCCCGGTGCCGAAGACGGAGAAACAGGCGCAGTCCGCATACTTCGCCGTAAGCCCCGGTTATCTCGCCGCCACGGGAATTCCGCTGCATGAGGGGCGCGAATTCACTCTTGCTGACAACGCCGGCTCGGTTCCGGTGGCGATCGTCAACGAGGCTTTCGCGCAAAAGTTCTTCCCGAACGAGAACCCGTTGGGACGCCACGTCAGAATCAGTCACCCGGAGAGCGCAGAGAGTGAGGCGGCTGCCGCGAAGTGGAGCGAGATCATCGGTGTGGCCGGCAACGTGGACGAGCTTGTGGGGCAGCAAGCCCCGCGGCCTCAAATTTTCGAACCGTTCCTGCAGCGGCCTGACGGCTCAATGAGCGTGATCATACGGCTCAGGACCGAACCGGGCGCCTTTGCAGCCTCGCTGCGGCGCGCCGTCTTGAAGGTGGACAAAGACCAGCCGGTGACCAACATAAGAACCATGGACCGCGTCTTGCTGGACTCCGCGCAAGGCGACGATGCCATGGCCGGCCTGATGGGCGCGTTCGCTATCATCGCCCTCATGATGGCGGCGGTCGGCATCTACGGTCTCATCGGCTATCTGGTCGGCCGGCGGACTCACGAGCTGGGCGTGCGCATGGCCCTTGGCGCGCGCCGCCGGGAGGTCCTGACGCTGGTGCTGCGCCAGTCGATGGGAATGGTGTTGGCAGGTGTAGGCATTGGTTTCCTGGTCTCGCTCACGATGCCGCGCCTGGTGACTGCAAGCTTTCAGGGATTCCACGCGCACAGCGGATGGATCCTGGCCGGCACGCCCCTCGCCGTGATTCTGGTCGCCACTGCTTCAAGCTATCTCCCGGCGCGGAAGGCCTCAAATCTCGATCCTATGGCAGCCCTGAGACACGAGTGAAACTTTCGATCGATCGGCTGCGTATATTTGTGGGCTGGCTTGTGTGTTCTCAACACGTACGCGCAGGCGCTATAGGCGCAGAATCAGCCGGTGTACGCAAGTGGAAGGAAATTTCAAAAGGAGATTGCTGATGAAGAATGCCAAGACTTTAATTACCGGAGCTTGCCTGCTCGTGCTGGCCGCGGCCTGTCTGGTTTTGGGTGAAGACAAGAAATCCGCCAAGGACTCCCTGGCCGGTACCTGGGACTGCGTTGCCCATCTGAGCGGCGAGGATGACATCCCGTTTACGATGACTCTCGATCAGAGGGGCGAGGTCATCACTGGTTCCGTCGCTACTCACGAAGGAGATCTGGAGGTCAAGTCCGGAACCTATAAGACCGGCACGCTGGAACTCCATCTGGAGACGCCGGACGCCAAGTACGCGGTCACCGGGAAGCTGGATGGAGACCAATTCAAGGGACAATGGTCGAAGGATCCGGATGGAATCGGGGGCGATTGGGAAGGGAAGAGATCGGGCCCGGCCAAGTCCTCCGGCCAATGAACGGAGCGACGTTGATCCTCTTCGCAAGGAAGAATGTTCTTCGCCGCGCCTGGTGACTGCAAGCTTTCAGGGACTCCACGCGCACAGCGCATGGATCCTGGCCGGCACGCCACTGGCCGTGATTCTGGTCGCCATTGCTTCAAGCTATCTCCCCGCGCGGAAGGCCTCAAATCTCGATCCTATGGTAGCCCTGAGATACGAGTGAAACTTAAATCGACCGGCGCGTATATTTCGCGTATATTTGTGGGTCGGCTGTGCGTTTTCAAGGATGCATGCGGGGGCTACGAGTGCAGAATCAACCGGTGTACGTAATAAGAAGATAAATTCCAAAGGAGATTGCTGATGAAGGGTGCAAGGCTTTGATTACTGGGGCCCCGCTGAACTCGACAAGGTGCCGATCGGCACCTATCTTCGACTGGAAGGCAACTAATCGATGGATTTGAATGGAATTTTGCAAGAGCTGAAGACCAGGCGCGAATCAGTAAGACGAGCCATCGAGATCCTCGAAAAACAGCCCCGCGATTCGGCCAAGTCCGGCCGGCGATCTCGAAGTCTCAGCAACATTGAGAAAATGCGAACCATCATGCTCCAGACACGGTTCAAGTGGGCCGTGCCGCGCATCGCCAAGAGCCTGCAGCGTCCGGTCCCGGTCGTCCGCGCCTATCTGCGGACGCGGAAATCATCCGGATAGCTAAAACTCCTCTCTTGCAAGCTTGCAAGATTCACGGCGCAATCACAGCGCGGTCTAATTGTAAGGTTCGCCCGAGTCGCTCAGCGTCGGTTCGCTGCCGATTTGATCGATATACTGTCACGCCTGTATCAAGCCTAGAATCAGAAGCTTAAGTGTTGGGGCTAAGCATGGTCCCGTCGAGCGCCTTGGACGCTGCGTACGACCAGCGCGATATGCATTTGGCGGCGAAAACGGGGGCGACTCCGGTATTCGCCGGCGGTTAGACGGCTTGCTGAGCACCGCCGCAACGGTCCGCGCCGCGTGATAAGCAGCCTCCTGGGCCGCGCCCTGTCAACAAGGCGCGGCGTATTGACTTCGTGAGCCTCGGACTGTTCGCACATCCTTCATCCAGGGATTGCAAATCAGTCCGGGCGGTGTGAAAATAGGGCTTCGTGGGCGTTGATTCTCGTCGGTTCCCGATCGAAGTTCTGACGAGGCTGATCAAGCGAAGGCAGACAAAGCCAGACCAACGAGGAAACGAGTCATGGCCCGCAAACCAACCGAGCGCGTCCTTCAGGACGGCTTCCTTCCAAAGCTTCAGAATGGAAAATCGATTCAGGAATTCCGGAACCGGCAACCCATTTTCTCCCAGGGGGACGCGGCTGATGCGGTGTTTTACCTTCAAAAGGGCAAAGTCAAAATAACGGTCATATCGAAGCAGGGCAAAGAAGCTGTTATCGGCATGGTTGAGCCGGGCCAGTTCTTCGGCGAAAGCAGCTTGGTTGCGGGGCACCCGCTTCGTATGGCGAGCGCCACCACGATGGGACACTGCACAGTATCTCGCTTTGACAGAGAGACGATCGTGTACCTGCTTCACGAGGACGCCGAATTTGCGGACCGCTTCGTGTCATATACGCTGGCTCGCACCGTTCGAGTGGAAGAAGACCTGGTGGATCAGCTTTTCAATTCGACCGAGAAGCGGCTCGCCCGCGTTCTCCTGCTCCTGGCCAACTTCGGCCAAGATGGCAAACCTCAGCCGGTGATTCCCAGGATCAGCCAGGAGACTTTGTCGCAGATTGTTGGCGCCAGCCGCCCTCGCGTGAGTTCCTTCATGAACAAATTCAGGCAGCTGGGTTTCATCGACTACAACAACGGCGGCGGCTTGCAGGTTAACGGTTCTCTCCTCAGAATGGCTCTGCGGGACTAACACCAGCCTCAAGATTTGATTGTAGACCTTCATCTAATCGGCCACGCGGACGCAGACCGAAGGCGTGGTATGAACGGACGTCTGGCTACAGGATGCCGAGCCAAAAGGGCCGGATGCCAAGCCCAAGTGCTTGTTCAGGTCAGGCGCTTCTTCTTGGGCGCCTCGCCGCCGACCGCAACGAAGGTTGCAGAATCGGCCCGAAGCTTCTTGATGCCGATTCTGCGAAAGAATACCAGCGTCTGGTCCCGGTCGTGATCCATGATCGTGCCCCATCCGTATTTGGAATGGCGCACGTACTGCCCGGTCTTCAGCGTCATGGGGTAACTCCTCCTTCTCTGTTAATCGCGCCCGTAACCGCCGCTTTCCCGGCCGTTACCATTGCGTTTTGCGGAGAAACCGCCCGTACGCGCTGGGCGCGCTTCGTTTACCGTCAGCGCCCGGCCTTCGAGCGATTGGCCGTTCAGCCCGGTCACGGCCCGCTGCAGATCTTCATCTTCTGACAGCTCCACAAAACCGAAACCTCTCGCCGCGCCCGTCAGCTTGTCTTTGATCACCGATGCCGAAGCCACCTTGAAGCCGGCATTGGTGACGAAATCGCTCAGACTGCTGTCGGTGGCGCTGTGAGGCAGATTTCCTACGTAAAGTTTAGTCATTGAATCCTCCAAAGTTGGGTCGGCCTCTTGCGAGCCGCCCGGGTTAGCTACGGTTACAGTTTGAGCCGCCGGCGCCCTCAAGTGAGCAAGTGCAACGCGGCAGCGTGCACGAAGACGATTCCTGAAATATGGACGTGCTACCCGGCTAGGGACGAAAGGCAGCCTGGTTCTCCAGCTTAGTCTTCGCCCTCGCATCGCGCTCGTCGTCATCCTGCTGCTTCAGGCGCGCAATCTCTTTTTGAGGAGCCTCGCGCTCCTCAATGCGGGTGGCGTCGGCGGCCGCAGTTCGGGCCTTCGAATTCAGCTCCTTCGAAAGAAGCAGCATTGCGAAACTGGCGTCGCCGGAGGAACGCACCAGGCTGACGGAGTACTGTGGGGTCTCCCAGCGCGCGATGAGTCTGTCGCTGGCGGCCTCGGCGAGAGACAACGCGACCAGCGTCGTCTTCCCGGCCGGTCGCGCTGCCGTGCCGTAGGTGGCCGAGATCACCTTGATGAGGTCCGGTTCGCTCAAGCCCTCAGTCCTCTCCGGGGCGTAATTGACCACCATGCGAAAGAGCTCGCTGTTGTAAAAGCTGAAGACGATGCTCTCCACCGGGTCCGCGGCAGACGAAGAATCGAGCGCGGGCGGGAGGCGCCAGTTCATCTCCTGAATCAGTGCCGGACGCTCATGGACGACGGTGATCTCCGACGATCCCGTATCGGTCTGTTTCGCGACCGCGGCCAGAGGCGTCCCAAAGCTAAACTCCCGGTACCGGGAAAGGTCTGGTGTTTGAGCTGACGGAGCGATCAAATCCGCCGGGAATGAAAGGCTGGCGAGCGAAGGCCGGGGTCGGAGTGCCAATTCTTGAATCACTGCAGGCCCGGACGGCTTTGCATCTTGAGCACAAGCCCAAGGCGCCAGCGATAGGGCGGCACCAACAACTGAAACCAAGACACTGCGGGCATTAATCATTGAAATCTCCTCCTATGGGAGTTGACGCTCCGGCGGTTCAGGCGCGTTCGACCCCTACCGGTCCAGTGAAGCATCCGGAACACCGAGGCTTTCGCCTCTTCCTCTTCCCGGCTTTTTGGTCGAACGATGGGCTTCCAGGTACGCCCGGACGTCCTGGTCAGTGATATTGAGGTGGGCTTCCGCTCGAACGGCTTGGGTTTCTTCGAGCAGTCCCTTCTTCAGACGCATGAAGCAGATGTCCGGCCCATCCTGGAATCTCAACCCGGACGGTGCAAACGCCTCCGCCTGAATTTTCACGGTGAATTCGCGGGGTTCGCGGGGCGCGTCGATTAAGTGAAAACCATAGAGCCGAGAACCCGCCGTGCCATCGAAGCCTACGTATTGAATATACATGGCAGAATCCTTTCCTCTCAGGCTTGGGACGACGCCGGCAACGCCGCCACCGCAAGCAACTTCATAATTTTCGGAAATCATTGCTACCACCATCTCCCTGTTGGGTCTTTTGACCCCTTCGCGGGCTGCCCGAAAGGCCTGAAAGCCCGGGAACAGTCAATGCTCTGTCAGACTTAGGCGGCTGCCTGGCGCACGATCTTGTGGAAGGTCGAGTTGGAGACCTGGTGGTTTTGAACCTGCGGGCTGCCCTCGATGACGTTTGCCAAGGCCCGGAGCGTTTCCCCGTACCCACGCCGGCTGTAACTTTCGGCGTCCTCGCGGCGATCCCACAAAGTGATCGAAACCGCTTCCGTTCCGTTCGGGGCGATGAACGCAATTTCGTCTTGGAAGCCTTCTTGCCTTCGAAGCATGGGGATGATCTTCTCATCGATTGTTTGCGTGAACTCCTCAACACACTTGGACTTGAGATGCAGGTAGACAGTTCGAGCGAACATGGCAACCTCCTTGGTTGTCTCTAAGAGGCGCGATTCAGATAACCCGACTTAGTTCAGGAGATCCGCAAAGGCGGGGCTAGGGCTCCGTCTGCCTAACCAGCATAAGTAAATTAACTGGACATGTCAAGTTAAATCTGGAAAAATCATTGTGTACTTAATCAAATCGAGTTAACCCGGAAAAACCATGGATTTCGCCTCGATGATCAAACACCGGCTGGAAGTCCTCGGTTTGGAGCAACGCGAGTTGGCCCGCGCCGCCGAGGTCACGGAATCCTATATCTCGCAGTTGCTGACTCGAAAGAAGGCGCCCCCGGCTCCGGGCCGAACCGACATTTACGACAAAATGAGCAGGTTCCTGAAGCTCCCCAATCGCGAGTTGGCACAGCTGGCAGAGTCTGAGCAGCAGGCGGAACTGAGAAAAAATCTGGCGGACCCGCCCGCGCCCCTGTTTGCGGGAGTGCGAGAGCTTGTTCTCCGTAAATGCAAGCCGCTCAGGCAGAAGGAGATCCGAGCGATCTTCGAAAAGCAGCCCTTCGGGGAGTTGGAGCGAGTGGTGACCGGGAAGCTCCTCGAGGTGACCAAGAGAGTGGCTAAGGAGGAGTTGGAGAGTGAGAACTGGCTGCATCTGGTGGCCAGACTCAGCAATCGAAGCTACGAAGAAATGCGCGTGGCTATTCTCGAGTTCCTGGACACGGACATCTTTGACATCTCTGTTGCCAACTGCCTCTCGTTCTTGGACCCGCTGATCGAATCCTGGGACATTGACCTCAGAACTTTCGGCATGGAGATCGTACTGAACCGGAGAGTGGCTCCGGGTCGGCCGAGAAGGTTTGAGTACGTCGAACGGGAATCCGATCGGCCTGCTGAAGACGAACCGGGCCTCAAACAGTTTCTTCGTAATACTTCCCTCAGCGGCGATGCCACGGACGAGGAAATCGCATTTCTCAAAGCGTTGAGGTTCAAAGACAAACGACCCACCGCCCTCTACTACTACCGCGAACTGCAGAATTTGAGAGACCCCGTCCACTTTCGACGCCCGCCTGCCCGTACCCCCGCCGCCGGGAAGGGATCCACACGCAGGAACCTGCCGTAGCAGCGCTCGCAGTCTGCCCCGACAGGGACGCGGCTGAAACTCGCTTTCTCCGATTCGGCGCCACAAAGGTTTCCAAGGTCGATAACATGACCCGCTTCGGCATTGACGCTGGGCGCCCGGTGTGATAAACACGTTGCCGGTTGAGGTAGCGTCACCCAAACCTGTCCTAAGGGGGGACTGATGTCACGCCGGCTCGGAGCGCTTTTTTGGCTGTGCTCGTGGTCCACCCAGCCTCCAACTTCAACGAAAGTCGCGTGATGATTGCGACGGTGGCGAGAGTGAAGATTCAGGCATCCCAATCATTCTGTCCCACAAGAGGAGGTCGCGATGTCGCTAAACAGCTTTCGCCCTCGTAAGTTTGAGGACTTCGAGATCGTAGACGATGAGAGCAGGGTCGTGGGCCACATTCGAGTAAAACCCAGCGGTGTGCTGTGGGCTCCTTCCAGCGCGAAAGCGTGGTATGGCGTTTCACTCAAAGAGTTCGCGGAATACATGGAGCAGCACGGCAAGAAGCAAGGCAAGTAACCCCAGACCAGACGCTGGCCCGAGGCTACTCGCTTGATGGGAGTCGGTGTGGAACGAACGGGATCGTTTGCCGCCTTGGCTGGGTTTAGTCGGAGGAGTCACCGTGCCTTTTGCGCCCACACCGGAGCAGCAAACCATTCTTGCCCACGACCTTGGTCGCCACGCCAGGGTGCTTGCCGGTCCGGGGACCGGAAAGAGCGCCACCTTAGTTGCGCTCGTCACTCAGCTATTGGAAGGAAGGCCGAGGCCGAGGATTAGGCTGCTCACTTTCACGCGCGCGGCCACCAGCGAACTGGCCCAAAAAGTCTCGGAGCACCCGGCAGCAGCCGCGGAGCGGCCGAGTACGATTCACTCCTTTGCCATCTCCGCACTGCTCCAGAATCCAGGTTCCGCTGACTTCCCTGGGCCGCTGCGAATCGCTGACAAATGGGAGTACAAGAACATCGTTCGACCTACGCTCGCCAGACTCGTCGGCGTCGGAGTAACTGATCTCGACGAACTCGTCACTGAAATGGCCGCGAATTGGCAATCACTTCGGAATGACGAGCGCCCCGACATTGACCCTGAGACCCGAGCCCGCTTTCTAGGGGCTTGGCAAGAGCACCGTGGAATCTACGGCTACACTCTGCTTGACGAGCTTCCCTATCGATTTAGGAGTGCTCTGCGGGATCACCCGAATCTCGAAGGAATTGACTACGACCTTCTCATCATTGACGAGTATCAAGATCTAAATGCTTGCGACCTGGAACTTCTTAAGTTCATTGCTGCACGCGGTTGCTCGCTGATCGCTGCTGGCGATGACGATCAGTCAATCTACTCGTTCCGAAAAGCCGCGCCCGACGGGATTCGCAATTTCCCAGACCGATACCCAGAATCTGACGACTACCCACTCTCGGTTACTCAGCGCTGTGGCCGCAGGATCATTCATTGGGCAGCCCATGTCATTGAGGGTGATCCCGGCAGACCCGCCCGGCCGCGCCTTAGGGTGGCTCCTGCCTCTCCTGACGGCGAGGCCGCTCTACTCGCCTTCGACAACGACGCTCACGAGGCTTGGGGAGTTGCGGCACTAATCGACAAGTTGGTTAGCCGCGAGCACGTCGAGCCGGCTGACATCCTCGTTTTGCTCCGCACTGACCACAATGGGCAGTTTAGCCGGCCGATCAAGGAGCATTTACAGAGAAAGGGTATTTCTTTCTTCGACCCCGACGTGATCGAAAGAATTCTGGCTGATCGGTCCAACAGGTTCCTCCTTGAGGTCTGTCGTCTCCTTATTCACCCTATCGATTCAATTTCATGGGCTGCGCTACTTCTCTTGACACCACGAATCGGGGACGCTTTCCTCGACTACGTTTATGGCCGAGGACGACGTGATGGCAGCCGATTTGGAGCTACGTTGCTTGCCCTAAACAACGAAGGTTTTCCTGACGGTCCGCGAGGGTCCACAACGGCCGCTCGTGACCTGATAGCGAGGATGCAGCCTTGGCTGAACGAGCACGAACCTCCCGAGAATGTGCCCGATGGCCGCTGGGGACGGTGGATAACAGACAGCTTGGGCCAAGGAGATGATATGGTCCCTGCCCCTACCCCGGATCTCGTTCACCTCCTTAGTCAGCTCGACGAGCACGCTGAAGAGGGCGAGGGATTAGACCGTTATCTCTCCCAGATTGGACCCCTCGGCAAGGACCTTGCCCTCGCCCAGCGAGAGGGCGTCCGGATCATGAGCATGGCGGGTTCTAAAGGCTTAACGGTTCGCGCCACCATCGTAGCGGCGGTGGAGGACGGGTTAATTCCAAGGCCCGACCAGGATCTTGCCGAGGAACGGCGCTTGCTCTACGTTGCGATGACAAGGGCTCGGGAATTTCTTTTTTGCACTTGGGCTCGCGTTCGACGAGGTCCTACCGCCCGAGCGGGGGAGGCGCAAGTCAATCGCCTAAGACGGCATTCTCCTTTTCTAGATGGCGGCCCTATCGAATCCGAGGATGGGCGACGATATATTGAAGCTCGCTGGCCGTAAGCGAGTAGCTACGGTCGGCGCGTCCTGACCGCGCGGGCTCTTGCGCCCGTCGGAAAGGCCCACGGAGGGGTGGCGTAGACGGTGAACTCAATACCCCGAGGGTCAAGTCGTGACGGACGGTACATTGAGGGCCGGCAAAGCCTGCCCTGAAGCTCTGGAGGAAATGGCTGAGCGGAGGACGCTGGCGGCCGGCGGAGGCCATTCCAGGTTTAGAGCCGCCTACTTCGTGGTCGCGATGCTGTTGGTGCTGGGGCGCGCCCTGCCCGTGCTCAGCAACTTTCCGGGGCGCGACCAGGGTACGTATCTCACCATTGGCCGGAGCCTGCTTCAGGGCCGCGTCCTTTACCGCGACCTTTGGGAGAACAAGCCGCCCGGCATCTTTTATATCTACGGGCTAATCGGCAAGGCTTTTGGCACGCGCCTGTGGTGCGTGGCCGCCGTGGATTTGGCGCTACTCCTGGTGGTGTCCTGGTGCATCTTCCACTTCGCGGAGCGATACCTGGGGCCGGCGGGAGCAGCCGTGGCCGTAATCGTACACGGCGTGTGGCATGTCGAAGCGGGCTACATCTTCACCGCTCAGCCTGAGTTTTTCCAGCTTCCGCTGATTTTCGGCGCCTATTTCTCGGTGGCCGGTGCTAGCCTCCGAGGGCAATCGAGACTCCGGGCCAGGCACCTTGCCGCCGGCATGCTGCTGGGGACTGCATTCTGGCTCAAGTATAACGCGGTCGTATTTCTGCCCTGGTTGTTGGTTCCATATCTCGACGGTAGGGCCCTCAACGACCATCCCTCACGCCTTGGTCTTACCGTGGGTCTCGGCGACCTGTTGGAGCGGATGGCCTGGATCATACTGGGATTTGGGTCACTCGTTCTCGGCGTGATCGCTTACTTCGGGCTGGAAGGAGCGCTTCCAGCGCTTCGCGAGGTGCAATTTCAGGTGCTGCCTCGCTACGCGGCCATGGCTGTAGAAGCCCGGCCCCTGCCGCTCGGGCAGTGGATCGCCGTGCGCTCCGAGATTTGCTTGGGTGCGGCCACCCTCGTGGCTACGGCGGTAGCGTTAGTGGTAGCGAGGTGGCGGCGCGATCTTGCCCGCACCGCGCCGCTCTTCACCGGAGCGGCCGCAGCCTACGCCGCTACTGCCATCCAGATGCGTTTCCACGGCTATTACTTCGCCACTTGTTACCCGTTCTTCGCCTTAATATGGGCCTACTTGGCCCTGACCCTCTGGGAATTGTGCCGCGGCGCTGCTCACGCTTGCGCCTGCCGGTATTGGAGGCTCGGCCAGGTCCTGGTCTGGCTGTTGTTCGCGAGTATCCTTTGCTGGCCGGTGCTGGCAGACTCCGGAAGGACCCAGGTGGACTACGAGAATCTTCGCGAGTGGCGGTCCGATCCGGAGAACTTCTACCGTCACCACCATTGGATGTATCTTGAGCACATAGACGGCCAGCTCCAAGTGATTCACTACCTGAAGGCAAATGCAGCGCCCGCAGACCAAATCTTCCTCTGGGGCGGACACACGCTCATTTGTTATCTTGCCGAGCGCCCTTGCGTCACGCGCTTCGTTTCGAATCTGGGGCTGATGTCGCTCTGGGCTCCGCAGGCTTGGCGTGACGAGGCGGCCCGGCAACTCCGCGTCCAGCACCCCACGTGGATTGTGGTGGCGCGCGCAGATGCGCTTCCGAGCATCACCTTTTTGACTCTTTCCTCGGACCGGTATCTCGCCAAGAGATATCCCGATCTCGCCACTCTCGTCAGGGAGGAATACACTCCAGTGGCGGACTTCTCGACCTTTGTGGTGTACCGGCACATTCGCTGACTGGAAAAAGCTGCCGCAAACCGCTGCGAGGGTCATGCACGCGGCAAACAGATCACCGTCAGCCGCCCGAACTGCGGCGCTCCCAGCGTCAGCACAGTCGCTATCTTTCACCAAAAGAGCCTCGGCGTGGCCCAGGGCCACGCCGAGGCTGAGGCGGACCTGGGGGCTCAGTGCACGATTCTCACGAGAACCGGATTCGACTCGATGCCGTTGGCAACCGCATACATCTTGTACTGTCCGGCGGGAATGCCTGCTGGCACATCGAACAGGGTCGAGTTGAACGTGTGGGGAGCGATCGAATGTGTGCTCTCATCGTGAGTGGTGGCGTAATAGACATGGTTAGGGCTGGCGAGCTGTACGAAGCGAACCAGTGGATAGTTGGTGGCCGCCTGATAGTCGTCACCGTAGGCGTTGTTCTCCGACAAACCATTGAGCTGCCTGCCAACCAAAATGTTATTGGTGGAGGGACTGTTGATGAGAGTGCGCGTGCCCTGGCCAGGGGCGATGGTCGGCGCGACGCCCGGAACGACACCGGGTGCCGGCGTATAAACTTCAACGAGACCGCTAAAGTCGGTGAACATGATCTGACCGGTAGGAAGGATCATCAGGTGTCCAACGAACGATGAGTCACCCGGGCAGTTCGTCGGATTCGCAGTGTCCGTCAGGGTCCCGGCGACTGGGTCGTACTCGACAAATTGGCAACCAGGTTGGAAGATACCAGGGCTCAGCATGGCGAGCACTTTGCCGTTCGGCTCAAGCGCCGCCGGACCATCAGCCTGATCCAAGCCGTTTGCGGGAGTCGGACCGGCCGACCAGGTGTTGGTAGCAACGTCGTACAAAGCCGTTGCCACCACGTTCCCTCCAAACTGCAACATCTTGTTGTTATACATCAGGACCGCGGCGCCCAATTCGTCGTCGGAGGGGTTATAGAGCTGGACGGGGGTCGTTGGCCCGCAGGACCAGAGGCCGGTGTCCTGATCGTAAAGCTCCGAACCTTGACTGGTACCACAATTGGGATCGCCTTTCGAATCCACGCTGAAAACTTTGTTGTTGGTCAGCAGCGTAAACCCTGACTCATCGTTACTGAACTGGTTTACCGAGCCGGTCTCCGTCCAGGAATTCGGGCCGCTAAACAGCGCATTCTGAGACGAACAGCAGTTCGCTTGCATGTCGGTTCCGTCGGCCAGCATCACGCTCTCCGCGTCGCCGATCGAGCCCCAGCCAACAGGCGGAGAGTTAAGCGTCCAGGTTAGCGTGCCTCCGGAGATGGTTCCAATCGCGCCCAGGGTTGTCCAGATCGGTGGACCTTCGTTATACTCTCCGCCTTCGATAATGACTTTTCCGTCCAGCAACACTTGGGAACTGAAGTATAAGGGTGCGTAGCCGGAAGGTAGACGTCCGCCAAAACTCCATGTGCCATTGACGTAACTACCGCTGGAATCGGGGGTGAGAATATGCCACTCGCCGAGATCTCCGTCGGATTCCTCGTGCACCAGGATCCTGCCGTCTCTGAGCTGCAGCATAACGCCGAGGTTAAACCCGGGTTGGTTGTTTAGAGGTGTCCATGTTTGAGCACCGGCGATTCCCGCCAATGCTAACAGCACTACTGACGTGATCGCGATCCTTCGAGGTAGTTTCATTTATTTCCCCTCCTTTTAAGGGCTGGGCTATCGGCTGGCGTACTCCTATGCCCTAGCTGATTGGCGCCGCCACCATCCCGTCGCCATTGCCCAGGAAAATGCTGACGCTGTTACTCAACTCATTGACCACAACGGCGTCCAACTTGCCATCAGCGTTGAAGTCGCCCACCGCGAGTCGATTACATTGGCTGCGCCGTCGAGTTACCTACCGATTGGAGCGTCCCATTGTCATTGCCGAGCAGCACAGTCAGATATTGCTGCCGTTGTCGGACGCCACCAATTCTGTTTCCCGTCTCCATTGAAGTCATCGACCGCTACCGAGGTCGGCCACTGCCACAGATTCACCTCTGCGATGCGAAGCGGCTGCGCCGACTCGGCACAATGGCACCGGGCGGCGGTCGCGTGAACGTGGCCTCCTTCCCCCTTACCAGCCGGTTGATTTCGCCGAGTTTGCGCAGTATCTCGTCCCCAGTGCCCCGCAGCTGATCAACGACGTCTTGCGGCGGCATGGGAAAGTCGCGGCAGTGGTCGATCACTTGTTTCCGGAGATCGAGGCTCTGGCGCAGGGCGGCAAACTCCTGCTCAATGAGCTCGGCAACTACAGCCATCTCGAAGTACGGCTCCCCTTCTCGCATGGCGATCCTCCCGTGAACTTGCGTGAACCGCTTCCCCCCTTTGTTGGCGGGTTATCCTGCGCTAAGTGTCTCGAGAAGCGCTGTCGGACAGACGCTGCTGCTTCAGCCACCCTCTACCTTGCTGCCCAGATCGTTTTTGAGGAGGGTCAGATCGGAAATCGGGCGTGGAACCGACCGACCGACCTCCTACACTGGTTAAAGCGAAACCCGCAGAAGGATTGGCTCACGCAGAAAAAAATCTTTTCGGCAGGAGCCTGACTGGGGCGGGCAACGGTTAGCAGCCGGCATCGCCTGTTTTTTCCGTTTCTCTTGCGCGCGCATTGACTTCCGGGAATCCCCGGATTAGACTTCCGGTCGATATCCTGATCTGCGCCATGGGGAGGGGAAGCCGTGTCGCGACTCTCATCGGCGTCTGTCAGCCAACTGCTGGCAAAGTGGAGAGCCGGCGATGAGGAGGCACTGCGCGATCTCGTGCCTCTGATCTACGAGGAACTGCACCGCCTGGCACACCGCTACTTGCAAAGAGAACGTCCGGATCACACGTTGCAGAGCACGGCGCTGGTACACGAAGCATATCTTCGATTCAGCAAGCAGAAGCAGGTTGGATTTCAGAACCGTGCTCACTTCTTCGCGGCTTCGGCTCAGCTGATGCGGCAGATTCTGGTTGATTACGCCAGATCGCATCACGCCGGCAAGCGTGGTGGCGGGTACAAGCTAAGCATCGAGGATGCGCCATGGCTGTGTGAAGAACGCGGGGCGGATCTGGTGCTGCTGGACGACGCATTGAACGGACTGGCAAGACTCGATCCCCAGCAGAGCCGGATCGTGGAGCTTCGTTTCTTCGGCGGCCTTTCGATCGAGGAAACGGCGGAGATATTGAGCATTTCACCGGCTACCGTCAAGCGCGATTGGGTCACGGCACGTCTGTGGCTCAGCCGGGAGATGAAGAGGGCCGCGCAAACATGACTGCTGAGCGTTGGCAACAGGTTCGAGAGGTGCTCCACCAGGCCTTGGAGCGGCCGCCCGAGGAGCGGTCTGCCTTTCTCGATGCAGCCTGTGCGGAGGATTCTTCGCTCCGCCAGGAAGTGCAATCGCTGCTGGAATCCAGTGACGAAGCGCGCGCTACTCTTCCTCGGTCTACTCCTGCGCAACGGCCCACGCTTCGTAAGGGAACGGCGTTTGATGATTACGAGATCCAGACGCTGCTGGGCGCGGGCGGGATGGGAGAGGTCTATCGGGCGCGGGATCTGCGCCTGGGGAAAGACGTGGCGATCAAGGTTTTGCCGTCTTCCTTTTCTGCCGATGGCGATCGCCTGCGGCGGTTCGAGCAGGAGGCGCAGGCAGCAGCGGCCTTGGACCATCCGAACATTCTGACGGTGTACCGGCTGGGGACGTACGAAGGGTCTCCCTACATGGTTTCGGAACTGCTGGAAGGCGAAACGCTGCGGGAGCGGCTGAGGAGCGGAGCCTTGCCAGTACGCAAGGCGCTGGATTACGCAGTGCAGGTAGCGCGCGGCTTGGCGGCGGCTCACCGGAAAGGCATCACTCATCGCGACCTGAAGCCGGAGAATTTGTTTCTGACCGAGGGGGGGCGGGTGAAGATATTGGATTTCGGGCTGGCGAAGCTCATGCACTCCCCGTCAGAAGGTGGGACGACGGAGACGGCCAGAGATGGGACGGAGCCGGGCACGATCTTGGGGACGGCAGGGTACATGTCCCCGGAGCAGGTGAGGGGGCAGGCGACCGATCATCGCTCAGACGTGTTTGCTTTCGGCGCCATCTTGTACGAAATGCTGTCCGGGAAACGTGCGTTTCACGGGGCGACGTCGGCGGACACCATGAGCGCAGTGCTGAACCAGGACCCGCCTAGTCTTTCTCAGGCAGTCCCGAGCATCTCACCAGGTCTGGAGCGGGTAGTGTACCGCTGCTTGGAGAAGAACGCGGACGAACGGTTCCAGGCAGCCTCAGACCTGGGCTTCGCGCTGGAGGCACTGAGTGACGCACCAAGCGCTTCGCAGACAGCGCACGTCGCAAATTACCGAACGACCGCAGCTCCGAATGAGGGCGTCCGGACGATCTGGAAGATTGGCGCTCTGGCCGCAGTCCTCGCGATAGCCGCTCTGATCGGCGGCGAGTTTTACTGGCCCTCGCATCAGTCGACCAAGCTCACCGAAAAGGACACTATCGTCCTCGCCGACTTCACTGACGCCACCGGCGATACCGTTTTCGACGCCGCACTGCGCCTGGGACTCTCGGTTCAACTGGAGCAGTCGCCATTTCTGAGCTTGCTTTCCGATAACCGCATTGCGCAGACGCTCGTGATGATGTCGCAGCCGAAGGACGCGCGGCTCACCCGTGATCTGGCGCGTGAGGTCTGCCAGCGGACGGGCAGCGCGGCCACCATCGAAGGCTCAATCGCGAGCATCGGCAGCCTCTACGTGCTGGGTCTCAGGGCCGTCGACTGCCACAACGGCGACCTGCTGGCCGAAGAGCAGGCGCAGGCAACCAGTAAGGAACAGGTATTGAAGGCGCTGGGGGATGCAGCCACGAGGATGCGCCGGAAATTGGGCGAGTCGCTGGTCTCGATCGAGAAATATAACGCGCCGCCGGAGGAGGTCACTACCCCGTCATTCGAAGCGTGGCAAGCCTACACTGTCGGCTACCAGGAGCAGGTCGTAAACGACGATTCTCTTGCCGCCATCTCGTCCTTCGAGCGGGCCGTCAGACTGGACCCGAAGTTCGCCATGGCCTATGCGCGGCTGGGAACTACCTACAGCAATTTGGACGAAAGCGCCCGTGCCGTCGAGAATAGCCGCAGAGGGTATGAGCTGAGCGACCGCGGAAGCGAGCGCGAAAGGTTCTTCATCGACTCACACTACGAGCAATTCGCCACCGGGGACCTGGAGGCAGCCCGGAAGGTCTATGAGTTGTGGGCTCAGACTTACCCGCGCGACCGCCTTCCGCCTAACAACCTCGGTGCCATCGACCGTATTCTGGGCGAATACAAAAATGCCCTTGATGCGATTAAGGAGAGCCTCCGGCGTGATCCCGAGAATGGGAGAACCTACGCGAATCTCGTCCTCACATTTCTGGAGCTGAACCGCAAGGACGAGGCCAAAGCCACGGCGCAGGAGGCGCAGGATCACCATCTTGACTCTGCACAAATCCGGTTCTCTATCTACGACATCGATTTCCTGCAGCGTGATGAGGCGGGCATGCAGCGGCAAGTGGCATTCTTTAAGGACAAGGCAGGTCAGGAAGATGTGATGCTCTACATGCAATCTGATACTGCTGCGTATGCCGGACAGTTTGGCAGGGCGCGAGAGCTGACGCGACTTGCGGCTGACTCTGCCTGGCGTGCCGGTCAGAAGGAGAAGACGGCAGTTTACCGGGCTGAAGCGGCGGTGCGGGAAGCGCTGGTTGGCAACACCGGTATGGCAAAGCAGCAGGCGAAAGCCGCGGTCGCGCTCTCAAACGGCCTGAATGCCGAGGCGATCTCGGCCCTGGCGCTGGGGCTGGCCGGCGATTCCGCCGAAGCCATGCGCCTCGCCAAGGATCTCGATAAGCGATCCCCGAGAGACACGCTGGTGCGGTGCGAGTACGTACCCACGATCACGGCAGCCAGCATCCTCGGCATTGGCCACACCTCCAAAGATGGTCGCAAGGCAGTTGAGGCGCTGGCGGCCGCTGCTCCTTACGAGCTTGGAGATCCTCCCAAGACTCTCAATGTCGCCCTTTACCCCGTGTACCTGCGGGGCCAGGCGTACTTGGCAGCGCACAAGGGCGCTGCGGCAGCCGCCGAATTCCAGAAAATTCTCGACCACCCCGGCGTCGTCGTGAACGAGCCTATCGGCGCCCTGGCGCACCTTGGCTTGGGCCGCGGCGAGGCCCTCGAAGCCGGGGTAGGGGCAGGCCTGGTGCCTGCCCGCCGATTGAGTGGTGCTGCGGGAGGGCACCCGCAAGAGGCGCCCCTACAGTCCTATGCCCTCGGTCAGGCTCGTATCGCCTACCAAGACTTCCTCGCGCTCTGGAAAGATGCCGACCCAGACATTCCCATTCTGAAGCAGGCCAAGGCGGAATACGCGAAACTGAAGTGACGGAATGACCCGGTAACGCGGGCGCCCGCCTGCCCGTACCCCCGCCGCCGGAAAGAGATCCCCACGCAGGAACCTGCCGTAGCGGCAGTCGGAGCTTGCCCTGGCAGGGAACCGCCGGGTAGGGTGGGTGGATTCTTCAACGGCCTGGTATGGTCTCCTTCTGGCGCTCTCTAGCCGTGGTGGCCCATGCCGGGCATGTTCGGCAAAGGTTGACCTTTGCGAACCCGTTCCATGACTTGGTCGTATTTGTCGGGGGGTAGGACGCGGACAAAAGTCATCATACCTTGCATGAAGCCGCTCCATCCCGGTCGCAATCCGTAGTTCTGCGGCTTCTGGACCATGTCGTCCATCGCCATCCTGGGGCCTTCCATATAGGCGTCCTGCGGGAAACCCGGCACACTGTTTGCATTCGGGCTGACATCGGCCTTCATGTTCATTCCGGACATCTGATGCGTCTCGCCACGCTGCATTGCCGGCATATCGCGCGGCATCGCAGCCTCGGCCTTTTCCGGGGAGAGAGGAATGTCGCCAACTGGTTGGTCGTTCGTCGATCCCACTCCCAGACCACGACCCAGGCTTGGACCGTAGTCCTCTCCCATCGGCGCGCCCGGCGTCCCCGTCAGCATCCCCATGCCGTTTTCCATGGAGACTCCCGCCGGCATACCGCTCTCGAGCCGGGTTATAGGACCGACGCTCGAAGACATCTGGTTCATCATGTGGTGCGGCAAGTGGCAGTGCAGCATCCAGTCGCCGGGATTGTTGGCGACGAACTCGAGGTCCCGCGCCTGGGCGACGCCGACCAGCACTGTGTTGCCCGGATACCACGTTTCCTTTGGACTTCTGCCGCCCTCGGTGCCGGTGATGACGAAGGTGTGTCCATGCAAGTGAACGGGGTGATGATCCATTCCCAGGTTAATCAGCCGGACGCGCACGCGGTCTCCGAGCCGTACAATTAGCGGCGTGGTGGCGGGACCCGTCTTGCCATTTAGCAGCAGCCAGTTGAACTCCATGTTCATGGTGTTGGGCACGGTGTTATTCGGAAGCACGGCGTATTCCTGCAGCAGGATGACAAAGTCCTGGTCGACCCGAGGCTCGTAGGGCGTCTTGGGATGCATAATGAACGCCCCCAACATCCCCAGCATTTCCTGCATGGCCATGTGGGAGTGATAGAAATAGGTGCCTTCCTGGTGCAGAGTGAACTCGTAGACGAACCGGCCGCCGGGCTTTATGGGGTCCTGGCTGATACCGGGCCCGCCGTCCATATTGTGGGGAATCTCGAAGCCGTGCCAGTGCATCGAGGTGGGTTCGGGCAAGTGGTTGTCGACGACGATGCGCACACGATCTCCCTCGGTGATCTGAATGGTTGGGCCCGGAGAGGTTCCGTTGTAGCCCCAAACATCAATCGTCTTGCCTGGAAGGATTTGTTGCTTCACGGGTTCTGCCACGAGATGAAAAACCTTGACACCGTTGTCTATTTGCCAAGGCAGGTCAGGAATATCCGGCGTCTGAAGGGGGACGAAGGCTCGTCCGGAGGGCTGGTTCCGGATCAGTGTCGCCCGGGTCATCTTCGCGTGTGTCGGGTCATGCTGCATGTTCATGTGATCCTGCTCGATGGCTTGGGCCTTGGGACCGGCCCAAGCCGGAGTGCTGGCGAAGGCGCCAGCTCCTACTAAAGCCTTGCGGAAGAAATTTCTTCGGCTCTCGATCATGGTATTTGCTCCTTATCAAACGTCCCGGCGGACGACGCGCCTTCCGCCCGGCAGTTCCCCGACTTTCAGGCGAAAGAAAAGTGTGCAATATTTGCACAAAAGCGTTCACAGGGACACTATAAACCCGGCAATTGTCACGGCCAAACGCGTTCATAGGGACGCAAGAACCCGGGCCGGGGAACACATCTCCGACCGTTTCTAGCTCTTAGCGGGGTACCCCTACTTGGGTCGAGCGCGCGATGAAGATTTGCGCCCAGGTCGAGGGCCTGACGCTGGCAACGCTCGATAAGCGGCCGCGCGCCGCCGCCGGACGCGCTGGGGTGGAGCTGTTCCGGCCTGGTCAGGCCCGAGGCGAAGCTAGAGAGGGCGGACTGGCGCACAGCCTGAGCACAAGCAGTTGGCAGTTTGCCTCAGACTGAGGCATAGTGGTGACATATGCCTCACTCTCAAGTGACAGCTACAAAACGGGACCGGCGCGGGGCCAAGACCGGCAGGCGTAAGCTCGAGTTGCGATATACGGTGAGCCTGCCGCCCGGACTCGCCCATCGTGTCGAGCGGTATGCCGAGACAGTTGACACGAGTAGGAGCAAGGCGATCGCTGCGCTCGTGCGCTTTGGCCTGGACGGCCAGGAGAACCGAAAACGGGAGTTCTTCAAGAGGCTGAGGCAAAACCTTGCCGGCGGCGATCCGCAGAACGAAGATCAGCTCGTTGATGAGTTCCGGGCCCTGATCCTCGGCTGTTGACGCATGCCAAAGATTCAGTGGGAACGACTCCCCAGAGAAAGGTGGGCTCACCTTCGCGACCGCGCCCAGCAGCGGGAGATCTCCGAGGAAGACCTGTTTGAACTTGCGGAGTGGAAAGCTCAAGACCCCGACGTGCCCGACGCGGACTGGTACAAGGATTTCGGAACTTTTAAACTGTGTGGTACGGGGAGATATCCGAGCACGTTCCTTCTGGCGGGTCAGGCCGCGCGCGGCAAGCGCTTGTGAGGGCACGTCAGTCAGGTTTGGCGTGATGCAGGCGGATGATGCACATCGAATCCTGATTTCGCGTCCAAAACTCGCCTCCCGGCGGTCCGGTGACTCGCACACGCGGCAGCTCGAGGGGAGACGTAGGCGCCACCCGCATGACGCTAGCGGTAGTTGCCGACATTTCCCTTGTTTACAAGCGGCCAAATTTGTTCTACTGTGCCCATGCTGGATGTCGATCACTATGGAAAACGAGCTATTGGAGAACATCAACAGAAACCTTGAGGTGATTATTGGCTTGCTGCTCCGCAGCCTGCCCGATTCAGACGCCGCACACCTTCGCGGGCGCATTGTCATGCTGAATGACATGGGCATGCGGCCGAAGGATATCGCAAGAGTGTTGGGTAAATCAACGAATCACATTAACGTTGAATTGTCGCGGAGCCGCAAGCCAAAGAGGAAGAGAGGGGTAGAGCGTGAAGAAGGCTAGCAGCACTGAAGAGCTTCTTGTGGCCCAATCAGAACTCATTCGAGACATGTTTATTACCGAGTTAACGATCGCGGGCGTACCGCAACGAGAGATCGCGAAAGTCGTGCGGGTCAACCTGAACCGCGTAAATCGCATCGCCAAGTCCTTGCGCAAACGAAACAAAAATAGTAACGGAGAGAACTAAATGGCCGAAGCGGACGTGCTCGAAAAACAGTCGCGCAAGTTGAACGTCGTCATCGGACTCCTACTGCGCGTACTGTTAAAGGACGAGGATTTCACACAAAGGAAGAGGAAAGGGACCGGTGAGTTGGCCGTGTACTTGAAGCGACACGGTCTTGAGTACCCAAGACATTGCGGCTATACTCGATTCCCCAGTCGCAAGCGTGCGCGAGTTGGTCGGCCGGAGCAGCCGAAGAAAGAAGCCGTGATCGTACGCGTGCTGGTGAACCCCTTGCGCCTAAAACCTTAGAGCATGATAGGCGACCGGAAGCCACAATCATATGACTTCCACGCGGACATTCGCCTGCATAAGGCAGAGAGCGAAGGACGGCAGCAAATGAGGGCACGGAATGGCAAGGAAGAACCCTACCAGCAAATATTGCACCGGCTCGCGCATATCGAACATAAGGTGGATTCGATAGATGAGACGAACGCGTTTGCGCTGCGGGCGGAGGCAGAAAAGCATCAGGGGACAGTCAAGAAGATTTTCAAGAAGAGTAAGCGGAGGGCGCAGGTCTATCTGGCTGCCGATGGTACTTGGGGCGTGGCTGAGATCGCCAAGCATCTCAGAATGAAACAACCAAATGTGAGCCCAGACCTAAGAATCCTGAAAGAGGAAGGGCTTCTGGAGCTTATAGACGCCTCTGGTAGGCAGGATTTCTGGGCGAAAAAGACAATCGACAAAACGCTCCGCATCTCCAAGTATCTCTGTGAGGAATACAGCCTAAAGCCTGACGGGCGCCCTAACAGTGAAGGCAAAGACAAGAGGAGGAAATAGCTGGATGGCGCACAAATCGGAATGATCTTCTCAATCCAAACTTACCTAGAAGACTATTTCAATCGACGTGGGCTTGGCGATCCCGACCAGTACGCCGTCGCGCTGGCGAGGTTGTATGACCGCGAGCGTCACGGCACGACTGCGCCCGTCTTTCTGGCCGCGATGAAGCGCATTAGGACGATTTTTTATAAGCGCAACAATCATATCGAGCGTGACAAGTTTGACCGGAAGATGCTGACCCTCTTAGACAGTAAGTTTAAAAAAAAAGACTATTCTTCGTGTCAAAGGCAGTCGCCAAAAGAGTTGAAGCCTCCGGCAGCAGCCTAGCGAAATGTCCTCGCGTTACCATCCGCAAATTCCTTGAAGAGTTCAAGAGCACAATCGAGGCCGAGGCAGTAAATTCGTTTTGGGAATCGCGAACCGAGGGAAAGCTGAAGAAACGTCCGGAGAAGCACGGGCAGGAACTTCTCGGTGTGTTCGCTCGTGCAAAACTGGCAGCAAGGGGATCCGCAATCCGAGAGGCGGTGTCTGGCATTGGATTCGTGGATGTGCTTGTGACGTTCTCATCTGGACTGCTTCACGTGATCGAATTGAAAATGTTGAAGGGCAAGGATATCCCGGGGCCAGCACAACTGGCGATATACATGAACCACAAGCGGCGACCGGAGGGCTGGCTTGTCTTCTTTGATGCACGTAAACCGAATGGGAGGCCGGCCGTCCCAACCGTGTTCAAGAAACCGTCTGGAACGATAAGAGCTGTTCTGATTGACATCAATCCGTTAGCGCCGAGTAGACAGAGCGAGGCATGATCTCTTTTTAAGCAAGGTAGCGGAGACCGCGCTTGCCGGTCTGCGGCATTTCAAACCGCAAACAGCCGCAGATCCAAGGGTCCAGCCAGAGCGCTCACTCCACGGGCACTTCCTTCAGGACGTCGTCCCAATGCTTTTCGGTCAGTTCCCAGCGTCGCTTTTCCTCGCGGTCGTGTGACGCTTTATCGGGATAAAGCGAGCGCATAATGTCCGGCTGGCGCTTATCGGCTTCATCGAGTGCCGCCCAGTCACGCCACACCATTACCACTTTGTAGTCCCAGGCGGGGCTCTCCGCGTGAAACCTTCGCTCATAAATCTTATCGCTCAGGATCAAGCCCTCTTTCTTCAGTTGTTGCAGGATGGGGCGGTGGTTCTTCAGGTAGAGCGACAACCACTCCGACGGGCCACCCGGCGTCATGCCGCCGGGCACGATTTTGTAATAGTACTCAATCGTGACGGGGGCGCCAGCTGCTTGGCCGGCGCTCCTCGAGGCAAACGCTCCCAAGCTGAGAATGAGGATCGTCGATACGAGCAGGGCCTTCTTCATAGTCTCTCTCCGAGCGCGCTGCTTGAGGGCGCGCTCTTTGGGACAGAGGCGGCCCTGGAACGGGAATGGCGCATCCACGCGATACAACGGCACGTCTGCGCCACCCGCGAAAATCTGAAAGGGAAAAGCCGCAGACCCCGCAGTGGTAGAGTCTGCGTTTACGCTTGATCAGGCTCGTTTCAGTACATTCCGCCGCCCATGCCTCCCGGAGGTCCTGACGCAGCCCCGGCTGACTGATCGGGATAGTCTCCCACCAGCACTTCGGTCGTGAGGAGCAGGGATGCTATGGAAGCCGCGTTCTGAAGCGCTGTGCGCGTGACTTTGGTCGGGTCAATGACGCCCTCCTGGATGAGGTCGCCAAAGTTTTCCGTCTGCGCGTTGAAGCCGTAGTTCGGGTTGTTGTTCGACTTCACCTTCTCGATCACCACGGCGCCTTCGTGCCCGGCGTTCTGGACGATCGCCCGCAGCGGCTCCTCAAGCGCCCGCCTCACGATGTTGATGCCGATCTGTTCATCGTCGTCGCCCTTCAGCTTGTTGAGCGCGGGGATGCAGCGCACCAAGGCCACGCCGCCGCCGGGCACGATGCCCTCCTCGATGGCCGCCTTGGTGGCGTGCATGGCGTCCTCCACGCGAGCCTTCTTTTCTTTCATCTCGGTCTCGGTGGCCGCCCCAACTTTGATCTGGGCGACGCCACCCACAAGCTTCGCCAGCCGCTCCTGGAGCTTCTCGCGATCGTAGTCGGACGTGGTGTCATCGATTTGAGTGCGCAACTGCTTCACGCGGCCCTCAATGTCCGGGGTTTTACCGGCGCCCTCGATGATGGTGGTGTTGTCCTTGTCGATGGTAATCTTTTTGGCTTTGCCGAGGTCCGCCAGCGCCACGTTCTCCAGCTTGATGCCGAGATCCTCGGAGATGGCCTTGCCTCCGGTCAGAACGGCGATATCTTCCAGCATGGCCTTGCGGCGGTCGCCGAAGCCCGGCGCCTTCACGGCGCAGCACTGCAGCGTACCCCGGAGCTTGTTGACCACCAGAGTGGCCAGCGCCTCGCCGTCCACTTCCTCGGCGAGGATCAGCAGCGGCTTGCCGGATTTGGCAGTGAGCTCGAGCAGGGGCATCAGGTCATTCATGGAGCTGATCTTCTTCTCATGGATCAGGATCAGTGCGTTCTCCAGCACGCACTCCATGCGCTCGGGATTGGTGACAAAGTAAGCGGAGAGGTAACCGCGGTCGAAGCGCATGCCCTCCACCACTTCGAGCTCGGTCTCCATGGTCTTCGACTCTTCTACGGTGATGACGCCGTCCTTGCCGACCCTCTTCATGGCCTCGGCAATGATGGTGCCGATGGTGTGATCGTCATTGGCTGAAATGGCGCCCACCTGGGCGATCATGGCGCCCTCGACCGGCTTCGAAATCTTGTCGAGCTCGCCCTTCACGTGCTTCCTGGTACCGTCTTTGCCGGTCTCATCGTAGCCGCAAACCAGGCGAACGGCGCTTTCGATTCCGCGCTTTACCCCCATGGGGTTCGCTCCAGCGGCCACGGTCCTCGCGCCCTCCCGGAAGATCACTTGAGCCAGAACAGTAGCGGTGGTGGTACCGTCGCCGGCAACGTCCGAAGTCTTGGAAGCCACCTCGCGCACCATCTGCGCGCCCATGTTCTCGAGAGGGTCTTTCAACTCGATTTCCTTCGCCACGGTCACGCCGTCCTTGGTGATGGTGGGGGATCCGAACTTCTTATCCAGAACCACGTTGCGGCCTCTGGGGCCTAACGTAATCTTTACGACCTCCGCCAGTTGATTCACTCCGCGCAGAATCGCCTGACGGCTGTGTTCGCCATGTACAACTTGCTTTGCGTTTGCCATTTTCAATGCCTCCTCGGATTTCGTCCGAATCTATTCCATTGCCTGCAGCCCGCTGCGGCTGTCGTCGGCTGGTCGCGGCCGGGACGCGCTAGGCGTCGAGGGCCGCTGACGGCCGACCGCCGATCTACTTCTTCCCTCCGGCCGCCGCTGCCTTACCCTCAATGATCCCCAGCACCTCGTCCTCGCGCAGGATCAGATACTCTTGCTCGTCCATCTTGATCTCAGCGCCGGAAAACTTGCCGAAGAGGATGCGATCGCCCGCCTTCACGTCCAGCGTCACGATCTTCCCGTCCTTTTCTCTTTTGCCGCTGCCCGCCGCCACAACGATGCCTTCTTGCGGTTTCTCTTTGGCTGTGTCGGGAACGATGATTCCGCCCTTCACAGTCTGCTTGTCGTCAACTCGTTTGACCAGGATTCGATCATGGAGAGGTCTAAAGTTCATTTTGAATCTCCTTTAAGGTGTAACGTTTCGATGCCTCGGATTGAAGCCTGCCCCGGGTAGCTTGCGAGTGCCTGGCCTCGAGGCGTTCCGGCTCCTCAGCCAACTCGTACTGAGCCCGGCTCGGACAGCTCTGTCAGGTCTTCCCAGGTGGAGACCGCCGCAAGCTGCAGGGCCTTGTCTGGTTCCGCGTTGAACCGGCCCACGAACGAATCGCGTCGATGATGATGGCCTCGATGGTGCCGGCGAGACCGGTCCATGCAACGAGCTCGACGAATCTGAAATCTCATCTCTCACCTCGCGCGAAATCGACGATAGCGAGGGCGGGTCTATCCGCCCCAGAACAAGAGGATCGCTGCGCTTCAGGCTGCGGCGTGAGCGGCGATCTTGTGAAAGGTTGAGTTGGAAACCTCAAAGCTTTCGACGTGAGGTGTACCGTCAACCACGTTCGCCAGGTTCTTGAGAACGCTGGGATAAGCGCCGCGGTTGTAAGCCGCCGCATCCTCTTTCTGATCCCACAACGTGATGGAAACCGCCTCTGTTCCGTTGGCGGTGACGAATGCAATCTCGTCCTGGAAACCCTTCTGCTTCCGAAGTACGGGAATGATTTTCTCGTCCACCACCCGGGTAAACTCGGCGACGCTACTCGGCTTCAGGTGTACGGAGACGTTTCGAGCAAACATGGCAACCTCCTTGGTTGTCTCTAAGGGGTGCGATTCAGATAACCTGACTTAGTTCAGGCAACCCGGAGAGTGTCAGGAGGAAGGTTCATCTCACTCTCCATGTTGAGGCAGATTAACCGATCTTGTCAAGCACAATCGTCGACGGTTAAAGTTAATTAATCTAAACCGGTTAAGTAAGACGGACTCCCTCCCCGAAACCCGATGGAGTTGCTCGCCACGGATGTTGCAGCCAGGTGCGGCGGCCGCAAAATGCCGGTCGGGTGCTGATAAACTGGCAGACTGAGAAACGAACAGACTGATAGACTGGACTCATGACCGTTCCGAAGAAGCTACTCCTTGCGCGCCCCCGAGGTTTCTGCGCCGGTGTGGATCGCGCCGTGGACGTGGTTGACATGGCCCTGCGGCTCTTCGACGGTCCCATCTACGTGCGCAAGCAGATCGTGCACAACCTGCACGTGATCGAGTCTTTCCGCGACCGCGGCGTCGTTTTTGTGGAAGAGATCAGCGAGGTGCCGGACCGGGCGCTGGTGATCTTCAGCGCCCACGGGGTTTCACCGGAGGTGCGCCGCGCTGCGCAGGAGCGGCAACTCGAAGTGATCGATGCCACCTGCCCCTTGGTCACCAAGGTACACCTGGAGGCGTTGCGGTTCCATCGCGAGGGCCGCTCGATCATTCTGGTGGGCCACCACGGACACGAGGAAGTGGTTGGAACCATGGGCGAGGTTCCCGGGAGCATTCAACTTGTGGGAAGCCGCGAGGAAGCGGAGCGGGTAGAAGTGCCCGATCCCGCGCGCGTGGCCGTGCTCACCCAGACCACGCTCGGCGTGGACGACGCGAACGCGATCATCGAAGTGTTGCGGCGGCGCTTTCCGGAGCTCGTGACGCCTGCGAGCGACGACATCTGCTATGCCACCCAGAACCGGCAGGTTTCGGTCAAACAGATAGCCCAGATAGCTCGGCTAGTGCTGGTGCTCGGCTCGGACAACAGCTCCAACTCCCAGCGCCTGCGCGAAGTGGCCCAAGACTCGGGCGCGCGCGCCTACCTGATCGACGACGCGCGCCAGATCGATCCTGCCTGGCTCGAGGGCGTGGAGTGCGTGGGCGTGACCGCCGGCGCTTCGGCGCCCGAGCGACTTGTGGAAGGCGTGGTCCGCTACTTCCATAATTTGGGCGTGACGGTTGTGGAAGAGGTTGACGCCGTGGACGAGCGCGTGACGTTCGCGCCGCCAGCCGAACTGGTGCGGGTGCGAAAAAGAGTCGAAAGTTAGTTGGCAATGTTCATTTGCCGGTCGCCAGTTCCCCGGTCGGCGCTCCGGCTGGGCAATGGACACGTCAGGAAGGCGAATCGACGGAATAGTGGGCGGCCATGTGGCGGAATCAGCCGGCGCTCGGAAGACCATGGCGTGTAGCGCTCAGGAGACTGCTGCATGCTGCCGGGTTCGTACTCCTTTTCAGCCCTTCGGTGCTCGCGCAGGGTGATATCGGGGTGATCTACGGGAGTGTGACGGACGCTCGTGGACAGGCCCAACGCGTGCGCGTGCAACTGCTTGCTGCGGGCGACATTTTGGCCGGCGATGTCTACACCGGTGCTGAAGGTGAATACACCTTCCAAGCTCTTCCCAGCGGAGAATATTGGGTAGTGGTGGAGGCCGAGGGGTTCGACGCCGTGCGGCAGCCCGTGATGCTCGATACGCACATCAACGCCAAGATGCAAGTCAACCTTGGCCTCGAGGCGTCGGCTGCTTCCGCCCGTCAGCCGAATCCGGTGATTTCCGGCAGTGCGTCGAGCCACACCGTAGACATCAAGCGACCAACCGCTCGCCTTAATCCGCAAGCGCTGCGCGAATATGATAAAGGTAAAACTCAGGAGCTTCAGGGGGATCTCGAAGGCGCCATCGATCATTACCGCAAGGCCCTTCGCGCCGATCCCGGCTACTATCCGGCGCTCAACAACCTGGGCGCCTTATACGAGCGTCGGGGCCGTCACACCCAGGCCGAGGAAGTCCTGGTCAAGGCGATCGCGCGCAACCCCGATGATGGGGAGGCGTACGTCAACCTCGGTCATTCCTTTTACGAAGAGGGCCGCTATCGCGACGCCTCAACGCAACTCCTGGAGGGGCTGAAGCGATCGCCGAATTCCGCCACCGGCCGCTTCCTTCTCGGTTCGGCGCAGCTCAAGCTCGGTGACGTTGACGAAGCCAAATCGAACCTGAAGCAGGCCTGCGCTCTGGACCCGCAAGGTCTGCCCGCTGCGCATTTGCAGCTTGCGAACGCCTATCTGAAGGCTCGCGACCTGCAGCAGGCGGCCACCGAGCTCGAAACCTACCTCCAGGCGAATCCCTCCGATCCTCAGGCGCCGGCCATTCGCAGACTTCTTGCCAGCGTCAAACCACCGAACCCCTGATGGCCGCCCGAACACTCACACGCGTGCTGTCAGTTACATTTCTAGCCCTGTTGGTCCCGGGAGCCACCACGGGCGCGCCGCCGGACCGGAAATCGCTTCCGCCCTCGATTGTCCTGATCACTCTTGACACTGTCCGCGCCGATCACATCGGTTGTTACGGGTACCGGACGGCGGAAACACCGGCTCTGGACAGCCTGGCGCGCGACGGGACGCGATTCGCCGATGCTTATACCGTGGTACCCATCACGCTGCCTTCCCACGCCGCCATCCTCACCGGCACCTACCCCATGTGGAACGGCGTTCGTGACTTCACCTCGCCCGGTCTGCCCGGCAGCGTTCCCGCTCTTGCTGAAATCCTCAAGCAGCGGGGACTCTCTACGGCGGCGTTCATCAGCTCCTATGCGCTGAATTCGATGTGGGGACTCAATCGTGGCTTCGACATTTACGACGACCAGATGAACTTGGGTGCAGGATCTTCCCGTGATCTGTTTCTGGCCACGCGCCCCGGCGATGCCACCACGACCAGGATGCTTGACTGGCTCGACCGTTATCGGGACAAGCCCGTCTTTGTCTGGCTTCATCTCTACGACGCCCACAGTCCTTATCGTTCGCCGGAGCCCTACGCCAGCCGGCACGCCGCGCTCCCCTATGACGGCGCCATCGCCTTTGATGACGCCCAGGTGGGGCGCGTGATGGCAGCGCTTCGCCGCGACGGTCTCTATGATTCCAGCCTCATCATCGTAACCAGCGACCACGGCGAGTCGCTCGGCGAACACGGCGAGGCTCAGCATGGCTTTTTCATCTACAACTCGACGCTGCTCGTTCCCCTGATCGTGAAGTGGCCCGGTGGCCGGGACAGCGGCCGTGTTGTGACGCAGCCGGTCTCGACCATCGACATTGCTTCGACGATCGCCCAGGCTGCAGGCGTTCCAGCCTCGGACCAACACAGCTTTCAGGGTGAATCGCTCGCGCGCTGGACAGGACCAGGCGTAGCCTCGCCCGTCTCACGGGCGCTCGTCTACGCTGAGTCCTACTACGCGCGCGACTCCTTCGGCTGGCACGAATTGCGCGCCCTGTTGGACCGGCAGTACAAATACATCGACGCCCCGGAACCGGAACTCTACGAGGTCGAGCACGATGCCAGAGAACAATCGAACATCATCGCGAATCACGAAGCGGTGGCGGGGTCCATGCGAATCAAGCTTAAGGAACTCGAACGCCAGCACACTAACGAAACCGCGTCAGGCGGCGCCCGCGCTCTTGACTCCGAAACCCTGGAGGCGCTTAGATCCTTAGGCTATGTCGCCTACCAGGCAGCGTCCTCCCCGCTCCCAGGCGCAACGGCCCTCGATGATCCCAAACAAAAGATCGCCATTTTTAATGACATCTTGCGGGCGGGCGATCTGAGACGAGCCGGCCAACACGCGGAGGCAGCGAAGTTGCTCGATGAGTTGAAGTCGCGCGAGCCGGCGCTCTACGTTCTGCCCTTCGAAGCCGGCGAAAACGACCTGGCCTGGGGGAAGCCGCAGGACGCCGTCAGCGAATTCCGGGCCACCGTGCAGATGAACCCGCGCTTCGATCAGGCCCTGCTAGGCCTGGGCCGCGCCTGCTTCGAATTGAAACAGGACGCGGAGGCGGCAACGGCTCTCGAACTCGCGCTCCGGCTGAGTCCCCACAATTTTTTGGCGAGACTTGCGCTGGCGAGCGTCTATCTGCGCGAAGGTTCTAGGGACAAGGCGGAAACCGAACTGGCGCGTGTCGTCGCGGAGCAGCCGCATTTCGCCGAAGGACATGCCGAATACGGCGTGGTGCTGGCCAGAAGGAAGGCTTACGCCGACGCTGTACGGGAGATCGAACGGGGTCTGGAGCTCGGTTACCGCGACGCAGGTAGTTTCAATGCGCTCGGCATCTCTCGCGCGCAACTCGGCCAACACGAGGCGGCACTGGAAGCCTACCAGCAGGCTCTCCAACTGGATCCGCGGTCGGCGGCTGCCTGCCTGAACCTGGCCATCGAACACCGCCGTGCCGGCGAGGCTGCCGAGGCGCAGCGCTACTACCGCAAGACCTGCGAACTAAGCGACCAGCTTTGCCGGCAATACGCCTCGCAATTCGCCCCGAACTAGCGCAACTCCTGACGAAGCAGGCAGCCGGTCTCCCGCTTTGCCTGTTACATCACTGTGTATGGGTCCGTACGCGGCGGGAAAACTGGCCGCTACCGGAAGAATTGTTGCGAGAGCCTTCCGTCCGGCCTCGGAAGTCAAAACCTCAAGCAGGAGCAATTCGTGGGCTTCATGTGATCCGCCCGGTTGAGCCTTGACGGACACCTCGCAAAGGATGCAACTTTGGATGTACTGCTTTGTCCGGCCTAACGACCGTTCGTGTCCGATTGGTTCTTCGACGATGCGCACAATGCCCAAAAATCGCGCCAGCGGCAGGGAGAGAGCTCCGGCTGAATTCCTCATTGAGCCTGCGCGCCGGCTCTACTCCACGACGTCCCGGTTCACAGGCCGGTTCCGTTGGGTCATCTGCGCGCTCCTGCTGTTCGGTGTCACCAAGAACTATATGGATCGCCAGGTGCTCGGGGTCCTGAAGACCACTCTGCAACACGATCTCGGATGGAACGAGATTGACTACGGCAATCTGGTGTTTGCCTTTCAGGCTGCATACGCCGCTGGACTGGTGGTGATCGGCCGGGTCGCTGATCGTCTGGGAACCCGCCGCTCCTATTCGCTGATCATGGTGGTTTGGAGCGTGGCCTCGATGGCTCACGCCCTGGCTCATTCCCTGGGCCAATTCGTCGTGGCCCGCTCGGCGTTGGGATTGGGAGAAGGCGGGGTCTTCCCCGTCAGCATGAAGGCGGTGGCCGAATGGTTTCCGCGAAGGGAGCGCGCCCTCGCCACAGGGATTTTCAACGCCGGAAGCAGCGTGGGCGCGATTGTCACGCCGCTGATTGTGCCTTGGATCACAGTGCATTTTGGCTGGCGCCCGGCCTTTCTGCTGACCGGCTCGCTGGGGTTTGCATGGCTCGTGCTCTGGCTCGCGATCTATCGAAAGCCGGAAGAACATCCTCGTTGCTCCCAGGCCGAGCTTGAATATATCGGCGGCGGCCTGCCCGAGAATGTCGAAAAGATCCCCTGGCTCCGGCTGCTGCCCCACCGTCAGACGTGGGCGTTCGTGCTCGGCAAGTTCCTGACCGATCCGATCTGGTGGTTCTATCTCTTCTGGGTCCCCGACTTTCTGCAGCGCAAGCACGGCCTGCAACTGATCCAGATTGGCATACCTATCGTTGTGATCTACGTCATCTCCGATGCCGGCAGCGTCGCGGGAGGCTGGATCTCGTCGCGGCTGGTCAAGCGGGGGGCTAGCGTCAATTTGGCCCGCAAGACGGCGATGCTGACCTGCGCGGTCAGTGTAGTGCCGATGATCTTCGCGTACAGGGTGGCAAGCCTCTGGGGAGCGGTTTTCTTGATCGGATTGGCAACGGCAGCGCATCAAGGATTTTCCGCCAATCTTTTTACGCTTCCTTCGGATATGTTTCCCAAGCGTGCCGTGGGATCGATCGTGGGCATCGGCGGCATGTCGGGCGCGGTAGGCGGGATGCTGATCGCAAAGATCGTGGGTTACGCGCTCGAGTGGACGGGCAGCTACCGGATTCCTTTTCTGATGGCCGGCACGGCCTATCTGGTGGCGCTGGCTGCGATTCAGATTCTGGCGCCGCGCCTCGAACCGGCAACCATCCGGCTCGAATCCGGGGTATGATTCAGGGCTGCAAAGACTGCGGCCTCGCCGCCCTGAGACAGCGAGTGGAGGCCGCTTGAGAGGGAGGGTGACAAGGATGGACGAGCGAAACATCGGTTTGACACGAAGAGAGTTCCTCAAGGACACGGCCGCGGTGAGCGCCGGAGTGGCGGCGTTTGGCGGCCTGGCGCCGGCCAGAATCCTGGGCGCCAACGATCGAATCCGCCTCGGGCTGCTCGGCGCGGGTGAGCGGGGCGATTACGTCATGACCGTTTTTGCGGGCAACCCGGACGTGGAAGTGGTAGCGATCTGCGACGTCTACGAACCGCACCGCCTTAAAGCGCAGCTCGATTCCAAAGCGCAGCCGCAGCTTCACACCGACTATCGCGAGGTTCTCGACCGCAAAGACGTTGACGCGGTCCTGATCGCAAGCCCGGATCATTGGCACAAGCAGATGCTGATCGATGCCGTGAAGGCCGGCAAAGACGCCTACTGCGAAAAGCCGATCATGCACTCCATTCCCGAAGGGGTGGAGATGGTGAATGCCGTGAAAGAGAGCAACCGGGTGGTGCAGTGCGGGATGCAGCAGCGAAGCTGGCCGCACTGGGTCCTGGCCAAGCAGATCGTGGATGACGGGATGCTCGGCCAGATATGCTTCGTGCACACTTACTGGTATCAGAACTACTATGCCGATCGCGGTTGGATGTCCCGGCATCACGTGGATACAAACGCGCTCGACTGGAAAAAGTGGTTGGGCAGCGCTCCGGATCAGCCTTACAGCGATGAAAAGTTCGCACACTGGCGGTTCTTCTGGGACTTTGGCGGCGGCATCCTCACGGACCTGCTCACTCATTGGATTGACATGATCCAGTGGTATCTGGGCCAGCCAGCGCCCCAAACCGCCACCACCACGGGCGATCTTTACCTGATGAAGTGGCAGTGCCCCGACACTATCACCGCTGTCTACGAGTACCCCGGCAATACCATGGTGACGTTCACCGGAGCGCTCGGAGGTAGCATTGATGACGGAGGCGTGGAACTTCGCGGCACCAAGGCGACCCTGAAGGTTGACCGCTCGCGCTTGGCCGTGTACCCGGAGGGCGTCGAGTGGGACCGGAGCGACGCGATCCAAGAACCGCCCGCCCAGGTCTTCGTTCGCTCCGAACACGACGGCACCATCGAACACGTGAGGAATTTTCTGGACTGCGTGCGGTCGCGCAAGACACCGAACGCCGGTATCGAGGTTGGATTCGAGGCCGCAAGGACCTCGTGGCTTGGGAATATCGCCTTGCAGCGCGGGTTGAAGACGGTGTGGAATGCCAGCGAAGGGAAGGTGGGCTCTTGAAGATCGTTTTCCCCGCACGCCGTTGAATGACCCGATTCCTCCGCTTTGCGCCTTGGCGACCCGAAATTAGAGTGGTAGGATATTCCTACAAGGAATCATACTATGGCCGCGGATACGCACGACACATCCGTTGAATACCTCGCCGTCACCAGAATTGGCGAGAAGGGACAGATCACTGTGCCCAAGAGTTTTCGTCAGGCCTTTCAACTGGAAACCGGCGCACCGTTCGCCGTCTTAAGACTTGGCGCCGGGCTGATTCTGTTGCCGGAGCAACGCCACTTTGACGAGCTCTGTGGAAGGATCAGCTCCGTCTTGGCAGGTTCGGGGATTCAGCTCGAGGACCTCTTGGCAACCCTGCCGAAAGCGCGTCGCCGCCTATACAAGCACAGATATGCTACGGAAGCTGCGAATCGAGAGGCTACATCTAAACGGCCTCGAAGCCACGGCGTGAAGTGAGTCGCGGGCGAAGAATCCGCCTCTTCCTGGACTCAAACGTCATCACCGGCGGTGTGGTTTCTGCATGGGGCCTTGACAAAGCCGGGTTATCGTTGTGCGCTGCTGGAGTATGCAAGCTGGTGCTGGCCGACGTTGTTGGCGACGAGGTGGAGGAGAATTTGATCCTTCACGGACGGAAGCTTCCGGCCGCCGTCGCCGACCAACTCGTAGAGCACTACCGTAAGCTCATGGCACTGACTGATCCTGACCGGGTTCCCTACCCATCGAATGAACAGGTCGGAGCGAGTCGCCATTTGATTCGGCACGCGGCCGATGTTCCGGTGCTGCTCTCCGCTGTGGCAAGCCGTCCAGATTGGGTACTGACTCACAATATCAAACATTTCACACCAAGTGTTGGCTTGCGCACCGGCCTGAGAATCGCCACTCCCAAGGAGTTTTTTCAAACCTTGTCCTCGCTATTCCCGTAATCGAGCGCACCTCGCTCCATTCCGAGCGGTCCTCCGGGCTCTACTGGACTTCGTGCAGAAGCCGGTCATTAGGTGCCTGGGTCTATCGGCAAACGGCGCTTCTCATGAGCATGATATCGGGGTTAGGTCGTTAGCGCAGGAAGGCCCATGCGGCGCACCAAAGCCTTGAACCTGGGATCGGGGCGCAAATGCTCGAACATGGGATGAACGTTGAGGAAAATAAGCCACAGGGATCGGTTCTCGTAGGCCTTCTCCAGCCACTCGAAGGTTAGGTCTCGTTCGCCCAGCCCGGCATAGACCATGGCGATGTTGAAGGGAGGGGCGAAACGCTCTCCTCCGCGCTCGCCTAATTCGCTGATCAGCTCGCGGGCCTCCCGGGTTCGACCTGAGGCAGCCAGCGTGTGGCCGAGCGCCGCCACCATGTGGGGGTTGCGGTTGGAAAGCATGACCGCGGTTTGGAGCGATCGCAGCGCTTCATCCACCATTCCCTTGGCGGCATAAGAGGCGCCCAGAACGAAGTGGGTCTGATAGAAGCCCGCTGCGTCCATTTCCAGGGTCTTGAGGCACTGTTGAATGGCCTCATCGTGCTGACCAGCCAGGCTGAGGACCAGGCCGGCGCTGGCGCCGATGGCGAGCGAGAACGGGTCGAGTTGCAAGGCGCGACGGACCTCGCCGCTCGCCTCCCCGTGACGCCCGAGGGCCGACAGCTCGAACGCGTACCACGGCCGCGCCACCGGGTAACTGGGGTTGAGCTCGAAAGCGCGGTGGAATTCACGCTCCGCTCCGGCCCAGTCCCACTCGTGGAACATCTTGCAAAAGGCGAGGGAGGCATGGGCCTCGGCGAGCGCGTCATTCAGCTCGAGCGCCCGGGTGGCCGCCGCCTGCGCTTTCGGTAATGCGGCGCCCGGGGGGAGCATGGAGTTCCATCCCAACATGGCATAGCAGTCCGCAAGACCAGCGTAAGCCTGAGCGTAGCCAGGCTCGAGGCCGATGGCGCGATTGAAATAGTCCGCGCCCTTGTTAAGAGCCTCCTCCGTTCGCTTGTTCCAGAAGTAGCGTCCCTTGAGATAATGCTCGTAGGCCTCGGCGCTTGGAGTAACAGAGCGCTGGTTTTGGTTGGGCAGCAGCTCGACCTCCAGGGAATCGGCAATGCTCTTCGCCACCTCCGTCTGCACAGCAAAAACATCCGTCAGTGAGCGCTCATAACCCTTGGCCCAGAGATGGGTCTGATCGCTCACCTGAATCAGCCGGGCATTGATGCGAATGCGGTCGCCGGCGCGCCGTACGCTGCCTTCCAGGACGTAATTCACCCCGAGTTCATGGCCAATCTCGGCCACGCCTTTGTCGGCGTTGCGGTACTTCATCACCGAGGTGCGGGCGATCACCCCCAGCCTTCGCGGTGAAATCATCCCCAGGTGGCCGATCATTTCCTCTGTCATGCCATCGCTGAAGAATTCCTGCTCCGGATCGGCGCTGAGATTGTTGAAAGGAAGCACAGCCAGCATCACTTTCTCGGGCTTCTCGCCCGAACGAGCAATGCCGGCAGGCGGCTGCACCGGCAAAATGAACCGGTAACCGCGGCGCGGCAAGGTCTCGATGAATCGCGGGTGCTCCGCCGAATCACCCAGCGCCATGCGAATCTTCTTGATCGTGGTGTTCAACCCGTCCTCAAAGTCGACAAAGGTATCCGCCGCCCAGAGACGCTTGCGCAGCTCCTCTCGAGTTACGACCTCGCCGGCGTGTTGCACGAGCAACGCCAAAACCTGGAAGGGCTGATCCTGAAGGCTGACCTTGACGCCGCTCTTGCGCAGCTCGCCCGAGCGCAGGTCCAGTTCGAACGCGGCAAAGCGCACCGGGCGCAAACCAGCAGTAAGTTCCGTCATCGCCGACGCCCTCTAAGTGCGCACGAGTCTATCACTGAACTTGATGTCCGGCAATGAGTCGATTCAAGAGTTATTGTCTATATTTTCAAAACACGCAATGCCTGAACTGTGCCTCCTCTTCGCTTTCCTCCAGCGCCTCCCTGCCTCAGCTACAATTAGGCTCTATGGCCTTCAGCTTGTTCCGCAAGGATGAGAAAAAGACAGGCTTCTTCGACCGGCTTAAGCAAGCGGTGTCTTCGACCAAGGCGCAGATTGTCGAGAAGATCGAGGCCATCACCGAAGGCCGCGAGATCATCGACGAATCGGTCCTGGACTCGCTCGAGGTGGTGCTCATCCAGGCGGACCTGGGCGTGAAGACGGCCAGCGAGATCATCGAGCGGCTGCGTAAACGGCTGCGTAAGCGCGAACTTCGCGCCAGTGCCGACGTAAGGCCTGCCCTCGAGCAGGAGATCTTCAATGTCCTCGAGAATACAAATGGAACCGGGTCCGCAGCGGGCCGCAGGCCGGCACCACAGAAGCCTCCCACCGGCCTCCCGGAAGTGATCTTCATGGTGGGTGTCAACGGCGTGGGCAAGACCACCACTATTGCCAAGCTGGCCCGGCATTACCTTGACCGGAGCGCGAATCCTCTGCTCGCGGCCGCGGATACCTTTCGAGCCGCCGCTGGAGAGCAACTGGAGGTGTGGGCTGCCCGCCTCGGCATTGAGATGGTTGGCTTGAAGTCCGGGGCCGATCCCGCCGCCGTGCTCTTCGACGCTTTGGCCAAGGCCAGGAAGGGCAAAGAGTCACCGGTGATCGTCGATACCGCCGGCCGCCTTCACACCAAATACAACCTGATGGCGGAACTCGAAAAGATGTGCCGCATCGCCGGCCGCGAGGTTCCGGGCGCGCCGCATCAAGTGCTGCTCGTGATCGACGCCACCACCGGCCAGAACGGATTGCAGCAGGCCCGCATCTTCGCTGAGAAGGCCGGCGTCACCGGGATCATTCTGACCAAGCTGGACGGGACTGCCAAAGGCGGCATCGTGGTGGCTATCGCTCATGAACTCGGCCTACCCATACAGTTCGTCGGCGTAGGCGAGAAGCTGGAGGACCTGCTACCCTTCAATGCGCGCGAGTTCGTGGCGTCGATCTTCGAAGCCTGATGGGATTTGTTGCAGGCCAATTCTTCAATGAGCAACCGCCGTGGCCGTCTACATTGCCTTACTTCGTGGCGTGAATGTAGGACAGAACATCCTCAAGATGGATCGTCTTCGCGATTTGTGCGCGGAGCTCGCCTTCAGGAACGTAACCACGTACGTGCAAAGCGGCAATATCGTCTTCGAGGCTGACGGTTCACCGCCGGAGTGCCGCGAGGCGATCGAGAAGCGGCTGGCGGGCCAGACCCGTTTGCCAGTTACGGTGATCGTCCGGACACCGGCTGAACTCGGCTCGATCATCCGCCTTAATCCGTTCCTGCAGGACAAAGCCGTCGATCGCTCGAAGCTGCACGTGACCTTTCTCGCGGGCGCTCCGGCGAAAGGGAGCCGGTCAAAGCTCAGCGCGATCGCGGCTGGCGCCGACCAATTCCGTCTCTCCGGCAAAGACGTCTACTTGTACTGCCCCGGCGGCTATGGTGAATCCAAGCTGTCCAACAGCGCGCTCGAGAAGTCGCTAGGGGTCAGAGCTACCACGCGAAACTGGAATACGGTAAACAGACTCTACGAGATGGCGGCCACCTGATTTCAGCCACCCGCTTGAAAGTTGTCACCATCGCAGCCCTTGAGAGTTGTCGCGCCGCCGGGAAGCGCGCAAAAAACTGACCCGCTGATTGGTCCATGTTCGCCCCTCTTTGGTCCCGCTAAAATTCGTGACCTGGAAAAACCAGCACGAGAAAACTGACTCCCAGTCCTCACGTGGCCAGGGACAATCGGCGGAACTCAGATAATGAATTGTCCATTCATGCCGATTACATTCCTGTGGACACAAACTCGTTGGCGTCAGCCGCGACACGCCGTACGCGCTCCCTCTACGGGTGCGTGCGATTTTTAGGCGCGCGGTGGACTGCTTTCGTCATCATCCTTGTCTGCCCCGGGTTAGCGCCGATTCCGACGGCGGCTCAGGGCTCCGCACCAACATCACTGCCGACGCTCACCTCTGCCGAGCAGGTGCGCGAGCTTACACCCGATCAGGCTCGGCAAGGATACCCGGTTCGAGTCCGCGCGGTCGTGACCTACTGCAATCCGGTTGAATCGGCCTACTTTGTACAAGACTCCACGGCAGGAATTTACATTAACGACCTTCATGGACAGTTCCGGTTCAGGCCCGGCCAGATGCTCCAGATCGAGGGCGTGTCCGAGGAGCCGGACTTCGCCCCCCAGATTGGGAACCCTAGCTACCGCGTTCTGGGCGAAGCGGCCCTCCCTCGGCCGAAGCAGGTAAGCCTGGACGCCCTGAACTCCATCCGGGAAGACAGCCAATGGGTGGAATTCGAGGGCATCGTCGAGCAGGCAGACCGCACGCAAGGCGGTCTTGTGTTGGACATTGTCGGCGGGGGAGGCCATTTGCGCGCATTCATCCTGGATGCCGGAAATCTCACCGCCTCGGGCCTCGTCGATGCCAAGATTCGGATACGAGGTGTCTCTTCAACGATCTTCAACCAGAAGAACCAATTGATCGGCACCCAACTCGATGTTCCGAGCTCCACGGACGTGGTTGTAAAGGACGCTGCTCCAGCCGACCCGTTCGCCATCCCGCTTCGGCCGTTGAACAGCCTGCTGGCCTTCACTGCGCAGGACACCTCGGAGCACCGGATTCGGGTGCGGGGTACGGTCACGCTGCTGCGGCCACAGGGAGTCTTCATTCAGGACGGCGCGCAGGGGCTTTACCTGCCACGAGCCTCGCGCGGATCCGTGAAGCCGGGAGACCGCGTTGATGTGGTCGGCTTTTCAGACATTGGAGACTACACGCCGGTGCTCCGGCGGGCGATCTTCCGTAAAATCGGTGTCGCTGCGATACCGCCCGCGGCAAACGTGACAGCCCAGCAGGCCCTGGCGGGCGCGTATGACACCTTATTGGTTCGCCTTGACGGGACGCTGCGCGATACGAGGCGCAGCGAGGCCGATCGCACGTTCGTGCTTCAGGACGGGGGCACGATGTTCGAGGCGCGAATCGACGATTCCGCAAATCCCGGGAGCCGGCGGCCGCCGCCCCTTGGGAGCCGGCTGAGATTGACGGGGGTCTGTTCGGTAAGCGTAGACCGTAGCCGCGTCCCCCACGGTTTCATCATTCTCTTGCGATCGCCCGCAGATCTCCTGGTCCTGGCACGGCCCCCCTGGTGGACGCTGCGCAACATGCTGGCGGTGACGGCGCTGCTGGCCGGCGTCGTGCTTGGCGGCATCGTTTGGGTGCTGGTCCTGCGACGGCGGGTGCGCGCGCAGACCACGGTGATCCAGCAACGCCTGGAAAATGAAATCGACCTCGAGAAGCGATTCCAATATGCGGCGCGAGCCACGAACGACACCATCTGGGATTGGGACCTGCTCACCGACCGGGTTTGGTGGGGCGAAGGTCTTCGAACAGTCTTCGGCTACGACCCTTCGCAGATCGAGTCGAACGCCGGCTGGTGGCTCGAGCGGCTGCATCCCGAGGATCGGGAACGAGTGGAGCAAGGCGTTCGTTCCGCGCTGACCGGCTCCGGTGACAACTGGTCAGCCGAGTACCGGTTCCGCCGCGCGAACCACGAATACGGCTACGTGTTCGACCGCGGGTACGTGATGCGCGACCCTTCGGGAAGCGCAGTCAGGATGATTGGCGCCATGATGGACCTCACCGCCCGCAAGCAGGCCGAGGCGGCCTTGAAGCAGAGCGAGGAGCGCTATCGACTGCTCTTCAGTCAGATGATCTCCGGTTCTGCGCTTATCGAAGCTATTTATGACGATAACGGCGGTCCTTATGATTTCCGCTTCCTGGAAGTAAACGCCGCCTTCGAAACCCACACAAGCCTGCGGTCCGAACTCGTTCTGGGGAAAACGATTCGGGAGGTTTTTCCGGACCCCGACCCCTTCTGGATTGAAACGTACAGAAAAGTGGCGACCGCCGGAGAATCGGTTGATTTCGAGAGGTATTTGGAACCCCTTGGACGGTGGTTCGAAGGGGCTGCGTTCCGCTTGCACGACGGCCAAGTGGCGGTAACGTTCTCGGACATCACTGAGCGCAAGCGGGCCGAAGACGCCCGCCAGGAGAAGGAAGAACTGCTCCGGAACGCCTTTGACCACGCGGCAACGGGCATGATTCTAATGGAGACGGATGGCCGGTTCAAGAGAGTGAATACGGCGTTCTGTGAAATCGTCGGTTATTCCCAGTCAGAACTCGTCGGTACTAATTTCGCGGAGCTCACGCTCGTCGAGGACCAAGAGCTGAGCCGGGACGCCATGCTGCAGCTCCTGGCCGGCGGGACCGACACGGTCCAGATGGAAAAGCGCTACCGCCACAAGTCCGGCAAAATTGTGTACTGCGACATGAGCCTCTCCCTCGTTCGAGACTCGCACGGTAGCCCGCTTTACTTCGTCGCTCACGCAGCCGATATCGGCCAGCGGAAAGAGGCCGAGCTGCAATTACAGCACGCCAAGGAGACTGCGGAAGCGGCGAACCGGGCTAAGAGCGAATTCCTCGCCAACATGAGCCACGAGATCCGCACGCCCATGAACGGTATTCTGGGCATGGCGGAGCTGGCGCTTAACACAGCGTTGAGCGAAGAGCAGCGGGAGTATCTGGAAGCGGTGAAGACTTCGGGCGACGCCCTGCTCGTCGTCATCAACGACATCCTGGATTTCTCCAAGATCGAGGCCGGCAAGCTGGAGTTGAGTCCGATCGAGCTCGATCTACGAAACGCGCTGAGGAAGCGGGTGGATCCCCTGGCGAGGCAGGCGGAGCGCAAGGGTCTGGCGTTCGCGTGCCGGATCGAGGACCAGGTGCCGAAGTCTGTGGTGGCTGACCCGATTCGTTTGTGCCAGGTGGTGACTAACCTTGTGGGAAACGCCATTAAGTTCACCGACCGCGGTGAGGTGGCACTCGAGGTAGCCTGCGAGGCGCAAGACGAAAGCGGTGCGATGCTGCACTTCGTCGTGCGCGACACCGGCATCGGTATACCGGAGCACAAGCAGAGGTTGATCTTCGCGGCTTTTGCACAGGCAGATGGTTCCACCACCCGCAAGTTTGGCGGCACCGGCCTCGGTTTGACGATTTCCACGCGTCTGATCGAACTCATGGGTGGTCGCATGTGGGTGGAGAGCGCCGAGGGGCAGGGTAGCCGGTTCCATTTTACGGCCCGAGTGGGTTTGGGCAAACCTGCGCGGCTATCTGCTTCGGCGAGCGCTGAAAAGACTGTCCGTCGACCGGGCGTTTACTCGAACCCGGGTTTCGAGCAGGCTGCGTCCATATTGCTGGCGGAGGATAACGAGGTAAACCGGCTCCTGGTGGTGCGTTTGCTGGAACGGCAGGGATACAGGGTTGTGATCGCTGAGAACGGCCGTGAGGCTGTAGCGGCTCTCGATCGTGAAGCCGTTGACCTTGTGTTGATGGACGTTCAGATGCCGGAAATGGACGGTCTCGAAGCCACCCGTGCGATCCGCTTGAGGGAGAAAGAAACCGGCGGCCATCTACCCATTATCGCGCTGACTGCTCACGCCATGAAGGGTGACCGGGAGGGCTGTCTCGAGGCCGGAATGGACGACTATCTATCGAAGCCGGTTCGCCCCCAGCATTTGTTCACGGCCATCGAAGCCCAGCTTTTGTTGTGGCGCGCGCAGAAGGACTCGATTTGCGAGCTCGCAGAGGAAGCTCCAAGCACACCAGCGGAGTTAGCCATAAGCCTCAGTCGTCCGTGACCGGGCTAGTCACTGACGTCTCGACGTAGCGCAGCACGGTGTGATTCACCACCGAGCTGAACCACCGTTGCCGAAAATCCTTGCCCTCCGGCGACATCAGCCACTGACGAAAGCGGTCGGCATGCTCCTGGTCAGGCCAGAAAGCCTCGTTCAGATACTTGGGGCGGCGCTCCGGCTTGCCCCGATCATAGTCGCCGCGAATGCCGTCCACAAAAAGCCACGTCTTACGCTCCATACAGCCGAATCGTCTGGTGGCCTCGTCGAGGCCGCTATCCAACCATTCGATGAAAGAGCTCTCGACGATTCCGGGCTTCACATCAAAAGCGTGAATCACTCGCAGCATCTGAAGGCTCCTCGCACTCGCCGCGTCCCTGAATCGTAGCGCAGCGGGCAAGGGATTTCAACCGCCTTCGGCCACAACGCCGGCATCTTTTTCGCCGTGCGGCCTACTGTCCGCCACTACTCTGCCGCGGATTCCTGCCGGCGGCTGGCGAGGATCTGTTTGGCATGGACGAGAAGGGCCGCGGCTTGAGGCATCGAATCGACGGCCTTGGCCACCAGCGGATCGTTCTGGGCCTCGAGCTTCAACTCCTGATCGCGCCCGTAGACGTCCTCGACGAGCTGGTCGCGGACTTGGGCTTTGATGTAATCGATATTGTCCTGGACGTCGTCCGGGGTCACGTGAAAATGGTGGTCCGTCAGGTACTGATTGAAATCGTTGACCACCTCTGGCGTCACCTCGAAGTCGCGCGCAATGGTCTTATGAACGCCCAGATAGTGCTGAGTGAAGCCGTAAATGGCGTCGTGGTCCGCAAGGTCCTGCTGGACCGCGGTCAGGGCGGTTGGCGCCACCTCAATATCGGGTGTGATTCCGCCACCGCCATATACTTCGCGGCCACCGTCGGTGCGACGCACTTCGATACGAGGCGACTGGCCGCCTTCGGCGTGGTAGAAGTAGTCGTAGGGCGAGACCTCCGAATAGTCGCGCTGGATCAAGCGTCCGCTGGGGGTGTAGTAATGCGCCGTGGTCAACGCAAGGCCGGCATGCTCGCTGAGCGCGTACACGGACTGCACCAGGCCCTTGCCAAAACTCGGTTCGCCGATCACCAGCGCCCGGTCATGATCCTGCAGGGCTCCGGTCACGATCTCGGCGGCGCTGGCGGTGTAACGATTTACCAGCACCACCATGGGATACTCTTGGCCGCGGTTGCCGTGCATGGCGTTGTAGCGTTGCTCCGGCATCACTCGCCCGTTCTGATAAACAATCAACTGGCCTTTGGCGAGGAAGTGATCGGAAACCGCCACCGCCTGATCGAGCAAGCCTCCCGGATTGCCGCGCAGATCCAGGATGAGGCCCTTGATCTCCCCCAGGTTCATATTTTTGAGCGCCGCGCTGAGCTCGTCGTCAGTGGTCTCAAAAAAATTGTTGATGTGGAGGTAGGCGATTCCCGGTTTCACTATCAAGGCGTTGTCGACAGTGGGATTCTTGATCTCGTCGCGCGTGATGGTGAATTCAAGCGGCTGGTCATAGCCTTCGCGCTCCACAAACACATGGACTACCGTTCCCTTCGGACCCCGCAGCATGCTGCTAACGCGATTGCCGTCGAGCCCCTCGGTGGCGGTTTCATCCACCTTGCGGATGGTGTCTCCAGGGCGAACCCCGGCCTTGAATGCCGGTGATCCCGGCACCAGGGCCGGAACATAGGTGGAGAGCTTATTCGTCCGGTCGAGGCGCGTCACAATGCTCATGCCCACGCCGTAATACTTCACTTGCTCCTGTTCCCGGATTTGATTGAATGCGTGCGGGCCAAAAAAATCCGAGTGCGGGTCGAGCGGACGCAGCATTCCCGGAATCGCGCCTACCGGGCTCGCCGGAACGTCAAGGCCGTAGATGGCTTTGTCAGGGTCGATTTTCTCGGCGTACTCGGTTTCTACGATTTGATAAACGCGGGTGAAATTCCGCAGCATGGCCTGCACGTCCGCATCTCCACTGTCGCCACTCCCGGCCTGGACGCGCGGACCGTAGAACCCTCCGGCCAACGCCCCAATCAAAACGGCGACGGCGACGAACCCTAGCGAGCGTGAGGCGCTGGGCATTCGGCTTCCCTCCTGGCGCGACTAGTATTCGGATGTTCCGGTGCGCCTTCTTGTTGCCTGATGCCCCCGGCGCCATCCCGACCCCGTCGCCAGAAAACTCATATTATAGACGCTCACGCGCCGCGGTCAGAGTTTGTTGAAAAGCGCTTTGACACCTCGCGTCAAGGCACCGCTTCGGCCGGGCATCGCCCGGCGGGGGACGCCGCCGTCCGCAAGGCGTACGAGAAAGCCGTGCGCATGCGATAGACGGTTGACGGCGTGGCGCAGAGCGCCGTTTTCGAGGAGGCGCTACTTTAAGGTGAACTTCACGTCCACTTCCGTTTCGACCTGAACAGGCACGCCGTTTCGCACGGTGGGCCGATAACGCCACGTTGAAACCGCATCCATTGCCGCCTTCACTAACAGTGGCGGCCCGCTGATGAGCTTCAGGTCCTGGATGGTTCCGTCTTCGTTCAGGGTTGCGGCCAGCCGAACGAGGCCCTCGACGCGGGCTCCCGCGGCGATTTGAGGATAGGCAGGCGCCGGCCCGTATAGGATGTTGCGTGTTGCAATCTGCCCGCTGATACGGATGTGCTTCGGAGTTGCCGGCTTCGGATGAGGAGGAGGAGCGCCGGATGTTTCGCCGCTAACGGCTCCAGAGGTTAAAGGCTGGCTTGACTGATCAGCCTGAGTGCTCGCGCCCGGCCCGGCTTGTTGCCGAGCCGCCGGGGCGCCTGCGATGGCGCCGCCAGCCAGGGGGTGAGGGGTTGCCGATTTTGAAGAAGGCGACGAAGCGCCGCTACCAACACTGGCGGTGCCGCTTCCTGGAGTCGGGCGCTCACCTGCCTGCGATGCTTCACTGCTCGACGGGCTGACGCCTTGGCCTGAGGCAGGGCTGCCTTGTGTCCGCATTCCAGGGTTTTTCCCATCGCTTGCGCCCGGAGACCTCAGACCCAGGTACAGAGCGAGAACCGCGCCCGCAAGCACGCCAGCGATCGCGGCGGGCACCTTCCACCGAACCGGAGTACCAGAAGAGACTCTCTTTGCGCGAAGCGATGGAGAACTCCCGCCGGGTGCTGGTTCCGTGGTTCCACTGGGTATCTCAACGCCTTGGGTCAAAGGGCCCGTCGACCGCGACGTCTCCGAGCTTCGTCCCAGGACGGTGGCGCCCACGCCTTCTCTTGCCCGCGCCTCCCGTTCAGGCCGCAGCGTTGAGGCAACTCGCGCTTCGGCGATCTGTTGCTTCTGCTCGAGCCATTCCTTCTCAACCGGGGCGTGAGGGACACGTTCGGCCCCTCTTGCCTCCGGCTCAGCCGCCCCCAGCGGGCCAGGCTGCCTCTCCCAGAGTTCGATCTCGTAAATCAAGGCTCCGGCGTTGGCGGGCCGCCTGTCCGGAGGCTTTTCAAGACACTGCATCACGAGCTTCGCGATCGCCTCGGGTACGTCCGCGCGGTGAGTACGGATGTCGCGGGGAACGCTCTGGATGTGCGCGATCAGCATGCCCATTTCAGAGTCGCCTTTGAGCGGCAATTCGCCCGCCAGCATCTGGTACATCATCACCCCGAGCGAGTACAAATCCGACCGGCCGTCGAGGTCGTCACCCTTTTTGCCCACCGCTTGCTCGGGCGACATGTAGGCCGGAGTTCCAATCAACATGCCGGTTCCGGTCAGCGTTCCGTGGGTGACGCCGCTGTCTTCAAGGTGACCTTCCTTGATCTTGGCGATGCCGAAATCCAGCACTTTAGCCTGCTCTTGGGGCACAAGGTCCACGTTCCGGCCGTGGGGCTTTCCGAGGCCCCATACCCCCGCAGGGCCGTGAGACGACCCCGGCGCTACAAGGGCGACATTGGCCGGCTTGATGTCGCGGTGCACGATGCCGAGTTCGTGCGCAGCAGCCAGTGCCGAAGCCACCTGCTTAACGGTGGAGCAGACCCGCGCTACCGGCATGGGACCTTCGGACTGCATAACCTCTTTGAGGCTGCGCCCACCGATGAACTCCATCACGATGAAGGGAAGGCCGTCTTCGGCCTGATCAATATCATCCACGCGTACGGCGTTGGGGTGCTGCAGGCGGCGCGTTAAGACGGCTTCTTGCGTGAAACGCTGTACGAAATTAGCATCCGCGGCAAGATCGGGGTTGATGGCTTTTAAGGCGCGCAACTCGTGGAAGTGTATGTGCTCGGCTTTGTAGACCGTGGCCATCCCGCCGGCTCCGACTCGCGCTAAGATCCGGTAGCGTCCGCGCACCACCGCGCCTTCTTGCCACAATCCCAGTTCCTTCAGCAAAGTCAGGTCGCGCGGGCAATGCGTGTAGTCCCTGGGATAGTTGGCGTGGCAGGTGGGACAGTTCTTCATGACGCGGGTCCGGACTTCGGGGTGAGGGATACTATAGCACAAGGTTAACTTTCGAGCCGTGTTGGGCCGGGCTGGCGCGCTTACCAGGGGGCGGGGCTGGCGCAGATCGAAGATCTGCGATTGAGATGTCGCCGCGCAATCGTACAGACCATAGAATCGCATGGCTGCGCTATGCCCCATCCCCGGCCCCTGCAACTCAATACCACTTGTCAACCCAGCCTGGAGGCTGATAATAACATTAGCTAATGTCCGAATCGAAGCCGGCGGGCCCGTTCGAGCAAACGGCAAACGCGTCTCTGATAGCGGTCCGCGGTCAACTCATTTCTCAACATTACTTGACCCACCAGCTTGTGAACCGCGACGACTGGAAGACCCTCGCGGGCGATCCTCGTGTTGCTCAAATCGAGCAGCTCTTCGAACGAGCCAAGCCCAGCCTGGCGAGAAACCAGCCCGGCGGCAAGGGGAGCAACGAAAGCGCCGTACGCGATTTCTTGCTGAACCCGGCTCTTGGGATCCTGGGCCTGCGCTGGTCGCCCGGTGTGAGCTACTTGGGCACCGAGCCAGACTACGCGCTGTATCAGGACCGGAGCACCTTCGAAAAGGCTCAATCTTTAATCAACGATGGCAAGGAATTCGACGCCCTGAAGTTGAGCTGCGGCGTCGTGGAGGCTGAACGTTGGGGGAAAGAGTTCGGCGAAAGGCCTGCCAGATCGGACCTAAGTGATCCAATTTTTCAGATTGAGTTCTATCTGGGGAACGCACGGCGCAGTGGGGGTCCCCGCTGGGGCCTATTGACCAACGGCCACACATGGCGACTCTACTGCGGCGACTCCGATCCTTCCCGCCACCACTATCTTGAGGTCGAACTGCCCACGGGGCCCTCGCTCTTCGTGCAGCAGGAGCGTGCCGCGTTCCAGTGGCTCGTTTACCTCTTTAGCGCGGAGGCTCTTGAGCCCGGTGGTCGACTGGATTCGATTTACGAGCAAGCCACTCGCCGCGCGGCGGCCATTACCGCCGAGTTGAGACGTCAGGCGTTCGGCGCTGTCGAGCTTATCGCCTCGGCGATCATGCGCGCCAGCCCGTCTGCCTCGCCTCAGCTCGCTTACGAGGCCGCACTCATTCAACTCTTCCGGTTGCTCTTCATCCTCAAAGCCGAGGCGGACGGGTTACTGAAGAGCCGGATCGTCTCTCGGGAAATGGCAGAGCGGATCATTAATCGGAACAGCGACTCGGTCGGCGGAGGGGACTGGCAGGGAACGGGCCTCTGGCACGAACTGCACGACCTCTTCGCCGCCATCGCGCAAGACTACAACGGCCACCTCTTCGAAAGCAGGCCTCCTACATCAAGCCCGGCGGCGGACGATTCAACCGATTACTTTGCCCCGGCTCGCGCTCTGCTTGAAAGCGTGACCCTGCCCAACCAAGCCACCGCTAACGCGCTCGATCGTCTCCTGCGGGTCTATCAGCAGGACGCCCAGCAGCGGGTTCGGCCGATCCGGGTGGATTATTCCACATTGCGGGTCCGTGAGCTCGGAACCATATACGAGGGTCTGCTGGAGTGGCGTCTCGAACCGGTCTCGCCCGCCCAGATCAAGGCCGGGTCAGTGAAGTTGTTGGGCGACAAACGCGTCACGCGCATCGTGGAGGATGGCGACTACACGCTGGTGGCTGACCAGTCAGACCGCAAAGCCACCGGCAGCTACTACACCCCCCATTACGTGGTGGAGTTCATCGGAGAAAACACGCTCAAACCGCTGCTTGAACAGATCGAGCAGGAATGCGCGGACGACCCGGCCCGGATCATTTGCCGCGTCCTCGACCTGCGCATCCTTGACCCCGCGATGGGCAGCGGCCATTTCCTTGTCTTCGCGGTCGAGTATCTTGCCGACTACGTTTTTCTTCAATTGGGCAGGCTTCGTGCCCAGCCGAAAGCCAGCAACCGCCAAGCCAAGCAGGGCGAGAGGCCAAAGGTCCCGATTGCCTTGGACGCCTCGATAGACTTTATCCGCACTCGAGTGGCGGAGCGCTGCGTCTACGGCGTGGACATCAATCCGCTGGCCGTGGAACTCACCAAGCTTTCGCTGTGGGTGGCTACCGCCGCCAAGGGCGTGCCGCTGAGTTTTCTTAACCATCACCTCCGCTGCGGCGACAGCTTGCTGGGCGTTTTCTCTACGGAATTTCACCATGACCTGTTTGCGCAGAAACTCGTGCAGCAGATGGCGCTCGCAGTGGGTCATATTCGCCTCATCAACGACCTCTTCACGCACACGCTGGAGGACGTAGGAAAGAAGGAAGAAGAGTTGCGAATGGCCCGCGATCTGTTGCGGCGATTCCGGCTCACCTATGATTGTCAGCTCGCCCCGCTGTTCGGCGTCGACATCGGCGAGGGTTTTCACGCTTGGCTTGACGACGTGACGCAGCCTGTCCCCGAGAGGCTGCCCCCCTGGCTGCGGGCGGTGGAAAAGATCGCGTCGCAATATCGGTTTTTCCATTGGGAACTGGAGTTCCCCGAGGTCTGGCGCGACAGGTACGGCCGTCCGCTCGATTCTGAGGCGGCGGTCTGTGACCGCCGAACCGCCACGGATGAAATCCGGCGCTCGCAGAGCGCCGCTACAGCACCAGAGAGGCTCGCCGGCTTTGACGTTGTCCTAGGCAATCCGCCGTTTGTGCTAGGCGACGATCGGAAAGTCAGAGATGCCTACCGCAACAGGTTCGAGACGGCCCGCGAGAAGTTCTCTCTCGTGGTCCCGTTCTTTGAGCAGGCCTTCCGGCTGTTGAGGCAGACCGGTCGATTGGGCTTCATTGTTTCAAATTCATTTACAAAGCGTGAGTTCGGAAAGCGCCTGGTAGAGAATTTCTTGCCGGCTAAGGAGCTTCAGAACGTGGTCGATTGTAGTGGCTTGTCCTTTCCTGGTCATGGCACTCCCACACTGATTGCGTTTGCACGGAACCGAGAATCTGGCCCTGACTCTGAGATGGTCGTCGCTGGGGGCTTAAAAGGGGACCTACTGACTCCACCCGAAGATACTGAACTATGGCGCTCTCTCAGCACGCAATTCAATCAGCCAGGCTACAGCGACAAGTGGGTCGCTGTGACTGCAAGGCTAAAGGCTGAACTTGCCTCCCACCCGTGGGTGTTTGACCTTGGAAATCAACCCACTAAGGCACTGCTAGAGGCTGTGACGCACAAAAGCCTTCGCGACTTGCTGGACGATGACGTCGGTTTTGACTGCGTCACAGCGGCAAACGACATCTATCTGGTTCCAATTCACTTGGCCCGGAGGTACCGGGTGCCAAGCAAGTACTTATTGCCGCTCGCTATCGGAGAAGATCTCCGCGACTACCAATTCCGAACGGATCGGGTGGCGTTGTGGCCCTACGGCAAAGAGCGCTTCCCCGAGTTGTCGCCGGAGGTTGAGGCGTATCTCACACCATTCCGGCCACATTTGGAAACCAGGTCTCAGTTCCACAAGACTCAACTCGGTGCGGGTTTGAAGTGGTATGAATATCGGGAGTACCACCGCGAAGGCCTGGGAACTCGCGTCGCGTATCCTGAAGTTGCGACGCACAATCATTTCCTAGTTTCCGGACCCCCACGAGTGTTTAACCAGAAGACCCCCTTATTACACGTTCCGACGCCGGACGGAAACTTGGACCAGTGTTGGTGCGTGATGGCCGTTATGAATTCCAGCGCGACGTTATTCTGGCTAAAGCAAGTGTGTTTCAACAAAGGCGCTGGGCAGCAGGAGCATAAGGATCGCTATGAATTCCAGGGAAATAAGCTCCATGCTACACCCATCCCCAACGCTGTACTCGAACTGGGCAGCCTGCGCTCCCGGTGCATATCCCTCACCGAGCAGTGCGTGAAACTGGGGACGCAGGCCACTAGCCTGGCTCCAAGATTGATGTTCGATAGTCCGGGCGAGGCCTACGATGGCTGGAACCGAGCGCTCCTGAGCTACGTTCCACCGCATCGTCTGATCGCTCAACACTTCGACTCGCGGCAGGAGGTTTTCGCGCTCAAGGCTAAAGCCAGAGAAGAGCGCGAGCGCCTGCGTCGGGAGATGATCGCGCTGCAGGAAGAGATGGACTGGCTGCTGTATGCCGCCTACGGCCTGCTGCCCGAAGACCACCGGGCGGTAGGTTTGGGCGTAATGAACGCGGCACACCCTTGGGAAGTCGCGCTCGGCCAGCGGCCTTTTGAACTGCTGGCGATCCATGCCGGCCCTCCCGCCGATTGGGACGAGCCGCGAAAGAAGCTGTGGGAAGCACGCGTGGAAGTGATTCGCTCGAACGAACACGTTGCCCGCATTGAACAGGCGGTGTACAAGCGACGCTGGATGTCACCAGACTATGAAAAGGAGTTCGCCGAGGCATTCAGATGGTGGCTGCGTGAGAAAGCCGAGTTCTATCTGGAGCACCAGGCCGGCGGAGGTCCTGTCTCTCTCCGCGAGTGGGCGGAAGCTTTGTGGAAAGACCGCCGCGTACGGGCCGCTGCGGAGGTCTATCAGGGTGAGGGTGCTCTGAACGCGACATACTTTGAGCCCATATTGAAGGAGGCAGTTGAGGAGGAAACCGTGCCCGATGATGAGACCGCTTTCAAGCAGCGTCACAGGCAACTGCGCGGCAAACTCAACGTTCCCCGCGAGCGCTTCCGCTCTCTCACCAAGAAACCCGGCCTTTACGTGTGGGCCGGAAAGGCATAGCGATTTTGGCGCGCGGGTGGCGACGACATTGTCTCTTAATGTCGTTGCCTACCTTCCACCCGACGCAACCTTGCACGTCTGACCGACCCTTTGGTCCCCTCTCGGACGCCCCTTCCGCTGTCTTGTTTTTTTGCATTCTAAGGGAAATCAGTGCCGCGGACGGGCACCGAAAACGGGTCCTGCCAAACGACCAAAATGCGCGACCTGTATCCCTATGAATGCAAATCAAGGAAAACTGTGCAATTATTGCACAGTTTTTGCCGGTCGATTTGGGGGCTGGACAGGGCTGAGAAAGCTCTTGTCGGGTGCCCTCTGAGGGATAGGATGCGATCTCGTCGACTGTGTCCGATCTTGGACAGTTGACCGGCGTCACCGAACACGGCGATCTAAAATCAAGGTGGCGAATAATCTGCATCTAACTGATAGGCGAAGAAATAGCTAAAGAGCAGGGCTGGCATGGCGCTTGCACTGTTCGTCAGGGAGGGACCTTATGGATATTCCGAGGAAGTCGGCAGCTCGAGCCCGCCACATTCGGTGGGCGATCTACATCAGCCTGGGCGTGATTTCGGTGCCGTTGATCACCTGGGGGCTTTCGCGGCTGAAGCCGGCAGCACCCTCGGTGGACGGGGGCACAGTGTGGCGCGAAACCGTGAAGCGCGGCCCCATGGACCTGCAGGTACGGGGTCTCGGGACGCTGGTACCCTATGATTTGGAGTGGATTTCGGCCCTCACCAGCGGCCGGGTGTCGAAGCGCGACATTTTGGCGGGCACGATCGTAAAGTCCGACACCGTGATCATGACGTTGTCGAATCCGGACCTGGAGCAGCAGACGCTTAACGCGGATTGGGCCTTGAAAGAGGCCGAAGCCGGGTTCAACAGCCTGAAGGAACAATTGCAGAACCAACTCTACGATCAACGGGCCATAGCGGCTACGGCAAAGTCCGACTATCTGCAGGCCAAGCTGCAGTCGGAGCGCGACGCCGAGATGGCTAAATTCGGTCTGGGTCCGCAACTTACGGCCGATCTGTCGAAGGCGAAGGCGGATTCTGAGACCACGCGCAGCGAGATCGAGGGCGAGAAGGTCGGGGTGCTGCAGGACTCGATCAAGGCTCAATTGGTCGCGCAGCAGGCCAAGATCGAGCAGTTGCGCGCGCTGTACCAAGTCCAGAAGAATCAGTTGGATTCGCTCCAGGTAAGAGCCGGTATCAACGGCGTACTCCAAGAACTTGACGTCGAGGTGGGGCAGCAAGTGACGCCGGGCCTGACCCTGGCCAAGGTGGCGGATCCTAATAAGTTAAAGGCGGAGTTGAAGATAGCTGAAACCCAAGCCAAGGATGTCCAGGACTTTCAGACCGCGGAAATCGATACCCACAACGGGGTGGTGCCGGGTCACGTCATTCGCATCGACCCGTCCGTCCAAAACGGAACGCGTACGGTTGACGTTAAGCTGGATGGACCGCCGCCCAAGGGCGCTGTACCCGACCTAAGCGTGGACGGCACGATCGAACTTGAACATTTGGCGAATGTCCTCTACGTTGGGCGCCCGGCCTTTGGACAGCAAGACAGCACCATCAGCCTGTTCAAGGTGATCCCGAATGGTAAGGATGCAATGACCTGCACCGGCTGCGAAGCGGTACACGCCCAGGTAAAACTGGGCCGCACGTCAGTGAATGAAGTCGAGTTGATGCAGGGACTTAACGTGGGCGACGTGGTTATTCTGTCTGACATGTCGCGCTGGGACGGATTTGACCGGATCAGACTCGAGTGAGGCAGCAAATCCGAGGTTCGGCGACCCGCAAGATGCCGTCCGAACCAAGCCGGCTGCGGCACTTCGGGGAGCGCTGTCAAAAATAGCCTTAGCCTACCTCAGACGGTGGCGCGCCCCGGCTAAGTGAATTGCCACTTTCTGTACCAGAGGCCGAATAGATGGCAAGGTTGCTTCAGGACTTACGCTGCAGCTTTCGAGTGCTGGCGAAGAATCCGAGCTTCAGCCTGGTAGTGATCCTAACCCTGGCTCTCGGCATTGGCGCCAATTCGGCGGTTTTCACGCTCACCTACGCCGTAATTCTAAAAAGCCTGCCCGTACCCAATCCCGGAGAATTAGTGCGTTACACCTTTCGTGAAAGGGGAGTACAGGACCTCTCTATCTCCGGGCCCGCCTACGAAGCCTTGCGTAAGCATGAAACAGTGAACCAGGACTTACTGGCCTGGAGCGGAGCCGATTTGACGGTCGAGGAGAACGGCGCTGTCACTCGCGCGAGCGGCGGGCTGCTCACGGGTAACGGATTCCGCGTGCTTGAATTGCAGCCGCGCCTCGGCCGTGCTTTCGGCGTTTCTGACGATGTTTCCGGGGGCGGTCCGAACGGCTACCAGGCACTGCTTGGATATGGCTACTGGACCGAGCATTTCCAGCACAGCCGTGACGTGCTGGGGCGAGTGTTGACCATCAACGGCCGCGCCGTGACGGTGATCGGAGTATTGCCTCAGGGTTTTGACGGAATTATTTCCGGCCAGAAAGCGGATATTGTGACGCCCCTGGCGTTCGAGGAGGTCATTCACGCCCCGCATCCGCAGCGCCGAGAAGCGGGGAGCAACTGGCTGACCGTGATGGGGCGCCTGAAACCGGGAGAGACGCTGAAATCGGCGGCGGCCAATCTACGCGCCACTGACGCGATTATGCGTGAGGAAGCCGACCCTAGCCATCGATTTCTGAGGGGCTTTTTCGCGCCCTTTGAGTTCGGGGTGGAAAGCGGGCGCTCCGGCAGATCGTTTTTGAAGGTTGACTACAGCCGCCCGCTGCTCGTCCTCGAGATTCTTGTTGCGCTTCTTCTGCTTCTGTGCTGCGCCAATGGCGCATTATTAATGCTGGCGCGAGTGAGCAGCCGCTTTCGTGAATTCGCCGTACGTAGCGCTCTCGGCGCCTCGAGACGGCGCCTGTTTCAGCAGGTGCTGGGGGAAGTCGGGCTGCTGGCCGCTTGCGGTCTGGCTGCTGGAATCTGGCTGGGCTGGGTGGCGTCGCGGTCGCTGGTGGCGATGCTGGCAGGCGTCGGCGAACCGCCTCCGCTGGACGTGACTCCGCGTATCGTGATTTTGGCTTTTGCCGCGGGAGTCACGGCGATGTCGGCGCTGGCAGCGGGCTTGTGGCCTGCGCTTCGCGCCAGCCGGGCGGCTCCGGCGCTCGATCTGAAGCGAAGCGAGGCGATGTCGTCCTCGAAACGTCTCGGAGGCTGGATCGTGCCCGTGCAGGTCGCAATCAGCGTCACCTTACTCGTCGCCGCCTCCTTGCTGGGTGGTACTTTCCTTCACCTGTTGGTGCAGAACTCAGGTTTTCGTCCGGACGGTCTGGTCATGGCCGATGTTGACTTGAGCGCTGCCAAGCCTACGCCCAAGCAAGCAGCCCAGGCGGCCTGGCGGATGGTAGAGGCACTCGAGAATACGCCGGGGGTGAACTCTGCGACGCTGCTATCGAGCGCTCCCATCCACAATGGCTGGGCGGCCGCACATTACTTCTCTTTGGGAAAGCGCGGCGGCGTCCATACGGACATGCAGACGTGGCCCGAGTCTGTCTCGCCGGGCTACTTCGCGACCATGGGGACGGGAATCCTGCAGGGCCGCGGGTTCGCGCCGAGCGACGAAAGCGGGGTTTGCGTCCTGAGCGCTTCCGCTGCGGCATACTTCTTTCCCGATGAAGATGCCGTGGGCAGATTTGTCTATTCCGGCGGATCTGACTCCGGTAAGGACGGTACCGATCTCGATCCCAAGAGTGCTTGCCGGGTGATCGGGGTAGCCGAGGACGCGCGTTTCTTGTCCCTGCGCGAAGCACCGCCGCGCATGCTTTACAGCCTCGCGGCAGGCGACGATTGGGGAACGGCCTTTTCTCTGGCCGTCCGAAGCTCAAGCCCGGAGGCGGCCGCCGCCGCTCTCCGAAATACCGCGAGGCAGGTGGCGCCTCTCGCGCCCGCGCCGGCAATCTATACCTTCGCTGAACTGGTCGACGCTCATCTGCAGCAAGAGAGAATGCTGACGGCGCTTTCGATCTGCTTTGCCGGGATTGCACTCCTGCTGACCGGCCTCGGTCTGTACGGACTGCTCGCGCGAAGCGTCCTCCTGCG
>DASYYZ010000025.1:0-67483 GCA_035946735.1 Terriglobia bacterium
AAGATCTTGTAGATGTGGAACGCGTGGGGCGGATGGCCGTGCCGGCTGCGGTCATACAAAGCGAGCAGACGTGTGATCCGCACCTCGAATCCGGATTCCTCCAGTACCTCGCGCGCCGCCGCTGCGCTCGGCGTTTGCGCCCCTATGAGGGTGAGTGGCTCAGACGGTCTTCAGCCCGAGGGTTGAGTTGATGAACAGAACCTGCCCGCCTACATCCCCTTTCAGCAACCATCTCATTGCCGTTTCCGGATCATGTACATCACCTCATAACCTGGGATCGTTCGTCGGGCTCCCTCGAATGATCGGAATCCTTGCTTGGCGTTGATCCGTCGTTTTGCATCCCGGTAGCATATCCTCACAGTCGAGCCGGGTTTTTGCAACACTTCCCATACGACGGCTATCAGCTCTCAGCAGTCAACTCTCCGATCTTAGACATCTCACCGGTGTCGGATTATTTTGGTAACGGCTGATCACTGAAGGCTGACCGCGCTTCAATCGACGACCGCCAATCGCCAATCACTCGTGCCGCAGCGCTACCATAGGGTCCACACGCATCGCACGGAGCGCGGGTACTAAGCTGGCGGACAGCGCCACGGCGAATAGGAACATCGAACTAATGGCGAATGCCGCTGGATTTAGCTCGCCCCCGTGAATCTGGCTTGAGGCCACGGAAGGCGCCAGGTAAACCTGACTTGTTGCCACGCGCCCTACAACGTACGCCGCCGCGCAGCCCACGACACTGCCGAGAATCGCTAGGCGGCAGGTCTCTCCCAGGATCAAGCCCAGCACACCCCGCCGATCAGCGCCCAGAGCCAGGCGAATTCCAACTTCCCTCGTGCGCGTGCCCACCGAGTACGCCGTCACGCTGTAAATCCCCGTCCCCGCCAGGATGACCGCCAGCCCCGCCACCAAGCCGATGAGAACCGCCGAAATACGCTTGAGCCAGAGAGAATCAGCGATCACCTCGCCCATGGGATGCATTTCCACCACCGGCAGGTCAGGGTCGAATTCCTGGATCTTCTGGCGCAGCGCTGCCGAGAGCAGTGCAGGATCGGATTTGGTTCGCGCCATGATCGAAACATTGGGCGATGTCGCTTGCCGCAAGGACCAGAAGATTTCAGGGTACGGCTTCCGGTCGAGCGAGTTCATCTTGAAATCCGGCGCCACGCCGACGATCGTCGCGTGCCCATACCAAACCGTGACCCGCTTGCCGACCGGATCTTCATTGGGGAAGAAAGTGCGCGCGAAGGTTTGGTTCACCACCGCAGCCATGGGAACGTCGGCGTTATCGCGCTCTTCCAGGAATCGCCCGGCCAGCGGCTTCAGCCCAAGCGTTTGGAAGTAATTTGGATTTACGTACTGGACCCCGGTTTGGCCCAGGCTGCCGTCGGAGGCGACTCTACCTGTGCGATCAGGTGCTGGTTCACGTCCTTCGATCACCACACCCGATGGGTTGAATTCCTGCTGAAGCGGCAGGTGGGCCGCGAACCCCACTGATTTCACGCCGGGTACCGCACTCAGAGTTCGATCGAGATTTTCGTACAACTTTTCCCTGGGTGCGTTCTTATCGCCCCAATTGAATGGTCCATAGTTCACCGATGGAACCAGGACTTGAAAAGTCAGCAGGTGGCTGGAGTCAAAGCCGGGGTCAACGCGTTGCAGCCTGACAAAGCTCTCTACCAGCAGCGCGCCGAGGATGAGCAGGACCAGGGACAAAACAAACTCACTCATAACAAAAGCTTGTCCGAGGCGCCGTTTCCCCTTGCTCATAGACAGACCCCGCCCTTCGATCTTCAGCGCCTCGTAAGGCTGAGTGCGCGATGCCTTCAGGAGTGGCATCAGACTGAAAAACAAGCTGGTGAGAAGGGTGATTCCACAAACAAAAGCGAGCACTCCCAAGTCGATCTTCACGGAGTCGAGTCTGGGAAGAGCCGATTCCGGCAACAATGCCAGCAGTCCGCGCGTTCCCACGGAAGCCACGAGGATTCCAACCGCCGCGCCAGCCGTGGCCAAAGCCAAACTCTCCGTGAATAACTGGAAGATGAGCTGGCGGCGCCCCGCCCCCAGGGCCGTGCGGACGGCAAATTCCCTCTCGCGGTCGACAACTCGCGCCAAAATCAGGTTGGCGACATTCACGCACGCGATCAGCAACAGCAATGCGACTCCGCCGGCGAGCAGCAGAAGCAACTTCCAACTGCTGCCGATGAGCTGCGACTCCATCGGCACGACGACCGCGCTGCCTTCTCCCTCTCCTGGGTGGTCCTTGGCGATCCGCGCCGAGATCACGTCGAGCTCGGTCTGCGCCCGCTCCCACGTGACTCCCGGTTTCAGCCGCGCTACTACGAGCCATCCCCAAGTGGTCCGGTCGTCCTTTTCCTTGGCGTCGGCCCAGTGCGGCGTCCACAGTTCGGGATAACCAAATTGCGTGGGATAAAAACCTGCGGGCATTACTCCGACAATTTCGTAGGATTCGCGATCCAGGGAAATCCGCCGGCCAATCACCCGGGGATCCCTGCCGAAGCGATCCACCCATATCCTGTTGCTAATCACCACAACGTGGGCGGCGCCAGGATCGTAGTCGGCGGCTCCCAAGGTCCGTCCCAATTGTGCGGAAGTTCCCAGAGTCTCGAAGAAGTGGTCGACGACCTCATGGGACGGCACAAGTTCGGCTCGCTTCTCGGCCGTGAGGAGTACGGAACGCCATCGATATGAGCTGACGCTCTCAAAGCTTTGGCTTTGCGTTTTCCAGTCATAAAAATATCCGGGACGCACGCTACTGAAGTAAGCCTGGTCGCCTCGGTGGTAGCGCTCGCCAGCAGTTCCTTCCCACAGGTGGACGAGGTTTTGCGGCTCGCGAAAGGGCAGGGGATTGAGAATCACCGCCTTCACGACGCTGAAGATCGAGGTCGTGGCGCCGATGCCAAGCCCCAGAGTGAGAACGGCCACGGCTGTGAAGCCAGGATTCTTAGCCAACATGCGCGCGCCGAAGCGAACGTCCTGCCAAAGCGTCTCCACCGAATTCCAACTCCACATTTCACGACTCCTCTCTTGCGTCAGGACCACGTTCCCGAACCGGCGCAATGCGGCGTAGTGAGCTTCCTCGGGCGGCATACCGGATTCCAGGTTCTCCTGCTCTTCCATTTCGAGATGAGCGCGAATCTCTCCCGCGAGATCGCCCACCGGCTTCGACCGGCGAAACAGAGCACCGAGTTTGGCAAGGTGTCGCCGCCAGCTCATTGCCCTTCCTCGGACTCGGCGGGCCGCAGAACGCCGCTAATCGCCCCCACAAAGCGCTCCCAACGCGAGGTTTCGGCCACCAATTGCCGTCGTCCCGCCGCAGTCAGGCGGTAGTACTTGGCCCGCTGTTTATTTTCGGAAACGCCCCACTGAGCGCTGATCCAACCCTCCTGTTGCAGGCGCTGCAGCGCGGGGTAGAGCGACCCGTGTTCCACCTTCAGCGCCTCTTCCGACATGCGCTCAATTGACTTGGCAATGCCATGCCCGTGAGTCGGTCCCCAGCGCAAGGTGCGCAGAATCAGCATGTCGAGCGAGCCATATACGAGTTCGATTCGGTCTCCGGATTGGTGCTTGCCCATAGTAGTAGGTAATCTACCACACTGGGTAGTCGACTGTCTGCAACAGAAAAACGGCGGCTGCATATCGGCCGAGGACGAGGGTTAGCCGAGAGATGGCCAACGGAGCTCGGACAGCGCCAAGATGACTCTCGAACCTCTCCGCGTGTGTCCACCCGGCGTTCTTGAGGTATTTAAGGGATTTGCGATTTCGCAAAATCAATAACTTACGTAGAATGAATGGAGGTAGGCGATTCGAATCCCTCTCCCTCCGCCAGCAAGTCTGAGCCGCAGAGAAAAGCTGCGACGTTCCGATAAGAATCCACCGAATCCGGCCCGAATAACCCAAACGCTGATATTCATGATCCCGCGCCACCGTGGAGTGTCGGCCTGGGACCGGGGGCCGATCGGGAGCCGTATTCGCCAAGGCTTGCAGGCCGGGCTTCTCATCGACGGAAACGGTGATGACGGGGGGTGACCCCTCGCGAGCCCCGGCGGTTTGGTCCTGCAGCAGCACGTCTTGAGAGCAGCAGAACTTCGCGCATCTTGGGCTCGAAGGCCGGATCGCGGCGCTCCAGGCAATACGTCACCTTGCTGGGGCGCAAGGGTTGTTGGGTCGATCCGCCGCACGGTCGCCTTGGCCGCTCGGGCCAACGAAGGGTGCCGCTAGCTACCGCTTCCGCACGCACCTGGTGCGCCAGCGACTGCCGCGTCCACAGCTCCGCCGCGTAACCGTACTCCTTGGGCTTCGAGCAGGCCAAATGCACCACCCAAGCTCGGGCAGCCTTCCGGGAGCGCACTGCACGAGCGTGGCGCGCAGAGGGCGGTTCCCTGCCTTCGTGATGCCCAACTGCGGATCCCTTTCGCCCGACTGAGAGCGACGGGGAGGCAAACCCGGTAGCAACCCACGTCTCGGCTTTTCCCAAACCGCCTGGCATCCCCGACGGTCAGCACAAAACTCATCGCCGTCAGTGCACCTACGCCCTTCACCCCACGTAGAACCTTGGTCTCCGGATACTTCGACTCCGCCATTTGCTCGATCCGTTGATCGAAGCCCCGAATTTGCTCGGTCAACGTCGCGATCTGATCCAACCTCGGAATCAGAATCTCGCTCAGTACCTTCGGCACCTGGGAGCGGCTCTGCTTGGCAAACGACTCGGTTGAGCAGCTCCGCAATCGGTAACCGGAGCTCTTCACGATCCCGCGGCTGGCGTTGACCAGCATCGTGCGAGCGGCCAACAGCCGTTCCCGAACCCGGATGACGGCCAAGTCCAGCTGGGCAGACGGGCTTCGGTGTTGGATAGGGCTCAAGAGCTTCGGGTCATACCGGGGCATAGCGCCCCAACTTCTCGGCGTCGCCATTGTCGTTCTTCTGTTGCTGTGACTGAATCGTCGGAATTTCCCGCGCGTTGATCACCAGGACCTCGTGCCCAGACTCTTCCAGCAAATGGCTTACCCAGGCGGAGTGGGTTCCAGCTTCCACCGCAATTCTCGCCGCTGTCAGGTCTTGAAAGTGGGCGGCGAAAGCTTCTCGAGACGTTTTGATGGAAATCTGCTTTTTGGCCTTGAAGTAGTTGAGTAGAAGTTGCCGGTGGGCGCGCAGCATTCGAGCGATCTTTTTCATCGGCTCTATACGGGAGCGCATGGTTTGATTCGAAATAACCATGATAAAGGCATAGGGAAGGATTACCGGTCGCGCGCGTGGAAAACCCCTAACGGCGGAATAGGACAAAGGGACCGAGACGTGACGCGCGGACCTGGAAAGCTAAGGTCTACGCCAGCCCCCGCCTAGGGGACGGGCGACACGCGGCGCTCGCATTCCTCTTCACGATCTGTGGCGGCTTGGACCTCACTCCTACCAGCGAAACTGGTAGACCAACCCACTGCCGGTTTGACCAGTGGTGGTGCTGATGCCCCACACCACGGCGTCGCTCCCTAGCGCGAGCTGGGCCGCGGTGCCCGAAATAGAGTCCCACGGACCCGCAGCAATGCCGGAGTCGTAGCGATAGATCTGCTCGGCGGAATTCAGGCCCCAAACCGCGCCATCGAACGCCACCGCAAGCTGGCTCAAGGATCCCGGAATGAAGGTCCAGCTTTGAGTCAGCGTGTCGAATTGATAGATCTGCTCCGCTGAATTGACTCCCCACACATTCGCGCTCGATCCCACTGCGACCTGCGCCAGTGAGCCGGGTATGAGATCCCAGGCATCTCCCGGATTCGCAGGGTCGTAACGATAGATCTCCTGCGAAGCGTTCAGACCCCATACCGTCCCTTCCGCGCCTACCGCGATCTGGGTTAGTGAGCCAGGGATGAGGTCCCAGGGGTTGGTGGGATTGTTCGAATCGTAGCGATAAACGCGCTGGGAAGAATCCACGCCCCAGACTGACCCGTCAGCGCCGACGGCAATCTGCATCAAGGCGCCGGGCACCAGATCCCAAGTCAGATGGGCGGGGTCGTAATGGTAAATTTGATTGACCGTCTGCGGATAGAAGAGGTTTGACAGACCCCAAACGTCTCCCCCGAAGCCGACGGCAATTTGAGAAAGACCGTTCCCTGGCGCAGCAAGGTAGTCCCAATTCTGGATGCCGGGATTGTAGTGGAAGAGGGTGGTCGCGATGCAAAAAGAGATCGTGGGACAGGAGGAACCCAGGCCCCACAAGTTTCCATCCGGTCCGACAGCAATCGAGGTTTCACAGAGCACGAGTCCAAAAGGGCTGCAGTCCTGGGGCGCAATTGAAGCTGACACCTGCACGAACGCCTCGGTTGATTGCGTGGCTTGAGTCGACTCGAAGATCTCACCGGCGGCGTTGACGCCCCACACGGCGCCATTTGCGCCGGCCGCGAGCACGGTCAACTGCCCTGGGATTTGGTCCCAGTTCTGGCTCTTCAGATTGAATTCGTAGACGTTCTGCCCCGCATCGATGCCCCACACGTTGTTGCCGGCTCCCACCGTGATCGCGATCAGGCGGCCGGGAATCAGGTCCCATCTTTGGCTGAGGCTGTTGAATCGAAAGACCTGCTGGGCGGAATTGATGCCCCAGACCGCACCATCAGCCCCTACCGCAATCTGAGCCAGCGACCCCGGCCCCTGCTCGAAGGTTTCAGTCCCAGGGTTAAAGCGATAGACTTGTTGGGTCGAGTTGATTCCCCACACGGCGCTGTCGAAACCAGCGGCAATTTGCGCCAGGTTGCCCTTAATCTGATTCCATTTCTGGCTGACGGTGTTGAAGTGATAGATCTGCTGAGCTGAGTTGATCCCCCACACGTCTCCGTCGGAACCTACTCCGATCTGCGCCAGGCTGCCCGGGATCGAATCCCAGCGCTGCGTGACCGCGTCGAAGCGATAGATTTTACCGGAGGCGTTAATGCCCCAGACAGAGGAGCTTGTTCCAACGGCAATGTGCGTGAGGGACCCAGGGATCAAATCCCACGGACTTGGAGCTTTGCTGGCATCGTACCGATAAACCTGCTGAGCTGAGTTCAGGCCCCAGGTGGCCCCGTCCGCACCCACGGCGATCTGGGTGAGCGTCCCAGGGACCTGACTCAGGCTCGGCGTCGTTCCCATGCCGCTCAGCCCGACATTCTGGGGACTCCCAGAACCGTTGTCACTGAGGGTGAGAGTCGCTGAAAATGTACTGGCGGTATCCGGATCAAAAGCTACCGCGAGCGTGCAATTCTGACCTGGTTCCAGTTGGCCGAGCACGCCAGTGACATACAAAAGACCACAGTCGTTAGGACCCACGTAAGTGCACGGAGGCCCTTGAACAGTCCCCGGTTCAATCGGCAGGTACCCGGCGGGGCAAAGGGAAAACTCAGTGCTGTTGGTTCCCGTGATGGACCAACTGTTGAAGCTCAACGCGGACGTACCGGTGTTCGTCAATGTAAACACAACCGGGGCGCTGATAACGCCGAGCGGCTGATCGCCGAAATCGACACTGCTGGGTGAGATGCTCAAGCTTTGCGCTCGCGCGTCGCGGACTCCTGCGGGCACGATCACAAACGCGATCACGAGCAGGGCGAAACTAACGTGCGTCAGGATTCTTTCCCCCATAGTGGCCTCTTTGTGACAGCTTCAAAACCGGAATTCGCCTTTTGGCGTTCCGAACGCCCGAGATTATGTACCCGTTTGTCTCCAACCGAGCTCTCAAACGACGAATCAACGCCCCGCAAGGCTTCCGATCGTTCGGGGGAGCCCGGCGAGCCATCCCAGGGTATGAGGTGATGCACATGATCCGCAAAGGGCAAGTGCGATGGCTGCTGAAAGGGGATGTGAGTGGGCAGATTCTGTTCTCAACCTGATCTTCGGGCTGAGGACCGTTTGAGCCACTCAACCTCACAGGTGCACAACGTGCCTCTTCCCTCTTATTTGCAACACTTTCTATTGAACCGAGGTGTGGCCGGGTGTCCGGTATCCAGCTCCACTCGGGACATGTCATGTAAGAATAACAGCAATTCCGAACCATCGCGGAGATTCGATCCAGGCGTCTTTCTCCGGCCGGAATCTCCAAAGTCGCTCTCGGTATGAGGCCGAAAGCGCTCACTCCGGCTAAGTAACCCAAGTACAACTCGTGAAACTGGCAGTCGTACGGAATATTGAGGAAAGCGTAGAGGGAACGGTTTCGAAATGCCTTTAGCGGCGCCCAGAATGCCTGGGGTTACGCTTGGCTTTCGCGAGACGGCGCGATGCGGTCGAATGACTGCGTGATACGTCTCGGTCGCCGGAAACCATGTGCTCGATCTCACGCGCGCGCTTCATTGGCAAGCCAACCGCTCTTGCACGCTCTCGATTGACGGAAAGGGTGTGCGGATCTCCACTGCCATGCCTTCTTCCTCTCAAATCGATCATACAACCTGGCCTCTCTCCCCACAACGTGCGGGGCAGGCAGAAGGCGGTCAAGAAACCATCACCGTTCGCCCCACTTCAGCTTCTGCCTCAGAATCTCGAAATAATTCTTGGTCAGCGGCTGAACAATTTCCACCCCCGAAGCTGACTTGCTCATGCGAACCCGGTCTTCTCCATGGACTTCCATTCCCACCTGCCCGTCCACTGTAAGGTACACCGATTCTTCCACGCCCTTCACCGCGACTTCGATGGTCGCCGTATCCCGGATGACGATGGGCCGATTCGTGAGCGTGTGGGCGCAGATAGGAGTAATGATGAAGGCCCGCACCGTCGGCGCCACCACCGGCCCACCGGCCGCCAGCGAATACGCTGTGGAACCGGTAGGCGTGGAGACAATCAGCCCGTCAGCCTTGTAGGTGGAGATAAAGAGCCCATCCACCCAGACGTCGAAGTCGATCACGCGGGCCAGCGCGCTCTTGTTCAGCACCACGTCGTTCAGGGCTACAAACGAGCCTGCCTGCTTTTCCAGCCGAAGAACCTCCGCCTGAATCTGAACCCGCAGCTCAGTCTGAACTTGTCCGTCGAGCACGGCCTCCAGCGCCGGGACAAGTTCTTCGCGCGTCACAACCGTAAGAAATCCGAGCCCGCCGAGGTTCACCGCCAGAATGGGAACGGGGCTGCCTTCGAGAGCCCGGGCAGTGGCCAGAAAGGTTCCGTCGCCGCCCAGCACGATGGCAAGGTCGATTCGCGACGCCATGCCCGCGCGGTCGATGCCGGCCTCGTTGCTTCGCAGGTTGGCCGCCGTTTCGTGGTCAATCATGGCTTCGATGTCTCGTTCGCGGAGCCATGCCATCAACGGCAGGACGATGTCGCGTACTTCGCTTTTGTTCGGTTTGGAGGTTATTCCGACGCGCTTAATCTGCATGGATTCTGGCCCGGCCCTACTAGTCGTGGCTTCACGGCTGGATGCATTCGCCCAGTTGCTCGATGATTATGCCACCGGTTCTGTCTTGAGCCAAAGCGCAGCCACCGCCCGATCATGCTTCGGCCGCTTGTTCCGGCGGGACCTACGGACCGGGCGTTGCGGCTCCGGTCCACCCCGGACCGCGCAGCGGTCTGCCGGCATTTGCGCCCGTCAACTTCCCCTGCACGAAGGTAAGCTGCCCGTTCACGAAAACATACTCGATTCCTTGAGCGAGCGCTGCCGGATGCTCATAGGTGGCGGTATCGCGGATCGTACCTGGATTGAAGATGGTGATGTCAGCGTAGAATCCAGGCCGCAGCAGGCCGCGCTCGTAAAGATGCTCGCGTTCCGCCGGAAGCGAAGTGATCTTGCGGATGGCCTGCTCCAGGCTCATCAGGCGCCGATCTCGCACGTATGGGCCCAGCAAGCGCGGCATAGAACCGAAGGCGCGCGGATGTGTATGCGCCTCATAGATCGGCCCGTCGAGAGGCATCTCGTTGGCGTCGAGACCGATGCTGGTCCACGGCTGGCGCAAGCCGTACTCGAGATCGGATTCGGCGGCTATAAAGTAGAGCGCCCCGGTCTGGGCCTGGTCGGCCAAAACGAGGTCAAAAAGAGCATCGAGGGGTTGCTTCCGCTCAAGGCGTGCGACCTCAGCCAGCCTTTTGCCGTCGTACTTCTGCAAGGCGGGATTGAAAACTCCAGAGATCTCAACGCCTGCGGCGCCACCGCTATCGTAGTAGAGATTTTCCCAGTCAGGATGGTCACTGGCCATTTCCGCCTTGATTCGCCGCCGCACCGCCGGGTCGCGCAGGCGCTCCAGCAGCTTGGCCGGACCGCCGTCCGCCACCCAAGGCGGCAGGCAGGAGGCGAGCGCTGTGGCGCCGGCCAGATACGGGTACATGTCCGCAGCCACGTTGAGTCCGCGGGCGCGCTGGGATTCGATCCGCGCCACCACCTTGGGCATCGATCCCCAGCGTGACTTGCCGCTTACCTTGAGGTGGAAAATCTCCACCGGCAGTCCCGCCTCGTGACCGATGCGGAAAGCCTCATCGAGCGCCGCCATCTCGCCCTGACCCTCGCTCCGCATATGCGTGGCGTAGATGCCGCCATAGCGCGCCGCCACTTTGGCCAGTTCAATCAGCTCCGCCGTCCTGGCGTATTGACCGGGCGGATAGATGAGCGCAGTCGAAAGGCCCATCGCTCCCTGACGCATGGCCTGATCCACAAGCTCCTTCATGCGGTCGAGCTCGGCCGCGGTCGGAGCGCGGTCCACGTCGTTGAGCACCGCCTCGCGCACCTGCGCTGCGCCGACGTAGGTGCCGAGATTGATCGGTGTTCCCGCGTGTTCGAGCCGCCGAAAGTAGCCGTCGAGATCGGTCCAGTCGATCTTGAGGCGGTAGTGCTCGAGATAAGGCTGGAGCGGCAGCAGAGTGAGTTGGTCCTGCGGCGCGACGGACCCGCCTTCACCGGTAATCTCGCTGGTGATGCCTTGCGCGAGCTTGCTGATGGCGCGATTGTCGATCAGAAGCGAGGTTTCGGACTGGCCCAGCATATCGATGAAGCCCGGCGCCACCACGAGTCCGCCGGCATCGATCACACGCCGGGCACGAGTCTGATCCAGCTTGCCGATGGCGGCAATGCGGTCGCCGCGGATAGCCACGTCGGCGGCAAACCACGGATTGCCGGCGCCGTCGATCACGTGGCCGTTCTTGATCAGAACGTCATAGCCGAGCTCCGACCCGGCGGCTGGCTGGAGGTAGCCCGCCGCCGCGATCTCACCCACAGCCTCACCCACCACGCGCGTGACGGCATCGTCGCCGGCAGGCACGGCCACCCGATTGGCGAAGACGGCGAAAGCAAAGTGTTCGCCGGAGGCCGCCGTGAAGTAACCCGCCATCGCCTTACCGGTCACCATCACGTTCTGATTGAGAGGATCGCCGGCCGTGTAGGTGCCGGTCTTGGCGTGCACCTGGCCCGCCGCGGGCGACGAAGTCTGAATGTTCCACAGAGTTCCGTCATGGCCCAGCACCGGCAGAGCCCGAAAGAATACGTCGAAGTCCGGCCGGCTCGCCATGTAGGCCAGATAGTGGACCATGAAGTCCGGCGTGAAGAAGGCTGCCTCGGACCCGCCAGCGCCGTCGCCCTGGGAAGCCTGCGCGAGATCGAGGCCTGCCGCCTGGAGCCATTGCCGTTCGCGATCGAAGCCGGCCTGGACTGGGTCATCGCCGTCCTTCGCGAGCACGGCTCCGAGGACATACGGCATCAGGCTGGCGTGAAGATTCTGGCTCACCTTGAGCGTCACTTTGACGTCCTCGGAGATCGGCGGGGAGAGGTGTTCCGCCAACAGATTCGAGGGCGTGTATTGCCCGGCGAGCTTCTTGAAGTCGGGCGCGGCGCCGCCCGGCGCGCCTGTGACCACCACGCCTTCCGCAGCAAGCGTTTCCACCAGGGCAATCTCCGCGAACCGGCCGGGCTGCGGAACGTCGTAGTTGAACAGCACCGGGGGCTTGCCGAGCGGCATCGTGCCGGTCACCGTCACGGTGCGCTTGCCGTCCGGCGATGCGACATCGGAAGAGAACTTGATATCCGGAGCAGTGTTGGCGGCGCCCGTGGTAGCTTGATTGATGAATCGGGCGTAGGCGGTTGACGGCGACACCTGAAGCTTGACCGCCTGCCCGGCCGCTGATCCCGGACTTGCCGTCACATCGATAATATTGTCATTCACCACGATGGGCGAGATGGCGGCGCCCGTGCCGAGCTCGCTACCGCCGTCAGGAAACAGGCTGGTATCCACCAGTACGCGTCCCTCGATTCGTTTCACCCCGTGCGCCGCAACCTGGTGGGATAATTCGCGCAGCACCGCGAGCGGATCGCCGGGCACGGCGCGGGTATCGACGCTACCGCCGTAACAATGATCTTCGTTCTCGAAGGCCAGCGTGCCGTCTCGCTGAATGCGGCCGGAGAGATTGGCATCGCCGCTGGCCACCAGCACCACATCGCCGTGCAGCGTCCCGTCAGAGCCGATCGGTCCGGTGCGGTAGACCGGCGTGTGAAAGCGATAGTCCTTCCCGAGCAGCGCCATGGCCGTGCCCTCGGTGAGCAGCTTGGTGGTGGAGGCGGGCGTGAAAAGCTTGTCGGCATTGAGAGTGAAGACGGACCGTTTCCGGTCGAGCGAATAAAACTCGATCCCGAAGCTCGAGTGCGCGAACTCCGGGCGGCTTGTCACCTGCTGAATACGCTCGGCGAGAGAGATCTGCTGGCTCGTGGTCATTCTCGCGGCGCCGCCACCGAGAATCGCGGCAATAAGCACCAGCCACCCAGTCCTCTTCCATCGTGTTGAAGCCATCGGAGTTTCCCTCTCGGTACCAGACGCAGTTGCTCGCGCGAACGCGGCTCGCCAGTTTACATCGTTGTGTTGGTGGGATGCCACCCTACAAGGCAGGGCGTAGTGGGCCAGTTTGAAGAATCCAAACATCTTTACGGCTTCTGTCTGATTGTAAGCGTCGGCGGCGAGGATGGATCGGCGTGCGCGCCATGCGATTCTCCTTACGCGAATTCGTAGAGCGGGATTTCGCGGTCCGGCGCTCTCTGCTGACCGAGGAGGACTTCGGTGCGGAGGCTGTCCCGGGCGTTAGCAGCACGTCGCCGCAAACCGTCCATACTTCTGCGGGCACGTGGTCAATGACCGTCAGAGCGCCGTGGTATCCCATAGTGTGAGCAAGGGTGCGCGCCTCATACTGGCCGGGGTATCCCTGAATGTGCGCCTCGCGACCGTTTCCTTCTCTCTCCCTATTTAGCACCACCGCCAGCCAAAGGTTGCCTTTTTGATGTACATTATATGTACAATGAATGCGTGGGCCTGGCAAGGGCATTCTCATGGAGTTTGAATGGGACGAATCCAACCTACGGCACGTGGCGCGCCACAAGATCGACCGCTCGGAATTCGAACAGGTCCTGGCCAATGACCCTATCCTGGTTGACTTCAGCGACGAGAGTGGGGAGGATGGCTGGTACGCGCTGGGCGCAACCGACACCTTGCGTGTCCTCTTCATGGTCTTCACCTATAAGGGCGCGCGCATCCGTCCGGTTACCGCCTGGAACGCGGGCAGGAAGCTGCGGGAAGCGTGGTTCCGCCGGGAAGGCACTTGAGGTATAAGATGGCGAAAAGAAAACTGATCATACCGAAGTTTGCTTCGGAAGCCGAGGATGCCCGGTGGCATGATCGGCACCGGCCGGAACTGGAGAGGGCGCTGGAGCGCCGCATCCGGGAGGGTTCCACCTTAACTCTGCAGCAGATTACCGCGCGCCTGAAACTGCGCCCTGTGACCATCCGGCTGCCGATCGAAGACATCGACGCCGCGCGCGGTCTCGCGGCCCGGAAGGGCGTCGGATACCAAACCTACGTCAGAATGCTCTTGCGCGAGGCCCTGCAGCGTGAAGGCCGTAGACGCTAGACGGGTGCCCCGGTCATTCCCGCGCAGCTTGTCCCCGCGAAAGCGGGGAGCGGGAATCCAGAACCAAACTCCTGTCGCATTAGCTCATCGCCGGAACTGGCGGCGCACCGCCAGCAGGAACAAGGCGATCAGCGTGGCGGTCTGAGCTGTCCGGCTTGCCGCAATCTGGGCTTCAGAGTCTGTGTCGGGGCTTAGACCTCTTGCCCGAGTCTGTCATTCCCGCGAAAGCGGGAATCCAGAAGGTTCTCCCACACACCTTCAGCTCTGTCGAGCTTGGACGCATCCAGCGTATACTCAAGGAAAATGAATCGCTCTTAATGGAGAAATGGAATGAAAGGTTCGGAGATTAGGCCCCGGGGCCCCTTCACCCGTCGGTAACTGCCACCGCGAATCGTCCTTTTAGCTTGCTGGACGTGCGCCCGGCTGTTGCGGATTTCGAGGGGCTAAATCTCCTTCGACGATCTGGACCCTTAGCGGTCTGCTGTACATTTCAACGAGTGCCTTGCGGATTGCCGCGTTTTCAGCCTCAAGAGTTTCGAGGTATTGAGGATAATAGGAAGCCCGTTTGAGCACTGACCTATCAATTCCCAAGTCGAGGTATTGGCTCATCTCGTAGAGGACGTCCCCCATTTTGGAAGCCCGCGCATCTCTCCAGATGGTCTCCTCCGCCGGTGTCCCTCCGTGCCTGGTGTTCAGGTGATCCCAATACTCGTGCCACCGATCAAGAACCATTTTATCTGACGCTTTTCGAGGATCGTATTCCGCCTCGATAAGATTCAGAGCATCTATGTGGTTGACGTTCAGCGGCGCCGCCCTTGTGACCATTAACCGCCGAAAGACATCCAACTTGCGGTTCTCGGCAGCACGGTTCCGCTCCAAATACTTCTCCACCTGAACCGCAAACACAGGTCCAGCGAAGACAGCTATGATCGTGGCAATCCCAAGCCAGAGTTGACCAGCAGACATGGCGTTCCTCCCCTTCACATTTCCCCAAGCATGGGGCGCGGACCTGTCCTTCAACGTCCGCGGTCTTTTCCCCGTCCACTTAGTGTCCGGGGCTACGCTGGCTCCCGCAATAAACGGATTCGAACCGACTGGCCCGGCTTGATGGACCGCAAGGCCGTCAGGATCGCAGGCACATGAAGCAGCAGGTCAGCCAGGCGGTTTGATCGGGCGCGAATGATCGCGACGGAAATGGTTCGGCCCACAAGATTCTGCTGGTAAGGCATGCCTTTGTCCATCGTCAACAGAACCTGCCAGCCCGACCGTTCCGCTAGCGCCAAGAGTTCGCCATTCGCCTTGCCTGATAAGCCAATCTGGGGTACCGTCCCACACTGATGCCCGACCAGGTGTATCCCGAGGTCCTTCGGTAAGCACTCGTCAAGGAGAACCTTCACCCGATCCTCGCCAGGAGCGAGTCCTTTGCCGTCTCAAGGGCTTCGACGGCCATTTGGCGGGTGACGGTGGGGAATTGCTCCAGGAACTCGTCGAGGGTATCACCGGCTTCAAGATAATCAAGCAAGTTTTGAAAGGGAACACGAGTGCCGCGAAAGCAGGGGATCCCTCCCAGAATCTCCGGATCGCGCATGATGACGGGAGCGGTCATGAGTTCACACCTCTAAGCTGTATTCTAGCGCCAATCGCTACGCGGGGGGATTCGCGCAGCAAGGTCGTTCTTTACTGGCCGCAGAACAAAAGCCGCGGACCCGCCATTCTTGCTCCGCCGGCCGGGCGCATTTCCTCTGGCAAACCGAGAGCGAGATTCCTCACTCCGCTACGCTACGTTCGGAATGACATGAGGCTGGTGGAGACCTTGCCCGCTCGGATCGTTCAGGGCGGCTAGAGCCTTGCCGAGGGCCGCTGCCGGAGCAGGCGCTGGCACTGGCGCACTGCTAATCGAATGTGGAAGCGTTCTTCAAGCCAGGTACTCAGCGTCTTCCCGTCCCAGCGCGCGCCGTCCAAACCGAGGTCGCGCGGGCTTTGGCCGAGGGCCCGGTTTATTTCCTGCAGTTGCTCCCCGGTCAGGCGTTTAGGACGCCCCGAACGTTGGCCTTCACCGAGTCCCGCCAAGCCTGCTGCCGCATAATGGCGAACCCAGTGTTCGACCGAGGTCGCGGAGTCTCCCAGCAGCCGGCTCACCTGCGGGCAGGTCATGCCTTGCGCCACCAGCAGTACGCCATGTAGCCGGTTTTCGTAGCGCGCACCTCGGGAACGATGAATCTGGTGTTGCAGTTCCGGAATGGCCGTTTCAGCATCGGCGATTTGGAGTGTTCTCATGCCTACATATATAACCACGAATCTCACTTGTACACAATTACTTAAGACGTATGGATAATTACTTATGACGTATCCACAGTTACTTATGACAGAGTAGCGCTATAGCGTCATAAGTAAGTCGCATTACACTGGGAGCGATTTGCGGCCCTCTGAACGCGTTTGCCCCCCAGAACTCCCGGCCTATATGTGCTTCTCTGAACGCATTTGTGAAAAAACTGCACACTTTACACTGCCCCAAGGGAAATCGAGTCGCGGCTGCATCTCCGGACCCGGACTCCCATCGAGTTCTGCTAAACTGGCGCTCGACTTCAAGGAGACTCTTCAGTGCGCATCGGATTATTTCTTTCCATCGCCTTCATGCTGACCGCGGCAGCTTCGCTCACGGATCGAGCAGACCTCGGGGCGCAGGACCGGCCCACTTTCGAGCCTACTCCTCCTCCAGTTCTCAAACCCCAGCAGAGCGACACCATCGATCTGGCCGCGCCCGCCGGCAAACTGCCGGTGAGCATCCTGCCGGACGGGGCTGCCGTGCTGCCCAACGGCCGCCGAATCACGCCGCGCGGCGCGCAGGTGAAAGTCGCTCCGCATCCTTACGGCCTTGCGCTTTCACCGGACGGCCAGACGCTTGTTACCGTCAATAGCGGCACTTCGCCGTTCTCGGTCTCGATCATCACCAGGCTCGCGGACGATCATCCCGCCGTTGCCCAGATACCGCCGGGGCCAAAGTCGTCGGACGCTGACCCGAAGAGCGTCTTCCTCGGCGCCGCCATTGCTCCCGACAACCGTACGCTCTACGTGTCCGAGGGAAATAACGGCCATGTGGGCGTCTTTGACATGGTCACGCGCCAGCGTCTGGGAACGCTTGCGCTCGACGACACTTTGCCGGGTGCGCCAGTGCCGGGCACGCCGGCAAGCCCGTTGCGCGATAGCCTCGCGGGCGACATCAAGCTGTCTCCGGACGGCAGCCGCCTGTTTGTGCTCGATCTCGCTCACTACCGCCTCGCGATCTTCGACACCCGGTCGCGCAAGATCCTATCCAGCACTGGCGTCGGCTTGCTTCCCTTCGGTCTGGCGCTCTCACCAAATGGGCAGCGCGCTTACGTTTCGAACGTGGGCATGTTCACTTATTCCCTCATTCCGGGCCTCGATCCCGATCACATCAAGGAGACCGGAATCGACTTTCCACCGTTCGGATTCCCGTCGCCAGAAGCGACCGAGGGCACGACGATCCAAGGCCGGAAGATTCCCGGTCTCGGCGATCCGAACAGCGCCGGTTCGAATTCGGTGTGGGCGCTCGACGTCTCGAATCCAGCCAAGGTTGAGGTGAAGTATCGAGTCCCCACCGGCGTTCCGGTGGGCCCCAAGTCAGTGGGCGGCAGCAGTCCAGGCGCGCTGGTGGCGGGCGCGCACTCCGTCTTCGTTTCGAATGCGGCCCAGGACAGCGTTGTGGAGATCGATGCCCGCTCGTTCAAGGTGAAACGCACCCTGAAGCTCGAACCGAGCGACTCCGTGCGCGGGCTGCGCGGAGTGCTGCCTTTCGGACTGGCCTTGAGCGGCGACGAAAAGCAACTCTACGTAGCTTGCGCCGGCATCAATGCGGTCGCCGTGATCGATGCCCGGCACCTCAGCGTGAAAGGCTACATTCCTACCGCATGGTTCCCGTCGCGCGTGGCCTTGAGCGCGGACGGAACCACGCTTTACGTTGCGAGCGCGAAGGGCTTTGGCGCCGGACCGAACGGCGGGCCCAACTTTCAGGCCGGTCCGGAAGGAACCTACATCGGCGATATCACTCACGGCGTGGTCTCCATCCTCCCGGTGCCGGAAGACAAAGACCTGCAGGCTGACACCACGCAAGTGCTCGAGAACAACGGCTTTCTCTCCAACCTGGTGAGCGTGCGAGCGCCGGATTTTCCCATCCCATCTGCAGACCGCAGCCCCTCGAAGACAGCGTTCAAACCGAGCGCGCAGATCCATCACGTGATTTTCGTGGTGAAAGAGAATCGCACCTTTGATCAGGTCTTCGGCGACCTCGGCGACAAGGTCGGCGGCGAGAAAGCGAACGCGGAGCCGTCACTGGCCGAATACGGAATGGACGCCACCGTGACGCCGGCCAAAGATCACGGCAACGACGGCGCGGACAACGATCAGGCTGCCGCGGCAGCCGCCAAGCTGCCCGTGGTGGACCACGCCCATGTCACGCCCAATCATCATGCGCTGGCCGCGCTCTTTGGCGCGAGCGACAACTTCTACGTGGACTCGGACGTCTCCGTCGATGGTCATCATTGGCTGGTGGGAAATTACCCGAATGAGTTGGTGGAAACGGCGTGGGCAGCGGCCTACGGGGGCCAGTTCGACTTTAAATACGACCCCGATGCGCCGGGCCGCCTCCAGATCGGCGCATCCAGCCCCTGGCCCGAGTCCTACCTCGAAGCCGGATCGCTTTGGGAGCACCTGGACCGCCACCAGATCAGCTTCCGCAATTACGGCGAGGCTATTGAACTAGCCAATGACGACGAGGAAGCGGGCCTCGAGCCCACCGGCGTGCGGGAAGTGGTGAACATGCCCATGCCCAAAGCGCTCTTCGACAAAACCTCGCGCACCTATCCGACGTTCAACACCAACATCTCGGATCAGTATCGTTTCCAGCAGTTCAAAAAGGAATGGGGCGAGCGCTACGCAAGCGGCAAAGAACCGCTGCCGCAGTTCATGTTTATCTGGCTGCCGAACGACCACACCGCCGATCCGCGTCCGGCCGAAGGCTATCCCTATCGAGCCTCCTACGTGGCGGACAACGATCTGGCGCTGGGCCGACTGTTGGAGCTCGTCTCGCACAGCCAATATTGGAAAGATACGGCGATCTTCGTGACCGAGGACGACGCGCAATCCGGCACCGACCACGTGGACGCCCACCGCAGCCTGTTGCTTGTCATCAGTCCCTACGCGCGCCGCAGCGTTTCACACCAGCACACCAGCATCGCGAGCATCCTGAAGACCTTCGATCTGATCTTCGGAATTCCTTACCTCAACCAGTACGATGCCGCGGCCACGGATCTCTCCGACTGCTTCACCGCCAAGCCTGACTTTACGCCTTACGACGCGCTCCCTCCCGATACGCGCATCTTCGATCCCGCCAAAGTGGTGGAGAACGGTCTCGATCCAGTGAGCGCGCCGTCCGAGCCGCTCGATGCGCCGGAGCGGATGCGGCGCGAACTCAAGGAGCAGGAACTAACGCATCCTAAAGCGGCTCCGCCGGCGCCCTAAGGCGGTTGTCTCAATAGAGAACCGGACCGGAATCTTGGGGATGGAAGTTCCATCGGCGAGCGTGGTGGGCGGGCGACCCCTCCCCCTATCCCTATCTCACCCATTGCTCGACTCGATTGCCCCAGGATTGACACGAGCCAGCATATATGTGTAATCTTTCATATGTACGAGGCATCATATCACTGTGGAGGGTTATCTTGGAGGCGAGACTTTATCGAGAGTTCTTCCGTGCGCTCTCCAATCAGACCCGCTTCTCAATCGTGCAGTTGCTGAGAGAGAAGCCACACTACGTGAATGAACTCGCGGAGAGGCTCGGGTTGGAGCAGAGCCGCGTCTCCCACAATCTGGCCTGCCTGCTGAACTGCGGCTTTGTCGAATGGGAGTGGAATGGGAAAAACAAAGTCTACCGCCTTAATTCTGACCTCCAGCCGGTCCTCACCGGAATCGAGGCGCACCTCGTCAAATACGCTCTCGCCCTGGATAGCTGCAAGACGTTGGAGAGCGAGTCGAAGCCGGTTGTAGTAACCGCCAAGGCAAACCAACTCGGAGCGCGTCGCCGGCCGCTTGGAAGGAAAGCAAGATGAAGGATAGAGCTTTGATCGGAGCATCTTTAGTAGCAGGAATTGCCGCAAGCCTTTGCTGCATCCTGCCCATCGTGTTTGCACTGGCGGGAGCCGGAATTGTAGGAGCGTCCGCCTTCTTTGCCACTTGGCGCCCTTACCTGCTCGGAACTACTTTTCTGCTTCTTGGACTCGGGTTCTATTTCGCCTACCGCAAACCGAAGCATGCTTGCGAACCGGGGTCGGCGTGTGAGAAGCCAGCGACAAGCAAGACGGGTCGCATTGGTCTGTGGGTCGCTACAGCGGTCGTACTCATCGTTGCAGCGTTCCCGTACTATTCAGAGGCCGTTGCCAAGTTGCTCCTTTCGAGCAAAGCTCCGGAAACGACGGTAGCCGCGCCACGCGTTGACCGGGCCAGCTTTGCAGTCGAGGGCATGGATTGCACAGCCTGCGCGACTGCCATCGAGAAAAAGCTAAAGGATCTTGATGGTGTTCAAAGCGCCATCGTGTCATACGAACAGAAACGGGCGACGGTCGAGTTCGATGCTAACAAGGTCACCATCGCGCAACTTGAACAAGCTATTCAGGACGCGGGCTACCGCGCCCATTCAATCCAAAGAGGAGAACACACCTAAATGAAATCGTTTACCTCGTTGTTTCTTTTGCTTCTTTTCGCCGGCTCTGCCTTCGCCAAGGATGTGAAGACGGAGATCAAAGTCAGTGGGATGACTTGCGGCGCGTGCGCCGTCAGTGTCAAAAGCGCGTTGACGAAAGTCAAAGGCGTGAAGAGCGCCGACGTCAGTAACGAGAACGGACTTGCGACCGTTGTGTACGACGATGAACAGGCCAGTGAGCAACAGCTTCGTGAAGCCATCAATTAGACCGGCTTTAGGGCAGAACTGAATCAGGAGAAAAAGTAATGTCCGATTGCTGTTCAACCACGAAGGAAGGGACTTGCTCCCTTCCGACGAGCAATCCAGAGGTCTGTCCCTCTTGTGGCAAAAAGGGGAAGCCTGTGGCCGTGCTGACGGTCAAGAGTCTGGTTCGGGATCACATGCGCGTTCCGGCATCGGTCTCGTATTCCTTTTGCCGCACGGTGGACTGTGAGGTTGTTTATTTCTCCGATCAGGCCGTGTTTACTAAACCAGACGTAAAAGTACGAGTGGGAATCAAGGAGACGGCGGATCCAATCCCGCTCTGCTATTGCTTCGACTACAGCCGCGAAAACATTCGCCGGGATATCGAGGCCGCCGGCAAAACCTCGGTGCTGGAAGAGATCAAGGCCGAGGTGAAAGGCGGTTTCTGCGCCTGCGAAGTCAAGAATCCCAGCGGAACTTGCTGTCTGGGCGACATTACACGCGCCATTCAGGAAGCGAAGAAACGTACGGCGGAGACGCTTTCTGCGCCTCGTTGAGCTGTCCCTGCCCATCAACTCCGGATTCAGATCAAGTCTGAAGGAGAGGTCAAATCATGAGAAAGCAATTCGATCTCATTGTAATCGGGACTGGCTCGGCAGCTTCGACCGTCGCCCACGAGTGCCGTTCTGCTGGCTGGAACGTCGCCATCATTGATTCGCGGCCTTTCGGAGGAACCTGCGCCTTGCGCGGATGCGATCCCAAGAAGGTGCTTGTAGGTGTAGCTGAAGTCGTCGATTGGGTTCAGAGGATGGACGGGCGAGGCGTCCGCGGTGAGAACACGCGAATCGAATGGTCAGAATTGATGCGCTTCAAGCGATCCTTCACCGAGCCGGTGCCGAAAAACAGCGAACGGAGCTTTGCCAAGGCCGGTATTGCATCGTTTCACGGGCGCGCACGATTCGTGGACACCACGGCTGTCGAGGTTGGAGAGGACATACTGGTTGGTCGCCACGTGGTCGTTGCAACCGGGGCGACGCCGCGCAAGTTGGGCATCCAAGGGGAGCAGTACGTCACAACGAGCGACCAGTTCCTGGAGCTGGAAACGTTACCTCAACGCATCGTTTTCATCGGGGGCGGATACATCTCCTTCGAATTCGCTTATGTCGCCGCACGGGCGGACGCCAAGGTCACGATTCTGCACCGGGGCCAGCGGCCCCTTGAGGGATTTGATCCTGATCTTGTCCATCAGTCTGGTGGCCAGGACAGAGCGCCTCGGGATAAGAGTTGAAATCGGCATGGAAGTCGTGGCAATCGAGAAATCCGGTGAAAAACTGTCGGTCCATGTTTCAAGTGCAGCCGCACGGAAGGTGTTTGAGGCCGACCTGGTAGTTCACGGCGCTGGCCGCGTTCCGGAAATCGATGATTTGAATCTCGCCGCTGCCGGTGTTGAGGCCGAAGAGCGCGGCGTTAGAGTGAATGAGTATCTACAGAGCATCTCAAATGCAGCCGTATTCGCCGCTGGTGACGGCGCCGCGAGCAGTCTCCCACCACTCACACCGGTGGCCGGATACGAGGGCCGCATTGTCGCTTCGAACTTGCTGAAGGGCAACCATAGGAAAGTTGAGCAAGTCCCGGTGCCAACCATTGTGTTTACGATTCCACCCCTCGCAGCAGTGGGCCTTTCAGAACGTGCGGCACAGGAACAACGCTTGCGATTCCGGATCAACAGGGAAGATACGGCAGGCTGGTATTCCTCGCGCAGGGTAGGGGAGGATTGCTCTGGCTTCAAGGTCCTGATTCAAGAGGGGAGTGATTACATTCTGGGTGCGCATTTGATCGGCCCGCACGCTGAGGAATTGATCAACGTGTTTGGTCTGGCAATGCAAGCCGAAATTCCCGCCAGCAAGCTGAAACACGTGCTTTTCGGTTATCCGACACTGGGTTCAGATGTGAAATACATGCTTTGAAATAGCTTGGACTCCGCTATTGTATCGACGTCTGGTAATGGCCTGAACTGCGGCCGGGCTGGCGCATAGCGCAGCTATGCGGTTTGTGACCAAGAGCAGGAGGGCCGTGGGTTACATCTGTTGTTCCGTCCCGTCAATGGATGGCCGCTTCGCCGGCGTCATCACGGCTTGATCCCGAATACCACTCCATGGCCCTACGCGCCGCCGCCGGTGGTGGTGCTGTACAAGTGCCTGCAGCGTCCGGACCAGCCCGGCCTCGGGGTCTGCCCCACGAGAACGCTGCAACCCGTGGCCTTCATCGCTGGTGCTTGCCGGGCGGACGTTGACTTCGGCTGCGGTTCACTTGCCGGCGCGCTTCAGAGTCAAGGCCAGGGATGCGCTAGTCTCAATCTTCGATTCCGAACTTATTGTGGCGGTCATTTCGTACCTTCCTTTAGAACCGGAGACAACAGGCTTTTCAGTGTGGCCGAGAACTGCGACCACATCCTGGCCATTTGGACGGCGCGCCGCTTCCCTAGCGCCGTCAAATGGTAGTACTTGCGGGGATGACTGGTGTCAGCCTCCACCCATTCCGACTCGAGCAGCCCATCTGATTTGAGCCGCGCCAGGAGTGGATACACGGTGCCCGCAGAAAGCGTGAGGCCGGAGCCGGTTTCGAGCCGGCGCAGGATCTCCAAGCCATAGAGCCTGCCGGACCAAAGACACCCTAGTACGGCCAACTCCAGGCAGCCTTTGCGCAGCTGGACCTCCCACTTATCGACGGCGGACGCGGCCGGCGAATCCAGCGAAGTGGTCTCGCCGTCACTTGGGATGTTCATCGAAAGCAGTTGATCGATATGCATGTCATTAGGTCATACTATATATAAGGCTGTGTCAAGCTAAATCTGAGAATGCGGGAAATAAAGTTTAAGAGGGGTAAAAGAGCAACCAGGAATGGATGGGAAATGTGGCCGGCCGTCGGCGTCGGATTGTCGGTCCTTGCCTACGGTCCGACGCTCCATCTCCTGCTGATGCACACCGGCTACGACAGTCCGTGCTTCCGGGTGCGGTTGAGAAAGCTAGGCGACCTGCACCTGCTTATGCCGATGACCGAATCGCCCAGCAATTCCAGGTTTCCAGCTGACGTGCCTACTCGCTCGGCTGAACAGCTTTGCCGGCTACCGCCAAGATTCGATTCAAGACTTCCGAAACCTCCGGGTCAATCTCGTCGATCGGCACGTGCTGGGCGAGCTCATGGTAGTTCGTTTTTCGCATAAGATTCGGAAGATTGATTTTCTGAAAGAACGTCTGAAATAGCGGATCTAAGAAGTCGTTGCTGACCTTCGTGTCGCGCCACCAACGATGGCTCGGGTCGCGCTGCGCCGCGCGAGGAACCAAGTCCTCGATGCTCTCCTGCATGGCCGCCCGATATTGTTTGCGTGCGTCGCCCTCGAACAGTGGACCCAGCGCCATTTCCATTGCACATGCTTCGGCGTAATTCAGGAGTGTGTTTTGCGAGCACAAGTAGTTCTCAATTTCTCGCCTCTTCCATTGGTATTCAGCAAGCCCCCCCCGCTCCTGTGGTGGCTGGTCGAGACGATCATAGAGCGCGAAGCCCACAAGGTTGGGTTTGGCCTCTCTCAATCCGTAGTAGTGCTCCCGGGCCTTGGAAGTCAGATTCGTCACGTAATGTGCAAACGGGCGCTCAAGGCTACTCCTTGCGTCGTGATTGAGTTTCTTCGCGAACGACGCCAGGATGGCTAGGTCTGTCGAGCCTTCAAGGTACAAAACCCAACCGTTCTCCTCAGCCTGATAATAGTGCTCGAAGCCGATCTCACGGAGCGACTTCAAGACCTGGCTCCCGCGATCATCGATCCGGTGGGGTTTCCCCAAAAACGCGATGACGACGTCGCGGTCTGCCGCTTCATCAAGCACCACCTCGGAGTGGCTGGCGGCGATGACCTGGCTATGTTGTTCCCGTGCCAAGTCAGTTAGAAGTTGATAGATCTGGCGTTGTCGGAGTATCTCCAGATGGGCGTCAGGTTCGTCCAACAAGAGGGCGGAGCCTGGATTCACAGTTAGGTGCGCGAGCAACAGGAGAGTTTGTTGCAGGCCCCGCCCGGATGAGGAGAGGTCTAATCGCACGCCCGCGGGATCCTTGTATGTCATTTCAATTTCTCCCCGCTCGATGATGTACTGCGGGGGATCGAGGTCCACTCCGAACAGGCTCCTGATCTGCTCGGCGACATGATTCCAGCGCTCTGCGTTTTCCTTGTCGCTGTAAATCAAATAGCAGAGATTACGGAGAACTTCCGCCGTGCGGCCTTCACCGATACGCACGTTAATGGCCCCGGCATCCAACCTCGTCTCGTTTGCAGCGAGCCCCGACATTGGAGGAAGAAATGCGACTTTCGTGTCCCTGACCTCATCGGGGACGGGCATGCGCAGCGGGTTATCTCCTTCGGATTTCCGCAACGGACGACAGTAGAACGACTCCTGATTCGCGTAGTCGAACTCAAGACCACATGCCCACTGCTTGCCATTCGAAACACCCTCAACTACCACGTCAATCCTGACATTTGCCGTCTCCGGCTTGCCATTGGCGTTCCTCACGTTCCGGACGTGAAGGTCTCGCCACAAGAGGTTCGCGTCTGGAACGGGCACAGCGATTAAGTCGCGACGATTGATCGTCACTCCAGAACGCTTCTCCGGCGCCTTCTTGCCACTTCTCTTCTGCAGCCAGAGTCTTCTGCCGATGTCCCACAAAGCGAGTGCCTGCAAAGCTGTAGTCTTTCCCGAGTTGTTTGGGCCGATGAAAACGACAGGGCTTGCGAGTTCTATCTCCACGCTCCGAAATGCCTTAAAATTACGGATCTTTAGCTTGGTCAGCATCGCTGCCTACTCTGGAAGATCGCAGGAACTCTGGCCGGTAAAGCAACGTCGAACCTGCGGTCACACTTCCAGCACCACCGGCAGAATCATCGGTCGCTTGCCGAGTTCCTGGTCGAAGAACTTGCGCAGTGCGGAGCGGATTTTATCCTTGATCACGCCCCAGTCGGCGACCTCTTCGAGTTTCGATTTCTCGATGGTGCGCAGCACAACATCGCGCGCGCTCTCTAACAGGCCGCTGGCTTCTTCGAGGGACACAAAGCCCCGGGAGACGATCTCCGGCGGGGCTTCCAAGTGGCCGGTGTGCTTATTGATGGCGAGGATGGGGACCACGATGCCATCTTCGGAGATGCGCCGCCGCTCCTTCAGGATCACTTCGCCCACTTCATCGAGCGAGCCCGTGTCAATATAAACGTGGCCCACCGGCACTGGTTCGCCGAGACGCGCATTCCCGCCTTCAAACTCGAGCACGCCGCCATTCTCGAGCAGGAAGGTACCGCCCGAGACGGCGTTCCCTTCCTGGGCCATCTCCTGATGGCGCGCGAGATGGCGATACTCGCCGTGGATGGGCACAAAATACTTGGGCCGCACCAGATTGAGCATCAGCCGCAGTTCCTCGATGCTGCCGTGGCCGGAAACGTGCACAGGAGGCAGGCTGCCATCCTGATAGTGAACATGGGCGCCGCGGCGGTAAAGGTGATCCATCATGCGGAAGATGGCCTTCTCGTTGCCGGGAATGATACGCGCCGAGAGCACCACTTCGTCACCACGCTCGAGCGTCACCCAGCGGTGGCTATCGACAGCCGTGCGGGCCATGGCGGACATGGGCTCGCCCTGGCTACCGGCCACCACCAGCACCAGCTTGTCGCGCGGGATCTGCGATAGTTCCTCGGGCGGCACCAGCACGCCCGCCGGCACCCGCAAGCGGCCCATCTGGAGCGCGATCTCCGAGTTGCGATGCATGCTGCGCCCGATAAAACAGAGCCGCCGCTTATGCTCCGCGGCCAGATCTGCCACGATCTGCATGCGATGGATCGACGTGGAGAAGCAGGAAACAACCACGCGTCCGTGAGCCTCGGCAATGATCTCCGCGAAGCGTTCGCGCACGCCGCGCTCGGACGGCGTCATGCCGGACCGCTCGACGTTGGTGGAATCGGAGAAGAGCGCCAGCACGTCGCGCTGACCGTAGTTGGACAAGGTATGAAGGTCGCTCAGGTGTCCATCGGTTGGTGTGGGATCGAGCTTGAAATCGCCGGTATGAATGACGATCCCGGCCGGCGTGGTGATGGCCAGCGCTCCGGAGTCCACGATGCTGTGCGTGAGATGGATGAACTCGATGTGGAACGGACCCACGTCAAACGGACTCTTGGGCTTCATCTCCCGCAAAACTGCGCTCTCCGCCAGGCCGTGCTCTTCCAGGCGCGATTTTGCCAGGGCGAGCGTGAACGCCGTACCGTACACCGGCGCATCGATCTCTTCGAGGAGGTACGGCAGGCCGCCGATGTGGTCCTCGTGACCGTGGGTGAGAAGGATGGCGCGAACACGATCGCGGCGCTCGCGGAGATAAGTAAGATCAGGAATGACGATGTCGACGCCCAACAGATCGGGCTCAGGGAACATGATCCCGCAATCCACCACAATGATGTCCTCGCCATACTCGAAGAGCATCATGTTCATGCCGAACTCGCCGAGGCCGCCGAGCGCGATCATCCTCAATTTGCTGCTTGTTCTCGTGTCTGCCATAAGTTATCCCGACGCGTGCCGGTTCATCGTAACACACGACAACGCCAGGGGGGCAGGTTGCCGATCAGGGGCGGGGACCAGGGTCGACGCCACCTAAAGTGGACCGGTTTTCGAGGAGACCGGGATCGAGTAGACTCACCTCATGCTGTTCATGGTGATCGAAAGCTTCAAACACGGAGATCCAGCGCCTATTGACGAGAGGTTCAGAGATCATGGCCGAATGCTGCCCGAAGGCGTCATCTATCACACGAGCTGGATGGAGTCGAACGGCGCCCGTTGCTTTCAGCTCATGGAAGCGGCGCGTCCGGAACTGCTAGACGGATGGATTCGGCGCTGGGACGATCTGGTTGATTTCGAGATCGTTCCGGTTTTGGCCTCGGCCGACTGTTGGGATGCTCGTGCCTCCGTAGAGCGAAAACACGGCTAGAATCAAGTATCGGTTGGGGAAGGGCGGGGGAGCAACACTCCCCGGCAAAGGGATGCGCGGTATTACGGAAGACGATCTGGCCCTCGCGCGCTTCTATCGTTGGGAGCGGGAGCGCGGCTCACAAATCTTTCTAACCCAGCCGTTCGACGGCGGCAAAGTACGCGACTGGACGTGGGCTCAGGCTGGCGACGAAGCTCGCCGCCTGGCTGCCTATCTCTCTGCCCAGAACTGGGAACCGGGCGCGCGGGTCGCGATCCTTTCCCGCAACTGCGCCTGGTGGATCATGGCCGATCTGGCCATTTGGATGGCCGGCCACGTCAGCGTGCCGATTTATCCTTCCCTCAATTCGCGGACTGTTAATCAGATTCTCGAGCACAGCGAGGCCAAGGCTTGCTTCCTCGGCGCCACGGACGAGAAGGAGGCCACCCGGAGCGGGATTCCGGCCGCAGTAAGGTGCATTCTCTTCCCGACCGCGCCCCGCGGCGACGATCCCACCTGGGAATCGCTCGGATCTGCCCACCTGCCCTTGCCCGGCTGCCCGCTCGGTCCGGCCGGCGAGCTTGCCACCATCATCTACACCTCCGGAACCACCGGCACGCCCAAAGGGGTAATGCACCGCTTCTCAGATTTCGCATCCTTTGCGGCCGCCGGCTCGGAGTGGCTCGGACTCAGCGCGGACGAGCGTCTGCTTTCGTACTTGCCGCTTGCCCACATCGTTGAACGATGCGCCTGCGAGGCGCTGGGGCTCTATCTGGGCTTCCGCATCTTTTTCACCGAGGGTCTGGAGACCTTCCTCACCGACCTGCAGCGGGCGCAACCTACGGTGTTCCCCTCGGTGCCCAGGCTGTTGCTCAAATTTCAACAAGGCGTCTTTCATAAAATTCCGAAGCAACGTCTCGACAGGCTGCTTCGAATCCCCTTGCTGAACCGGGTGGTCAAGAAGCGCATCCTGAAGCAGCTTGGGCTCAGCAGCGCCCGTTATGCGGCGAGCGGAGCCGCGCCACTGCCTGTCGAAATCCTCCTGTGGTACCGCAATCTCGGACTCAATCTTTTCGAAGGCTACGGTATGACCGAAACCATGGTCACTCACATCCCAAGACCTGGCCAGGTGCGCCCCGGTTACGTCGGGGTTGCTGTGGACGGCGTGCAGGAAAAGCTCACCGACGGCGGCGAGCTGCTCGTGAGGAGCCCGATGAACATGATGGGCTACTATAAGGACCCGCAGGGCACGCAAGACGCGTTTACCGAAGACGGCTTTTTTCGCACCGGCGATCTCGTTCAGCGCGATCCGGACGGTCAGGTAAAGATCATCGGCCGCGTCAAGGAGCAATTCAAGACCAGCAAAGGCAAATATGTGGCGCCCGCTCCCATCGAGAGCAAATTGATGGCGCATCCTTCAGTGGAAGCCTGCTGCGTGATGGGCGCGGGGCTCCCCAGCCCGTTTGCGGTGGTCGTGCTGTCGGCGGAGGCACGGCAGCGTTGCGCTGACGCTGAGGCGAAGAGGTCTCTGGAGCAGGTCCTGGCCTCCGAGATGGAGCGCGTGAACGCCCAGCTCGATCCCCACGAACGAATGCGCCTCATCGCCATCGTCGATGGTCCGTGGTCGATTGCCAATGGACTGATGACGCCCACCCTCAAAATCAAGCGCACGCTGGTAGAGCAGCACTATTTGGCACTGCTGGGCGGATGGGAACAGCAGAAGAGTCCGATTGTGTGGGAGTCCGACCCCGCCCGCGAATTAGCTTCAGGGCCGCCAACTGACTAATTAAGATTGCAAAATACAGTGCCGTCGTTCTCTGTAGCGCCGCTCGGAGCCTGCCCTGTTTAAGGGAGCGGCGAAAGACGCCGGTCGCAGACCGGCGCTACAGCAGCGGTCGTCACTGTATTTTGCAGTGCTCAATAAGAGCAGCGGCCCGCATTCAGTTTTTCACCGAATGATCCGCAGACAAGAGTTAACGACGCGATCCCTGCTTCAGCATGACGGTGGCGTGCTCCAGCACCGCCTCGGTGATTCGTCGTCCTGAGAGCATACGAGCAAGTTCAGTGGCGCGTTCCCGCTCTGTGGCGAGGTAGTGCAAAGTGGCGAAGGTTCGACCCGCTCGCTCTACTTTTTCCACCGAATAGTGGTGGTCCGCAAAACATGCAATCTGGGGAAGGTGGGTAACCGAGAGCACTTGATTGTCGCGCGCGAGGCGTTTCAATCGCTCTCCCACGGAGTCAGCTACGCGGCCGCCGATGCCGGCGTCAACTTCGTCGAAAACGAGCGTGCGCACGATGCCAGAGGCATCGCCCTGGCTGCTCGCGATCACGGTCTTCAACGCCAGCATGAGACGCGAGAGCTCTCCTCCGGACGCGGCACGGTCCAGTGGCCGCAAGTCTTCGCCCGGGTTTGGCGACACGAGGAAAGTAATACGGTCCCTTCCCTTGGGTCCTCCGGAGAGTCCGGATGCTTCGGACAAAAGGCTGGAATCAGCGCTCAGGCTTTCAAATCCCACCTCGAAACGAGCCTTGTCCATTCCAAGATGCGCCAATTCCTTGCAGATCTCACCCGCAAGTTTGCCGGCCGCCTCGCGCCGATCACGGGAAAGAGCGGCGGCAGCCTTGCCGTAGGCTTCATTCGCCGAGACCAGGAGACCGCGCACCTGCTCACGCCGTTCGTCGGCATGCTCGAGCCGTGCGAGGTCCTGCCGGGCGCGATCGGCGAATGCCAGCACTTCAATTAGGGTTCCGCCGTACTTTCGCTTCAACCGATCGAGCAGCGCCAGGCGGCCCTCGACCTCCTCCAGGCGTCCTGGGTCAGCCTCGAGCCCAGCGAGGTAGTCGCCGAGCGCGCGTGCGAGATCGTCGAGGGCGGCGCGGGCGGCGGCGGCGGGCTCGCGGTACGAATCAAGGGCGCGATCGTAGCGTGCCAGGTCATCGAGCGCCCGGTCTACAGCGGCCAGCCGCTCCAGCGCTGATCCCTCATCCTCGTGTAGCGACGCGTAAGCCCCCGCGGCCGCCGAACGCACTTTCTCAACGTTACGCAATACCGATCGCTCGGATTCGAGACACTCGTCCTCTCCGGGCCCGGGTCGCGCTTGGGTGAGCTCGTCCACCTGGAAGCGCAGGAGGTCAAGCGCTCGCAGCCGTTCCTGCTCGCTTTGACTGAGCTCTGTCCACTCCCGCTCGAGTTCACGCCGTTCGGTGAAGAGGCGGCGCACAGCCGTAAGCCGGTCCCCCGTGCGGGCAAACGTATCCAGAAGATCGATCTGCGCGTCACGCGCGGCGAGGGCTGCATGTTCGCCCTGGCCGTGCACCTCTACGAGCAGGGGTGCCAGCTCTTTGACGGCGGCCAATGTCACGGGCTCATCGTTCACCAGCAGACGGCTGCGCCCGCTCGACTGGATCTCGCGGCGCAGCATGATCTCGGACGCGCTTTCGCCACCCACGCCGTAACGCTCCAGCCAATCGAACCAGGGCGGCGCCAGCCCAAAGCCGCCTTTCCGGCTGCTCCCGCCGGCAGCAGAGCCGCTGGTTTCGGTGCGAAAGACCGCGGTGACGGTAGCCCGGTCGGCTCCGGTTCGGATCACGTCTGGCGAGGCACGCCCGCCGAGCGCAAGATCGAGAGCGTCCACCAGGATCGATTTACCGGAGCCCGTCTCGCCGGTCAGCACGTTGAACCCCGGATGGAAATCGACCGTCAAGCTCTCGATGACGGCGTAGTTCTGAATGTGGATCTCTTGAAGCATCTCGCAAAGGACAGCTGGCAGTCGTCAGTCGTCAGTTTCCAGCCTTTTGGCCCCTTGGTTTTGGCGGGCAGTTTTCCATCGTTCCGCGGCCGTTTGCGCCGTCCCGTTCACACGATGGAAAGCATTCCTCGGCTTGAAGTGTCCATCTTGTGGCCCGCTCTTGCGACCGCGCTCAAGCCAATCATAGCTCTGTTTTGTGATCCACGCCCTCGGCCGACAGAGTGCGCCGCCTTTTGGCGCAAAGCTGCCATTCGACGCATCGAATCGATTGTGAGTCTCTTACTTCTACCTCAGAAAGCAGAGTTACTAGAAGGCAGAGCCACTGAGATTCTCGACAGGTCTGAGTTATCAGGAGGATCTTAATCTTGCCGTTGGGCCTGACCGGGCCGATGGGTTAAGCTGGAGGGCGAGAAGAAGGTTTACGAAGGCAAGATTTTCCACGATCTGCGGCGAACTGGAGCGCGGAACCTGATTCGTCCCGGCGCGCCGCAGTCCGTGGCCATGCTGATCAGTGGACACCTGGACGCACGCATCTTTCGGCGGTACAATATCGTCGATACGCGTGATATCGCAGACGCCACGCGGGAGCTGTCAGAATGCGAGGCCGGGAAACGTGAAGATCGGGTTTTGCGTTCACGAATGTTCACGAACACCGAAAATGACAATGGAAAGAACGGGATCAGTGTTAACGTTCCGCTAACCGTCAACTGATTCTAAGTGTTTTGGGCCTGTGGCGCAGTTGGGAGCGCGCATGACTGGCAGTCATGAGGTCGAGGGTTCGAACCCCTCCAGGTCCACCAAACTAACAGCAATTTTTTTAATCACTTAAATAGATGGCGTCGCCAGGATGAACCGAGTGGCTCTTTATCGTGTCCGAACTGTGTCCGAACTTCCTCGATTGACAAGCGGGGCTTAGGAAGTGGTATAGTGCCGCCTAGCTGGCCTGGTCCGGCGAGGCACGGGTTAGGCTTGGCAAGGCAAGGGTAGGTTCAGTTCAGCGAGGGCCCGGTGAAAGCCGGGCCCTTTCTGCTTTTTATGACTGCACACTTACGACTGCACACTTGCGACTGCACACTTGCGACTATACAGTTACAACCGTACACGTCGTCACCAGGTGGCACCACCCTGCTCCAGGTAGCACCGCCCTGCTAGCATTCGTGTGCATGCGCAGCGATCGTGTGCATCGTGTTGACGTCCGAACCGGTTTGCACTCAAGTGAGGCGATTTGAACGCAGCCGGCCGCCCTTGCGACCGTTCAGCCGCGCCGCGCGCCGCTTGCGCGAGCTCCTGGAGCCGCCCGCCGCAACGCTAAAGGAACAGGGGGAAATTGATGGCAAACACAGCCAGGCCCGGCGCCGGGCGCGGCCGGCCTGGCAATGGTGGTCGGCGGCGGGACTCTCTACATCGTGGGCAAGCCGCAAAGCTCCTGACCGCCAATGGGATTCGCAGAGACGCCGGGGGGGATAGGGGTGTTTTTTCTAGCGGCCTTTCGTCCGTGGCGACCGCTCACCGGCCTTTTTTTTATTTCCACAAAACTCAATATTTGAGCCTTTTTTCGCGCAATCCCTCTCAGATGTGCATGTTAGGAGTTGAGAGGCTACACTTGTAGGTCGTTCGCTAGCCCTAATTGTGCTTGGGCTCCGAGGGCTAAGAAAGGCCCAGAAATGCGAGGAAACCAGCATGAATACAGGGTGAAATGAATGTGAAAGGTCGCGACCCCCACGTTTCATTTTTCGCGGGTGTGTGTGCGTGCCCGGTGGGCGGTCGCCAGCGGAAAAGGTTTTGCAGAAAAAGCACCCCTATCCCCCCCCTGGCCATCATTTTTTGGCCCTGGCTGGCGGCGCCAGGCCCCCCAGGATCAACGATCTCGACTCGGGCAAGGCCCTAGCATGGGGTAAAATGCCCGCGTGCGCGATGGTTGGAGGTTTGGAAGCTGCTACATACGCCGTACGCGCTTACCGCCTGGCTCGAAACGGCCGGTCCCGTTTGAGCAAACCCGCGAGCTCGTCGCCCGGCTCGAACGACGGGCGAACAAACACCTGGAGGATCCCACTATGGACGCCGCCACGATCGAAAAGATCCGCGCGCTTCGCGCTGAAGGCCGGAGCCAGGGCGAGATCGCCCAAGAGGTTTCGCTCGCGAGATCGACCGTCAGTCGGTATTTGCCGCGAGCGAATGGTGAGACCAAAAAGTTGCAGGATGCAACTTCACGTCCCGTTAAGTTGCAGGATGCAGCACTTAACGGCGCGCCGGCCGGCATCGCAGGTTGTGCGATCGGTCTTCTTCACGGAGCTTTCCAGTCCAGAGCGTAGATTTCCGGGGTGCGCACGGTCTCGTACGCGATGACGGAATCGTCCGGCGTCAAGCCGAACCACAAGTAACGTCCGCCGAGTTGGAGGACGCTCTTCAGGCTGGCGACGCGCTCGCGCCGCCGGTCGCGGATGCGCACACGGAACACCGTCGGGTCGGGACCCTGCGGGTCATCACCATAGATGTATTTGCTATCGCGCGACCAGCTCAGGTTGTCGCCGCCGGCCGCTCCCAGTTGTGTCCATTGTCGAGCGCGAAAATCAAACAGCATCAAGATGCCGCGCTCCTGCTGGATGGCCGCCACATACCGCCCGTCTGGCGACCAGCGCGCGGTTCGCAGTCCCTCAGAGCCGGCGAGCCGCGTGACTTGGCGCGTCTTCAGGTTCACGAGACGGATTGCACAGGTGCCGCTCGCTTCACAGCTTACGTCGGCGAAGAGCAGCGCGCTCGCGTCCGGCGACCAGGTCGGCGCGCCTTCTTCGCCGCTCTCACTGGTGACTTCCGCCGGAACGCCGCCCGCAGCCGCGACCAGGTAGACTCTCCAGGGCTTGCCGGGGCTCCTGGCCATGAAGGCAATGCGGCTGCCGTCGGGCGACCAGCGCGGAAGCTCAACTTCGAGCGGAGGGAAGGTCAACTGCAAGCTGTCGCCGCCCTCCGCCTTCGCCCGCCACAGCGAGCCCTCAAGGTGGTCAACATAGGCAACCCAGTTTCCGTTCCGTGAATAATCCAAGTCGAACCCCGCCACTCCCGACGTAAGGAACTCTCGCGTCCGCGCGTCGTAGCGCATCACCTCGCCTCGTCCAGGGCCGGCCGTAATCACAAAGAGTTTCCGCCCGTCCTTGCTGGGGAGAAAGTCTCCCACGCCCGCAATCCCGAGAAAGAGGTGCGAGGGTCGGGTGTCAGCCTCGTGCCACCAATCGCCCTTTTCGCGGACGGCCCACTGACTCTCGGCGCCGTTCTTGCTCTGGCCGAAGAGAAAGTACTTGCCGTCGGCGGTTGAGGCCCCCTCACCTACGCCGCTCGAAAGGCCGGCCAGCACCGGACGCCGACCGCTACCATCGGGCCGAACTTCCCACACACGCCAGTTGGAGCCCACCGGCGGCGCGCCGGCGGGCTCAGGTCCGAAGCGCAACCAGCGGCCATGTGGCGACCATCCATAAACGCGGATGCGGTTCTTCAGCGACAGCAGTTTTTGCGGCTGGGCTCCATCGGGTGCAACGAGATACAGGTCACCGCCGGAGGCGTAAGCGATTGTTTTCCCGTCCGGCGACCACTTCGCGTCGTGAGCCAGCACATTGCCCACCGGGCGCGGCGAACCGCCTGAAACCGGCAGAATCCAGAGCCTCTTCTCCGGCTCAGTGCCGGCATAGCTGGCCACCAGTAATTCCGACCCATCCGGCGAAACGTCCCAAACGGTGGTGTTCTCGAAGGGAACGGGAATCTGGGTGACGTCTCCACCTGAAACGGGAATCTGGGCGGGTACACTCCGGCCACCCACCGTCTCGGTAAAGTAGATCCGCGTGCCGTCCGTGACCATGTCGCCCTTCTCCACGCCATCGTGCGTGAGCGCGACGGGATTGAGCGCCTGGGGCGGCGGAAACCCGGGCCGCAGCCCGAAGGCCACAGCCGCGGCGACGATGGCAGCCGATAGCGCGATTGCGGCCCAGAGGGCCCGTCTGCGACGTTTGCTTTCTTCAGTTCGTGATTCGCCCGCATCAGCAATTCCGGGCTGCGCCAGCCGTTTAGCCTCCCCATCCCCCGGACCGTCTTCCCCGCCCCCCGACCGCTGCCCGCCAACCCCGTTTCGCACCCAAGCGTCAATCTCTTCCTTGTAAGCGAAGATGGCCGGCCGGCCCAGGCCGGGCACCCGATGCACGGGCAAGCGGCGGCTGCGCTCCCAGCGGATGACGGTGGTCACGTCGCGCCGCAGGTAGTCCGCGATCTCCTTCCAGGAGTCGAGCCGGCCGTTCTCTCCGTTGGGCACGCTTGATCCCCCTTCGAAACCGGGCGAAGAAGCAGGTTTGCCATCTGTTGCAGGCTCCTGCCATCTCTCGCCAATTGACCGGGACTATACAACAGGGCATAACCGTTTGCAACCGGGCGGGCCTGGAAGGGGAACGAGGGGCTCGTGTGCATGGGGGGCTGGCTCATGCGCCCAACGGTGAGGTCTGCTTGGGCCGGGCGTTGAGCGGGGACAACCAGGGTAATTCAAGGAGGCTTTGTGAGAAGAGTGACCTTAACGGAGACGGCATGCGTGCTGGCCTGCGTCTTGGCCTTGGCGGGTCCGGGCTTGGCCGGGGACAAGAACGGCCAACTGGAAGAATCGCTGAAGGGCCAGTATGTGCTCACCAAGACCGGGATTGACCGCGTTCGTATCACCAGCCCCCGCACCATCCTCGTAACCCGGTCGGCTTGGAGCCAGGGCCCTTCGGCCGGCGCGGCACTCACTAATGCCGACGTCCTCAAGATGATCGCCGCCAAACTGGGCGACGCCATCGTCATCTCCAAGATCAAATCGTCGAGGTGCAATTTCGACACCAGCACCGACGCGCTCATCAAGCTCAAACGAGACGGGGTGAGCGACCCCGTGATCCAGGCCATGACGGAGTGTGGTGCCCCAGGCGCCTTGGCCACGGTGCCCGCGCACCCAGCGGGCGCCTCCGGTGCGCTCCCGGGACCAGGGCCGGTCACCGAAATCGGCGTTTATCACAAGGTAGGCGACGAGTGGCATCAACTCGAGCCGGAGGTGGTGAACGTAAAGAGCGGCGGCATGGGAAAAACATTCCTCAGCGGCGGCCTGGTTAAGCCGGACATCAACGCCCATCTGAACGGGAACCATAGCAACAACCAAGTGCGCACGCCCGTGGAGTTCCTGATTTACGTGGCGGACGGCGTCGGCATCACGGAATACCAATTGATTCGCCTGCACGAGCAGAAGGATTCCCGCGAATTCCGCACTGTCACCGGGGGTGTGCTGCACACGTCAAGCGGCGCCACGCGCGACCTCGTTCAGTTCGACGGTAAGAAGATCGCCGACCGCACTTACGTTATTGAACTCGGTACCCTGGGCGCGGGCGAATACGGCTTTCTGCCGCCCGGCGCCGTGCTTTCGAGCAGCGGCGGTTCTGTAGGCAAGATGTATAGTTTCCGGGTCCTGGAGTAGGCCTTGGCGCCCGGCCGTAAGGCCCGGCCTCCGGGCGCTGGGCTGTGCCGTGCTGGCGGAGGCTTGGCGTCCGGTGCCAAGAAGATTTACGTCGACAAGGAGATGAAGATACTCTTCATGGACGGCAAGGTAGCCGACGTTCATAGCGCCTTTTACCGAAGCGGCGAAGGCGAGTTGGGAAAGGAATCCATCAAGGAGGGATGCGATGAGCGACTTTTTGGCTTTCAGGCGCATGATCACTCCCGCGATTATTCAGGTGCTCTTCTGGATTGGCGTGAGCGTGAGCGTCATCGCCGGGCTGACGACGATGACGAGTGGAGTGATGGGCGTTTTCACCGGACTCGCCTTGATCGTGATCGGCCCTCTCGCGGTGCGGATCTATTGTGAACTGCTCATTCTGCTCTTTCGCATGAACGAGACGTTGAGCGACATCCGCAGCAGCCTGGTTCCTTCGGCGCGGTAGCTTCGCGCTCCGCGCAGACTGCCGCCGTTTGCGAGCTGAGAGAGCGAGATGGTCCAGGGCTGCGCCGCGGGCCCAGAACCGAGGAGGGTTGACCGTGCAAAACAGTGCCAAGAAGCTTTCCGGGGTAACGTTCGCGATGGCGGTACTCTGCTTTTTCCTCCCCTTTGTAACTTTCTCGTGCCAGGGGGAAAAGGTTGCGAGCTTCACCGGAATCCAGTTGATGACCGGGGCCAGCATCCAGCAGCCGCAGATGTTCGGTGCAAGTCAGGAGCGGAAGTCGGGCGGCGAACCCCTGGCTGTGGTGGCCTTCCTCTGCGTCGCCGCCGGCCTCGCTGTAAGTTTCGTTAAGGGCCGGAAGGGAGCCGTTCTTCCTGCGCTCGCCGGTGGCCTGGGGCTCATTGTCCTCCTGCTGCTGAAATCCAAGCTGGACAATGACGTCCTGACCCAAAGCGAAGGCATGGTTCAAATGCAATATGAGGCGGGGTTTTACCTCACTCTGCTCCTTTCCTTGGCCGCCGCAGGCGTCAACGGCTACGCCTGGGCGCGGGCTCGTGGCGCTCGCCTCGGCGGCATGGGGGTCACGACAGCCGGCGGCTTCTGTACCCAATGCAGCTCGAAGAACCCCGCCGGCGATGCGTTCTGCAAGGAGTGCGGGGCCAAGTTCGAAGCGAGGGGGAGCATCCTGTGACGTATCATTGCGCGCTGTGTGGCAAGCACACATCCCACAACGCCTACTACTGCTCCACGCACGATTGGCACCTGTGCTGGGACTGTGTTCACAAGGCCGCGCTCACCAACGAGCTGACCTGTCCAAATTGCGGCAAGAAGGTCAGGCGGGTGGATTGAGCTGCGCATTCTCCGTGCTCAAGAGGGGGGAGCCACATGCGGAAAAACGTTGGACTGCGGACATCACATCAGCCCCTCACGCTAATTCTGGGCTGGGTAACAGCGGCCAGCTCTGTGCTGATTTCGTGCGGAGGCGGAGCACCTCCGCGAGCTCGCCTTCCTGCACCCATCGTCGACGCGGCTCTTCGTGGTAGCGCTTGATGCCGTGCGCCGGATTCGAGAAGTCCTTGCCGACGTATTCCCAGCGGGCGCACAAGTGGAACATGGTGTGAAGAAGCGCCAGGACCCGGTTCGCCTGGACGGGTGTGGACGCCAGGTCGTGACGCACCGAGGCTTCGATATCGGAACGGGTGATTGCATCCACGGCAAGCTTGCCGAAGCGCGGGAGGATATAGGCCTTCAGCATTCGCCTGTCGTCGCGGACGCTGATGGGCCGCTTCTCGGGCTCGGCGTGGCGCCGTAGATATTCCTCCGAGAATTCATCCAGGGTAGGAACCGAGCGCGCCCGGGCCCGCTCCGCCAGGGGATCCCGGCCCTCGCGGATCCCGGCGCGGAGCTGGAGCGCTTCCTGGCGCGCGACCAGCGCGGAGATCTCGGGATAGCGCCCGATCGTGAAGCGCCGCTCCCGCCCGTGAACCCGGTAATTCAGAACGAAAGAGACGGCGCCCGCAGACGTGATGCGCACGCCGAAGCCGCGGACCTGAGTGTCGTAAATGATGTGCGTAGCGCCGGCCGGCTTCAGTCCCTTGACCATCTTGTCCGTGATCGTGCTACCCATGAAACGCCTCCGTGTCCGTGCCGTGTCCGTACGATCCGGCTCCTGACTGCTGCCCTTGTCCCTGAGTGTCATTCGGCTGTCAACGTATTTCTTTCAGGAAAGGCAGGTTACGGGGCAAGGGCTTGCGGCTGTGTCCGTTGCGAAACCGGCTTACAATGACTGGCATCATGAGGTCGAGGGTTCGAACCCCTCCAGGTCCACCATTAACCAGCAGTGGCACAGAGAGATAGAATGATCAGGAGGCTACTATGTAGCCTAGCCATGATGCCAACTGTGCCAAAAGTCGCCGTCGAGGGCTACAGCGCTAAAAGTCCGCTGCCAGGAATTGAGGAAATCGCTGCGGTCAGGGAAACCGGGGCAAGGCGGCGGCTGTGCGGGGGCCGCTGGAGAACCAGCTACGTTATCGTCAGCTCATCCTCGTAACACGTTGAGTCAAAACTAGATAACGTGATAGCACGCCAGGCTCGTGTCATTCCACTGAGGGACCTCGGTCGCATGGGCGCTCGGGAAGCCAGTCAGAGTCCGTTGGGCACTCAGTGGGATCGGGGCCGTCTCGGCGTGGTTCGAAGCCCCGACCTCATGACTACAAATAATGTGACCCGCCCGGGGCGCTGTGAGGTTGCCGTGGAGGTTCCCCGAGCCAGGCGGCTGGCGGCTTGATCGACCCAGGCGAAGCGGTGCAGCACGCCGCGGGAGCCGAGAATGAAAGGCTGTTTTCATTCCGCAGCGGAGGAGAGAACTCAACTCTGTAGAGTCGCCGCTGCCCGGCTGCGGCTGTGCTCTGAATAAGCAGCAAGCGGTTCCGCGTCAGTCACCACCTGTCAACTTGAGGATAACTTTGCCATAAGGAGGCATATCATTGCCACAAGTTCTTCGAATCGGATTCGGACGCTTAGGCCCGGACATCCTGGTGGCTCATCTCCAAAACGGAACTCCGCAGATTTCAGTGACTGCTCACTGGTCGGCTGCCTTACGGTCGAAGTCTGTCGAAGCGTTAGGAGGCGGCTGACCATCAGGAGAAAGCCAAGAGATCATCGGTAAGAAAATCTGCCGACCGCAAGTGAAACTGGGACCTGATCTAAATCACGCCAAAAGCAGCTCGATCTACGAGTCTAGGTTCACAGGGTTCGCAGCGGGGCGATCAACATTCCATCGATGAATTTGTCATCTGGTACTGTCCTAGGGCCTTACTTCTCCCGTTAACCGGACCGTCTTCACGCGCTATTGAATTCATCTCGAAAGTCGCCCAACTTGCGTAGGGACTACTAACGTGCAACGTGCCGCAGTGCGCCGGGTAGCGTCTGCGGAGACGTTGGCAGGCGGCTCCTTATTCTTGCAGTTTGTAATCGGAAGCAGGCAGCTTGTTTGACAGTTGGGAAGGAGTGGGTAGTTGGGAGCGATCCCAGCCACCTGTCCCTACCAAAAACCTCGTCCACATTGAATCAATTGATGATGGCCCGCGGCCGCTGCCAAGCTCTTGCTCCTATGTTCCCTCTGCTTGCTTCAGTCGTTGGCGTCCTGCGCTCCTCTTTCCGGACTCGGGCGGCCCTGCAATTGGAGACCGTCGCGCTCCGCCACCAGATCAATGTGCTGCGAAGATCACAGCGCGGGCGTGTTCGCCTGGGTTCATTCGGATCGCTCCTTTGGACTTGGCTTCGGCGCCTTTGGCCAGGTTGGCGATCGGCTCTTGTCATCGTCAAACCAGAAACCGTGATCGCCTGGCATCGCCAGGGATTTCGAGTGTATTGGGCCTGGAAGAGCCGCGGGCGGCCGGGAAGACCCGGGTTAGCGAAGGAGGCTCATTCGCAAGATGAGTTTGGCCAATCCGCTTTGGGAGCACCGCGAATCCCATGGGGAACTCCTCAAATTGGGATCAGTCTGTCCCAGGCGACCGTCGCCAAGTACATGGTGGACACACCCAAGCTGCCGTCTCAGAGTTGGCGGGCTTTTCTCAACAACCATGCCTCACAATTGGCATCCAAGGATTTCTTCGTGTACCGACGGTGACCTCAGGCTGCTTTTCGTTTTCGTCGTGCTTGCTCATCACCGCCGGAGGGTAATTCACTTCAACGTCACTGCCCATCCCACTTCGGAATGGACGGCGCGCCAAATCGCTCAAGGCTTCCTTTGGGACAGTGCTCCAGCATATCTCCTCCATGATCGCGATTCGACTTACGGCGGCACTTTCCGCCAGCGGGTAAAGGAGATGGGCATCCGAGAAGTCCTGAGCGCGCCAAGCTCACCCTGGCCGAGTCCCTACGTGGAGCGGCTGATTGGGTCCATTAGACGGGAGTGCTTGGACCACATCATGGTGTTAATGAAGCCTCGCTGCGGCGGATCTTGAAGTCGTTTCTCCGGTATTACGGGCGTTCGCGTACTCATCTTGCGTTTGCCAAAGACGCCCCGAAGGAACGTGCCGTTCAGCCACCGGAAATGGGTGCGGTAATCGAGCTGGCGGAGGTCGGCGGACTGCACGATCGCTACGAACGGCGAGCAGCCTGAGAAGGCTTTGCCGTTTTCTCCGCGTCCCCACTTCAAGGCTCCCCGACGGCGGCTCGGCCATCCTTGGTTTTCCTCTCGGTCAACTCACAAGACGCCGGCCAGCCGACCTCAGTTGTGCCCGAGGGTCAGTCGTGCCCGCCGGATCGAGTTTCTGGTATGGACAGCATCATTTTCGGGTTAACAGGGCCCCGTCACTCGGTCATCAAAAAACTTTCTTGACAAGAATGGCTATGTTTGATTTAGTTTTGCACGCTAGTTACAAACTCTACAAGCAGGAAGTCGACCATGCGAGGCGGCGGGCGCCTAAGTCGAGGGGTCCGGGGCCACTTACCCATTCGTTTATTGTGGCAAAGGCCGGACCAGCACCGCGTAGGGTCCGAAAATCAAAACCAGCGGTCTTTCGTGGCGTTGGAATGTCAGTTTTTCGGGGGGGCCAGCTTGCTTCACAGCGTCTGACTGTTCACGGCCACTCGCTTGCGATCTTTAGGGCGATGGCGTCACGGCGCGGAACCGTCCGCCAAAATCACCGGACATACTCGCTGCGCTTTCAAGCAGCCTGACGATAATAGAAGTTCGCCATTCCGCCCAGCCTCTGGCGGCGCTGGATCGCTGCTGCGGTATCTACGCAGGACTCTTCCCTCATGATTAGGCGATTGCCTAGACCTTGGTGGTTCCGCTCGCGATGATAATGCACTACAAATTCGTGGATGGCCTGCCGCAATGAGCCTTCTCCGACTAGGATCATCCTCTCCAGACAGCACTCCGTGATCGTTCTGACAAAGCGCTCTGCGCGGGCATTCAAATTCGGCGGGCGTGCCGGCAGTTTCACGGATTCGTTCCCACTTGCCTGAATGGTTTTCAGAAACTCTGCAGTAAAGAGCGGGTCGCGATCGTGGATCAAGTATCGCTTCCCGATCAGGAAGCCTTCCCCGCTCTTTAACCCGTTCTGTCTTCAAAGAGATCGAATATTTGGACCTTACGAGGTCGATGCTTACTGATCGGCGAGACTTCGCAGCGTGATCGTGCCGGCAGGCCTTGTGCTTGACTTATCATCCGGTGTTATGATCACCATATCTCTTGAATTGCGCCGGGCGAGGGCGCAGGCCAGGTCGACCGTGCTAGTCACAATGCTCAATTGTAGGCCGTTCGCGACACGACGAATGCCGCCGACCCAAGCTCCGGCGGTACCAGCTTTTGGCCGTAAACATTGAACGTGGAGAAAACAACACAGGAGTTTCATCGATGACGAAGCTAAGTCGCCGACGATTTCTGAATCTGGGTCTACCGGCCACGCTGGGTCTAGGGAATTCGCGGATTCACTGGGGATTAGTCGATTGGCCCAGCGCCTTGGGAGGTACCGGGCGTGTGATGGCCTCGACCGCAGATGCCGCACCTTCCAAAAATTTGATCGCCAATGGCGATTTCGGTGCGCGGTCGCCCGGCTCGTTGCCGGACAACTGGTCGGTGGTTTCCGGAAACCCGGCGCTCAGGCCGCGATTCAACCTTGTGTCTGTACAAAACGGTGAGAACCAATTAATGGCGCAGGGCAATGGCCGCGAGCAGTGTTATGGTTACGTTCGGCACGCGGTCCGGCTTACGGCCGGCAAGAGCTATCGGATGCGGGTCCGATTTCGTTCCTTGGGATTGAACGACATAAATCGCAATCTCGTCCACGGCGTTTTTACCAGCGACACCAAGTTCAACAACGGGATATTTTCGTACCAGAAGGACGGAGACTGGGTTGTCGGCCAGGCAGATTTTGCTGGCCCGTCGGAAGACCAGGAGAGTGAGGTTCGCCTCTATTTTCGTTATAGCGCGAGGGGCAAGGTTTGGTGGAATCACGTTTCACTTGAAGAGGAACAACCGTTGGCGCCGCGCCCCGTTACCGTGGCATTGAGTTGGGGCGGAGGCGACCTGAAGTGGTGGGAGCGATGGCTGGACGCGGCCGGTACGAGGGGAGCTGATATTGCTGTGATGCCCGAATTGTTCAATGGCATCGTCGACCCAATGAAAGCTGAACGAGACGACGGCCCTTCGCGGCGTTTGATGGCGGCTAAGGCCCACCAGTGGAAAATGTACGTGAGTGGCTCAAGCTACGTCTGGAGAGGGGACTTGGTCTTCAACACCGCTCCTTTGTTTGATCGGCAGGGACGCCTCGTCGGAGTATACGACAAGAATATGGTCTATGAACCTGAGCTCGATCTGGGCGCAACACCGGGGCGCGGGTTTCCGGTATTTCAGACGGACGTCGGCACAATTGGAATCATGATCTGTTATGACAGCTGGTTCCCCCAGACGGCGCAATTGCTTGCCCTCAAGGGAGCGGAACTGATTCTGTTTCCCAATGCGGGTTATTACCTTGACCTCATGCATGCCCGCTCTGCCGACAACGGCGTATTCATCGCGGCCAGCAGCCTGAATAATGCGGCCGGTGTCTGGGACTGTTCCGGACGGCAAGCAGGTGACGACAGGCCTGACCCCAGTTGCGGTGGGTCTGCCGGCGTTCTGCGCTTTGAGAAGGACGAAGACGCACGGCTTGTGGTAGCGACCCTGGATTTGGCCAAGAAAGTGTCACCGGCCAATTGGGGAGGACCCATGCGCTCAGCTCCCGGAGGCCGCCGCTGCCGCGAAACCTGCGTGGCTCCGCTCGAGGATGAGATTGAGCTGGAGGCAAAGCGCTGGTGGACTGACCATTCACGAAATGCATAGCCACCCTACAGGTACCAACCGCGATAGTACTTTTCAGGACGCACCGTTCGACGCTCTTACGCCGACCCTGCTGGAATCTTGAGCCATGATTCCGGCATCTCTCTCGATCGAACGGACGAAAGCGGATCTACAAGAGTAAATTCGGCGACTTCAGACAAGCACCAAGTGGACGATCTCAGCGACGTGAACCGACGGGATGGTTCCTACCGCATAGCCGTCCCGTTGCTCGAATGAGATTGTGCGGCCTGCGCGTATCAACCTCATCTCCTTCGGCTTGCGCCCGCCGGGAACGTGGATGGCCACCTCGACGTTGGTCATGGGGATATATGATTGCCTCATCCGGCCGGCGTCGGCATCCTTAAACCCGACGTTCGCCAGCACCCACAGTGCAAGGTCCCCGTTCCCAGCGCGCCGCAGGACGCCATAAACTCCCTGCGGAGCCGTCAACTTGTACGGCTGCGGCAAGCCCCGTCCCAGGTAATTCAGTACGGACCGCATGAGACGGGCCGTGGATGGTACCCGATCGTAAAGATAGTTCGCTTCCAGGCTTCCACTGATGTAAATTGAACGACCGTGCCCGCAAACATTGGCGACGATAGCTGGGCCGCGGACTTCCTGTGTTCCCAGATTCCAGCATTCCGCAATGACGTTTGCTCCGCTCCTGGCTTTCACTGGCACCAAGCGTCCGTCCCCTTCTACTACGGACGTGGGTCTGTATTCGGCGAGTGCCGGGTGACTTTCGATTATGCGGTAGTAGCATTCCGGCTGACTCTCCAACGGCTCACCGTTCATTTCCACGCCCAAGATTTCCTTCAACGCGCCCCCGTCCTCACGAAGCTCGCCACGCTCGTCGTACAGCCCAGCGTCGTAGGTTGCGAGCAGCCCTCCGCCGCCCTTGACCCAGACGGTGAGGTTTTGCGCGTCTCGGTCCGAAATGCCGGAAGCTCCGCAGAGCGCGATCACCGTCTGTTGCCGCAGCCATTCCGGAGTCATTTCAGTGCTGGGATTCACGTCAAAGCTGATCCTCGCGTCAAGCAGAAGGAGTCCCATCCCCTCGCTCATCATGGGCCAGTTCCAACTGTGCCTGTTGGTCCGCCACAGTTGTAAGGATTCCCAAGTGGGCACAATCGTCAGGTACGGCACCGGCACGCTGCCTCGATGGACGTTCTCCACCTTCCGCATCACCTCAAATACTTCCTTAACCGGCTTTGCACTTCCGCTTCCCACATTGAAATAGAGCCGGTTTGCCGTGGCGTAAAGCGGTGTATTCCCGCATGCCAAGTTGGCGAATCCTTCCATGAGAATCTCATCCCCGTCTTCCAGATTGGTGTTATGCACCACCCACGGGTCTTCGTGGGGCGGTTCCGCAAACCAGGATGTCGCGTAGCTGCCCAGATACATCTGTGCCACTTTGTGATAGGGACGAACCATGGACGCGCCCTTCATTCCGGCCATCAGGCGGTCGTAAACCTCCCGGCTTGCTTCCACCATGAAGCCATCCGGAACGCGGTATTGGAACCTAAGCGAAGTCCCCACCCAGGTGGCGCCGTTGTGGCACAGCATGAATTTCCCGGCGCCGTGGATAATTTTGCGAAAATCGAAGAGGTCCTCCAAGGTCAATTGGTTCGCCCAAGAGTACCATGCAACCAATGTTTTCAGATCCACATTGGCGGGAATGTTCCCCCAATCAAAGGGCAGCGCGTCAGGGGTGGCGAGTACCGCCAGCCGGTCCAAGTCCAGGCCGCTGAAATTTTGGAAATTCCTCCGGCAGGAGTCACAAAAGCAGACCCCCGTGTAGCCGAAAGCGCTAGGCGAGTCGAAATATACCCCGTCGATGTCGTACTCGCACAGTTCCCTGACAGCCCGGCGGATGGCGGACCGGTATGCGTCTCCAGTTGTACAGAGTCTCTGCAGGGGTGGCAGCCAACCGATGTGCCAATAAAGCCCGTACGGCTTCCCGGCCGGGTCGCGCAACAGCCAATCAGCGTACTCAGGATGTTCCTTAATGTATTCGGGACCCAACATGATGGGCGCTCCGTAGCCCATGTAGCAATAGACATGTAGTCGGTTCGCACGGCATTCCCGGGACATCTCATCAATTAAGTCCCTTCCACCCAGCTCGGGGTCAACGGGAAACGCTTTGCTCGGATAGTATGCACGGTAGCCGACGGGCTGAAACCGCAGTAGGTCCCCTCCTACCTCCTTCACCAGTTTGACCAAGCGTTGAGCGTCAAACTGAGTCACGTGAGGATAGATCGGAGGCGAGTATCCATCAAAATAGACCGTTCGCGCGTAGTGCAACCAATCCGGCAATTCGTAATGGTCGGAAGGAGGCACCGCCTTGTCTGCAGTGTTCTGCTGCGTCATCCCTGGGCTTAATGCCCGCAGCTCATGGGGTATTCCAGCCAGCACGCCAAGCCGTGTGAGCGCATCTGCCAGGAAGATCCTGCGGTCCATCCTTTTACCTCCGCCAATTGCTGTAAGACTCTATACGATACCGTTCTTCGTGCCAGCCCGATCCGACGCCGGCCCGACTTTTGCTTGACACATTCTACACGCCGCTGTTACTGTGATCCACTGATATGAACAGATGATGACTCTCTGAGTGGTCTGACATGGTCATAAACTCCGTGCGCAAGCCCTGGGATTGAGGAGGGAGAAACGAGTCCGCAGCTCATCGTTCGGGCGCCGGTGGTCTGTGGACAAGAATATCCTCTGCGTGAGCACCGGTGCTCAATCGGATGCATTGAGCAGGCTGGCGACTGTACCCATTAAGAAGCGATCGGAGGGCATATTGAGAATTGTCGAATTTAAAACAACGATCGTCTCGGTCCCGTTTAAGGGCCCGGAGACTTGGGCATTTGGAAAGAAATTCGGCATCTCCAACGTCGTCATCGAACTGAAGACGGACACCGGCCTAGTCGGTTTGGGCGAGGCGGTGGGGTTTCCTTCCGTCAGAGTTGTTGATGAAGTCCTGCGGTCCATGCAGCCCATCGTTCTGGGCCGGGATCCGTTCGACAACGCGGTCCTGATTCATGAGCTGACGTTCAATTTTGGCTGGCACCACTTCCGCCACACGGGCAACTGCGCCTTGGCGGGTATTGACATGGCCCTCTGGGACCTTGTTGGGCAGTGCACGCGCGAACCTCTCTACAAGCTTTTTGGCGGCGCCTTTCGCAAGCGGATTAAGTATTACTGGTATGTCCCCGACATGGAACTCGGTGCTATGGCCGAAATGGCCAAGCAGGGAATTGAGCAAGGCTTCGACACGGTGTACGTGAAATTGGGAAGGGGCTTCGAACATGATTTGCAGGTGGCGCAGGTCGTGCGCTCGGCCGTCGGTCCTCGCGCAAAACTGAGAGTGGACGCCAATGAAAGTTGGGCGGATGGGAGCGCCCTTTCAATAATGGCCAGCATGTCGCAATATGACATTGAGTTCTTTGAGCAGCCGCTTCTCTATTACGATCATGACGGCGCTGCGAGTTTGCGGCGAGCGCTCGGGCTTCCTGTCGCCGCCAATCAAAGCGCTTGGACGGAGCCGGACATTGTCGAGATCATCAAGAAAGGTGCCGCGGATGTTATCCTGACAGACCAACACCAGATAGGCAGCTTGATGCGTCTTCACAGGGCCGCATGGATGTTAGCGGGTTTGGGTATTCCCGTAATCAAGCATAGTTTTGGAGACCTGGGTATCTCCACCGCCGCGGCTAAACACGTCATGGCGAGTTGCCCGAATTTTGAGCGTGCCAACCAAACTCACTTCGGGGTGTTGACCGACGATATCATCGTCGGCGGCTTGGAAACGTTCAGGAATGGCTGTCTCACGCTCCCCGAGGGCCCGGGGCTTGGAGTGAAGCTAGATCCCGCCCGCGTCGAGAGATATGCCGAGTACTATCGTGAGCAAGGTGAGTTTTCGAGTTATGCCTCCGGGGAAGACCTGGTCCTCAAAGAATCCCAAACTCTCGTCGGGGCTGCCGAACCGCTATGAAGCTGCAGGGTAGAGTCGCCATCATAACGGGATCGGCGTCGGGAGTGGGCCGCGCGGGCGCCATTCTGTTCGCGAAAGAAGGAGCACGCGTTGTTCTGGCGGACATCAATGAACAGGGCGGGCAGGAGACGGAAAAGGTCATCCGCGAAACGGGAGGCATGGCCAGTTTCGTTTCAACGGATGTGTCCAAACCGCCTCAGGTTGAGTCGATGGTGAAGGTGGCCATTGAACGCTACCAGCGTTTGAACATTCTTTGGAACAACGCTGGCGCGACCAAACTCTGCAATGAGGAGGACCGCCCGGTGCATCTGCTTCCGGAGTCGGTTTGGGACCAGATGCTTGCCGTTACGCTAAAGGGAATGTACCTGTGCAGTAAGTATGTTCTTCCGCATATGATGGCTGCCGGCAGGGGCGTCGTCATCAACACCTCCTCTACCGACGCGTTGGTCGGCCAGGGAGGGTACGACTCCTACACGGCCGCCAAGGGTGGCATTGTTTCCATGACCCGGTCAATGGCGGTTTACTATTCCAAGTTCGGCATCCGTGTCAATGCGATCTGTCCGGGCTTCGTTCACACTGAACTCCAGGATCCCTGGATGAATAACCCCAAGAGTCGCTCGGTCATCGAAGGTCTTCACCTGACGAGAGTAGGGATTCCGGAGGACATTGCAAAATTTGCCCTTTATCTTGCTTCCGATGACGCTGAGTATGTGACAGGCGGCGTTTTCGCTATCGATGGAGGCCTCACCGCATTCAAGACGCATGAAACTGATTACTCTGCTGGTTGAAGGTGCATGGTTTAATCGAGTGTCAAGTCTCTCGTCGATTCCTCGTCATTCTTTCTGCGAATTGGCCTGGAGGATGTGATGTCTTTGCAGGCAACCTTGAAAACCCCGTGGTTCTGGTATTCAGTGTTGTGTGTTCTTTGCTGGGGAGCTTGGACTATCTTTGAGAAATTGGGGAGCAATGAAATTCCCGATCGCACGGTTCAATTCCTGTTCACCTTTGGCGCTTTACCCGTGGCTTTTGGCCTTTTGTTTGTCCGAAGGTTCAAGCTTGAGAAAAGTCCGCGGGGAATTCTATGCGGGCTGGGCAACGGGGTCTTGGCCGGCATTGGGAACGCTGCCCTCGCTGGCGCCTATCGAAGCGGCGGAAACACCTCGGTGATCACGGCTGCAACCGCGATGTATCCCTTGATTACGGTGTTGCTGGCTGTGACGCTCTTGAGGGAGCGGCTTACCAACCTCCACAAACTGGGTTTGCTTTTTGCGGCTGCTGCGTTCGTTATCTTTTCTCTCTGAGGAAACATGCCTCATCTGTTGATCCCAGCGTGGTGCTGGCCCGCCGCTGCGGTACTGCTTACGTGGGGCTCGGTGGGACTGCTGCAAAAGCTATCGACCAATTACATTTCTGCCGAATCAACCCTAATTTGGCTCGTCAGCGGCTATCTCCTGCTTCTTCCCTGGCTTTATTCTAGCAGGCCACTCTCTGCTTACTCGACCCGTAGCGTGACATTGGTTCTCCTGAGTGCGGCGCTCAACACGTTGGGGGCATGGGCGTTGCTGCGAGCCATGGCGAGAGGCGGCAAGGCGTCGATCGTCGTTCCGCTTACGGCGGTCTACCCCGTAGTGGTGGTGATCACGGCTCCGGTGATTTTGCACGAATCTATCACGCTCTTGCAAGGCGCGGGGGTTCTGTGCGCATTGGCATCTGTCGTATTGCTGTCAACCTAGCGGATTGGGCGCGAATCGGTTGAAAATGTACTAACTCCACCGCGCTACCGGAGGTACCCTACGTCTCGCGATCCTGAGTCGACGTTGCTCGTACGGGACGGAGGGTTCCATCGCGCTTGTTTGCCCGATGCCGAGCCGAATTTCACTTGCCAATTCACCTGACCCGGTGCTTGCGGAAAGAACACTCTCAGGGAGTTGCCACTTAAGGCGTATTGAGGCGTGAGCCGGCCCTGGCCGGCAGATGAGGCGCGAACCTGCGATACTGTGAATGTCGAGGGAACGTAGAACCAGAGTGAATAGTCGTCACCCGAAACCGTATCTGACGTGCCGCTCAGCCGATTCTCGGACTGGTCCCACGCCAAAGCACGAATCGATACCGCGCCGGTAATGTGGCGCGAGGTCCCAACCAACTGCGGACGCCCCAAGTCAGAATGGATTAGGAACACCCGAGTGTCGTGAGGCTCGATTACAGTCATCATCTGACCATTGAAGACGCCAACCAGGCTCTGTCCCCAGAAATCGAAGACGATGTATTTGGCGTCGGGATCGAGTCCGAGCTTTTGCGCGAACGCCAGTTCTCGGACCGATCGGGAACCCCGCCAGTTGGTCAGCGCCACAACGTCGTAAACCCCGGACTGGGCGTTCACTTTGAGATCCAGGACCTCCGGGTAGTTATGAATGTAATCATCCGCTGTGATGTGCCTGAAAAGATCCCAGCGCATCTCAGCCCCCCGGCTAAACAAGTCGACTGGAAGAATGGGAACGGTGGGTAATGTCATCTTAACCAGCTTGCTCCGCTCTGCAGGCAATTCGGGCATGACACTCGATAGAGTGTATACGACCCCAGTCAAAGACAGGTAGGAGACCAACGTGCGAGCTTCGGCTAAGGTCGTCCCGATTCCGGTTACGGGGTTCTCCCTCGCCCGGATGGCATCTCCGGCAGCCTTGACGAAATTGGGCGGTAGCTTCTCCGCCGCCTCTGCAAGCGTCATATGAGACGTCAGTTCAACCCCCTCGCCTGCCATCGTATACACAACGAGGTGATTCAGAAAAGCGTTGGCATTGATAGAGCTGAAAAGCGGGTAATTGCCTTGCCAGTTGCTGTACATGTCGTGCCCGTTGAAATACGAGTCAAAATACCCGATACCATTCAGCGGCGTGCCCGCCGGACAGCCCTCGATGAATCTCGCAGGACCAATGGTCTGGCGGATTGCTTTCAAACGATTTCGATAGGTAACAAGGGGGTCATCCAGCTTATTGTAGAGCCGGTCGGTGTCGACCGAAGGCACATACTTCGGAAGTGCGTGTTCGCCGTCGAACTTGTAGTATTCAAATCCCCAGTCGTCCAAGGTCTGAAATTCATGCTTCAGAAATTCCAGCACCTCTGGATTAGTTGGGTCAAGAGCCGGCGTGCTGTAGTCCAGGATCAGATGGCCCGCGCGGTCGTGCACGTACCAACCCGGATGTTCGTCGAGGGCCCCAGCATAGGAGTTCGGCACGAGCCAAATACCAGGCAGCAGCCCCTTCGATTTGATGTACCCTGCGAGCCACTTCGGACCGTGAGGAAATCTGTCGTCGCTCCAATTGCTGATCCAATAGTGCTCTCCGTGCTCCCCCCGGTCGTAGCCGTCGTCCAGAACCACATAGTCAAAACCGTACGGTTTAAGGTGGCTGGAAATCCAGTCCACGTTCGTGACGATATCCTGCTCCCGGACATGCTCAGCGTAGCGATCCCAGCTACACCAGACCGACGGCGCCTTGGGAAACTGCGAATCATCAAAAGGCGAGTAATTGGGTAACCCCAACGTCTTGGTGTAGTATTCCGAAAGGAGACGGATTAGAGCGTTCCCTTGCACCGGAATCGTGAGGTCGAGTAGATCCGGATTTTGCGGATTACGCTGCATGCGCGAGCGCTCGGGGAAATCGATGGCAACGTCGGACGGGCGGTCGAACAGGCTGTGCAGGTTGGCGCTCGATACCTGTCCCAGAGAGAAATACATAACGTCCGGGTTCCGTCGCGGAAGAAATGATGGATTCTCAGTTACCCTCCCACCGAAGCCGAGGTTCACTTCCTCGGTGCCTCTCCAAGTTACCGGCGTTCCTTCGGGATCTAGGAGACGGGCGACAATGCGATGCGAAGATGCAGGTGCCTCTGCAGTGAGGACAGCGTCGGCCAACGTGCTGGAAATTTTCAACGACTCGGGTTCTAGGTCGATGACCCATCGGCTTACAGGCTCCAGCGTTCGCAGTGCGAGCTGGTTCTGGCTAAGTCTCTGAACTGACCATTTTGATAGTGTCCGCAGCCCGCGGTCGCCGTGCAAATTGAGCTGCACGTTGTCCAACACCGTCTTGAGATTTTCGTGCTGGATTTGGATCACACCTCTTTCAGGATCAGCTGTAACTGTCCAACCTTCGCTGATCAGGCTGTTTTGCCCCCAGGCCACTTGCGAGGCTAGAAGGAGGCCGCCCACCACAGAAAGAAAGGTATCACCCATTTGATTGATTAGAGAGCCATCCACAGACCTTCAGTTCTCGATGTGTCCCCACGCAGCCTTCCCGGAGTCCACTCGTTCAAATGTCTGCTTGCTGGGAGACTTCTGCGCTGAAACCTTGACTGACCAATCGCTTGGCTTCTTCCAGATGAGCTCGCATAGAAGCTTTGGCTCGTTCGGGATCGCGAGAACGCACTGCTTCGTACAATTCCCTGTGTAATTCCAACTCGTGGTGGACCGCGTCAGCCACAGTATTGGAGATAACTTTTGCGCCTCGTGCCATCAAGGCAATAAATGGCTTGATGATTTCGGCCAGGACTTCATTGTGGGTGGCTGCCGCCAGGCACAGATGAAACGCCGGACTGTGCATCAATGGATCGTTTCCTGTTGCCAGCGCCCGTTCGATTTTTTGCAGGGCTCGTTCCATCTCCAGTAAGTCACTGGGCGTGGCTCGTTCTGCGGCAAGAGCGATGGCCTCCACCTCAAGAATGCCCCGCACTTCGATCGCCTGTAGGAGCGTTTCGCGTTGCATGACAAACAGCAGAGCCTCGGGCCGAATAAGGTCCTTGGCGGAAACTTGACTGACATAAGCCCCGCGGCCGTGAATGATGTTGATCACCTTCATTCCCGCGAGCCCGTGCATGGCTTCCCTCACGACTGTCGCGCTCAGGCCCATCATCGAGGAAAGTTGCCGTTGGGAAGGCAGGCGATCGCCTGGCTTTAGCTTGCCTTGATGGAGCAGTCCTAAGAGGCTTTCCATCGCCTGCTCGGTGAGCGTTCCACGCTTAAAGCGTGGAAAAGCAAAACGCTTAATACTCAAAGTGCGCATCTTGCTAGTCCTTTCTCGCTCAGTTTTCCGCGCCGCTTAGTATATCACACAGCCCGTCCACTGTTCATATCACCATAACAGCATAACTCGATAATTAGGAGGTTTTTCTTGACAACTCGTGCACAGCGGGGATATACCAGGAGCCTTGCCGCAGCAGCGCGCCACTGGGCTGAAAAAGGGTTTCAGCGTGGCGAGTCTACGATTTCAGCTAGCCTTTCGCGCTGCCAGGTCTCGAGTAATGTGAATCGAGAATTCTCGTAGCGGCATGCGGCTGCGCACCCACCGGGTCTACCGCTGGGCGGGATGGCAAGATGGTCCTGCGCTCCGAGGTCATAAATACTTTGGGTCTCGCCCATTCTCACGCGCGCAGTGCCACGCGTTGGGACCGGTCCACACGCTGGATTGCGCAGCCGTGGTTTCAATAGTTGACGGCCTCCGGGGTTCGAGAGGGGAAGGCCGACAAACAGCTTTCTGAAATTCGCTTCAGCTCGAGTCTGATAATTCGTCCCATGAAGGTAGGGTTATTTCGGGGAGGTGACTTAAAGCCATGACCCGTAGCAGCAGCTCGTCGAAATTGGGCGCTGAACAGCGGCTTGAATACCAGGAGAAGGGCTACTACTATCCTATCCAGGTCATCGAACGTTCGGAGGCGGAGGACTTTCGAGCGCGATTCTTGGACTACCTGGCGCACAACAAACAGAGGTTAGCAGGGCTGCCGCCGCGCGATCATTACGTTGTTCTGACTCAGACTCAATTTCTCTTTCGCTGGATCTACGGAATTGTCTCACATCCCAAGGTGCTGGACGCCGTCGAGTCCGTCCTGGGTTCAAACATCATTGTCTGGAGTACGCAATGGTTTCCGAAAATGCCGGGAGATCACACTTACGTTTCATGGCACCAAGATGCGACGTACTGGGGACTGCATCCTCCTCAGGTGACCACGGGATGGATCGCTCTGTCGGAAAGCTGTGTGGAAAACGGGTGCATGCGCGTGGTGCCCGGCACGCATGAGGGACCACTGCTGCCCCAAGTGGAAACGTATGCACAGGACAACATGCTTTCACGCGGGCAGGAGATCTTGGCGGAGGTCGATGAATCACATGCTGTTAACATGGTCTTGCAGCCCGGCGAGATGTCGCTGCACCACATAGGGATCATTCACGGCTCGAATCCGAACCGATCCGACGAACCGCGAATCGGGATCGCAGTGCGATATATCGCTCCAGAAGTGATTCAAGAGGGTGCCGCGCGCCAGATGGCGCTGCTAGTACGAGGGAAGGATGACTTTGGTCATTTCCAGCTTGTTGAGCCGCCGCAAGATGACCTGATTTCCGATCACGACGCAGCAGTGCACCTTGAAGCTCTAAGAAGACTAAGGAGCAACACTATGCCCGAAGAACACTCTCCGCGCTGAGCGAAGTCCGCCCAGCGTGCTTGGCGGTGCGGGCACCGCAACTCAAACGCGCACCGGGTCTTGATCCACGGCCGCGCGGGCCTTTGCAGCAGGGGAGCCGCCATCTAATTCCCTGAGCTATCGGTCTGCGCCCATTACCCACACGCTCGCCGGGCACCTATCCGTTGATGTACGCCATCATGGCATCCGCGTAACGATTTCCCGCCGCCGATCCTCGCGGCGCCGCTTCATCTAGCTTCGTGAAATCCTCATCCGTCAGGTGCACACTCAGCGCGGCCACGTCTTCCTCCAGATACTTCCGGCGTTTGGTTCCCGGGATGGGCACGATATCCTCACCCTGCGCCAGCACCCATGCCAACGCCAGTTGCGAGGGCGTGCAGCCCTTGGCAGCGGCGATCTCCGTGATGCGGTCCACCAGGTCAAGGTTCTTCTGAAAGTTCGCGCCTTGAAACCTCGGCGAGGTGCGCCGCCAGTCGTCGGCTGCCAGGTCCTCAAAGCGCTTGATCTGCCCGGTAAGAAAGCCGCGACCGAGCGGGCTGTATGCGACGAATCCCACGCCCAACTCACGGCAGGTCCCCAGAATGCCTTCCTCGGGCTCGCGGCTCCACAGCGAGTACTCGGTCTGTAGCGCCGTGATCGGATGGACCCGGTGAGCGCGCCGAAGGGTGTCGGGGTGGGCTTCAGAGAGCCCGACGTGCCGGATCTTCCCTTCACGGACGAGTTGGGCCATGGCGCCCACCGTGTCCTCGATGGGCGTCTCCGGGTCGACGCGGTGCTGGAATAAAGGTCGATGGTGTCGATGTTCAGGCGTCGCAGGCTGCCTTCGCACGCGGACCGCACGTATTCAGGTTTGCCGCTGATCGAGCGCCGATCGTCCCCGGGCGTGCGCACGATACCGAACTTGGTCGCTACGATCACATCGTTGCGCCGCCCTTGAATGGCGCGGCCCACCAATTCCTCGTTCAGGTGGGGTCCGTAGGCGTCCGACGTATCGAGGAAGTTGATCCCGAGTTCGAGAGCGCGATGAATGGTGGTGATGGACCCCTGATCGTCACGCGGGCCATAGAACTCCGACATCCCCATGCAGCCCAGTCCCATCTCAAATACAACCAGTCCGCTCCGGCCAAGCTGGCGCTTCTTCATCGGTCAGATCTCCCTTTGATCCGGAATTCCGCTATTGGCTCCGGGCCGGCAAAAAACTTACCGCTAGACCGCCCGAACGCAACCGCCAGCCGGATCCGACGTTGAAGGGGCCACCGAACAGTTGGCTTTGCTCCGCCCGAGCCCCCAAGGCCTGCCGTTGATCCGGCGCAGCATGGCCTCCAACAGCCTCCGCGTTAAACGACTCTCCTCAGGCAGGAGCCAATAGTATCACGTGCTTCACCAATCGCCCGTTTTCACCAGCCGTTGCTGCAAGCTGGTCAGGGACGAGTTCCCCCACGGCTGTGGCAAAACGATCCACCGCCACAGGTTCCAGGTTGTAGGCGATCACGCTCAGCCATAGCAGCATCTCGTTCGACCAAACCGGTTACAGCTCAATCGGGTCATTTTACTGCCTGCTTGTCTTCCTTGATCCACTGCTTGGACGTCGTTTGGTGTAGAAGCCTACCCCAGCCCGACTCGGTAGGCTCAAGTTCGTAACGAGGAACTCCGCGCGCGGGAGCAACTCCCCGGCGTGATGCTCCACCTTCGCGACCACCCGCCTTGCCGTCTTCCAACTTGTCGGCTTGCCCACGGCTTTCCATCGCCTGCTCGATGAGCGTTCCACGGTACAGGGTTGAAAAGCAAAACTTCTGATTACTGATAGTGAGCATTCGCGGGTCCTTTCTCGCCCCCATCTTTCGCGCCCGGTGTGCGCGCGGCTTCTGCGCGCCGCTGTTCATATCACCATAACAGAATAATTCCATAACTTATGAAAGTTTTTTCTTGACAACTCACGCAGGCAGCGGTATACCACAAGCCTTGTGCAGCAGGGTGCACCCAGAAGGCGCGGGGAGTGTGGGCGCGGTTTAGCAGAATTGAGGCCGAGTCTCGAATCTTTGTGAAACCCGGTACGGGACGATTTGATTTCGTCGCCGCAGTCACGCCTTTGCGCGCTCCAGAAATGGATTTGTATGAGAGCCGCCACCGGAGCGTGGGTTCAGGTTAGCGAATCGAGGAGGTTTAACTATGAGCAAGAAGGTGAATCTTTCCATGGCCGCCAGCAGTTTCGGGGTGAGCAAAAGAACGCCCGCATACTTGGTAATCGCTTGCTTGCTTACGGTTATGCCGACTGCCGCCCAGAACCGCAACGGGGGCGAAATCCGCGGCACTGTCACGGACACAAGCGGCGCTGCTGTTTCGGGCGTCCACATCGCTATCGTCGACACACTCACCAATGTCGTGACGCACCTGGTTAGCGATAACCACGGTGTCTATGATGCTCCAACGCTAAAGCCTGGAACTTATTCCGTTGCTTTCGGCCTGCAGGGTTTCAAAACACTCGTTAAGCGAGACATTCAACTGCACGTCGAAACAATCACGGTGGATGCCGAGCTTGAGGTGGGCTCCTTGAACCAGCAGGTGAACGTGATAGCCGGAGCACAGCTCGTGCAAACGGAGACATCCGATAAGCGCTCAACTCTCACCCAGGAGGCTGTCGTCGACCTCCCGACCGTCGGCCTGAACTGGTATGATTTCACCGCTCTGCAGCCCGGCACCAACCCAGGCTCTCCCACCACTACTTCGTTCGGCGGCGTGGCCGGAGGCCAAGGCGTGGGTCTGAACGGAAATGGCGGGTTCTTACAAAGTTGGCAGTTGGACGGCGGCGAATCTTCTGTGGCGATGAACCCCGACTTCCTTCAGGCTCCCATCGATTCCATCGGTGAAATCAATTTCAAAACCAACAATTTCAGCGCCGAATACGCGAACGGTACGGCAGTGTTCAGCGTCATCACCAAAAGCGGGACCAATAGGTTTCACGGAACGTTGTACGAGTTTAACCAGAATGATCTCTACGATGCCGCAAACTTCTTTGTGAATTCGGTGAACCAAACCAAGCCCACCGTGCGCTGGAATGAGTATGGCGGTAACCTCGGTGGGCCGATTAAGAAGGACAAGGCGTTTTTTTTCTTCAATTTTCAGCGCAATCCGGTGGGCAATCACGCGACGGGCTTTTACAACTACCCCACCGCCGCGATGCGCGCAGGAGATTTTACGGGACTTCCGACAGTCTACGACCCGTCTACTACGACGCAGTTGCCGGACGGCACGTACACGCGTACGCCGTTCCCGAATAACCAAATTCCTGCCGATCGGATTGATCCCGCGGCAAAGAACATTCTAGGCTACTACCCTATGCCCAATGTGCCGGGCGCTGGAGTGGTGAACAACTACTTCTATGACATTTTCGTTCCCCAGACCACCACGTATTATAACGGCAAGGTCGATTTCGACCTTTCACCGCGGAATCGCATCAACTTCTCAACCATGCATGTCCAACTCGACAACCTGACAGGATACACGGGCTATTCTGCGACGCCCCCGATCGACACCATGAACGGCAGCATTCACGAGTGGACGTTGCAACTCAGTGATGTTTGGACCATTACGCCCAGTACCGTCAATGAATTCCGTATCTCCTGGGCGCGAGAAAACGGGGTCTGGTCAGGCGCTGAGCAGGGCAAAGGTTGGTCGCAGAAGCTTGGCATACCTAATTTGACCGCTGACTTCTTTCCCGCCATCAGCGTCGAGGGAACCGCTTCACCTTCGAACATTGGGTGGTCCTTTAAGGATGCGGTAGACACGTCTTCAAAGCCGATCATCGCGGACGACATCACCCTGGTGCGTGGTAAGCACATCCTGAAGTTCGGCGGGGAGTTTGACATGTACCGCGGTGTGAACTGTTGGAGCTGTTTGTGGCCAGGAGCTTTTGACTTCGACGGGATTTTCACCGCTAATCCGGCAAACCCCAACGCGACGGGCATGGGTTTTGCGGATTTCCTCCTGGGCCTACCTGACAATTGGAGCGACTCATGGACACCCACAATTGGATCGCGGCAGCACACCATTCAAGCGTTTGCCCAGGACGATTTTAAGTTGACTCCCAGGCTAACCTTAAATATCGGTTTGCGCTGGTTCGCGCCCTCTGGATGGGGAGAAGAGCACAACCGCTGGGGCGATTTCGACCCGACGCTGACTAATCCCGCTACGGGAACGCCCGGTGCGGTCATCTACGGCGGTCAGGGCGGCCGTAGCGCCTTGCAGGAGAAAAAGTGGGACGGCTTTGGACCGCGCTTGGGCTTTGCGTGGGCACCCAGGGCCAACTGGTCGGTTCGCGGAGGATACGCGATCATTGATACTTCGGTCGGTCTGTCAGGAAACGGGGCTGGGCTGGGCTTAGGCATCAGCGTCAACGGTTACCAAGCCGCTACAGATAATCTGACCCCCTTCATGCAACTCTCTCAGGGGCACGCTCCGCCCGCCATTCCCACCTTTCCGCCAAGCGCCTCCTTTTACAACGGAGGCGGGATAAGCTATCTTCCTTATGATTTCCCCTTAAACTACGTTCAGCAGTGGACTTTCAACGTCCAACATCAATTCAGTGGCGGAACACTGCTGGAGGTCGGGTACACGGGGACGCGGGACAACCACATCCCCGAGACCTCTGATCTTAACCAAGTGCCTGCCGCCGCGATCGCTAAATACGGAGCGATCGGGGTTAATATGCAGCCTTATCGGCCCTATCCTCAATTTCAAGGTATCAGCTATCAGGCCTATAGCGGGCGGAGTAGCTATAACTCACTTCAGGTGACGTTCAAGAAGAGCCTGTCTCACGGGCTCTGGATCACCTCGAATTACACATGGAGCCACGCACTGGACACCGGCACTTTAGAGGGTTACTACGGGTCAAGCCTGCTGCAGATTTCTGATAACACTAGCGCTAACTACGGTAATGCCGATGTTGATGTCCGGCACATCTGGAACGGGGGTTTCACCTACGAACTGCCGTTCGGCACGGGAAGGTCCTTCCTCAACCGAGGCGGCTTACTGAACGGCGTCGTGGGGGGATGGCGCGTTTCCAGTCTTTGGGTGGCGAATACCGGCCAGCCGTTCAATGTCTATTGGGGAGGGCCAAACCTCGATTTCTCATTATCGAACAGCTGGCTGCCCAACCGCGTGTGCAACGGAGCGCTGGCTCACCAGACGGTGAACGAGTGGTTTAATCCAGCCTGCTTCGTTCAAGCTGCGCCCGGCACTTACGGTAACGCCGGACGAAACATTCTGTGGGGGCCGAGCTTCGTCAATATGAACAGCTCTCTCGCCAAAACGTTTTCGCTTCCGTTCCTGGGCGAGCAAGGAAAAATTGATTTCAGGCTCGACGTGTCCGACCTGCTAAATCATCCCAATTTCGGAGCCGTCAACGGCTATATTACTCCGCCACCGACGGCCGCTGGCAGCATCACCTCGGCGCTCACAAACCGGACCGCGCAAATCGGAGCGAGACTGACCTTTTGACCTGAGCGATCTCAGCGGCATTTCCGGATTCGCGCTCCCTGAAGAAGAACAGCCTCAGCGTGGTACTGAGTCGAGCGCTTATGTCTGAGGACTGAGTCAACTGCCCCAAGATGCCGCGCGCAGCGTTACAATGAGGCGCTTGGGGCGTACACCATGTCTTTCAGAAGTCTGCGATCGCTCAATACATGGATCAGTGAAGGGCGGGTTCGTCTGCTTTTCTGCTGGTTGGCGCTGGGAGCGGGTCTCGCCAATGCAATGGCAATGCAGCCTCAAGCCGCCAGGCAGCCAGGAATCAGTTCTTACTTCCAAGAGGCCGACAGAGATATGCAGTCGGGAAATAGCGCCGGGGCTGAAGGCGAACTCCGGGCCATCCTCGCCCTCGATCCCGCGAATACTGAGGCTCACACCAAGCTCGGCTTTGTTCTATTCATGAGAGGTAGCTGGGCGCAGGCCGCCTCGAACCTTCAGCAAGCCTTAACAGGTCAGCCCGATCTGGTGAACGCCCAGGCGGTCCTGGGCATGTGCGAAAAGCGATTGGGCAAGCTGCAGGAAGCACGCGGCGCCTTGGAGAGAGCTTTCCCCAAATTGCCTGACGGGCGGCTGAAAATCCAAGCCGGACTTGATTGGGCCGAAATCCTTTATGACAGCGATGACCTCGATCGGGCCGTTGACGTTGTTCGCGCCGTGCTTCCCCTCGATCCCAAGAACCCGGACGTGCTTTACACCGCAGCCAGAGTTTATGCCGATCTCGCGAACCGATCACGCGATGCTCTCGCCCTTGCAGCACCCGATTCGGGTCGCACTCACCAACTGATGGCGGAGTTTCTGATCAATACCGGCGACACCCATGCAGCCATCGCCGAGTTCCGCAAGGCTTTGGAATTGTCTCCTATGCTCGGTGGCGTTCATTACGAATTAGGAGACGCGATTCTGCTTGACTCGCGTGAGCCGCCATCTCTCGATACTGCCGAAAAGGAATTTCGCACCGCTCTGGCAGAAAATCCGTCGGATGCCAACGCGGAGTATCGTTTGGGGACTATTTGCTCGCTGCGCAAGGACTATAAAGCTGCGGTTGATTACTACACACGAACCCTCCAACGACGGCCGGGCAACGCGCATGCAGAGCAGGAATTGGGGTGGGCATGGTTCAAACTGGGTGATGCGAAAAGGGGGCTGAGCCATCTCGTTGCAGCCGCACGCCTGGATCCACTTTTTCCGACCCCGCGCTATCAACTGGGTATGGTTTACCGGCAAATGGGACAAGAGGCCGACTCACAGCGGGAACTTGCGGCTTTTGAGAAGCTTGAAGGCTCACGAAAGCGGATTGATCAAGTCTATTATCGAGCTCGACCCAGGCTTAAGGACGGTGATGTCTTTGGTTCGGGCGACCCTCCGGACTAGCCGTCACTAATGTGAGTAAACTGCTTGCCTTTCTTGCGAACAGCCAGTAAACGCCGAGTTGGACTGTCGGAGAACTGACATGAAGAAGTTGATCAAAAACCTCGGTCGTCGGAATTTCGTAAAGAGCATCGCCCTGGCGTTCGCTGCAGCAGGCAGCAGTGAAGCGGGAACATCTGCGAAGGGTGCACTTACCGAACTTCAATTCGATCTTCAAAGGCGTGATCCCTCCACCGGCAAGCTTGTGTCATATACCGACACCCTGGACCCGAAAAAAATCGGAATCGTCGTCGTCGATATGTGGAATTACCATTGGTGCCGCACCTGTCTCGCGAGGGCCGGCGCTCTCGTCCCTCGCATGAATGCTGCCTTCGATCGCGCTCGCGCCCTCGGGATGCAGATAGTTTTTTTGCCCACCGATGTCATCCTGGCGTATCATGCTTACCCTCAGCGGCAGGCGGTGCTGAACATGAAGCAAAAGGCAATTCCCGCCCGGCTAGCTATCAATCCTCCCAACGCCATTTATCCCGATTATCCATACTGCGAGTGTGGCCCCGGCCCGCAATGCCTGATGAATTACGGTTGGACGGCGATGAACGCAACCTTGCAGATCCGAGAGAACGACCTGATCGCGAACGGCGAGCAGGAGGTGTATGACATCTGTGCTGCTCGCGGCCTGACGCATCTGCTCTATGCCGGCATCTCCACCAACATCTGCCTGCTGGGAAAGCCGGGCGCGGCGAGCAACATGCTCCGAGACGCGATGCCGTGCATGTTCGCCCGTGACCTTACGGATGCCCTCACAACCTACGACCCGGACCACGGTTACGCGCCAGACCAGGGCACCAGGGAAGCGATTGCCGCTATTGAGCGGTCCGCGATGCCGAGCGTTGATCTTCTCGGCACGCTTCGCCAGGCAGGAGGATTGAGCAACGATCTGCTGGTTGACCCCGTGCTGGTCGCGCCCTGGGGACGTATGTTCGAGGACGTGGTTAAAGTGACCCTATCCACCCCACATTCTCCGGAGGCGGCGATTCACTACACTTTGGACGGCAGTGAGCCTACAATGGCGTCCCCGCCTTACGCGCAACCTTTTGGGGTAGAAAGAACCTGCACATTGAAGGCCGTGGGCTTTTACCAAGGCAGAAGAGTCACACTTTCAAGCACGGCGGAATATACCAAGATTCCTGCCGCGCCTCCGAACGCTGATGTATTGTTGTCGGATCTCAATCCCGCTTCCGCCAAAGTGGGTTGGCCTTTTAATCAAAATAAAGGTCCGAGCATCGACCGATCAATCGCTGGACGCCCCCTGACAGTTCGTGGGAAGGAGTACAAGAAGGGTTTGGGCGGCCATGCCGTTACGGAACTGGTGTACGAGCTTAAGCCCGAGTACCAGCGCTTCGTGGCCCTGGGCGGCATCGACGAGGAAATTCTGGGCAATGATTTGGGCAGGTTCCGGGCGTGTCTTCCCGGCGTTGTTTTCAAGGTTTACGTCGACGACCGCCTCGTCGCGAAGAGCCCGCTGATGCGAATCCAGTATGTGCCGTGGCCTTTTGATGTCGAAATTCCGAAGGGTAGCCGTCAGCTCAAGCTTGTGATCGACGATCCCGCCGGGGGGGCCGAAGCTCTGGCCTCACCAACTTACCCCGATTCCTATCGTGACTGGTGGTGGACCGCTCCCAGCCATCTGGGCCATGCGGACTGGCTCGAAGCAGGGTTCGTGACGCGTCTATAACCCCGCGGTTCACTCGTGTGCGTCTAAGGTTAGCATGCAGCTCAAGAAAATCAGCCGACGGGAGTTTGTCTCGGGCCTGGGAGCGGTCTTGGCCGCTTCAGGGACCAAACTGCCGTCTGTTCGGCAGCCCGACTTAGTACCGGCGAAAGCTGAATTTGGTTATGCCCCTCAAAGCCCAACTGACATCCCCATTCTCCCGGGGATCAACATCGGCCGCAGCTTCCCGTTCCCTGACGATAGCGGGCCGTGTGGCACCGGCGCTCGCTACGAGCCGGCTCGAGGTGGCGGGTTCGCTATCATCAACGGCCCTGGTACCTATAATCACATCCTGACGGGGGATGGCGTCTGGTACGTCCTGGCAGGCGATGAGCCGCGTTTGCGCTTGATTCATCGTACCGACGAGGGCAGCTACGCCGAACCGGGTATTCTGCCCGGCCTGGGAGTTGGCGGCTCCTTGCGTCTGGCAGTGACCCACAAAGGAGAGTCGAAATGGCTCGACCAAGTCGGAAGCATTCACACGCGGTTTGCACCCGGCATTGCCTCTTGGAAATGTGATGACGAAGTACTCGGCCTTAGCCTCGAACTCGAAGCTCGTCCGTTAGTTGGCGTGAACGGCTTTATCGCAACGGCATCCGCTCATGGCGACTCTACACATGCGCTAGAACTTACATGGGCTTTCGGTGCCATTCGAGACAAGAACAATAGAGTGGAATTGGCAAACGACTTTGCTCGATTGAGCAATCCCGACCTTGAGTATACAGAGATCCTGGTGGGCCTGGGCGAGGGAGAATGCGAACCAGCTCATGGCGACTCTCAGATCCTTCGTGACTCTAACGCCCTCCCGACCGTCCGGTCCGCAACAGCGGATCCGTGCGCTCTGTTTAGCGTGCGGCTCCGGTCTGACCTCCATCCCCAAGTAAGGAACGAGTTTCTTTGCGTCTGGGGTTATACCGACTACGATCGGAAGGGGGTCTCGGACGCGAGAGCTCGCCTCGAAGGCAGGCCCTTTGCCGATGCGGCTTGGGCCGAAGAGATGAAGAAGGAATGGTTTCACCACTGGGTGGGGCGGGGCCTCAGCCCCCAACGGAAATTTTTCGCCGTTCGGTCGCACGTCGGAAGCGCCGCGCAAGAGTCCAAAGCGTTTTGGGATATCGGCAAGCGGATTCGCATCAAGACTCCCGACGCCAGGTTCGATAATGTGGTTAACAATGCCGCGGCCGACCTGCGGCAGCAGTTCGAGTACCCCGCCTTTATCCACGGACTTGTCGGTTGGTCAAAATACGGAAAGATCAGTTGCGGTTACTACGGGGCCGAGGCCGCCGGTTACCACGATGAAGTCGAGAGTTCGCTGAAATTCATTTCCGGCACGCAGGACCAGAATGGTAGGCAGCGTTACTTCACGCCGGCGTTCGCCATCTCGGATTGGGCTGAAGAGCAGGACTTCTACTACGCGGAACACGTGTACTATCACTACCGCTGGACGGGCTCGCGAGACTTTTTGAAACAAATGTGGCCGTCGGTGCGGCGTTCGCTGGATCATGCGCTGGCCGTGAACGACCCAGACGGCGACGGCCTGATGACTGGCTATTATGAGTTCTGGAACAACGACATGCATTCTCGCGGCGGCAGGTGCGTCGTTCAGACAGCGATGGCGTGGACTGCACTTCGGAGCGCGACTGAAATCGCGCGCCGGTTGGGTGAAAATGACTGTGCAGGCCAGTATGAAGCTCTCGCGAGTAAAGTGAAGGAGCAGCTGCGACGCTCGCTCTGGAACCGGCAACTCGGTGCGTTCGGTTCCGCAGAGACAAACTGCACTTTGCGTCCCCATCCGGAGGCTCAGGAACAGTTCCTCCCGATTTCCCGCGGCGTAAGCGATTCAATGGAAGCATACATGGCGATGCGCTACGTGCGCGACACCCTATTTCTCAATCCCCAAGCAGGTGTCACGCTGGAGTTGATGAATGACTGGTGGCCCATTGGCTGGAGTCACCATTACGTGGCGAACGGGGATACCGCACTCAGCGTCTTAGCCGCCTGCAGGGCCGGTGACGTTGATCACTTCTGGCCGGCGCTGAAGACGATCAGTGAAAGCGCCTACCGCAGTGATGACGCGACATTGTGCCACACCCAGTGCAATGATGGCACTGGCGCAGGAATGAAAAGCATCGCTGAGCTGCAAGGGCCGTTCATTCAGGCGGTGGCAGAGGGCGTGTTTGGATTGGAGCCCGAGTTTGGTGAGAACCTGCTGGTCTTACGTCCGACTTTTCCTGGCGGCTGGGAACACGCCGAAGTCGCCACACCAGACCTTCTCTACTCATTTCGGCGTTCCGGACAACAGATTTCGATCGACTGTCACACTCCTATCTCTCGGCAAGTCCGATTGGAATTTCCGGTTCGTGCCCAGATTAAAGAAGTAAGAATCAATGGAACGAATGCTCCCTGCCGTCTGGCGGTCGCTGTCAATTCTGCCAGATTGATGGCAACGAGTGGGCTGGGCACAACACATCGGTTCGTGATCGAGATGGGTACGGCTCCGACGATCGAAGGCAGGACCCAGGTCATCGAGGCGCAAACCTGCCGTTTCTCTGTCCAGAACGCCACCGCCCGCCGCGTGCTGGACCCCCAAGGGGGAATTCGTGGCGCTGCCATCCGGCGCCGCCCAGATGGTGCGACTGATGTCACCCTCATACCCGTAAAATCGGGCCGCTGCACCGCATTCATCGAAATCGAGTGCGGCCAGACGCGCTATCTTCACCCGCTGGATCTCGAAGTGCTCAAGCCCTGGAGCATCGTCTCTTCATATGTGCCCGCTTTTCGTGCCGGAGGGCCCGCTGTCTCCTCTCCACGAGTCGATGCCGAAAAGAGGGCGCTCCTGATTGAAATTCAAAACAACCGGGAAAAGAAGCTGGTTGGTCCAGCGACAATTAGGCTAGCGGGCAGGATGTTCCGCGAAAATGTGAGTATTCCTGAGGCGCAAAAGCGAACGATTCAACTTGCCACAGGCAATCTGTGGACCGAGCTGTCTCCCGGCACGATTCCCATAACGGTCGAGCTGGCTGGACTAGCTGACAGTTGTGAAGCGGTCAACTGGAATATTGGAAGAAGCTCGTTTGTTTCGCGGCTCACAAAGCTCGATCTAGGACCCTACCACAACTGCGACCTTCGGACTTTGTACAGCTACGGCGCGTTCAAGTGGCGCCTCGACTATGTCGGATGCGGTGTGGGCGTTGATCATAGAAATCCTATGCCTCAGAAGGACGAACTCGGTTATGTACTTGAGGCAGCGCCCACCAGCCTGCTGACTTGGGGGTGTCTGCCAGAGCAGCGGGACTGCGCTCGGCAGCCCCGCTGGGAGGTCCCAGATCTGGAAGGGGAAATCCACACGCCATTTGGCGTGAGCTTTTTGACCGACGCCGAAACCAATCTGCTTGCTCTTGTTAACACCCGGTGCTCGAAGCCGCTACCGACATCCGCGATTCTGCGCTTGGAGACGCCGCGGCGTTTAGAACGCCTTTACTTGCTCACAGCAAACCTGACCAAGACCGTCAAATGCTACTATCCGGCGGCGGAAGTCATCGTTCACTATGCCGATGGGACACGGCTTGTAAAGCAGCTCATCCCCCCCTACACCATGAGTTGCATGGCCCAGCACTTTTCTCCGTACTGCTATGCGATTCCGTTTGGGAAGTTGGAGCAATCGCCGGTGATACCGCAACCCCAGTCCCCGAACCTCGCAGTCAGTGACGTGGTACTGGACGCCACGAAGAACGTTAGCGGGCTCGAGTTCAGGTGCGTCGCTTCGGAAACGATTTTTGGAATTTTAGGGGTGACGCTGCTGACCGCGTCGGATCGTAGCGTCCTGAGTAAGCGACTTCAGCCTTCGGTCTCAGGCTTAATTGGGGATTCGCAGAAGTAAAGTCGGAAGGATGCGAAGTCATTGGGCAGCCGACGATGCCAGCGGGAACAGAACATGACGCAACTTAGAGTACTCGTGGATTGCAACGATCTTTGTGGTGAGGAAGGTGGACCCCAAAATCAAGACCATTTTTCGTCGGCAATAACTTAGTGTCGACGAAGTCTGGTTTTGTATTTCCATCCAGCGG
>DASYYZ010000026.1:0-5913 GCA_035946735.1 Terriglobia bacterium
CTCACTTACGCGTTCTGGCAGAGCCATTTTCAAGCCGATCCCGTAGCCGTCGGACGCACGGTTCGCCTGAACAAGCATCCCTACACGATTATCGGCGTCGCTCCTCCGGGCTTCACGGGAACTCTGATGTTTTTCTCCGACACATTCTACGTCCCCGCTGTCAACGTCGAGGAGCTCGATGGCATTCGCCTGAATGACCGCGCCTCGCTCTGGATGGGCGAAGTGATTGGCCACCTGAAGCCCGGAGTCACTCCGGCTCAGGCCATTGCTGATTTGAATTCCATCGGATCCTGGCAGAAAAAGACGTATCCCAAGGATGAGGATGTCAATCAGACGACTTTCCGCTTGGGCCGTCCGAATGTCGGCGGCGACGTTTTTGGGAATCCCATTCTCGGTTTTCTTTCTGCCCTGATGCTCCTCGCCGGGCTGATCTTGCTGGCCGCCTGCGCCAACTTGGGCAGCCTGTTCGCCGCGCACGCCGCCGACCGCTCCCGCGAGGTGGCCCTCCGGCTGGCGCTCGGTTCCAGCCGCGCCCGCATTTTGCGGCAGCTCTTCACGGAGGCCATTCTCATCTCCCTATGCGGCGGCGCCGTCGGTCTCTGGGGCAGCGCCGCGCTCTTGCACTCCTTGGGCGCCTGGCGGCCTTTCCCCGAGTTTCCTCTCAATCTCGTCCTGGATCCGGATGCAAAGGTCTACCTTGTTGCGCTTCTCTTGAGCTTGGCGAGCGGCATCCTGTTTGGCGCGGTGCCCGTTCGGCAGGTCCTCCAGACGAATCCTTATAGCGTCATCAAATCCGGCTCCACGGCTGCGGTTCGCCGCCGGATAACGGCCCGCGACCTGTTGCTCGCGGCGCAGATTGCCATCTGCGCTGTGCTCATCACTTCTTCCTTCGTGGCCGTGCGCGGCCTCCAGCGCTCGCTGCACGGCAACTTCGGCTTCGAGCCCCGCGACGTCATGCTCGTCAACACCGATCTTAACTCTGCCGGTTACACGGACACTTCCTCGCCCGTCATGCAAAAGCGCATGCTCGAAGCCGTCCAGGCCATTCCCGGCGTGGATTCCGTCGGAATGGTCGGTCAGAATCCGCCCCTGCACATGGGCTGGGACAACACCGACGTCTTCACAGACCAGACGGCGGACCTCCGGCCCTCCAACGCCGCCGCCTCCACCATCCTGTATCGCGTTTCGCCCGGATATTTTTCCGCCGCCGGCACGAAATTTCTCGCTGGGCGGACTCTCACCTGGCAGGACGACAGTAATGCTCCGCGTGTCGCTGTCGTGAATCAGTATTTCGCGCAAAAAGTTTTCGGCTCGGCCTCCGGCGCCCTCGGCCAGTATTTCAAACGTCGCGATGGCACGCGCGTTCAGGTTGTCGGCATCGTCGAAAACGGCAAATACACGGCCAATCTCACCGAGAACCAGCACGCTGCCATGTTCCTCTCGATTTTGCAGTCGCCTTCGATGGAGACTTGGATCCTCGTCCGCTCCCATGAAGATCCTCGCCTCTTGACCGCTACCATCCGCTCCCGGATCCGCGATCTCGACTCCGGCCTGCCGGCCTTCATTCAAAGTTGGAACGCGGACATGAACGGAGCGCTGTTTGCGTCCCGTATGGCCGCGATGTCTCTCGGCGTCCTCGGCTTCTTGGGCGCGCTTCTCTCCGTGACCGGCATATTTGGAATGGCCGCCTATGCCGTCAGCAAGCGCAAACGCGAACTCGGCATCCGCATGGCCCTCGGCGCCCGGCGCAAGGAAGTGCTCCGCGCCGCTCTCGGCCACGCCGTAAAACTCCTCGCTTTCGGTTCCGCTGCGGGATTGATTCTCGGAATCCTGGCGGCCCGCGTCCTGGCTTCCATCGTCTACGAAGCCACTCCGCGCGATCCTTTGGTCTTGACGGGCGTCGTTTTGGCCATGGCCCTGGTCGGCCTCCTCGCCACATGGATTCCCGCGCACCGCGCGCTCTCGATCGACCCCGCCATGCTCCTTCGCGAGGAGTGAGCTGGCTATGGTGAAAGGCTAGCAATGTTCGAAAAATTATTCGGACGCAAGCGCAACGACAGAGACTTCAAGACCGAAATTGAAGCTCACATTCAGATGGAAGCTGCACGCCTCCGCGAGCAAGGCCTCAGCGAACAGGAAGCTCACCACGCCGCCTGCCGCGCCTTCGGCAACGTCACCAAAACTCAGGAGCGTTTCTACGAATTCCGCCGCTGGCTCTTCTGGGACAATCTCGCGCGCGACCTTCGCTTCGCGCTCCGCATGTTGCGCAAATCCCCAGGCTTCACGACGGTCGCGATTCTCACCCTTGCTCTCGGCATCGGCGCCAACACGGCAATCTTTAGCTTCGTCAATGCACTGTTGCTGCGGACTCTTCCCGTAGATAGGCCGGATCAGCTGGTCATGCTGGATCCCACCGACATTCATGACGGATCTCTTGGTTTCTCGTATCCGCTATTCAAAGCAATGCGGGATGAGAACAAAACGCTGGACGGACTCTTTGTCAGAACCGGTGGCGCCATAAACGTGAGTGTGGACGGCCAGGCAGAAATGACGCCGGGCGGCGCCGAGTACGTTTCCGGTGGTTACTTTTCTACTTTAGGCGTCACAGCCATCGCAGGACGAGCCTTCACAGCCGATGAGGACAAGGTCCCAGGCCAAAATCCAGTGGCGGTGATCAGTTACGGCTACTGGAAGCGTCGTTTTGCACTCAGTCCTTCCGTCATCGGCAAGACAGTCCACTTGAACGGATTTCCCTTCACGATTATCGGCGTCACGCCCCCGCGATTCTTCGGGATCAGGTCAGGTGGTGCTCCTGACATCACCGTTCCCATCACGATGTATCCGCAGCTCAACCCGGGAAACACGTGGCTGAGCAACCCCGGCTCCTGGTGGCTCGACGCAATGGGAAGAATGAAACCCGGAGTCAGCGCTGCGCAAGCAACGGCTGATTTGTCGGCGGTGTTTCAGCACTACGCAGCCGGCATCGGTCTGCGAACCGAGGGAATGAGCTTCAGGCTCGAACCGGGAGCGTGGGGGCTCTCACCTCGCAGCAAAACGAGTGCCTGGGCGGGCATGATATTACTCATGGCCTTGGTTAGTTTGGTTTTGTTGATCACTTGCACCAATCTTGCGAACTTGCTCCTCGCACGAGGTGCGGCCCGGCAGAAAGAAATTGCTGTGCGGCTCGCTCTTGGAGCGGGAAGGGGAAGATTGATTCGGCAACTTGTTACCGAGAGCCTGCTCCTTGCGCTGCTGGGAGGAGCCGCAGGCCTTCTTTTGGCGTTCTGGGGAACTCAATTTCTCCTGAAAATTGTGCCAGCGGGAGTGTCTCTGGACCTGTCGCCGGACGCTAGAACTCTGATCTACGCAGGTGGAATTTCATTGCTGGTTGGCTTGCTCTTCGGTTTGATGCCAGCCTGGCGTACCACGCAGACCAGCTCCACGCAATGGTTTCAACGTGAGTGCCGGCAAGCGGCACCAGGGCCGCGCGGAAATCGCCTGGGTAATGGGCTGGTGATTTCGCAGGTGATGCTATCCATGGTGCTGCTCTTCGTGGCGGGGCTATTCACTCACAGTTTCCAGGAGCTCTTGAGCGTGGACCTGGGGTTTCGACCCGATCATGTGCTGGTGTTCTCCGTGGACCCAACCCTGATTGGATATCAAGGGTCGCGTCTGAGTAATCTCTACAAGGATTTGCTGCAGCATGCGGAAACGGTCCCTGGAGTTTTGGCGGTGAGCATGTCGCGCCACGGGCTGGTGACCCGCGGTGGCTGGAGAAATAGCATCAGCGTGCCGGGTTACGCTTCCCGGCCCGGCGAGGACATATCCAGTAATTTCGACACTGTTGGTCCAAACTTCTTTCAGACCGCCGGCATTCCTATTCTGGTGGGGCGAGATTTCGGCGAGCGAGACAACGAGGCCGCCCCGAAGGTGGCAGTAGTCAACGAAACATTTGCGCGCCAGTTTTTCGGCCATGAGCATGGCGTGCAGGAGGCGATCGGCCGCACGATCGGTCTTGGAGTAAATCAGAATCTTGGGCAGTTTGAGATTGTCGGGGTTGTGAAGGACTCGAAGCAAAGCCACGTGGACGAGCCGCCTCTCACTGTTGTTTATTTCTCGTTTTTGCAATTGCCTGCATCCCTCCAGGGGGAAATGACGCTGGAAGTCCGTACGGCAGGCGAACCCGGTGCAATGACCCGCGCCATTCGACGCGAATTGTTGGCGGTCGAAAAGAATCTCCCTGTCTATGGCGTAAAAACCTTGACGCAGCAGGTGCAGGAAAGCCTGATGGAACCACGAATGATTGCCTGGCTCGCGTCGTTATTCGGCTTGCTCGCCCTTTTGCTGGCCTCGGTCGGACTCTATGGAGTGATCGCATACTCCACTGTGCGGAGAACGCCGGAGATCGGCATTCGCATGGCCCTGGGCGCTCGTCGCTGGGAAGTAATGCAGCTGGTCCTCCGTGAAGCCTTGCGCTTGACGGCCATTGGGGCAGTCATAGGTTTAGCCTTGGCGTTCGCCGCAGGACGCGCCATTTCCAGCATGCTCTATGGGGTCAGTGCCGGGGATCCGCTCACGATTCTTGGTGCTAGTTTGCTGATGTTTTCCGCAGCTGCTATGGCCAGTTTTCTTCCCGCATGGCGCGCGTCGAGAGTCGATCCTATGGTCGCCCTCCGCTATGAATAGCTCCGCGCACAAGGAGGAACCATGACTCTCCCGACCCGCTCTCGCCATGCCCGGGGCGCTGCTGATTTTGCCCGCGCGGCCTGCGCAGCGCGCCGCTTTGGAGATGTAATGAAAAAGCCGTGCCTCGGCGGCGGTAGGATGGTTGTGCAAGCAACTTCCGACCGAGAGGAGGCACGGCATGATCTACGTTGGAGTAGATCTTCATTTGCGATTTTGTTACATCACGGTACTCGATGCAAGCGGCTCGATTCAGCGCCAGGGGCGCGTGGCCAACACCCGGGAGGATCTCGCAGCATTTTTCCTTCGCCTGCAGGACCCGGGGAAAGAAAACATTCTCGTGGCGGTCGAGGCCTGCGGATTCTGGCCGGCGTTTCTGGAGACGGTCGAACCGCTGGTCGAGCGCGTGGTGCTGGTGCATCCGGCTCGCGTGAAGGCCATCGCCAGCGCCAAGCTGAAGAACGACCGGGTGGATTCGGCCACGCTGGCCCAGTTGTTGCGGGCCAACCTGCTGCCGGAATCCTGGAAAGCCGACACGGCCACGCGCGACTTGCGCGAACTGCTGCGCCTGCGCATCGCGCTCGCGCAGGACCGCACGCGCTACAAGAACCAGGTGCACGCGGTCCTGCATCAGCACGGGCTGCGCGCGCCTGTGAGCGATCTGTTCGGGCGCACCGGACGCGCCTGGCTGAGCAGTGTGACTCTGCGGCCCGCTCCTCGCCAGGCGATCGAAACCTCTCTGCGGATGGTGGAACGACTGGACCAGGAGGTTGCCGCTCTGGACCAGCAACTGGGGCAAGCGGCCCGGCAAGATCCCGACGCCCGCTGCCTGATGACCATTCCCGGCATCGGCGCGTTCACCGCCATGGTGCTGAAAGCGGAGATCGGCGACATTCGGCGCTTCCCGGACAAGAAAAGCCTGTACAACTATGCGGGCCTGGTGCCGGTGATCCGCCAGTCGGCCGACCACCAGCGCAGCGGCGGGATCACGCACGCCGGTTCTCCCCGCCTGCGCTGGGTGATGAACGAAGCGGCCATGACCGCGGCGCGGTATTCGGCCGGAGCGCGCGCTTGGTTCCAGCGGCTGGCCCGGCGCAAGCATCCGCACGTGGCGCGCACGGCCCTGGCGCGAAAACTCTTGGGAGCTGTCTGGGCACTTTGGACTCACGGGGTGTGTTTCGACGAGCGAATTTTTGCGGCGATGTGAAAGGTTGCTTCCGTCAGCTCGGC
>DASYYZ010000027.1:0-4398 GCA_035946735.1 Terriglobia bacterium
GTGGCCTTTCGCGTCAATGACATCGTTCAGACGATTGCGAGTATCAAAGAAATGGGGATCAGGATCACGCAGGGTCCCGTTACGTTTGGGGACGGCCATGTTTCAATTTTCATCCGCGACCCCGATGGCAATGTGGTCGAACTCCGGGCACGTCTTGATCCGGGCGAAGCGGAGAAAATCGAAAGCCTCGTATTTTACGATCCGAACAGTTAGGGCTCGTTGGGAAACTATCGCTACGGGCTGAGTGCTTTTGGGGCGATGGTATAGTTCCATTCGCCATGGAATTCGTGTCGGGTGATGTTGACGGCTGCGAGTTCGGCGTCGTTGACGACGATGCCGGCTTCGTAGGAATTGGGATCGATCTCGGCGCGAACGTCGAGGCCGTTTTTTGTCGTGGTGGCTGCGATCAGCTGGACGATGACCTGGTGGCTGATCAAAGGTTTGCCGCGCCAATTCTGGGTAATGAACGAGAACAGCCGGTGCTGTCGAGTCGCGCGAGGGAATTTCACCCCCGCGCGCTCCCAGAACCGTACGTGAACCTCGCGATTCATACGGCTCCCGATGTCCGGCCGCTGACGTGCAGAAATTCCCAATGGGCGAAGAGGTTTGGATTGGTGCGGATGACCCGAGCCAACCAAACCCGCGCACCCTTTGGCCGCGGGCGTAGGCGCTTGTATTTGTTGCGCGCCCAACGGATCAAGAAGGCATCAACCCGGAGCAGTGTCCAGGTCAGGGCCGACTTGTAGAAGTGGCTGTAGTAGTTGATCCAGCCTCGGATATACGCGTTGTACTTCCGTGCCAAATCATCCAGGGCCATGTCGCTCCGATGGTGGAGTTCCCACCGTCGGACCGTCTGTCGGATTGCTTTCAGCGCGTCCTGACTGGCGGCCGGCAGAAATGAGAGGCCGTATTGACACCCGTGCCAAATCGCTTTCCTCGGCCGGAATGTGTAGCCGAGAAAGTCGAACGATTGGACAGGGAAATCACCACGCCGGTTCGTGTCCTTGCAGTAGACGAGCTTCGTCTTCTGTGGATGTAGAACCAACCCGCAGGCCGTAAACCGAGCCTCCAGGGCTTCCCACAATGCGCGCGCCTCCTTTTCGCTTCGGCAATGGCAGATGCAGTCGTCCGCGTATCTCTCGAACGGGATGGTGGGAAACGTCCGCACCATCCACATGTCGAAGGCATAATGCAGGAACAGATTCGCCAGCAAAGGCGAGATGACCCCGCCCTGAGGGGTTCCCGCGTCACGTGGTGCGACGCTACCGTCCTCCATCCGCACCGGAGCCTTCAACCAGCGTTCGATGTAGAGAAGCACCCAAGGACAATCCGTACGCGTACGAAGCGCCTTGAGGAGCAGACCCCAATCAATGCTGTCGAAGTAGCCCTTGACGTCGATATCGAGCAGCCAGTTGTAACGCCAGCATCGCTGACGCGCTGTCCTGACCGCGTCGATGGCCGAACGGCCTGGGCGATACCCGTAGGAATCCTCATGGAAGATGGGCTCCAGGATGGGTTCCAGATACCGCTTGACGACTTCTTGGGCGACGCGATCCGCGACCGTTGGAATACCCAGCGGCCGCTCACCGCTTCCTCCGCGCTTCGGGATCATCACCCGTCGCACCGGCGGTGGAAAGTAGCTCCCTGAGGACATTCGGTTCCACAGTTTGTAGAGGTTATCCGATAGCTCGGCCTCAAAGTCGGCAACCGACTGCCCATCAACTCCAGCCGCCCCCTGGTTGGCCTTCACCTTCTTGAAGGCTTCCCAGACTTCCCGCTTCGGAATGTCGAACGGCTTTGCCTTGTCCACAGAACTCCTCCCGTTACCGGTTGGTGCTGGGTCGCGGCTGAACAACGTGATCCCTTCGGTCCAGTCCCATTACAGAACCTTCAACCCTACTACAGACCACTCCGTCCCTGTGCCCCGCATCGGTACTCTGGTCCTTTTGCATTTCGCCAATTGGACTTCTCCCTTCGCATCGGGACGACAGGTTCTCACGTTCCGTACAAGAGCCTGGTCCGGCTTCGCGCCGCCTACATGCCGGATGCTGCTCGGGCAGGCTTCAGGGCCACCCCCGAACTGATCCCGGGAGAAGATCGCACCCCCGGTTTTGACATCGCCTATGGAATTTCGACACTTCATCGACGGTTTGCTTTCGCTCGCCTCTCCGGACCATACCTGACGGGATCAGGTCCCGCCTTTTGCTGCAACGCTCACCACGATCGCTTTTAACGGCCGCAGCTTGCAGTGGTTTGAGATCAGCACCTGACTGCCGACATCGAGGGGCCTGCCCCCATCTCTCATACAGTTCCACATCTCCTTTCTTTGAGGATGTGTTCGTGACACACCGATCTTATTCCACTTGCTGGTGCCGGGCGGCAGGTGGCAAACGGTAATGGCAAGGCCGAGCTCGTCGGCGAGTTTCTGCAATTCGATCTTCCACAAGCGCAGACGCGATCCGTTGCTGCCGCCGCCATCGGCGGTGATCGTGAGGCTTTTGGCATTGGGATAGCGGGCCTGTCCCATGGTCTGCCACCAGCGGCGGATGGCATTGACGGCAAAGCTTGCCGTGTCGTGATCGATACCAACGCTGACCCAGCCGGTATTCTCGCCAATGTCGTAGACGCCATAGGGCACGGCGCGGCCGAGCTGCTTGATCAGAAAATCGTGCACCCGCACCGGTTCCGGCGAGCCCTTGGGTCGCCATTCGCGGCCGGCGTTCTTGAAATCGCCAACCAATTCCTTCTTCTTGGTATCGACCGAGATGGCAGGCGCGCCATTCGCCAGTGCCGTCTTCACCTGCTCGTTGATGTAGCAGAACTGCGCGTCGCGATCGGGGTGATTGCCGCCCTCGCGGGTCTTGCGATTGGCCTGCAGACTATAGCCAAGCGAGCGCAGCAGCTCTCTGACAACGCTGTAGCTGATCCGGTGGCCAAGCTCGCGCAAGCCGGCAGCCAGATTGCGCAGGCTCTTTGCCGTCCACAACAGCGCGGCTTGCGGATCGCCGCGGGTCGATGGCTCAACCAGACTGCGCAGATCGTCCAGCAGGGTGGGATCCCTGGCCGTCAGGGACTTGCGTCCTCCGCCGGGCTTGCGAATGCGGTCCGATTCGATTGCAGCCCCGCTGCGCAACTCGGCAAGGCCGCGTCCGATCGTGCTGCGCGCGACGCCAGTGATCTGCGAAACTGCGGTTATCCCGCCGCGACCCGCCGCCAAAGCTTCCGCCGCCGCATACCGACGCCGGCCGCGCTCGTCCAAAAGCGGATCAAGCGCCTCGTACCGAACCCGAATCGCAGCATCGTCAACCACGAATCATTCATATCCCACCCGATTCGCCGCGGGAATCCCCAAGCTAAAATTCAAGATTCAATTATTTCCCAACGGGCCCTAACATTACAGTTGCCTTTTCCTTTTGAGGTGGGCGAGGCGCGCTTCGGCTTGGTGTGCGCGGCGCCAGAGTGACCATGCGATCACGTGTGCGGGCTGGATGCGCCGTTGGGCGAGCTTCGTGGCGATGCGCCGGATTTCCTGGATCGACCAGCGGATCAGGAATGTCTGGTCCGGCGTCGCGGCATGGTTTTTTTGGGTGGTCCGGCATTGGCGCGATGCCGGATGGCGGCCATCATGGCGAAGGCGAGCATGACCAGCGACACATGCCGGCGCCAGCCATGCCAGGAACGGGTCTCGTTGTGATCGAGGCCGAGTTCGTTCTTGGCGGCTTCAAAGCTGTCTTCGATGGCCCAGCGATTGCCTTCGACCGATACCAGCTTTCCCATGGGCATGCCCTTGGGACACCACGTAGAGAAGAACGCAAGGTCGCCGTCGGCAATGTTGCGGCGGATCAGGAGACCCCGCGTCCACTCTCCGGTGAGAGTATTGTTGTATTGGCCGGCATCGAGATCAGCCAGTTCGAGATAGGCCCAGTCATGCAGGCGCGGTCCCTTGGTTCCTTCGCCCGCCGACAGGCGCCGCCAGGCGTTTTGTGGAAGATTTTGCGCGATCTTCCCGGCCGTCCCGCCAACCGGCTGCGTTTTGCCCCAGGAACGGAACACGTGGTTGGAGGCGACGCCCAGGACATATCCCTTGCCGGCCTTGCGCAGGGTGGTCTCGATGTCTCCCGTGCCATACACGCTGTCCGCCGCGACAAAAGAGAACGGTACCTTTGCGGCAATCGCACGCGCGATCATCCGGCGTGCGATTTGGGGTTTCGTCGCAAAGCCCACATCGTCCGGCACATGCGCCGCTCTCATGCGTGCGGGGTTGTCGGTCCACTCTTTCGGCAGATAAAGCCCCCGGTCGATGAAGGCGTGGCCGTGACGCGACACATAGGAGGCGAAGACGCCGATCTGGCAGTTGGTGATCTTACCCGCCGATCCCGTGTACTGGCGTGCAACCCC
>DASYYZ010000028.1:0-16305 GCA_035946735.1 Terriglobia bacterium
GGCAACTGCGGCCCTAAAACAGTTATCGGGGTCTGCGAGATAGGCGATTACGCCTTGCAGGGTGTCGGGAATCTCGATTCGTGTGTCGCTCATGCAAAAAGAGTAGCATAGGAGCGGAAGTGTGTCAAGTAAATAGTTGCCTTAATTAGAGCCGATTTCTAAAAGCATCTTTGACCAGGCGGACGCAGTAACCGGCGCCTGGTTCCCATGATACACTGGCAATATCGAATCGGTAGCTTACATCCTTCCTGCCGACCCGGCGCATCTGCTTGAGCGCTGACTTTGCGATGCGCCGCTGTTGCTCGGCGCTTACTACGCTCTCTGGACGTCCGGCTTGAGAGGAGGTGCGCGTCTTGACCTCGATAAACGCCAGTACCGGCCCATCCCAACCGACCAGGTCGAGCTCACCCGCTCGCGTTCCCGGACGCCTGTTGCGGGCCACCAGTCTGTAACCGGCTTGGCGGAGATACCAGTAAGCAAGCATTTCACCGCGACGACCGATCTTCAGGTGAGCAGCCTCTCCCACGCCGGTCTTAGCCGAAGGCGGCTCGGGACGCGGCTTTCGGTCGAATACCCCGCTACGGCGAGCGAATCGCCGCTCCCGCCAAACAAGCAGACCGTAGACCGCACGTGCGAACCACCTCACGGCCGCAACCTACCATCCGACTAGTTCTTACAACAGCGGATCGAGTCTCGCTTCGGGCCCATTGCCTCTGCGGGCACGTGCTCGGCACGGAAAAGGCAGCCCTTTGAGACCACGCCGCTGGGAGCAAACTCAAAGCGTGCCTCAGACTGAGCCTTCTGCTTCAGCGATGCAAACGTCAAGCGTTTGCAGCGCGAACTCCGCCTCTTCCTCGTTGATGACAAGCGGCGGGCACAGTCGAAGAGTTGTATCGCCCGAGCCCAGAATGAGTAATCCCTGCTGAAATGCAAGCTGAACGATCCGATTACGAAGATCAGGCGCCTTTTCCTTGGTCTTCTGATCGCGCACGACCTCGATGCCGATCATCAGGCCCTTGCCCCGAATGTCACCCACAATCTTGTGCCGTTCACGCCAGTCCGCGGTTCGAGTGAAAATAAACTCGCCCATGCGGGCGGCATTGGCCATATACTCACGCTCCAACAGGCTAATCGTTGCGAGCGAAGCCGCGATGCATACCGGATTGCCCCCAAAGGTGGAAGCGTGCGCGCCCGGAGTCCAGTCCATCACGCTGGCACGCGCGATGATGGCTCCAAGCGGCATGCCGGAAGCGATGCCTTTGGCGGTGCAGATGATGTCAGGCTCAACCCCGGCATGATCCACCGCCCACCATTTACCGGTTCGGCCCATGCCGCATTGCACTTCGTCCGCTACCAGCAAGATGCCGTGCTTGCGGCAGATCCGTTCCAGTCCCCGCAGGAAATCAGCCGGAGCCGGCAGGTAACCTCCCTCGCCTTGAATGGGCTCGATGAAGATCGCCGCCACCTCTTCGGGATCCACCCGGCGCCGAAAGAGCTCCTTCTCCAGGTAATTGAGGCAGTCAATCGATGCGCACTCCGGACGCACCCCGTACGTGCCGCGATAAGTGTCGGGAAACGGCATGTGGAAGACACCCGAGAGCAGCGTGCCAAATCCCTTCCGCTGGATGGCCCGACTGGCGGTCAACGAGAGCGCTCCCATGGTGCGGCCGTGAAACGATCCATGGAAGGCGACGAGCTTGTCGCGTTTGGTGTGATACTTGGCCAGCTTGATCGCCGCTTCTACTGCCTCGGCTCCCGAGTTCCCGAAATACACCCTTTTGACTTCTTCGCCCGGAGCGATCGAAGCCAGCTTCTGCGCCAGTTCTGCCAGGTTCGGATAGTAGAAGTCGGTGCCCGACATGTGAAGCAGTTCTGCCGCCTGCTGCTGAATGGCGGCCACCACCTCAGGATGGCAATGCCCCGTCGCGACCACAGCGATGCCTGCGGCAAAGTCGAGAAATACGTTTCCGTCCACGTCTTCAACCAACGCCCCCTGCCCCCGCTTGGCAACCAGGGGATAGTCGCGTGTGTAGGACGGAGAAACGTACTGGCGATCGAGGTCGAGAACCCGTCGCGCTTCGGGTCCGGGCAAAGACGTGTTGATCTGCGCGAACGGCATCGCCGTCTTTTCGGCTGTTTTTGTCATAGCTTCTCTCCTCTGATTTTTCTGTTTGGGTGATTGGACGCTCACCGGAATGGAGTTTGCACAGCCGCGAAACAACTTCTCAGAGGATCATTAGTCGGCGGAAAAGAGGCTGGGGCGGGCGAGCAGCGGACACGTGGGACAGGGCCTAATCTGAGACATGGTCAAACCTGCCGGCGATTCTGACAGCGCACCTGGTTAAACCTCACTGGTCTCGCGCCGTCTCTCGATATCACAGAAGACACAGTCCATCATATCACGGGCTGGGTCATCTCCCAAGCGCGTCGCGATGTCGGACATTATCCTTCAATGCAGGATTAGGACAGCATCCGATGTCGCGGCCGCCGGGCGTTACGGCGAGTTCCCCCGCTCCTTCAGGCTGTAACGAAGGATGCACCACAGTCCCCGGAACCCATCTCTCCAGGTAATCTTTTTCCCTGCGGCGTAGTCGCGTCCGAAATAGGAGATGGGGACCTCGTAAATCCGCCAATTCTTGCTGATCTTGACGGTGATCTCCTGCTCGAACCCGAATCGATCCTCTTCGATCTCGATCTTGTCGAGCACTTCACGCCGGAACGCCTTGTAGCAAGTCCAGACGTCCGAGAGATTGAGGTTGGTAAACATGTCAGACAGCGTAGTAAGAAACTTGTTGCCGACATAATGCCAGAACAGGTGAACTCGATGCGGACCACCCATGAACCGCGAGCCGTAGACCACGTCCGCGTCTCCGTGCTCGATGGGCTTGACGAGCGCCGGCATGTCTCCAGGATCGTACTCCAGGTCCGCATCCTGAATGATCACAATCTGCCCGCGCGCTTCTTTGAATCCGCGGCGCAGCGCCGCTCCCTTGCCGCAGTTCTTCTCTTGGAATAAGACTCGAATGCTGCCGGTTCGCTGCTCCGCATGGCCCTCTGGAACAGACGTCGCGCCCACTCCGGAGCGCTCTGCCAGACCCCTCAGGAATTCGCGCGTGCCGTCGGTCGATCCGTCGTCGACGATGACGATCTCTTTCTCGATCTCGACCGCTTGAATGCGCCGGAGAATCTCTTCGATCGTGGTTCGCTCGTTGTAGACGGGAACAATCACCGAGAGCTTGGGGGAGGTCGTCAAGTTTATCGCCCCAACGTGGGCTTGTGAGCGCTCGTGTAAGGCCTTTGCAACTCCGTCAGAAGGCGGGACTCCCATTCACCACCACAGACCCAATGGCGAGCCGCCACCAGCTTCAAGGCTCGGCTCCCTACTTTCGCTTCCAGCGCGTGCCTGCTTTGGTATCTTCGATCACCACCCCGGCGTCCATCAGATCCTTGCGGATTAGGTCTGCGTCGGCGTACTTGCCGTTGCGGCGGGCCTGCTCCCGGGCGCTGATGCGGCGCTCGATCTCAACTTCGCTCAGGGTCTCCACTAGCACCGCGCCCCTCGATTCGCCGCCTGCTTCCGCGGTGAATACCGTGCCTCCTTCGAGACCCATCGTGTCCTCTGCTCCGGTCTTTTCCCGTATGAATCCGAACTCGCGCAGCTTGGCGTAGTCCTGATCGTCGAGGACAGCAAAGACGCGGTCCCAGCGCTCCAGGACGTCGAGGTAGGCTCCGCGCTGGTTCTCGCGGAAGTCACCGCGGTCCATGGCGATATTCCCGCCGTGGATCAACTCGAAGACGGCCGCCAGCGCTTCGGCGGTGTTGAGATTGTCGTCCAGCGCCTCTTCGAACCCGGATCGCGCCGACTGCGCCTCTGCCTCGAGATCCTGGTTCGAACCGGGCGGAAATGACTCGGCGGTCAGGCGCTGCCGAAAATTGCGCAACCGGTCGAGAGATTCCTCCGCCTGCCGAAGCCCATCAATGGTGAAATTCAAAGGCTTGCGGTACGGCACCGAGAACAGCAGATAGCGCACCGCCGACGGCTTGTACCCTTTCGCAATCAAGTCGCGCAAAGTGAAGAAATTGTCCAGCGACTTCGACATCTTCTGGCCGTTCACGATCAGGTGCTGGCCGTGCACCCAAAAGCGCGCAAAAGGCTTGCCCGTGGCGGCTTCGCTCTGCGCGATCTCGTTTTCGTGATGCGGAAAGATGAGGTCCGTGCCTCCGGAGTGGATGTCAAGCGTCGCACCCAGATATTTCATGGCCATTACGGAGCATTCGATGTGCCAGCCGGGACGGCCCGGCCCAAGCGCCGTATCCCAAAAGTCCTCGCCCTCTTTTGCGGCCTTCCAGAGCACGAAATCGCGTACATCTGCCTTCTCATACTCGTCTGCATCCACGCGGGCCCCGGCGCGATTGCCCGCCAGATTCATGTGCGAGAGCTTGCCGTACTCCGGAAACGAATCTACTTTGAAGTAGACCGACCCCTCGCTCGCATAGGCGCAGCCCTTCCCTTCCAAGGTCTGGACTAGCTCGACCATCTCCGGAATGTGATCGGTAGCGCGCACCAGAAACTCGACATCCTCCAGGTTGAGGAGCTTGCGGTCGACGTTAAAGGCCTCGATGTATTTTTGGGTGAACTCGCGGATCGGCAAGCCGGCGGCGCGCGCTTCGCGGATAATCTTGTCCTCGACGTCCGTCAGGTTCATCACCTGCATCATCTCGTAGCCGCGATACTTGAGGTAACGCCGCAGAACGTCCTGAAAAACGAACGTGCGATAGTTGCCGATGTGGCCGTAATTGTAGACCGTAGGGCCGCAGGTGTACATCCGTACACGCTTGCCGTCCAGAGGAGTAAACTCCTCCACGCGCCCGGTCAGCGTGTTGTACAAGCGCAACGGCACAATATCCTGCTCGCCTGGATATCAAAACGGCTCGATTCATGGTATCGGCGAAAATTCGAGCCCGTCAAGGCGACCAGAATTCCATTACGATGACGCTTCGCAAAAGGCTTGGCGGTGTTTGTCGAAGCCGCAGATGCTGGGCTTTAGGCTAACCCTTTAGCCCTGTTGTTGCGCAGATCGCGCGCCAACGAGCACAAAAGGCTTCCACTGCAGGTCGGGCACGAAGGGATAGCTGGGCACGCGGTACCGGTTCGGCAGGTGCTCGATATCTTCGTTGATAGCGCCATCGGTAAGCGCCATCAGGTTTGGATTCGCGATCTTGGCAATCTCCGGGACCAGATATCCAGCCTTGACAACGACAATCTTGAAGCTGGTGGGTTCTAGTCCGAGCGACGTGAAGTCGCGGATCTTATGGAAGGGGCGGCGCCTCGCCGTCAACACTACCGAGATACCCTGCACCTCAACCACAGCCTGGCGCTCCGGCAGTTTGTCTACGGGCGCGAGAAACACCACCTTCGCGGTGACATCCACGGGCTTGCTTCCAACCGGGTCGAGCGTGGCTCCAATCTTGAGCGGCAGCGTAGCGCCGACACCAGCGGTGTAGCAAGCTTCGGTTGCCGGCCGATCGGCGATGCCCGCGATCACGGCGTTCCGCGCATGGTGCTGCAGGAGCGCCTCCAGCGCCTCGGCGCGGTCGCCCGTGCCTCCGCCGGTCGGATTATCTCCCGAGTCCGATAACACCACTGGCTTCGTCGGGAGGGCCTGCGCGCGTTCAATACACTCGGAGAGAGTGCCAGTGGGCACACCGAACTTGAACTCCTTGCGCGCGTCCCAGTATTGCTGCGCGAGCGAGAGCGCGTCCTTCCGCAGCAAGTCGGGTTTCGTACCGGTCAGAACCGCACTAGCCGTGGCGCGTGGCTCGTCCCCCCAAACGTAGCCCACCAGCAGGGACGCGTCCAGCACTCCCGGCGCCCGATTGATGCCGGGGAGTTGCGCCCAAAGTCGCTTCGCCGGCTCGTATAACGTGCTGCTGCGCTCACCTGGCATCAATACCGGAATCGGGGACCACACGATCGCCGGCCTGATGTGTCGGTCAAGGCAATGAACCAGCATGGTGCAGGCCCGCTGCGCCGTCTCCTCGCGGTCAATGTGGGGAGCGGTTCGGAACGCGGACAGCATATCAAGGTTGTCGATCGTGCGCCGGCTGAGGCTGCCGTGCAAGTCAAAGCTCGCGGTGATGAGGCAATCCGGACCCACCGCCGTGCGCGCCGCGGCGATCCAATCTCCGTCCGCGTCCTGCATGTCCTCGACGTACATCGCTCCGTGCATCGCCAAATACAAGCCGTCCAGCGGAAGCAAGGCTTTGATACGATCCAGAAACTCGGCCTTCAGTTGCTCGTAGGTGTGCCGTTCAACCGGACCGCCGGGCACGGCCGTAGCCAGCAGGGTCGGCTGAAACGGGTACGGGTACGCCTTCAGGAGGCTGAAGAACGGATCATCTGCGAGCTCCCGTCCTCTCGTGACCGTGAAGTCTTCCATGCGGGCCCGGATGCGGCTGTACGTGCTGCACTCGATCTGAATGCCACCGAAAGCGATCCGCTTGACTGGTGCAGCCTGTCCGAGTCCGGCGGTGCGCGGCCAGCGCAGTTGAGACGTCACTGCCGTTAGCGCCGCACCCTTTAGAAGTGTTCTCCTTCTCACTGCATTCTCCTTGCGCGAGGATCGAGTGGTGGCTGCCCCCGATCAGCAGCCTGCGAGAATCTGGCGAGCCGCGCGACGCCCGCTCGCGAACGCGCCGTGTACGGTGGCGCTATGGCCTTCGGTGTCCGTCGCTTCCCCGGCTAAGTAGAGGGTGTCTTCGGCGGGTTGCGCCAGCCGCTCTCGCGCTTCGAGTCCGCCAACGCGAGCATAGCTGTAAGCGCCGCGCGCAAACGGATCGTTGCTCCAGTTGTGCAGGTGCCAGCCTTCGACCTGGCCCGCGACGGCCTTACGCCGCACGGCGAAGAGGTGAGCCAGCGAATCGACCGCCCGCGCGGCGATCTGCTCATCGGTCACGCTTAAGACCTTCTCAGCCTTAGGACCGCCCGCCCAGGCCGTCAGACCCCGGCAGGAACTGGGGAGCGTCGTCCACCAGGTGGGAAACACTTCGTTGTCCGTATGGATGAAACCGGCATCGCTCAACTGCTGGTGATCTTGCCACAAGGAAGAGCCCAATTGGAACGTGACCCGGACCGCCTGGCCCATGTCCAGCCGGTCCAAGGCACCGTCCAGAACGGCAGGTCGCGGGCGGAAGCGAACCGCTTCGCGCTTGGCCTCGGGCAATTTCAAGACACCAAGCGGCAAGGTGATGATAGCGCGATCCGCGCCGACGAGCACCGATCCTCCGGCCTCGTTGCGCGCCGTGACCGTGACGTGGCCGCGGCGCCACTCGATCTTCTCCACAACGGTACTGAGCGTGAGTTGCGCATTGGACGCACACTCTGTCCAGAGCCACTGCGGCCACCGATCGTAGCCCTCCTCAAGACGAAAAGCCTGGTCGCCACCAATGGCACCCTGCGCCTGGGTCTCAAACGCCAGCGACCGCGTGCTAATGAGATCCGCGCGCGCGGCGTTGAATCCTTCCACGTAGTTCAAGGCCATGCTGCGGACTTCAGGGTTGACATCCATGTGACTCAGAAAATCTGAAAAACTCTGGTCCGGCAATTCCGGGTTGCCGAGGCGCTCAAAGATCTGCTCTGCTTTCGCAAACAGCTCGCCGCCGTTCACCGGCTTGGCGGCGCTCACATAGGCGTGCTTTGTGGACATGGGCAGGGGGCTAAGCCCCGCCGCCTTTGCGAAGTCAAGAAAGCCGGAGGCCTCCCGTGAATGAATTCCGCGCCAAGTTCCACCGGCGCGGCCGGGTTGCCGGATCGAACCGTCCAAATGCGCCCGCCGATTCGATCCCGGGCCTCGATGATCTGCGTCTTGACGCCCGCGGCAACCAAAGCGTGGGCCGCTGCCAACCCCGCCACACCCGCACCGATGATCAGGACTTCCATCGAATTCAAACCCGATCCGCAGAGGCGCGCCTTACCACTGTCCACTGTCGCAGAAAATGCGCAGAAAATGCGTTGACATTTAGCGAGACGCGGGATTATAAACGCAATTCAAAGTGGTTTGCAAATCAGACAAGCTGACAAAGTCTGCCGACACAGCGCTTCGCCGTGGCTTCGATCATGCGCCCTGCCCCTTCGAAACTGGATGGAGGAAAACAAATGCCGCACCAGCCCGGAAGCAAAGTGACTCGGGCACTGCTTATTGCTTCGGTTTGCCTTCTCAGCCCCATTCTGCGGGGCCAGGAGAGCGAACCGGTCTTCAACGTGAAGAGCTACGGCGCCACGGGCAAGAAGGCTGACAATGCCCGGACGGCCATCCAGAAAGCGATCGATGCCTGCGCCAAGGCCGGGGGCGGCACGGTGTATCTGCCTCCCGGCGACTATACCTCCGGGACGCTTCATCTTCGTAGCCACGTTCGCTTCTACATCGCCTCCGGCGCTACTCTGTTCGCGGCCGGCGAAGACCGTGACTACGATACCGACGGGCTGCTGCTCGGTGAAGATCTGGAAAACATAACAATTGAGGGGCGGGGCGTGATCAACGGCCAGGCCAAGTACGACTGGCGTATGAACGTGATCGACGACGGCTACATCCGCGACAATCAGAAAGCCGCCGAGGCAGCCGGCGCCCCGCTGATGCGCTCTTTTCCCAGGGGAATGGGCGTGCGCAAAATCTACCCGCACATGATCAAGCTGCTGCGCTGCAAAGATGTGCGCATCGCCGGTCTCTCCATCGTCGATTCCCCGAGTTGGACGATCTACCCCTACGCCTGCGAGCGCTTGAGAATCGACGGAATCTATGTCCACACTGACCAGAAGCTCGGTGTCTGGGCCGACGGCATCGATCCGGACGGCTGCAAGGACGTGATCATCGCCAACAGCGTCGTTGAGACCGGTGACGATGCCATCGTGTTCTATTCGTCCTCCGCCTCGGGCGGGCCGCCCAGGGCCTGCGAAAACATCACCATCACGAACTGCCGCCTCTCCTCCTCCTCGAGTGCGATTAAGTTCTGTGACGGCAATTCGGTGGCGGTTCGCAACGTGACGATTGACAACGTGGTGATCACGCATTCAAACCGCGGCATCGCCTTCATGGTCTACGACGGCGGGGTGGTTGAGAACGTCGTGATCTCAAACGTCGTGATCAACACGAACCGATTCGACTGGTTCTGGTGGGGCAACGGTGATCCCATCTACTTCACCGTGCAACGGCGCAGCGAGAGTCTGGGCCTGCCCTTGAAGCCCGATGAGCCGGCCGCGGGCGCTATCCGGCATGTGATCCTGCGTAACATCATCGCTCACGGCCAGGGCTCTTGCCTGATTCTGGGGCATCCCGACAGTTGGCTCGACGACATCAACCTGGAGAACATTAAGCTTTACCAAGCGACTGACCCGGCAGCGCCCTACGACCGCTCGGTGCATGCCATGTATTTCCATTACGCCAAGAACATCAAGGTGAAAGACGTCCAGGTTCGATGGGAAAGGCCGGAATCCGCAAAGTGGCAGAGCCCACTTTATTTCGACGAAGTCACCGGCCTGAAGGTCGAAGGATTCAACGGCGCTCCCGCCAAAGCCGAATTTCCGGCGATGGTCCTGGACAGGGTCGAAGGCGCCACGATTGTGAATTCGCAGGCTCAACCCGCAACGGATGTATTCCTGCGTGTTGCCGGCGCCAAGAGCCGGGGGATCAACCTGTTCGGCAACGATCTGCACGCGGCAGGCACGGCATTCAAAGTTGATGAGGGCGTCGCGAGCGATGCGGTGAAGGCGGCCAACAACTATTAGCCAATCCTGCGGCGCTGGCATCCTGCCCGTGTGCTGAGACGAAGCGGCGACCGCTGCTTTAGGTGGCCTGGAAGGCCATGCCACAGACACCAACACATGCGCGCAGAATTAAACCGTCGCACGTTTATCAAAACGGCTGCCGCCGCGGCAGGCGGCGCCATGACTCCTTCCCGCCTGTGGTCGTTCGGCTTGGACGCGCACGGGGTCGAAACAACAAGCGGGGACCCCGCCTACCCGAACCTGGCGCTGCTGCGGGCCGAGCACGAGAAATCCGGTATCATCTCTCCTCTGAAGACCTACCGCATGATGGAGTGGGAGTTCCACACCCCTCCCGAGGAGCGTTTCAATATCGACATCAGCGGCGCTCTGCACGCGGCTCGGGACGCGGGCGCCGAATGCATGATGTTTTACACGCAGGACCACTGGGGGTACGCCTACTACCCGAGCGACGTGGCGGTGCGGCACCCGCACCTGGATCGCGATCTGTTTGGGACCGAGACCGCGCTAGCCCACAGGCTCGGAATGTCGGTCTGCGCATATTACTGCCTGCAGTTCAACAATCAGAGCGTCATCGCCCATCCGGACTGGGGCTGGGTGAACGAAAAGGGATCGCCGGATCGATGGATGATGGGCGATCGTCCTTACTGGTATATCGCCTGCCTCGACGGGCCTTACCGCCAGTACGTGCTCCGCATGATCGACGAGGTCTTCTCGCGCTACGAGGTGGACGAGCTTTTCCTCGACATCTTCGGCATCCAATTCATCCTCTACAACGGCAGCGGTCGCAGTCCCTTCTGCTTCTGCAGGTACACCGAAGAGGCCTGGAACCGCGCGCACCCGGGCGACTTCTACCGCGAGGGCTTCCAGACTCCCGAAGGCTGGGAAGCACGCTATCGCTGGCACCAGAAGCGAACCATGACTGACATGCTGGATGAGATTCTGGCCGCCGCCCGCAAGCATCGGCCGAACCTGGTGGTGTCCCTCAACGGCGGTCCCGAATCGTTTCCCGACGACGTAATGCAGCGCGTGAGCTTCATCTACGCCGAACCCATCACCACCCACAGCGGCATCTCCGCCGGATCGATTCTGATGCGGGGGTTCGGACGCCCCGGCTACCAGGCGGGCACCTTCAGCCGTCAGGGATACCTCGACACCTACCCGGGCACGATTCCGCGCGTGCAGACCGACGCCTTGATTGTGCAGAACGCCCGCACGTTCTTCGTGGGAAACGCGCCCGTGGTCAGCGACCTCGACGGTCAGGGATTTTCCAAGCGCTGGTTCGCTGTCGCGAAAGAAAACTGGGCCGACGTTCGGAACGTCGACGTTCTCCTGCCGGGCATCCAGCCCGTGCTGAGCACGGCCGTGCTGTACAGTAACTCGACGCGCGCGCTACTGGACGCGGCCAAGCTTCCCCAGGATTTCCGTCACTCGAACGTGGGCGCCATCGAAACGCTTACCTTCGCGGGCCGCCCCGTAGAAAGTCTGGCCGAGTTTCGTCTGACTCCGGAGGAATTGGGGAAGTTTGAGGCGCTGGTGCTGCCCGAGGTGGAAGTTCTGTCCGACGTCCAAACCGGCGTCATTCGCGACTGGGTGAAGCAGGGCGGTACCCTGGTAGCCAGTTTCAAGTGCGGGCTGCGCGATGAGAAGCGCAACGTACGATCGAGCTTCGCGCTCGCGGACGTCCTGGGCGTGGAATACAATTCGGAAGAACGCAAGTACGCCTACACCGCCGAAGGCAATCTGAGGCCCGGCGATTTCACCACCACCTACATCGAGTCCGCCGGTCACCCGCTGGCCAAGATGCTGGCCGTGAGCACGGTCGGACTGTCGGGTTCATTTGTGCGGGTGAAGAAAACCACGGCCGATGAGGTTATGCGCTATCGCCTGCCGGTAATGGTCGAGGACATCCCAAACAACCATTGGTTTAATTGGGGACCGCCGCCCCCGGGAACTGAAACCGCAGAAGCGGCGGTCACCTACAACCGTTTTGGCAAGGGACATGCCGTGTACCTCGGCATTCCAATTTTTTGGGCCATGCAGTTCCGTCCCTTCTGGATCAGAAGCTGGATTCCCGATTTGATGCGGCAGTTGGCGCCCCTGCCCATCGCCGAGATCGTCCCGCGGCCGTTCTCGGAATATGTGCACGGGACGTTGTTCTATGACCGCAATCGCGAATTCGTGCTGGTGCAGGTACTCAACACGCTTGAACTCGCCACCGAAGGTGAATACTGCGGCATCGAGCAGGTGCAAATCCAGCTCGATCCCAAGAGGATGAAGGTTCGAGGTGCGCAGGTAGTTTGGCCGGAAAAGAAGGACATCGCCGTGAGAGAGTCGCGCGGTCGCACGGTGGTCGCGCTCGAAAACCCTGCACGTTACACGGCGATGCTGCTGAAGATCTGAGCAGAGACGTTCCAACCGCCCCGAGCGTTTGAAAGTGTTCGCGAGAGGAAGGCAGCGCTCACCAGATAGTTTTGGTTTATAACCGAGAAGGGTCGTGCTAGCCTAACCGTGGCAGGACGCCCATGCCGCGGCGGCGCGGCCCTGGGGACAGGGCATGCCCCATGCTGAAGCTAGTGGCACCTTAGAGGGAGAAGAATGAGCACCGGAACTCCGCAATACGACGTTTGCGTAGTGGGATCGGGCGCCGCCGGCGGCGTGATGGCCAAAGAGCTCTCGGAGGGGGGCGCCAAGGTCATCCTGCTGGAAGGCGGCAAACGCGTGCAGCCGAACCAGCTCCTGACGCACAAATGGCCTTACGAGTTGCCCTATCGAGGCTTGCGCAGTGAAAAGCAGGACATCTACTACCAGGGCGACGTGCGCAAGTCCGTCCGCTATGAGGATTCGGACGATGTCGGGGTGGACCGTATTCGAGTGGTGGGCGGCCGCACCGTGCACTGGAATGCCGTCACCTTGCGCTATGCGGCGCGCGATTTCAGGGAACGGTCGCTCAACGGCATTGAAGAGGACTGGCCGATCAGCTACGAGGAGCTCGCGCCCTATTACGAACGCATCGAGCAGATGATCGGAGTGACGGGCCAGGATGACGGCCTTGAAATCCTGCCGGGGGGCCAACACTACTTGCCGCCGCTTCCCTGGCGCTGCAGCGAGCACATCCTGAACCGGGCTCTGAAGCCGATGGGCATCCCCATGATCCCGGTGCGTAAGGCAGTGCTTACCAGGCCTTATGACAACCGGCCGCCCTGCCACTACTGCGGCCACTGCATGGACGGCTGCGATGTGGCGGCCGTCTTCAACAGCGCCACGGCCATGATCCCCAAGGCGCAAGCCACCGGCAACTTTACTTTGCGGCAGAACGCCCTGGCGCGCGAAATCCTGGTGGATGCCGAAGGCCGGGCGCGCGCGGTCTCGTTCGTGGATACGTCGACCGGCAAAGAGGAGTCCGTGAAGGCGAAAGTGGTGGTGGTTTGTTGCGCCACCATCGAGACCGCTCGTCTGCTTCTGAACTCGCGCTCGCCCCAGCATCCGAATGGGCTCGCCAATTCGAGCGGAGCGGTGGGCCGGTATCTGAGCGGACATTCCGGCAGCGCGGTGCGCATCTACGTTGAGGAACTCCAGGGTCTGAAGCCCACCAACCAGGATGGGGCTACCGACCACGCCTTCATCCCGCGATATAACCACCTTTCCGGTAAGCGCAACTACGTGGGAGGGTGGGATATTCAAGTGAACTTCGCTTCTTACATGTATCCGCAGCAGGCGAATCGAATCCCGGGCTACGGCGCAGACTTCAAGGCCCAGGTGCGCCGCATGCAGAGCGGTTATCTGATGATGGGATGGTTCTGCAAGATCGTCGCGAGGCCCGAAAATCGCGTCACCGTGGACCCGAACCGGAAAGACGCGAGCGGCATCCCCATCGCCGTCGTGCATTTCCGTTTCGGAGAGAACGATCTCGCTATGTGGCAGGACGTGGTGAAAAGCATCCGCGAAATCGGAGCTGGTGTGAAAGGGCCGGTGTTTCTGGACTCGGAACAGCCGGGAGGCTTTGCCAGTCACGAGGTGGGCACGGCCCGCATGGGAAAAGACCCGCAGAAGTCCGTGCTGAACGGCTATTGCCAGGCGCATGATGTGAAGAACCTGTTTGTCACTGACGGCAGCGCCTTCACCACCTCTGCGGAAAAGAATCCAACTCTTACCATCATGGCGCTGTCATTACGCACCGCGGAGTATATCCAGGAGCAGCGGCGCCGGGGCGAACTGTAGGTTGACTCAAATAGCCTACCCTGGGAGAGCCGGGTTCTTCGTGGCTTCGTTTTCAGAATGGCAGCGATGACGTCACCGCTTGACTCCGCCAACTGCCGGTGATTGAGGGAGACCAAAATGGAAAGAAGGACCGCCCTGAAAATCGTGGCGCTAAGCGCCTTGACAAAAAATCTGGGCACTGCGCAGGCTGCCGTGACCGGGCATTGCGCCATGCCGTCCGGCACCGCGTGGTCGGCGACTGCAGAATCCTATAAGCTGCAGTTCTTCACCGAATCCGAGAACGCTCTGCTCGATCAACTCACGGAAATGATCATCCCTGCGGACGGTCATTCCCCGGGCGCTCACGCAGCACAGGCGAGCCTGTTCGCGGACCTGATGGTGGCCGCCGGCGACGAGCCTGCCAAATCACAGTGGCGGAACGGACTGGCAAGGATTCAGGAGGAAGCAAAGAAGTCGTCGCTTAGCGATGCGCTGGCTCAGGCGGCTGAGCTCTCGGATACGCCGTCCTCAGACGTGGGTCAGTTCTTTGTGGCGCTCAAGCAGATGACTGTCAATGGCTATTACACTTCCGAAATCGGGATTCATCAGGACATGGGCTACATCGGCAACACCTACCTCGCGGAGTTTCCCGGTTGCACTCATCCTGAGCATCAGTGAGTGAAGGCGGACTGGAAGACGCTTCGCACTGACCCATCCCGTTGCCCCACTCTATTTTCATGTTGCCGTTTTGAGACAACATTTTGAGACGCGCAAGCTCTTGATTTAGCGAGGCCCGGAGGCGTCTCAAAACTTACCCTTTGTGAAACGACTGAACGCGGGTTTCTAGTCGAGAGGCAAAGGGAAACGCGGCTGGTTGAGTGGCGTTTTTAGCCCGAGCGCACGGGATGCGATGTTAAGATAACGTTGCTCACAACGGGCAAGAAGGCGCTGCAAATCGCGTTCGTTTGTGAGTACGTGAAAGTCTTTCGTCGGGGCGAAATAAACAAGCGTGCGTTTGCCCCCGCCGATCAGGTTGAGCATGTTTTGCAGCGTTCCCTTGCTCTTGCCGTCCCACAACATCACGCCGCATTGCGCCTCTTTGGACATGGCGAAGTCTTTGGCCGCGTAGTAGGTGAAATCCTTCCGTTGGCTCGGCGGCTCGATTCTGCGGATGGGCCACGACCCGACGTTGTTACGGCACTCTTCCATGCAAAACACGACGACGTTGGAGTAATGCTGTTTCGCAAGATACGTCTGCACGGCCTTGTCCGCGCCACTCGCGTCGCCAATAAAAACGGTGCAACCGCGCTTGACAATGATGTCATCCAGTCGCGTGCGTATGGTCGCGTTCAGCTTCGAAACAGCCCTTGATCCGCCGATGAAAACATTCATAAGGTACCTATTTCGTCGTGAGCGTCAGAAGATAAACCGCCTTCGCGCGGCCAGTGTTTTTCAAAAGTTCCACGATGTACGCGACTGTTGCGCCTGAGCCGTGAAGATCATCGAACAGCAATAAAGTCTTGCCCGCCGTCAAGTCTGGTGCCACGGTGAAAGCGCCCGTGAGCACCTCCTTTCTCTTATCGTAATCGGTAATGTCTTTCAATTGGGGCGTGCGCTTCACTTTTGTCAGACAGCCTGCGCAAACCTGAATGCCAAGCCGGGCGGCCAAGGCTTGTGCGACAACCATGACGGGCTGAACCTTCCGAATATTGGAGGGAGGAACAGGGACAATTGCATCAATCGGCACGCGCCACGTGTTTTTTAGAAAATTCTCGGCGGCCTCCGCTAGGGGGTCTACCGCCGTCTGATCGTTGCGGTATTTCAACTGGTACAGCAATTCGCCTACGGGTGAACGCTTCGTGTCAAACCTCGGGTGGCCGAATTCGTCCCCAAGATAAGTGCTGCTTAGCGTGTGGACGTGGAGCGCGTAGCCATCAGCCCACGGCCCTTGCAAGCGCCTAGGATTGATTTCGACACTCAAAGCGGAACTCCAGTCTTTTCTTTTACCACGGTCCCGGGGGCCGCGTCACGGGTCGGGAAAAGGCCGCTTCTAACAAAGGACCCTTTGTGAGACGACAACATGAGAATGGACGCACCCCTGAAAACGCGCACGGAACGACTTGCCTAGATCTCAGCGTCACTTCGTCAGATTCTCGAAAAGATAGAGTCCGCTCTTGCCCGCAACAACGATGTCCATATCGCCGTCGCCGTCGATATCGACCACTGGAATCTGCAGCCCCGCTCCCGTCCTCGTGCTGTAGTCGATGATATGCCGCCGCCACTGAATGCGTCCTGGTGAATTAAAAGGCTCGTACCAGTAGAGGCCC
>DASYYZ010000029.1:0-22736 GCA_035946735.1 Terriglobia bacterium
AGCACGCTGGGATCGCGAAGCAGCTCGAAGCCAATCCATCATTGATCAAGAACCAGGATTACCTGGAGGACCACCCCGAGCTGGTGGCGTTCCTCAAGGACAATGCTGGCATCCGCGAGGCTTTGCTTAGTCGTCCCCAAGCGTTCATGAATGGCGTGGAGGCGGCAAACGCCGCTGAAGCGAAGGCGGCCCCACCGGCGACCATGCCGCCCACCAAGGCTCCAGCTGACAACGACAGCCTCACTCGAAGCCAGATCGCTACACTCGACAACTTCCTGGATGCCAACCCTGGCCTCGCCAAGCAGCTCGAAGCGAAGCCGGCGCTGGTCAATGACAGCGGCTTCGTGAAAGACAACCCTGACCTCGTGAGCTTCCTCCAGAACAACCCCGGTCTCGCAGAAGACTGGAGGGACAATCCGGCTCTGACCATGACCAACCTGCGTCGCATGGATCAGCTCGAAGCGGCGCGTGCCATCGGGAACGAGCGCGATGTGGATCTTCGAAGCGCAGTCGAAAAGTTCGACAACTTCCTCGATAGCCATCCGGCGATCGCCGCCGAAATTGACCATCACTCTTCACTGTCGGGCAACGTGGCCTTCATTGACGCCCATCCGGAACTGAAAGCCTATCTTCAGAAGAACCCGGGCGTGGCCGCAGAGTTGAGGAACAATCCTCAATCTTTCATGAACCTCGTCAGTGCCCTGGACAAACAAGACACTCTGCGAACGGAGAAGAAGGAGGATCTGAAACCAACCCTCGATTTGAGCCGCAAGTAAGCGAGTGGTACTCTCGATAACGTCAGAGCAAGGAGGCCCCAAAGGCCTTCTTGCTCGCGTTTCAATGCGAAAAGCTGGAATCCTCAGGGAGAACTGCGATGAACACAAGACCAAGTTTCGTCCTGGCTGGCCTCACGTTGGCGGTGGCGGGACTCGCCTGGGCCGGGGGTGGGAAGCATCAAGAGCCGTTCACGGAGACGGCTACCCTCATGGAGATGTCTGCGGTTCCGTGCGGCTCGCAGGAGAGAGGATTCACCGGAATCGGGGGGGTGCTGGCGACCGCGGGTGTCGAACACGTGAATGCAAAAGACAAGCTGTGCCAGGAATATGTGCTGCGCACCAACTTTGTGCAGTACCGCATACGCCCTCTCGATGAAAAACATCCTGTTCTGTTGCCCGTGGGAGAGAAAGCGCACTTCCACATCAAAGGCGATCATCTCTTGCTCACGGTGCCGGACGGCGACGATAAGCAGAGGGAATACCGTGTCGTGGGCATGAAGCCCCTCACGTCCGAGGACGAGGGCAGGCCCGGCTCTTCGAGCCGTCCTGCCTCTGAAGTGCTGAAGCCGGTTAACTTCAGTCCAACCGCTAGTCCCAGCGCGGCGCCAACACCGCACTTGGAGCGACGCGCGCCCACCCCGCCAGATCCGCCAAGCCGCCCTGAGGCCGCGCCTTACTCCGTCGCAAGTCTGCCGATCATCGCTCCACCCGCCGCGGCCGCCTCGACGAGCGCGGATGACGGCGGTGGTAGTGCGCCTGACCCCGGCGGTGCCGACGGCTCGAACCACGCTCTGAACAGCGTTCAGATTATGGGTCTCGTGGCCGGTGGAGTGTCGAGCCGTCGCGTTGCCAGGCTCGTGACCGATCGAGGTGTTAATTTTCAACCTGACGACACGTACTTCGCCGACTTGCGGAGTGCGGGGGCGACCGACGATCTTATCAACGCCCTGCGCGCCGCCAAGCACGATTCCTCCGCGTCCCAGAGCTTCGAGAGCGATAAGGATGACCTGCGGATGCAGGAGAGCATGACACGCGGGGCGCAACTGGCCCGTGCCCAGCAGTTCGCGCAGGCCGAGCAGGAGTACCGAAAGGCGGCGCAACTTCGTCCGCAAGATTCCAGCGTCCACTTTGCGCTGGGGTACGCCCTTTCGCAGGAGGCGAAGTGGGGCCAGGCGGTGTCCGAATACAGGCTGGTAATAGCGAGCGATCCGAATGACGCTGGCGGTCACGCCAATCTGGGCATGGCCCTGGCGAAGAGTGGTGATACGAGGGGCGCCATCGCCGAGTATCGTCGGGCGCTTGCCATCGATCCGAATTTGCCGGCGCTCCACAACAATCTCGGCGTCGCCCTCAAGCAGAGTGGCGACGTGGGGGCGGCTCGGGCCGAATTCCGGCAGGCGCTCGCTGAAAATCCAAACGATCCCCAACTCCATACCAACCTGGGCTCGGTGTTGCAGCAACAAGGAGACTTGGACGGCGCAGTTCGTGAATACCAGCAGGCGATCACTCTTCAGGCGGGGTGCTGCCAGGCGCAATACAATCTTGCGACCGCGCTCGAGGCCAAGGGCGACATTGACGGCGCGCTGGCAGATTTTCAAAAGGTGGTGAAGACCCGGCCCGACGACGCCCGCGCTCACGCAGGGTTGGCGAGCGCGCTCGAACGCAAGGGCGACTCCGCATCAGCACTCCTGCAGTACCAGACGGCTCTCTCGCTCGCTCCGCAGGATTCCGAGATCCGCGCCGGCCACGATACGCTTGTGAAGCGCATCGAGAGCGGAGTTGACAACCCAAACGCGGGCTCAGGTCATTGACCAGGCTTCAAGCTTTTCGGCATTAGCAGGCCTTCGCTATTCCGATGTGAAGGCGCTCGGGTGGGGGCTCGATGTCTCGACTGTGCCAGCCCACGGAGCGATTCCTTAAGAATCGTGGCCGGGGCCGCCACGAGACCCGCACTCTTTCCACAGCTTTTCCCAATTCCAGATCCCGTTCGCCACCTTGTTCGGCAACGGAAAGCCGGCCTGATGCGCGAGCATACACGCCTGCCCGCGATGGTGGGCTTCGTGAGATAGCATGTAGCACAGCATTTCGACGCCCACCGGCCAGGGCGGAGCCCAGCCGTCTCTGCGAAACTTCTCCACGCGGCCCCCACCGCCGAGCGCTTCAGCCAGCATCTCCGCGCAGCGAGCGGCGCTCTCGGCCAATCCCGCGCGGGCCTGCGGCGGCGTGCAGTGCACGCGGTGGAGCTGTGCCGGAACCTTCAGGTGCGGATCTGTAAGCCTGACCCACTTGGAGCGGACATTGTGCATGTGTGTGAAGATGGCTGCAATGGTGCGGGCCTTGCCGGCATTGCCGGGCAGTTTGGCTCTCCAGGCCTTAGGGTCGAGATGCTCGATAAGAATCTGGTTCATGCGATCGTTGACGGCAAAAATCTGGGCTGCGGCTCGGCCGAGTTGAGTGTTAACTTTGTGTTGACGCGTGCTCACGGTCCCTGCTCCCTGTCCTATAATGCTTCGTCCTATAATACTTCCGGGCGCCCAGCCACCCTTCCACTGCAATCATTGACGCTGCATCGGACCCGTCTCGCGACGCTCGTGGCCTGTCGCAGAGCCTCGTGCGCTCACATGGCTTCGTACTAACGCTCTCTCTGCGACAGGCCACTGAACCTATTCCCTCGATCCGATCAAGAGGTCAATGCAAGGGGTGCAATTCACCGACCGATTCACTACTGATCGGCGAGAGCCTGCATCGGGGATATGCGGGCAGCACGGCGAGCAGGGAGCAAACAAGCGGCGAGAGATATCGCAGTGATCATGCTGGCAGATCCTGCCAGTATCGCCGGGCTATGAGCGGGCACGTGGAACAGAACTGCCCGCATGGCTTGGCCCGTCAGCCAGACTCCAACCACGCCAACTATGGTCCCATCAGCGAGCAAGCGGAACGCGAGGACGAAGAATTGCGCACGGATCTGCTCCGGCCGCGCTCCCAGGGCCATGCGCACGCCGATTTCACGGCGGCGCTGGGCCACGGCGTAACTCAACACCCCGTACGTGCCGATGGCGATGAGCAGCAGAGCCATCGCTGAAAAAATGCCGCCCAACAGTGCCGGTGAGCGGCGCGCCAGCAGGCTGGCGTCAATCCGGTCGTCCATCGACTCGATGTCATTAACCGCCAGTTCGGGATCGATTTGCCGGGTCGCCTTTCGCAGAGCAACCCCCAGAGACTCCGGCGAAGCGCCGCCCCGTACGGCCACAAAGATATTGCCGTCCGGGCGATAAATGTAGGGATAGTAGACTGCGCCCTGTGCCGCCTCGTCGGTGAGACCCGCTTGCTTTACGTTGCCGACTACGCCAACCACGGTGAACGCCTCGGTATCAGGACCCAGTTCGGAACCCTGAAATAGCCGATGGCCCAAAGGGCTTGTATGCGGCCAGTAATAGCGAGCGAAATCCTCGTCGACCACACAGGTTCGCGTTTCCCGGCGTGAATCCGGGGCGGTAAGAAACCGTCCCGACCGCAGCGTAAAGCCCATGGCGCCGAAGTAGTCGCCGCCCACACCATAGGAGTAGTTTCCGCGCAACGATTCGCCCGGCTGGAGCACATAGCCCTCCGGCGTTGCTGCACTCTTGCCGTTGGCGCCGCTGAAGGGGATATTGTTGGCCACACCGACGGACACCACTCCCGGTTGATGGCCAAGTTCGTCCACCAATCTCTCGGTGAACGCCAGGCCAGCCGAGGACCCCGGGTACTTATTGCCAATCAACGAGATCTGCCCCGTGACTACGTGATCAGACCGGAAGCCAGGAGACACTGCCAGCGCGCGCTTGAGACTGAGGCCGAGCAGACCCGTCCCCGCCAACAGCACAAACGCCAAGCCAATTTGGACGACGATAAAGCTGTGGCGCAGCGTCTGCGCACCGCGGCTCGCCGTTCCGCCGCGGGGCTCGGATTGGAGCGCGTTGGCCGGATAGACTCGAAGATTAAACCATGCGATCGGCACTGCGAGAACGACGCCCAGGACGACAGCTGCGGCGAGAGCGACCATCGCCAATTGCGCGTTGAAGGTGATATGAGCGCCAAAAGGTAAGCGATCGGCGCCCAGGGCAGCTACCAGGCGAATTCCGCCAGCGCCTACGGCGAGCCCGAGTAGTCCTCCCGCGAGAGTCAGCAAGGTAGTCTCGACTACCACCTCGGTCACCACGTACCGCCGGCTTGCGCCCAGCGCCTGCCGCACGGCCAACTCTTTCGACCGTCCGCTGGCGCGGATGAGAAGCAGATTCACGAGGTTGACGGCGCCGATCAGGAGGAGCGCCAGCACGCCCGCCTGCAGCAACAGCAGCGTGGGACGGATCGTCGCTACCTGGTCGGCATGGAGTGGCACCACGAGAGTACGAAAGCCGGCATCAGCCATCAACTTGGCTTGGGGGTCGTCTCTCTCGAGGGCCGTATTCTGCGCGTCAATTTGCGACTGAGCCTGCGCGAGAGTTATACCCGGCTTAAGCCGGGCGATCATCTGGATCACATTCCCGCCCGAGTGCCGCTCCACAGGGGACCGGTCTTCGGGGCGCGAAGCCAGCGGATAGTACAACTGGGATTCGGAGGAGAGAAAGTGGAACCCGGGAGGCAGAACGCCGATTACGGTTCTAGGATAACTGTCGGTCCGAATCTTTCGCCCAATCACGTGAGGGTCGGAGTTGAACTGTTCTCTCCAGTAGGCGTCACTGAGAATTACTACGCCGTCGGTCTGATAGGTCGTCTCCGCATCCGTGAAAACGCGCCCGAACGCGGGACCGATCCCGAGCGTCGTAAAGAAATCCGGCGAGACTTGAGTGATCTCGTCGCGCTCGGTTGAGCCGGGCTCACCGACAATCGACGTGCCAAAGCGATAGATGGAGAGTGAGCTGAAGGCGGGAATTCGGCCGCGGCGCTCGTAATAGTTGGTGAGCGAGGACCCATCCCGCTCTACGCCCGCTTTCGGATAGGTGTTAAACATGGTCACCAGCCGGCCGGCGTTGGGAAACGGCAACGGACGGATCAGAATGGCGTCAATCACGGCGAAGATGGTGAGATTTGCGCCGAGACAGAGGGTAAGGGTCAAGAGCGCTGTGGCTGTGAAGCCGGGCGTCTTTCGCAGCAGGCGAGCGGCGTAGCGCAGCTCCCTCCCAAGCTCATCGAACGGATGCAGGCCGCGTGCCTCGCGGCAGTCTCCCTTCACGCTGTTCACTCCTCCGAACTCAATGCGCGCGCGGCGGCGCGCTTCTTCGCGCGGCATGCCGGCGCGCATAAGATCGTCAGCATATTGCTCGAGGTGGAAGCTTAGCTCCTCGGACATGCCGGCCTCAAAATCACGCCGCGAGGTGAGCACACGGAACAGAGAACGAAAGCGCTGAAACACGTCACACCTCCTCGGATGTCGTATTCATTGCCGCGGCAATCGCAGAAACCAGCCGGTTCCAGCCGGCCGTCTCCTCGCGAAGGCGCCGGCGTCCGGGGGCGGTCAGGGTATAGTACTTCGCCCGGCGGTTGTTCTCGCTCTGACCCCATTCTGCGGCGATGAGACCCTGGTGCTCCAGCCGGTAGAGTGCCGGATACAAAGACCCTTGCGGAATCTCGAGCGCGTCGCCCGAGATCTGCCGGATGCGCAGCAACACTCCGTATCCATGCAGCGGCTTCAAGGAGACGGCTTTAAGGATCAGCATGTCGAGGGTGCCCGGGAGTAGGTTGGCGGTCTTGCCCACGATCTTCGGCTCCTAGCCTATCTAGGAGTATACGCGGGCTCTCCTAGTTTGACAAGTAGAAACGCACAATCGCGCTTGCGTTCGTTGTTCATGAGCCTTCTTCGTTGTCGCTATCTTAACGGGAGGACTCTCCATTTTCAGCTGAGGCAGGACAGTCGAAGGAGCCATCACGGCAACGACCGCTATTGACTACGCAGCGCAGTCATTGGTTCGACGCAGGAAGCTCTTCGTGCGGGTACATAGCCGGAGACCAATGCCATCGCGACGAGCAACAGCACCATCCCGGCATAGGTGGTTACGTCCCAGGGCGAAGTCGCAAAGAGAAGCGATGCGATGAGACGCGCTGATACGACGGATGCGGTTGTTCCCACTGCGATGCCGGCCACAGCAAGGCGCAAGGTATTGAGAATCACTTCGCGCCGGACGCGGCCGGCGCTCGCTCCCAGCGCCATGCGGACTCCGATCTCCTGGGTTTTCCGGGTGACCGAGTAGGAGATCACGCCGTAGATGCCGAGGGCAGCCAGCAGCAGGCCGAGACCAGCGAATGCGGCGACCAGCAGCATGAAGAAGCGGCGCGGGGAGTAAGCGCGGTCGACAATGGTCCGGATGGGCCGGAACTCTGCCGCCGGCTGTTTGGGGTTCAGCTCGCGCAAGGCATGGAGGACGCTTGTGCCGAGGGCTGCGGGCGGCAGGCCGGTGCGGATGACCAGCTGCGCGCCATTTGGGCCTTGCTGCGTTACCGGGTAATAGATCTGGGAGCCTGTCGGGCCCTCTACGTTCTCCTCGTGGATATCGTCGACGACGCCGACGACGCGGTCTGCCTCCTTGCCGCGCATGAGGATCTTGCCGACGGCGTCCTCGCCCGGCCAGTAGACCCGGGCGGCGGAGGCGTTAATGAGAACGACTCTTTCGCTATGCGGGGCGTCGGCCCAGGTGAAGTCGCGCCCGTGCAGGGGAATGCCCATAGCGCGGATGAATCCAGGGGTGACCACGTACACGAGCGGGGCGGGCAGTTCGCCTGGGGCAAAGACCTTTCCCTGCTGGCCCCGCGGGACCGGTTGGTCCCATTGGCGATTTGGGCCGAGGGGAAGGTAGTCTGCCATGCCGGCGGCTTCGACGCCGGGCAGCGCAGTGACGCGGGCCAGAACCTGCTGGAAGATCTCGGCGCGCTTGGCCGCGCTGGCGTCGTCCGTTGGGGCGCTGTCGTCGTAATCGACTTTGATGGAGGCGGCGTGGTCGGGCTGGAACCCGAGGTCCACGTCGAGCACCTTGAGAAAGCTGCGCAGCAGCAGGCCGGCGCTTACCAGAAGGACGCAGGCTAGGGCGACCTCAGAGACCACCAGTGCGGCGCGGACGCGCTCGTGCCTGCGGCCAAGGCCTGCGCCCGCGCCGGAATCTTTGAGCACTTCCTGCAGGTTGCCGCCCGCTATCCTCAGCCCCGGGACCAGGCCGAAAATTACGGTGGTGAAGACGGCGATGAGAACGGTCCACCCCAGCGCCTGGCCGTCGATACGCAAGGTGCCGAGCAGCGGCAGAGCCACCGATTGCTGGTGCGCGAGCCACACGATCAGCATGAGTGCGAGGCCGAGCCCGAGCGCCGCGCCCGCTCCGGAGAGCACAAGGCTTTCGGTGAGCAGTTGGCGCACGATGCGGCCACGGTTCGCCCCGAGCGCCCCCCGCACCGCAAACTCCTTGGCGCGCGCGGCGGCGCGAGCCAGGAGCAGGTTGGAGAGATTCACGCCGGCGATGAGCAGAATCACGCCCACCGCACACCATAACGCGATCAGCGAGCGCCGAAGCTTGCCCGTAACGTAATCCTTCAGGGGCGCTGGAATGAGAGCGCCTTTATAGTTGCCCAGCGTCTGGGGATACTTGACGTTTTGATAGAGATTTGGCGCGACGCGATTGGCATCGTCGAGAGCCTGCGCCACCGTCACGCCCGGCTTCAAGCGGCCAAAGAGGGTAACGATGTTGCCCCAGTTTCGCTCATAATTCAGGTCGAGCGGGGTGAAAAGATCAACTTTCAGGCCCGGAGAAAACACCGCGCCGAAGTCAAAACTGGCGGGCAACACGCCCACAACTGTCACCGGCGTTCCATCCAGTTCAATCGCCTTGCCCATGATGGCCGGATCGCCGGCGAACTCGCGCCGCCAGTAGGTGTTGGCCAGCACAGCCACCGGATGCGGCCCGCCGCGAACCTCGTCTGCGGTAAACACACGGCCCATGGCCGGCTTCACGCCGAGAACCTGGAAGAAGTTGCCGATCACCTCGATGCTCGTCGCCGGCACGGGTTCACCGCGGCCGGTGAGGCGCAGATTGTCGGGGGTGGTGAAGGCTTCATATCCCGTCACGTCCTGATAGGCGCGGCTCTGAGCGCGAAACTCTTCGTAGGCGTCGGCGGAGTAGGTGGCACAGGAGAAGCCGCAACTGCTCGGCGGGGGAGCGATCCATACGAGCTGGTGCGAATCAGAGAAGGGCAGGGGCCGCAGAAGCAGCGTGTTGACCACGCTGAAGACGGCAATGTTAGCTCCGATGGCCAAAGCCAGGATCACGATGGAGACGGCAGCAAAACCCGGATCGCGGCCGAGCGTGCGCAAGGCATAACGCACGTCCTGGAGTGAGTCGCTCCAGTAATCCTCGAGACGTTTGCGACGTTCCATTTTCTCTCCTATGCTTGCGCCGATTTGCTGCAGGGCGCGCAGGTCGCCGAACTGGCGTTCGGCTTCCTGGCGGGCGTCTTCGGGATGCCAGCCCTGACTGACGAGGTCATCAATTTTGGCTTCAAGGTGAAAGCGCAGCTCGTCTTTCACGTCGGCGGCAGGGTCGGGACCGAGCAGGCGGGAGTAGCGCCGCCACAGAGGAGTGGACCTCATCCGATCTCCTCCGGCAACGGAGGCTGGGTCGCACTGAGTACCTTGGCCACGGCCGCCGAGTACGCTTCCCATGTCCTTACTTCGAGACGAAGTTGACGCCGGCCCTCCGGGGTCAGTCGATAAAACTTGGCTTTGCGATTGTTCTCGGAGAGTCCCCACTCTGCGTCAAGCAGTTTCTTGCTTTCCAGCCGCCAGAGGGCGGGATAAAGCGTACCCTCCTCGACGAGCAGAGCGTCATCGCTTTGCCGGCGGATGAGGTTAGTGATGGCATAGCCGTGAAGCGGACCCCAGACCAGGGACTTCAGGATGAGCACATCCAGTGTGCCGCGAAGAAATTCGAGTTTGCCCGTATCCATCCGTACCCCTGGCGTTCCAAGGGAAGGTTCTCACAGTACCCCTGTCAACGCAAGGGGATTTCTCCAAGAAAATTTGGCGAAAAATCCCCAAGCAACTTGTGAACGCAACCTTCGTGACCTGGACTGTTCTCGCCAGGAATCCTGCGCTGCCGGATTCGGCGGCACTTCTCCGTCGCTGCCCGCGAGACCGCCCGGAACAATTTCCGAACATCGCGCGATGCTGTGCAATTTCAGAGAGTCCTTAGAATAGGCGTTGCCTCGGCTCAGAGACGAAGCCACGGTTACACGGCCTGCTGCCCGCTCTTAGTGATCGAGCGCCGCATAGACCATCTGGCGTAGGGAGCGCCGGTAGGGCCCCGCCTGGGCGAAGGGCATCTGGACCATCATCACGGCCAGCAGTTTTTCCTGCGGATCAACCCAGAAGTAAGTGCCGTAGGCACCGGCCCAGAAGTAATCGCCAACCGAACCCGCGACCGGATTACGGCCTACATCGGTTCGAACGGTGAATCCGAGCCCAAAGCTTTGGCCCATCTCCAATGTCGGAGCGAGGTCTTCAGAGCCTGAGCGCTTGATGCCAGGCGGGAGCTGATCGGAAGTCATGATAGCAATAGTTTTCGGCGACAGAAGGCGGGTCCCCTCGAGTTCACCACCGTTCAGGAACATTTGGCAGAATCTGGCGTAATCTGCGGCCGTCGAGAGAAGGCCACCACCGCCGGAAAACCACCTCATCTTCTCCTTCGTGAGGTCTTCGACTTCTCCCATTTCGGGCCGCCGGCCCGTGGCGGGATCCACTTGCGCTTCGGCAAGGCGGGGAGCCTGCGCAGGACTCAAGTAAAATGCGGTATCCGACATGCCAAGCGGCCGGGTGATGCGTTCCTGGAGGAATCGGTCGAATGGCATCCCGGACGCCACTTCGACGATCCGCCCCAGCACGTCGATTGACATGCCGTACTCCCAGACGGCTCCAGGTTGATGAGCGAGCGGGAGCCTTGACAGTTTGGTGACGAACTCCGCCAGCGTCTGATGGTTATCGAACAGGTTCGCTTGATTGTAGGCCTGGTAGACGAGCGAGGCGCCAAACGGCCCATAGACCAGCCCCGAGGTATGTCTGAGTAAGTCCTGCACGGTCATGGGCCGTTGGGGAGCCTCAAGAGAGAGCGCGGGTTTTCCCGTCCCAGGATCGATTTTCTCGACGCCGACCTTGACGTCTTTGAACTCGGGCAAGTATTGCGATACAGGAGCGAGCAGGTCGATCTGGCCTTCTTCGGCCAGCATCATCGCCGCCACGCTGGTAATGGGCTTGCTCATCGAGGCGATGCGAAAGATCACGTCGGGTTTCATGGGGGTGCGCTTCTCGCGATCCTGGTATCCGAGAGCCTGGAAGTAGATGCACTTGCCCTCGCGAGCCACCAGCAGCACTACCCCAGGAACGGTCCCCTCGTCAACCTTGGCCTGGAAAAGCCTGGTGATTCGAGCCAGCCTTTCCGATGCAAAGCCACCCTCCTCGGGGCGGCTCCACTTCGGCAGGCCTTGGCCCACGAGGGAAACTGTGTAGCAGACGGTAAAGCCGATAGTGAGCAGACTCCTCTTCAGGCTCATTCCAGTTCCTCCGTCAAGGTTGACACGATGCGAGCGAACCTATGCCTCATTCGGAATTCCGGCCTCGGTTGCCCATGAGCATACCCCGCGGTCGTTCCGGTTTACAAGCGACTAGGCAAGCCGCAGAAACGGAAGCGGCGGCGGCTCCTATTCTGGGTCGGGCCCGCCGGCTCACAAGATTTGGATAACTGTCGGGTGATGCCACTATGGGTAAGGCCTGATGCTTGATGGCTCGGCTTACTTGCTTTTGCAAACCTGCGGTCGAGGGCCCGCTGGGTGGGTCGCCCACCCCGGATTCTGCGGGAGCCAGACCTGGCGCACCCAGGGATCTTGCGGCAGCCAGGAAGTGAGCATCTGTCCATAAACTTCCTTTCGCGGTCCCGTCATGACGTCTTCCACCGCTTTGCTGACGTCCCACTGATCGCATGCGTAATTGATCTCCTCTTCTTTCTGCTCAGGTTCCTGCATGTACGGGACGAGTGGGGTAGTGACCTTGAAGCTTCGCGGGAACCCGTCCTTCCGCAGTTCCCAGCTGGAGGCTTCCAACTCCCGAAGCGCTGCAACCACAGTCTGAATGCCGACGATCGATGTCTTGTAGCGCCGCTGAAACTGCTCCATGTGGACCATCTCGTGGCCCATGACTGACAACACGAAAGCGGGTGTCAGCCAGAAGAGGTCCTCATTCACCATCAACGCTGGCTTGGCGCCGGGGTTCGAGCCTGGTGTCAGCCCGGCCCATTTCTCAGCGGAAGGGCCGAACCCGATCGTGAACATGGACGCCTTGTAGGGCGTGTAGTAGTTGTTGAGGATATGAGCCACCAGGACGAGCTTGGGAGGGTCTCGGGGAATGGGATGCCCTCCCAGGATTTTGTTCCACACGGCAAGGTCATAAAACTGCCGTATTCTGTCGTCCCGAGCGATGGCAGGAGTGCCGGGCTTAAGGTCGCAAAAGGTGGCGCCATTCACCCCGCCATAATTCAATGCATTGAGATTAGCAAGATTGGCGTGCGCGGGACAGGTGCTTTCGCATACTCCCGGCAACAGAAACGGCTTGCGGGTCGAAAGACAAACGATGTCCCCGGAGAAACCGGACTGCGCTCCGAGGTGAGCCGGCACGAGCCCGGCAACAGCGGCGATGGTGCCGAATATAGCGAAACTTCTCGATCTCAACTTATGGTATTTCATTGCGAATCCCTCCATGTCCGATTGTCTGCGGCATAAAAAACGAGGCGAGGGGCAGGAACTTGCCTACCCCAGCCTTATCCTGGTCCGGTCACTTCTTCGCCTTCGTTACCTCGGCAACAATCGCTGTAGCGGCCTGTGCGATCATGGGAGTAATAACGTCTTGACCGTCCTCGCTGGCTTTGACCTTTGCCGTGTTCGCGAGAACCGCCGTCGGGTTCCCTGGCACCAGCAATTTGTAGTCGAAGGTGATTTCAGCCTTGGCTCTAACGGTGCTGGCCGCGCTGGCTGCGCCCGCCACTGCGGTCCCGGCGACCGCTCCCGCCATGGCTCCGCTCATCCCGCCCAACATGCCAACGCCCGGGATCATGCTGCTCAATGGTCCGGCTTTCTTGAGGAGGCCCATGGCGCCGCCCTTCACTTTCTGGCTGACGTCGGAGTAAAGAACGTAATCGCATTCCTTCACCTTGGCCTCAGCTTCGATCTGCGAGGAGAGCATGGCCGCAAGAGGCACAATCTCCAGCGACGGTCCGCTAAGGTATTGGACCAACGTGCTGCGGATGGGCTCCGCCACGTTTGCTCCGGAATTCCCCTGGCCCATTTGCGCTTGGGGCTCAACCACTCCGATTCGCACCACGCCTGCTTTCTTCGGCCCGAGCGCCCCTGGCGAAGCTACGGCTGCGGACAGCGCGGGGCCCTGGAATGTGGCCTGACCGGCGCCGGGCACGGCAACCGGTTGGTTCTGCAAACTGAGGTACTGAGCCAGCGCCTGAGCTTGGCCAGGCGTCATGGAACTGTTACCGGACGCCTGAGCCGCCGCGGCTGCCGCCTGGCTCTCGGATGCGAGACATTGAGCCACGAGCTGAGCCTGCGAGGGGGTGACTGATTTTCCTCCCGAGGACTGAATTTCGCTCTGGAAGGCCTGGATCAGAGCGCGGCACTGAACGTCCGTTAATACGGGCGGGGCTGGGTTCTGAGTCTGCGCCTCACTGCGAGAAACGGCGCAAAAAGCGGCACTGAGCAGCGAGGCGGCGAAGGCAATGCGGATTCTTCTTGAATTGTTGAGCATGTCGGTCTCCTTTTCTAGGGTTTAAGGTTGTGGCCGCTGACCGGGTCCGCCAGGATTTGTCGCTTATAGGCTGAGTGTCTTTGCCTCTTGTCACAGGGCGGTCTCTGGAACCTACGGCACATCCTGTAACGCGACACTTCAGGCGGGATCTGATCAAAGAATTCGCAGTCGTCGCGACCCGCAGATTGCTCCACGACGATTGTGGTGCGCTGGAAGCACGGGATTCTTCAGCCTCGCCTCTCAGGCGCTTAATGCGATTTTCAGAGGTATACTACCTGCAGACCTGAGCATCGACATGCCTGCTACGATACGAAAAGCGTAGATCGGCCATGAAGTAAACAGGGCCACCGTGGCCCTTGACTTCGGGCGGGCAGGCGCGTAAATACCTTACATACCAGGTTGAGCCGAGGGAGGGCGCAATTGCCTCGAACCACCGCCACGGACGTAACGCAACTGCTTGTTGACTGGAGCAATGGCAATCGAGAGGCCCTGGAGCTTCTGATGCCCCTGGTGTACGACGAACTCCGCCGTCTCGCCCGCAGCTATTTGCGACGCGAGCGCCCGGGGCACACACTGGCGACTAGCGGTCTGGTCCACGAAGCCTATCTGCGCCTGGTCGATCAGAAGATGGGTTGGCAAAGCCGCGCACATTTCTTCGGGATCGCGGCGCAGATGATGCGCCGAGTGCTGGTGGATCATGCCAAAGGCCAGCAGAGAGCAAAGCGGGGAGGCGGAGTGGGCAAGGTCTCACTCGAAGGAGCCGCGGTGCTCGGCGAGGCCCCTGATATGGACTTGGCCGCACTTGATGAGGTCCTGGGACGCCTTGAGAAGCTTGACCCGCAGCGGGGCCGAATCGTGGAGTTGAGGTTTTTCGGCGGGCTGTCCAATGAGGAAGCCTCCGAGGTCCTGGGGGTCTCTCCAGCGACCGTACAGCGGCAGTGGGCCGGCGCCAGAGCCTGGCTCTATCACGAGCTAGGCACGTGAGCTGGCCCAGGATCAACCGGTCCGTTGCCTGCCGCCGGTCTTCTATGGATTATTGGGCCTTTTGTATCAGCGACGCTCGCCGGGAATGGCGTCGTGAACCTCCGGGGCTCTATCGCAGAGGCTGCCTGGATCGGCATCTCCCGGATGCTAAGCCGTTGAGGCAGCCCCAGCGAATGGGTCTCTGACGTTCCCCTACGGTCGAGGGGTTTCGGCTGTCGCCGGCGGGGCTACGTTGGCCGCTTGCGCTGGAATGAAAACAGCCGGAACCGCGGTCTCCGCGCCTTGGGCTGCCGTTCTCGCCGGGCCCGCCGCCGCAACTCCCGCCGCCGGCATTAGGGAGCGCGCCTGCATGTCTCGCAACTGGCGAGCGTATTCCTCCGAGAGGGCCTTATAGTCAACATTGCTGGCGGGCTGCTTGCTGCGGTGGTGCCGGGCATGGAGCGCCAGGCCGATGACGGTCATTCCGAGCCCAACGCCCGCGCCGATCTCAGCCATCTTGATCGCGCTGTGCTGCAGGCCCTGGAGCTGGTTTGTGACGGTTGAGGCCGACCCCAGGTTTTGGCCCAGCGCAGAACCCGTCATAACCGCGCTCAAAAGCACTGATCCTGCCAGATGAGTGATTCTGTATCTCATGGTTGTTGTCTCCTTTGTTTGTTGGTGGGCGCCCTGCGGTAAGAACCGCCTCGAATTCGAGGTAGTGCTGTCGGACAGACGCTGCTGCCTCAGCCACTCTCTACGCTTCCGGCCCACACCATCTAGCGCGACAATCCTGGGGAGAAATGATCAGTACTTTCAAAATTGCACCTCAGGCTCGATTCGGTGGAGACTAGCGACTGAAACCTGAAGGCGGATTCAGCTTGCGTATCAGGACAGGCGAGTTGCTTTGCGCCTACTCAATTTCGAGGGAGGGGAATTATGCTGACGCGACGCGAGGCCTTGATCCGAGCGTGTGCGATGGGAACCCTGATCGGTAGCCGGTCAGCCGCCGCCAAAGCGTCGCAGCCGGCGACTGCGGTGAAGTTCGACGTCCCGGCGAACGCCTGTGACTGCCATACCCACATCTTCGCCGATCCCCGTCAGTTTCCTTACTCGCCCGGTCGCACCTATACGCCCGAGATTGCTTTGCCCGACGAGATGTCCGCGCTCCATCGAGCACTTCACATCGATCGCGTCGTGATCGTGACGCCGAGCGTCTATGGGACTGACAATTCGGCCACCCTCTTCGGTATGAAGGCGTGCGGCGGGAACGCTCGCGGCGTGGCTGTAATCGGCGAGGAGACGCGGGACAGCGATCTCGACGACATGGCCAGGGCCGGTATTCGAGGTGTCCGGCTTAATCTCGTCACCGTGGGCCAGGTTGACCCGATTGTTGCTCGCCGGCGGTTCTTGGCGGCCGCCGACCGTGTCAAGAGTCGCCACTGGCATATCCAGATCTATGCGACCCTTGGGCTTGTCTCCGGCATCAAGGATGCCGTTCGGGACTCGCCGACTCGGGTGGTGTTCGATCATTTTGGCGGGGCGCAGGCGGCACTCGGGCCGCAACAGCCCGGGTTCGAGGACCTCGTAGATCTGGTCCGATCGGGCAAGGCCTACGTGAAGCTCTCTGGCGCCTATCGCGCCTCGAAGCAAGCCCCGGATTATTCCGATGTGGTGCCCTTGGCCAGAGCTCTGATCGCGGGCAACGCGGATCGCATTCTTTGGGGCACCGACTGGCCTCATCCCAACACGACCGTGCCTGCCGGCGGCCGGCCTACCGAGGTGACGCCGTTGCTCCCGATCGATGACGGACGCCTCCTCAACCAACTTGTGATTTGGGCACCCGACCCAGCCATCCGTAAGAAGATCCTCGTGGACAACCCGGCGCAGCTCTACGGCTTTTGAGGCGACTTCCGGATACCGATTCTTGTTAGAGGGAAACTCTAAGCGAGCGGCGCGGCCTTCAGTTGCGGCGGAGATTACCACGGCCGAAGAATGGTGCCAGCCCGAGAACGTTCCTAACCACCGAACAACTCGGTGCTTCTATCTCTCTTCACAGGCCTTGTGAATTCGGGATTTCCAGCCTACGATTGTCCTGGCCAACGACGGCTCACCACTCTTCTCGAAAGGCATTTATGAAACGCTTTCTGATTGCTCTCTTTGTCCTGCTGGCTTCAGGCCCGGCGCGAGCGGCCAAAACCCTCGATGTCTATTTCATCGACACGGAGGGCGGTCAATCGACCCTGTTCGTTTCGCCATCGGGTGAAACCCTCCTGGTGGATACCGGTTGGTCAGACTTCGGGGGCCGCGATGCCGACCGGATCGTGGCCGCCGCCAAGCATGCCGGCGTGACCAAGATCGACTACCTGCTCGTCACTCACTACCATATGGATCACGTCGGAGGGGTTCCCCAACTGGCGGCCCGAATCCCGGTGCGAAATTTCATCGATCATGGCCCGAGCGTGGAGCACGGCAAAGACGCCGACGAACTCGTGGCAGCTTACACGCGCACACGAGCGGCAGGGCATCACATCCTTGCTCGACCTGGCGAAAAGATCCCGATCCGTGAGATCGACGTTGAAGTCCTCACCGCCGCCGGCGATGAGATCTCAGCCCCGCTCCCTGGCGCCGGCGCTCAGAACCCGGAATGTGCGAGCACCAAGCTGCGCGAGACCGACCCCTCGGAAAATGCCCGCTCGGTGGGCACTCTTATCACTTTTGGCAAATTCCGGATGATCGATTGGGGCGATTTGACCTGGAACAAGGAATACGAGCTTGTCTGTCCCAATAACAAGATCGGGACCATCGACGTTTACCTAAGCACGCACCATGGCTTGAGTGAATCGGGAGGACCGGAGATTGTGCATGCTCTGCGGCCGCGGGTGGCGATCATGAACAACGGGGCCACCAAGGGCGGCAGTCCCGAGGCATGGCAGGCCATCCACAGTTCGCCGGGCCTGGTGGATATCTGGCAGCTCCACTACGCGGTGGCGGCGGGGGAGGCCAACAACGCACTGCAGCGGTTCATCGCCAACCCGGAGGGAGACGCACAGCGGGACCAGGGTCATTGGATCGAATTGAGCGCTGAATCGAGCGGCGGTTTCAACGTCATCAACGGCCGGACAGGCGAGACTAAGACGTACCCTCCCGTAAACCGCTGATGTTGTCGTAGTTTTGATTGGACAACCCGGAACCTGGGGAACCGAAGCGCCCGCAGCAATCGCGCCAGATCTGATCGCATCCACATCGGCCCTGTTCAATTAGGTCTTTGACCGCATCACTTTGCCAAGGGTTCGACGTCCAGCGCCTCGGTGGCGGACATGAAAGCTTGCGCATAACCGGCACCGTTGCAGGCCGCGTAAGTGTTGTTGCCGCTCCGCGCCCAGGCGGGATCGAACGCGCACAGGGCGTCGTTGGTATAAGGCTCCAGGATCGTAGCGCCATTGTCCACGGCGAAGGGCAGCAACTGAGCGAGGTTGCCCGTCTGGTTGCCGCCCGTCGGGTCGCTCAGCGTGGCGGCCTGCCACTCCCGGACAGGAGCGGAAGGGTGCGCCGCGAAGGCTGCGCAGGAATCATTGTCGCAATGGCCGGCGGTCAGATTGGCGGTCAGGTCGGAGGCGCGCAATCCTTGACTGCCGAGACCCAGGCCGGCACTGGCGGCGCTCGACGACATGGTCAGGACGTCGGCGTTATCGCAGCGCGACGAGTCCCGGTCCGAGCAGCCCGGATAATCCAGGTAATTTATCGAAAAGACCACCGCTTTTCCGGCCGCCGCGTGTGCCATGAAACGCGCCATGGAAGAAAGGTAGTTCAAGAACGACGTGGTCGAGTAACCAAGTGGATCGAGGACCGCGTCGCACGCCGTGCCACCGGCATTGTCCGCAACGTAGTTTTCGAAACCCCTGCCGAATCCAGGCTGGTAGAAATCCACGCTGGGGTTGCCATTGTAGCGGGCCGTGACCGCTGTCAGAAACGCTTCCCAGGCGTTGACGAAATTGGGCGACCAAAAAACGGGCAGATACTGGCCCGGGGAGCCGCCACCGCAGGCATCCTGCCGATCGATGATCATCGGATTCCCGGCGGTCCCGGCAGCCGCGCTCGCGCCGTCGTTTGCGGAGACGCCCTGCGCCGTCAGATGAGTACTGTCCGCGCTCGAGAGGATGGTCCACACTCCATCGAGCCCGGTGCCGGTTCCACTCAATTGAATCTGCTGTCCTGCCACCTTGCCCACCAAGAAGTTGAGCGGCGTCCTGGCTGAGACCGTCAGCGTGATGACGTGCGTACTGGCCGTTTGGAAGACGTTCGCGATCTTCGCCGGTGTCGAGTACCAGGCCGGAGTGCCCCGGTTCGAGGATCCGTAGCTTGAGGTGCCCAGTATCAGGCCGACGTGCTTGTCCGCGCTGGCCCACTCCGTCAGGCATCCGCGGGTCCCGTCGATGGTGCTCCAGTTGTAGGTTCCGTTTGCGGGCTCCAGGTCCGCCCAGTTGCGATAGCACGCCGCACCGGTGATGTAGGGCGCACCCGGGCCCGTGATCAGGTACTGCTGCACGGCCGCGTAATCGGGCCCGCTGGTCACCGGGAATGCCACGTATATCCCGCGAGGCCCGCTCGCGAACATCGACGTTGAGATCAAGAAGAAAAGAAGGCAGTTCACAGTCTTTTGCATTTCGGTACCTCGTAGAGCCCGGCAAGGGCGGCTGAACCGCAGGGCTTGAACTCTGTTCGGCATCCGCCCCGCCGTCGTTCTCCAGGAATCTCTTCGGCAGTACCGAGGTGTTACATGATGGGGTACTAAAGTACTGGCCAGGCCCGATCAAGATTTGGGCTTGAATCAATTTGCTGTGTGGGGACTCACTAACCCTGCCAGCGATTGCTATGTCGACCGCTGCGCCTGCGATCGCTCTTCCGCCGCCCCGAGGCGGATCAGGATTTGGACGACGAAATCCGCGATCACCTGGAGCGAAGAACCGCAGACTTCGTCGCCAAAGGCCTCTCGCCGGAAGAGGCCCGCTACGCGGCGCAGCGCGAATTCGGCGGAATTGAGCAAAGCAAAGAAAAGTGTCGCGACACGCGCAAAGTGAATTGGATTTATGATCTTACCCGGGATGCCCGATACACGCTTCGACAACTACGCAAGAACCCAGGTTTTGCCACGCTGGCGATACTGACGCTGGCTCTGGGCATTGGCGCCAACACGGCCATGTTCACGGTGATTGACAGCGTGCTTCCTGCGACCCCTGCCCTTTCGCAACGCGGCTCTAAGTCCTTATTAATCAGTGGGCGAATAAACGGCGTAAGGTCGGCAAAAGTGTGCAACAACTTTACAGTTGCACCATTCTGGGGCATATCAATCGGGCTCGTCGCGCGTCAAGAATTCCAGCAGCGATAAGGCGTTCCGTAACCGGCGCCAAGAGCATCGCGCTGCTGTCGAACGCAACCTTGCAAGCGATCGTAGCGGCGGGTTTACCCCGCCATTCTGTGGCCGCATAAAGCCGCCTCTACGCCAAACTGGCCCCCTACCGCAATCAGCGAGGCCCCGTAAGATTGGGCGACGACGCTGATCGGTTTTGTGCCGGGGCCGCCCCATTCTGCTCAATCCAAAATCGGCAATCGAAAACTTGTGCTGAGCGGAGCGAACGCATCACCAATCGTTTTGACATCGCCTCTGCGCGGCGATATGTTTTCCGCCGGGTCGTAAGTGAATCCTGGATTGTTGATCGAGAGCACAGGGCGCCGTGATCCTGGTAGCGCAGGGCTCGCCTTCAGCCCTGCGGATGTTCGATGTCCGCTGCGTCAGACGGGTGGCGCATACATCGGTTTTCATGTATGCGCCGTTCGGGGCCGAACCCAAGCCGAGTCGAGAGGCGACGACATAAGAAGCGATGTCGTCGCCACCCAAAGTGGCCAGAGGATACTTATATCAGCGTCGGGTTAAAAGGGGGCCAATTTGATCAGTCCAAGGGGAACTGGGTCTGGAGAGCCTCATCGGCGGGGAGGGGGTAAAAACTCTACAGGAGTTTCTACATGCAAACCGAATTCGATCGATCCAGCTTTCCGCCAAGCGCGGTTGGGTCTCCTATGGCTGCCCTTGGACGGCCAAGGGTCAAAGTCATCACTCGTACCGCAGCGCCACCATCGGGTCCACCTTCGTCGCGCGGCGCGCCGGGATATAGCAGGCAATCAGCGCTGATATCGCAAGCGTGGCTGAAACTGCCAAGAAAGTGAGCGGGTCCGTAGACCTGACCCCGTACAGCAAGCTCGACATGAGGCGGGTAAAGCCCAGCGCTCCGGCTACCCCTAATCCCACCCCGGCCAGTACGAAGACGATTCCTTGACCCAGCACGAGCTGAATCACGTCCCGATTGCTCGCGCCCAATGCCATTCGGACGGCGATTTCTCGTGTCCTCTGCCGGACGGCGTAGGACGCCACCCCGAATACTCCTACCGCCGCCAGAAGTAGAGCGAGTGCCGCGAAGACGCCGAGCAAGAGCATGTCAAAATTGGTTTGCGACGTTGAATCGACCATGAGACCTTCCATTGTCTCGATCTTTGTGGCCGGTAATTGCATCTCGCCGCCCAGCAAGCACTGTTGGACCGCTTTGGCGACGCTCATCGGCGCAACGCCGGGCCTGGTGCGGACTGCCAGGCTGGCCGGATACAATCGGCTCATCAGTCTAATCGCACCGTCGGGGACCTGGGACCACAGCCGGTACATGATGGGTGGGGGCCCATTGTACAGCGTGTCGCACACATCCCCGACCACGCCTACAACCTCGGTTGGGCCCTGATCGAGATCACCCAAGCCAGCTCCAATCACGATTGACTGCCCAACCGGGTTTTGTTTCGGCCAAAACTTGCGTGCCATCGCTTCGTTGATGATGACCGTTTGGTGTGGTTCCTGCTCCCGGAATAGGCGTCCGGACTTCAGTGGAATCCGCATAGCGTCGAAGTAACTCCAGGAGATGAACTCCCAGAACACGTCTCCTGTAAATTTGTAGTCCGCCGGAAGTGGCCGCCCAGGAACGTCGAAGATCATATCAACGATGGGCTGGGTCGGGAGCGAGCTGGCAATGGTCACAGCTTCGACTCCGGGTAGGTGGTGCACGCGGTCTGAGACTTGACTGGCCAGCCGAGCCACATCGACAGCATGCGCGTTCTCAGCACCGGCCAACGCTACCTTCATCGTCAGGAGGTCCTTCGGATCGAATCCCGGTTGTACCCTGTGCAGCGCCAGGAAGCTGCGAATCAGCAGCACTGCAGCACTCAACAAAATCACAGCCAAGGCTAACTCGGCGCTTACCAACGTGCCGCGGGCGCGATACTGTTTGGCGCTTGCGCCGGAGATCGTTCCCGATTCCTTCAGAAAGGCCGTCAGATCGGGCCGAGAAAGCTGAAGTGCGGGAAGCAGTCCGAAGGCCACGCCGGTGATCAACGAGACAAGCAGCGTGAACCCGGCCACCCAAGGATCGAGCGGCGGAAGAGCAGCCAGTTCCTGGGTGCGTGGCAGGCCTGCCGGCGCGAGGGCAAGTATGGCTCGGACGCCCAGGTACCCAACCGTCAGACCGGCTGCGCCTCCAGCAAGCGCCAATAGGATGCTTTCGCTGAGCAATTGGTGGATAATCCGCCTTCGACCCGCGCCAATCGCCGCTCGAATTGCGATTTCTCTTTGCCGGCCGAGAGCGCGAGCCAGGAACAGATTGGCCACATTGGCGCACGCGATCATCAGGACGAGGCCGACGGCGCCGAACAGCATCAGCAAGGCCGGCCGCACGTCGCCGGTCATATACCGTTGGGTTGGAATGGCCCCGATCTTATCGTCGTTTCCCAACTGCTCCGGATGCGCTTGAATGTATCGTTTGCCGACCGTTGTCATCCAGGCGTTGGCTTGCGCCAGAGTTGTGGCGCGAGGAAGCCGGCCGGCGACCATCAGGATATGGGCCTGATCGGTACTGGTCGGGTCAGCCTGCAAGGGTAGCCAAATATCGGCGGACGGCGCTGGCGGCTGGAACTTTGGCGAAAGGACTCCGATCACCGTGTAAGGCGCCCCCGCCATCGTGACGCTCTTGCCGAGAATTGAGGGATCGCGCCCGAATCGGCCTTGCCACAGTCCATAGCTCATCACCAAGACCTGATGGCCGCCGGGTTGATCCTCTTCGTTACTGAACGTGCGGCCCAAGACGGGACTC
>DASYYZ010000030.1:0-29038 GCA_035946735.1 Terriglobia bacterium
CCCGCGAAGTGTGCCCTCTGCGGCTCGACTCGCTTCCTGGTGATCGACCATAAGGACGGCGACGAGTCCAACGGCGACCCCGATAATCTCCGTTGGCTCTGTAAGAGCTGCAATACACGGCTCGGGCTTGCAAACGCCCGAGCAGGCGAGGGCGTCCGCACGCGCCAATACAACCCGGCCAACCCCGGAGCCCGGACGCTCGCTCAGTACACCGAGGCAGCCTTGCAGCACAGCCGAGGCGCGCACGACGCCGGCGGGGAGATCATCCACCAAACTCCCAAGGAAAAACGCCAGGAGTTTGCCGCCGAAATCTGGCGACGACGCCGAGCGCGTGGAACTGATCGCCACCGTTAAGCAAAAAGAGGGGGATCGTGGCCCCGGCCCAATCTGCTAAAACTGTCTCCCAATGCAGAAGAGGCGCGGGCCACCTTCCAGCCCGACCCCGAACGCTGGGGAGAACGGCAGCCGGACGGTGCTTGTACTATAGCCCCGCTTTCCGAGACCCGCAACGGCTTGTTCAGAGCCACAAAAAACCGTAAAAAATCGTGAACAATCGCATGGCGAGCGCACGCGGAAAGAGTTAAGAACCGGCAAAAACCGGGAACAAAACCCGTGAGAACTAACGGTAAACATCAATCCCCGAGCGATTCTTACAGCGTCAGTGAAGCGGCCACCTTGCTAGGCGTCTCGATACCGACGCTCAAACGGATGGTGACCGACGGAACGCTGGACGGATTCCGCACCCCAGGCGGACACCTTCGCATAAGCGCCGACAGCATTGATGCCACGAAGAACCAGCGGCAGACCCGAGCCAAGCCCATGCGCGAGGCATCACCCGTCCTGCAGAATCGCCGCGAGCGGCTGGAGGAGCTAAACATCGAGGCTCAGGAGGTGCGAGCCAGGAGGGAACTCGCCAAGCTTCAGCGCGAGGACGAGGAGGAGGCCGAACGCCGCGAAGCCGAGGCCCAGGCCCGCGAGGAGGAGGCGGCACAGCATCAGGCGGAGATCGAACTAGAGCAGGAGCGGCTCGCCCGCGAGGAAGCCCAGGAGCGGAGACGGCTGGAGCGGGAGCGCTTGCAGGAACAGCAGCGGCGGCAGGCGGAGCAAGAATTGGCCGCGTTTCGCCAGCGATGGTATGACGCCGCAGCCGAGGCAGCGATAACCCAAAAACTCGCCTGGCTGACGCCAAGCCAACGCAAGGAAGTAAGCGAGGCGCTAGAGGCTGAGATCGAGCGCCGCCAGCCCGCCGACGAGTCGCGCATGGGTCTTATTATCGCGCGGAGCCTGGAGGCCCTGCTGGAACCCCTCCAATCCGAGCGTGACGCACACGAGAGGCGTCAAAAGGTCACCCAGGAGGCATTACGGAGCTTGCCCTATTCGGCGACAGAAGCCGAAAAGGTGCGAGCTACGGCAGCCGTCGAAGAAGCCCTCCGTTCGTTTGACCGTTTTGCAGACGTGTGCAAGATGCGAGCGGCCGTCACTGCGGCCCTTGGCTCGGTACGCCAAAGCATCGAGCGGCGCCTGCTTGATGCTCGCCTTATGGCATGGGCGCTCCGCGAACTCCCCTGGAGCAGGACCGACCGCGACGAGGCGCGGATTCGCCGAGAGTGCGCCGAAATCCTAGCGGACCTCCCCCTCGACATTTCAGAACCCGAAGCCCAAGAAGCACTGGATTCGACAGTGGCGGAGGCCCGCCGCGAGATCGAGCAGCGTCAAGCCGAAAAGCAACGACAGGAGAATAAAGCGCGGTTGGTGGCGGAGGGACTCGCCGAGATTAACATGTACCTACTGAAACTGCAGCGTGACGACCAGATCACTTGGGAGGAGTATTTGGACAGCGATTTGACGCGCCAGATGGAGACCGCTGTCCGTCGCGGCTTGGAATCCGTGTTGACCGGCGATGAGACCACCAAGGAAGCCCGCGAGCAAGCCCGCGAAATCATCGAGCGTGCGATCGAATAGCCATAGAGACCACCCTGGGTCAAAAATACCGAAACACTGGCTGCCTTATTTCGAAGACCGCCACTTGTCGCGACCGCCTCGATTTGTATCCCGTACCCGCTCCACGTCCGGGCGGTCATCAGGATTGAGTTCTTTGACGCGCTCGATTGCTTCTCGCTGGGTATCAACGATCTCAGCCGCCCGGTCGGAACCTTTGGGCGTTACCGCATAGCGGCCGTCTTCCCTCTGCTCAATATAGTAGTGCTTGTTCGTCGACACCGACTTCACCCCCAGATCGAAAATTGTTCCGGGAACGCCCGGCTCGCGGCTCAGTATAAGGCAAACGCGAGAGCACGGCAACGAGGCCCCGGTGAAGCTGCAAGGGTTGTTCGCACAAAACCAAACAGGTGATCTAACAGTCGAACGTGACAGCGTTCGCGGGCGGAGGCCGCGCGGCAGGCTCGCCTGTGACAGCGAGTGGAAAAACACCAGGGCGAGACATTAGGCTCCACTTGCGCTCTCAGACCGCCACAAATGAAATTACATGCCCCCGCTCGGTCAAGTCTCTGTAGGTTCTCCACAGAGCGCACTTAGCGAAGAACGGTAACTTGTTCGCTGCGCGCCCCAGCGAGACCATGCAAAGATTCCAGTCACCGTTCCGCGGTCTCGAGTCCAGCCATCCGACGTCGACCGCCGGATGATACTTCTTATAGACTTTCTTAAGGGCCTTTCGATAGGCCTGATCGCTGCTGAAAAGTAATTCGGCTGTCCTGCGGACTTGCTCAACCAGATGACTCATGCCGCTTGATTTGGAGGCGATTTTCGCAAAAAATAGGGTCTTGCTTTCTTGATGCAAGAAATCACAGAACTCAAATCTAGAGGCCCCACCTCCAAATATGACATCAGCTGAATCGAAGTGGAGGAATGCACCCGCAGCGTAACCTAAATTGTATTTGCCCTCCGTCTCGATGCCGTCCCAAGGAAAAAGAGCAACGTTCGGCTGCGGGATCTTCGCGAGCCCCTGATTAACGCGCTTTTGGAAGTCCGCAGCGACTTCGTACCAGACGCCGGAGGATAATATGTACGCTCTGCCTTCGAACGGCAGCTCATAACAAAGGCAATCGAAGACCGAGTAATCCTTGATCTTTTCCTTTGCCTCGTCCAGCAAATGAATTCGGGAACTCTTCGCCGTTTCGACTGAGGGCTTGAGGCCCTTCTCCGCCAGAAGCCCCATCCAGCTCCCCGGCATCAGGTACGGAGCCGTCGAAGGGTTCTTCAACATTCGGCCAAACACATAATAGTGAGCCAATTGGGATTCCTCGTCACGTCGCTGCGCAGGCGTGAACAGCACCAGTCTCGCTTGCGCTTGGCCGGAGACGAACTCAGTATCCAATTGTGCTTCTAGTTTTTCGATCAACTGTGAATCCTTGACAGGGCTGACATTGCCAACCTCGGGCCATCGCGCTTTGTACGCGGGGCTCTGGAAGAGAGTGGCCGCCTGATCCAAAATGTCAGGTAACTTTGAAAAAGGCAGGTCCAGACGGAGGTTCGTTCCCCCTCGAATGTGATCGCCGAAAAGCTTGTCGGAGGGAATTCCCTCCAGAGAGGCTAACAAATCCCGGTCGAACTCGACTCCAAACTGATCGACAAACGAGGCTCTCGGGGCACGCTCGCTAGCAACGTGCCACAATGCGAAGACCTGCTCCGCGCGAATTTCGATCAGCTTGTTGGGGGCGATGGCGTTAAGAGCAACGCGTAGGCCGAAATCAGGCTCCAGCCATTGCTCTTTGAGCTTCTGCCAAGCGTGTCCAAAGCTCATGACAAACGTATTCGCCTGCCGTCGCACGACGAGCAACCCCGCTGGCGACTGTCCGGTCAAGGCGAGTTCAGTTGGGTCCTTGAGGGCTGAGCGAATTACGGCAACCCACGGAGGTTCACTGGCAGCGGAGGGGAAAGGAAGGAATTCACCGTCGAGGTCAACAAGGGCGCGAATGTCTCCACCTGGCTTCTTATGTTCTTCTTCGAACGCGCCGACCTGATCGGGCCTTATCAGGTAGATCGTCAGCCGCGTTTTTGCTTCCTCCACGCGAATCGCCCCCCTTTCCTCAGCCGTCCCGTCCGAGTGACCGCAAATCCTTCTCCAGGCCCCCAGATCATTCAGTGAGCCCCGGTCTCTAATCGCATCCCCACGTCAGTAGTTCCGCACCGGTTTCGGCACAAATCGCAATCCGTTTGGCTAGAGTTGGCTACCGAGACGGAAGTATATGCTCGAAGAGAGTGCACGGCAAGTGGCGGAGTCGTTGTGGGCGGAGCCCGTTGAAACCATCATACTGCGACGGGAGATGCCACGCCAACCGACCTTGGGGCCAACACGCTGCGGTCCTTCTGTCTAGAATTCAACGCTGGATGCTGCTACCATTAACGCCGCTAGGTAGATGGGCGCTGGGAGGGGGGACGGCCTATCGCGACCCACCACCCATGACTCGGGCTGATGACTCCAATTATCACTGATACCGAGGCCGACACGTGCCGCAAACACGTTCTGCCCAAGCTCTACGCCGCAGGCTGGACTGACGATCAGATCAGCGAGCAGCGGTATTTCACCGATGGCCGCATCGTGATCGCCGGGACCAAGGTCCACCGGCGACCGCAGAAGCGCGCCGATTACTTGCTTCGTTACTCCCGCGATTTCGCACTCGCCGTGGTGGAGGCCAAGGCAGCATATAAAAAGGCAGGGGACGGGCTGCAGCAGGCGAAGGAATACGCCGACGTTCTCGGACTCAAGTTCGCCTATGCCACGAACGGCCAGGGCATCATCGAGCACGATTTCCTGACGGGCCGCGACAACGAGCTCGATGCATTCCCCGGACCCGACGCGCTCTGGCGCCGATTGCGGGCCAAGGAGGGCATCTCGGACGAGATTGCCGCCCGCTTGCTCACGCCGTATTATCATCAGCCCGGCAGAACGCCGCGCTACTACCAGGACATCGCCATTAACCGAGCGGTCCAAGCTGTTCTCCAAGGAAAGCCGCGTGTTCTGCTCACGCTGGCGACGGGCACGGGAAAGACCGTTGTGGCGTTTCAGATTTGCTGGAAGCTCTGGAACTCACGATGGAATCGCACCGGCGAATATCGGCGGCCCCGAATCCTCTACCTCGCTGACCGCAATGTTCTGGTAGACGATCCCAAGGACAAGATTTTCGCGCCCTTCGGAGACGCTCGCTGGAAGATCGAGGGCGAGGCCAACAAGGGGCGGGAGATGTACTTCGCCACCTACCAGGCCATCGCCAAGGACGAGCGCCGGCCAGGGCTCTATCGGGAATTCCAACAGGACTTTTTTGACCTGATTATCGTGGACGAGTGCCATCGGGGGAGCGCGAACGACGAGAGCAACTGGCACGACATTCTGACGTACTTTGAGCCCGCCTACCAGCTCGGCATGACCGCCACGCCTCTGCGCCACGACAACCGGGACACCTATCTGTACTTTGGCAACCCGCTCTACACCTACAGTCTCCGCCAGGGGATCGAAGACGGCTTTCTGGCGCCCTACCGCGTGCACCGCATCGTCACCACTGCCGACGCCACCGGCTGGCGGCCAGGGAAAGGAGAGCTTGACCGCTACGGCCGCGAAATCCCCGACGGCGAATACGGGACGCGCGACTTCGAGCGCACCTTGTCTCTGAAGCCCCGCACCGAGGCGATTGCCCGTAACCTAACCGACTTTCTGAAGAAAACCGACCGCTGGGGGAAGACGATCATCTTCTGCGTGGATCAAGAGCACGCCGAGGACATGCGGGCAGCGTTGAACAATCTCAATGCCGACCTCGCACAGAAGCAGCCCACTTACGTGGTTCGCATCGTGGCTGACGAGGGTAAGATCGGGCGAGGCTACCTCGACCGCTTCATGGAGCTGGAAACCACCGTGCCGACGCTGGTCACCACCTCGCAGCTACTGACGACCGGCGTCGACGTCCAGACCTGCAAAAACATTGTCATCGCCCGCGTCATCAACTCCATGACCGAGTTTAAGCAGATCATCGGCAGAGGGACCCGCGTCAAGACCGATTATGGGAAGTTCTATTTCAGCATCCTGGACTACACCGGGAGCGCGACGAAGCTTTTCGCGGACCCCGATTTCGACGGCGAGCCCGCCTTGCTCACCGAGGAAGAAATGAACGAGGCGGGAGAGACCATAGGCGAGCCCCAGGTGATCGAGGAGGCAGACGAAGGGACGATTGTCGATGAGCTTCCGCCAGACATTCCGCCGGATGACATTGGCCACCCTCCAAGGAAGTATTACGTTAATGGCGGAGCTGTGGAGATTGCCGCCCACATCGTTCACGAACTGGACGCGAACGGAAAGCAGCTCCGCGTAGTGAAGTTCACGGACTACACGGCGGAAACGGTGCGCAGCATGTTCCCTTCCGCCGCCGAACTCCGCTCCAAGTGGACGGAAGGCCAGGAACGAGCCACCATCATTGAATCTCTGGAACACCATGGCATTTCGCTAGACGAGCTTATCGAGGCGTCGAAGCAGTCGGACGCGGACCCGTTCGACGTGCTCTGCAACGTCGCGTTCAGCGCGCCGTTGCGCTCGCGTCGCGAGAGGGCCGGGCAGCTACGACGGAACGCCAGGGGTTTTTTCGAACGCTACAGCGAACCCGCGCGACAGGTGTTAAACGACATTCTGGAGAAGTACATCGAGTTCGGGACGGCTGAGTTCAAGATACCCGACATTCTCAAGGTGCCGCCGATCTCGGAACGTGGGACCGTCATGGAAATCGCCGCGCTCTTCCAAGGAGCGGAGAGCTTGCGAGGCGCAGTAAACGAAATGCAGGCGCTGCTGTACGCGCCTTAGCCGGAGGGACTCGACCGATGCCTCAAGACAGGAAGAGAGTGGAGCGGAAGTGAACCGGTACGGGCTCGAATGGGGAGAGCGGATCGCCGTCGCGCTGGGTGCTGAGAAATTGGGCCAGGGGAGCAACGAGTGCGTGCTTAACGGCGAGCGAGTTGTAATCAAGTGCCGTCACCGTGGACCGGTTCAGAGTGTTGGTGTGACCTACCTCATGCTAAAGAGGCTTGCCGCTGTGCTCGGAGCGTTCGAGCAAGCGGACGGCTCCTACCGTATAATTCGCCTTTCGGCGGAGCGATTCGCTTCCGCGATGCGCCCGACCCGCAGCCGGGGACCGTCATCTGGCAGAGTTGGCATGGTGAAGCGCGAGATATTCGAGGGCCACGGGGTTATGTTTGCGACTCTACGGCTCTGAATCCTTCTGGAGCCGACCGAAGGGGCGACCATGCCATCAGCATTCGACCCGCACGAACCGTACTTCCGCATTCGAATTGTTGGCAGCGAGGACTCGTTTCCTAGCCTGCTCGACCTTTCCAGTTTTCTGTTTGACTTCAACCTTCTGTATGAGATCACGCGCTTGGCTACGGACGTGAGGTACCATGACTTTCGGTTTTCAAATTACGCCCTGTTTCGCAAAGGCCGCCCTCTGAAGGCGGGTGACCGGCTTCATGTTGAAGAGCTGGTCGCGAAGTCGCCTTTGGTTCTCGTAACCGATCTAACCATCGCTGCCGGAGCGATAGGCGCTCTATGGGGTGTCGTGCAAATCGCGGAAAAGATCGTGAACGCCCCGCTCAACCGCCGCAAGCTGAAGGCCGAAGTCGAGAAGCTGGAGAGGGAGAATCAGTTCGCCCCAGGAATAAGTTCGGCCAGCGATGGTGATGATTCCGTGGAGAGTCCTGAAGGGGTGAGGACGATCCTGCGGAGTCGCGAGGCGGAGCATTATTACGATAACGTGGCGGGCCGACTCCAACGGTCGTCCGTGAGAATAAAGGAATTTGAGATCGAGGTTGTCCCGAGACGCCGCAAGCTGCCCTGAAAGAAACCACATGCCGAAGACCGTCTCAACCGCGCAGCAGCTCGCCAGCCTTATCAAATCGTGCCGCGACATCATGCGCAAGGATAAGGGCTTGAGCGGCGACCTCGACCGCCTGCCCATGCTCACGTGGGTACTGTTCCTGAAGTTCCTGGACGACATGGAGCGGGTGCGTGAGGAAGAGGCCAAGCTTGAGGGCAAGCGCTTCCGGCCCGCCATCGAGCGGCCCTACCGCTGGCGGGATTGGGCAGCCCAAGCCGAGGGCATCAAGGGGCCGGAGCTTCTGACATTCATCAACCAGGACGAGGCCACGCGCCCGGACGGGACCAAGGGGCCGGGCCTGTTCGCTTATCTGCGCGGGCTTCAAAGCGCCAACGGCGACCGCCGCGACGTGATCGCCAAGGTGTTCGAGGGCACCGTGAACCGCATGGTGAGCGGGTATCTGTTGCGCGACGTGCTCAACAAGGTGAACGAGATCCACTTCACCTCAAGGGACGAGATTCACACCCTCGGCTTGCTCTATGAGTCGATGCTCAAGGAAATGCGCGACGCGGCCGGCGACTCCGGCGAGTTCTATACGCCGCGCCCGCTGGTGAAGTTCATTGTCACGGTTGTCGATCCTCAGCTTGGCGAGACGGTCCTGGACCCGGCGGCCGGCACGGGCGGATTTCTTGTGGAGGCTTTCGAGCACCTGCGACCCCAGGCGAAGAAAGCCGAGCAGTTCGCCCACTTGCAGCGCGGCACACTATTCGGCATCGAGCCGAAGCCCCTCCCATACTTGCTTTGCCAGATGAATCTCTTACTCCACGGGCTCGAATACCCGGTGATCGACCCGGAGAACGCCTTGCGCTTTCCGTTGCGCGAGATCGGCGACCGCGACCGCGTGGACGTGATTATGACCAACCCGCCATTTGGAGGCGAAGAAGAGCGCGGTATTCTGAGCAACTTCCCCGAGGATAAGCAGACGGCGGAGACGGCGTTGCTCTTTCTGCAGCTCATCATGCGCAAACTGAGGCGGAAGGAGCGCGGCGGCAAGCCCGGCCGGTGCGGGATGGTTGTGCCGAACGGCGTTCTGTTCGGTGATGGCGTTTGCGCCCGCATCAAGAAGGAACTGCTGGAAGAGTTCAACCTTCACACGGTTGTGCGCCTGCCCAATGGCGTCTTTGCGCCCTACACCAGCATCCCGACGAATCTGCTTTTCTTCGACCGCTCCGGGCCGACCAAGGAAATCTGGTATTACGAGCAGTCGCTCCCGGAAGACCGAAAGAACTACACCAAGACTCAGCCGATGCGCTTCGAGGAGTTTGCCGAGTGTCTCGCATGGTGGAAGAAGCGCGAAGCCAACGAGCACGCCTGGAAAATCAGTGTCAGCGACGTGCTGAAATGCGATGCCCAAGGCACTTTGCTCTCGGCCAATCTGGACACCAACAACCCCAACCGAAAGCACGATCTTGAACACTTGCCACCCGAGCAATTGGCCGACGATATTCTGAAGAAAGAGCAGCGTGTCACCGAGATCATGGCGGAGATAAAAGAGCTGTTGAGGGCGCACGGGGCATGAGCACGAAGTGGGGATGGGCGAGATTCGGAGATTTTCTTCATCCTAACTCCCGACCCTACACTCTTGGAGCAGAAGAGGACGCAAACCTCGTTGGCATGCGCCTCTACGGAGCTGGGCCGTTTCATCGTGAACTCAAGCCCGCCATGCAGATCGCCAAGAAAACGCATTTTGTTATCAAGTTAGGTGACATTATCTATAACAAGCTCTTTGCCTGGAAGGGAACGTTTGGCATTGTCCCTCGGGGCCTAGATGGAATGTTCGTCTCCGACAAGTTTCCAACCTACGAGTTGGATCGAGAAAGAGTCGATGAGAACTGGCTCCGCTGGTACTTCCGTTGTCCAGTCCTTTGGGAAGAAGCGCGAACGATGTCAACCGGCTCAGCTGCTCTTTCAAAACTGACCCTAAACCCACCGAAGTTTTTGCTTCTGACGATGCCTCTTCCCCCGCTCGACGAGCAGCGGCGCATCGTCGCGCGGGTCGAGGCGCTGTCGGCCAAGATCGAAGAGGCCCGCAGCCTACGGGCGCAAGCCGCCGAGGGCGTCCGGGGATTCGTCGCCAGCCTACACGTAAAGATGGCCGGGACAAGGGTCCGCCGGCTAGAACAGTTTCTCGAACTTTTCGAAGAGCAGGAGCGAGTCCAAATCGGCGGCAGCTATCCGCAGGTTGGAGTTAGGGGTTTCGGTCAAGGGCTCTTCGAGCGCTCGCCTGTCGAGGCCGCGCACACAACCTATGCGGCGTTTAATCGCCTTTACGCGGGCGCCGTGGTTCTCAGCCAGGTAAAGGGATGGGAGGGGGCGATAGCAGTTTGCCCGTCCAGCTTAGCTGGCCGCTATGCCTCCCCGGAGTACCGCACGTTTCGCTGCATTTCGGGTGAGGCTGAACCTGAGTATGTCGCACCTTTGTTTGCTTCGCCGTGGTTTTGGAGCCGACTTAGCGATCTGACGCGGGGAGTCGGAGCGCGCCGCGAACGGGTTCGTCCAGAGTTGTTTCTCCGCATGGAAATTCCGATGCCGCGCATCGAGGATCAGCGGCGAGCGTTACCCTTACTCGACAACCTTGGAAACGTGGCCAAGTGTCAGGCCGAGACCGCACCCGAACTCGACGCCCTTCTGCCCTCGATTCTCGACAGGGCCTTCAAGGGAGAACTTTGAGCCTATGCCGCGAAAAAGCTATCCAGCCAAGGAAGCCGTTCCACCGACAATGTCCCCGCATCAAGCCATCCCCTTGCTTCAAAGGCAGATTGCACGTCTGGGCGAGATTACGAAGCTGTCCTTTAATGACCCCGCTGTCGATGCCTGGGAATCTGCGACGCTTAACCTTCTGAACGCCGTCTACGGACTGCCGAACGGCGAACCGCATTCCAACACCAGGGACGTAAAATACGCTGACAGCGGGGAATCGCTGTACATGAATATGAGCGATGCCGCCATCCAGCGGGACTTTGTTCTCAGGCAGCAGAAGCGCAAGGCCTTGCTGCTGTCATACATCGAGCAACTGCAGGACCTCGCTCCACCGGCGGCCGCCGTCGCGGGTGACCAATATCGCCTACAGCCTGAGATTGAACGCGTGAGCGGTCAGCTTTACCGCGACGGCCATTACAAGCAGGCCGCGCTGGAGGCTTACATTCGCGTAATCGATGAGGTGAAGGGGAGATCGGGCTTGAACTTGGATGGGGATTCGCTGATGAACCGGGCTTTCGGGTCCGAAAATCAGACTCCCGTGATCCAGTTCAACTCTCTGCAAACCGACGCCGAAAGGGACGAGCAGAAGGGGTTCATGTTTCTCTTCAAAGGCATCGTGGGGCTTCGCAATTCAAAGGCGCACAGCAACCGACTCTTCAACGACCCGTATCGCGCACACGATTACCTTGCCCTTGCGAGCCTTCTTATGCGCGTTCTGGAGGTTTCGACCGTGAACCGCCCATAAGTGGCCGCGCTGACGTCAGCCCTTCAGCCATTCCTGCCAATCGGCGAGTTGAACGTCGAAAAAGGACGGACCTAGAGGGAGTTGAGCCGCACCGCCTTGGGCTTCAAAGGAGTCGTAAAGTGGTTGAAGGGCCACCGCCACGTGATCTGTGAGACTCGCGGCAACATCCTCGATTCGAACATGAGTTGGCTCGATTAGAACCGAGTCTTGAACGGCAACATAGTGCCCGTCACTGTCACTGAGATAACGGCCGAACAAGCCCTTCCAAGTCCCCGAAAAAATGATTGAACTAAAACCTAGAATTCGGCCTAACCGGACGCCATGGGCCAGCAGTCCCCCAAGCCAATAAACGGGAAGGATGGTAGAAAAAGAAGACCCCTGGTGTTCCGGATCGGTTAAGTCCTCTCGCGAGGCGCGTAGGAGAAATGCGCGACCATCCGAAGACACCCTCCAGAATTCGGCCCTCTCGTGCAGCTCTGGTGTCGTCTCCGGCGTGATCCACTCTTCGAGAACGTCACGGTCCCAACCCGGTCCAGAGGAGCCTTGAAAGAAGGGTGTCCACCATCGTTTTGGTGCGGGAGGCATCTGCGCAAGCACCCTCTGCAAGTCTGCATGCACCACATTGCGGGTAGGAAGGAGGCCGTACGACAGAATACACAGGCCGCGAGAGGATGGGAAGCGTCGATAGTGTTTCCACGCCTCCCATTTTGCAATCGAGTCGGCTGTCCATTGGGACAGGTTCGCTTCTGGCTCGTCCATTCCTATGACTCTTGGCTTCCTTCGGGAAAGGGGGAGAATAGACCGGGCGATGCGAGTCTGTCAACTTGCCAAGGACTGTAGCGGAAAATGTAGCGGGTGCCGACGTGTTTTGAATGGTACGGGCGAGTATGGCGGCTCGCCCGATCCTTTTGAACCAATCACTTACAAAGCGGTCCAACCCAGTGCAAGATCGTCATTCAGGATTATGAGTCCGCTGCTCTAACCAACTGAGCTATGGGCCCCTCAGTGAGGTGCGGCGATGCTGACGGTAGGGCATTCAGCAGCTTCGTCGGTGAGTTCTACTGCCTGCTGCCCTTGAGCGCGTCATCGACAGCCTGATAAAACACGTCCGGCGGTGCGCCCCCAGCCAGGATCTTGCCATTGATGTAGAACGTGGGCGTTGAGCTGACGCTCAGTTCCTCGCCCTCGTGCTTTCCCGCATCCACTCTCGACTTGCTGGACTGGGCGTCAAAACAAGCCGCCAGGTTGCCGCGGTCCAGGCCCACCTGCTGCCCATAACCCAGCAAAAGATCGCGCACTTGCGAGGAGTTGGCCTGCACCGCATCCACGTCGCTCTGGTGTTGGAAGATGAGCGTGCGGTAGGGGACGAATTTGGACGGATCGAGCTGGTAAGCGCACTCGTTCGCCACAGCGCCCGCGATGGCCCACTGATGAAATTGCAGAGGGAACTCTTTGAAGATTACGCGCACCTTGCCGCTGTATTTCGGCAGGAGATCATTTTCCAGGAACTGGTGCATGTGCGCGCAGGATGGGCACTCCAGGTCCGCGTACTCCACGATCGTCACCGGAGCGCCTGATGGGCCTTGGGTGGGCGCATCCTTCAAGGACATGACGCGGAGGGCTTCCTTGCGGGGGTCTTTATTCAGTTCGTACACGTCTCCGAGGGCAAGAAACTTCTTGTCGTCCGTCACGAAAAAGTCGTGCGTCTGGGTCTGCGTTCCGTTGGTCGCCGTGATGGTGGTGTTGAGGAAGCCGGGAAACTTTGAGGCGTGCAGCACTCCCGGAGCCAAGTTCTCGGTTGAGGGGATCCTGAGCTGATCGCGCAGCTGCTGCACAATCGCGGCGTCCACATCCCCGTTCAGGGGCACGAGCGGACTCACAATCAGATAATGGCCATCTTTGGAAACCGAGATGATCTGTTGCCGAGGTTGTTTCCCGTCGTCCGTAGTAAGCTGAGCTTGATAGAAGCCCGGATCGGGAGAAGCCTCCAGCGGTCCCGCCGTGACTTTGACGTTGCTCGGCATGCCGAACCGCTCCCGAACAAATTGCGCCACCCTGTCTGAAGTGGGGGCTTCGATCTTTTCGGCGGAATGAGCGTGACCCTTGGCGGCTACAGTCTTCACGTTAACGGTTTGGCCCGCCGCGACAGTTACGCCCGCGAGTACCATCAATGCGATCACATTTCCTGACATACTGCTAAGCCTTTTCATTGTCGGCTGGTGCTCCTGCTGGGTCTTAAGCATCCGGAACTCTGATGGGATACCCGACGTCTGGCCAGCAGCTATTGTAAGGAGCTTCCCGCTAAAAATCAACGGTTCGGCCAGCTTGGTAGTCCTAAATTCGACGAATGTCGCCTAGCCAGAGACGTTGTCATTCTGAGGAGCCAGCAGGCGACGAAGAATCCCGGTATTGTTTGAAGAATACGGCGATCCTTCGCGCAGCGCTCAGGATGACAAGTATCGGTAGGGTGTTCCAGAAAAGGAACGATCCAAATCAGGACACTACCACCAGCTTATGCTCGTTCCGACTTTGTACACCGGCGCTCGACGGTTCTACGCGCGCGGCCCAATGCTACACGAGTGGCTGCTTGAATTCCAGAAATCGCATTCGCTTCTGTTTTTGGAAATTGGGAGGGCGCCCCTCGGCCGTCCGGTTCTGCTACCACCCCAGTACGTAGGCAAAGATCAGCGGGGCGACAATGGTGGCATCTGACTCGACGATGTACTTCGGGGTATCAACTCCCAGCTTGCCCCAGGTGATCTTTTCGTTGGGTACGGCCCCCGAATAAGAACCGTAGCTGGTGGTGGAATCACTGATCTGGCAGAAGTAGGCCCACAGCGGTACGTTCCCGCGCTGCAGGTCCTGGTGCAACATCGGAACCACGCAGATTGGGAAGTCACCAGCGATGCCGCCGCCGATTTGAAAGAACCCCAGGGGAGTCTTGGCGGTGGTGTTGGTGTACCACTCGGCCAGCTCGATCATGTACTCGACCCCGGTGCGGACCGTATGAACGTTCTTGATGTCTCCGGAAATACAGTGGCCGGTGTACATGTTGCCGAGCGTGGCATCCTCCCACCCGGGCACAAACATGGGCAAATTCTTTTGGGCTGCCGCCAGCAGCCATGAGTTCTTGGGATCGATCTGATAGGACTCGGACAGCCGGCAGGAGAGCAGAGTCTTGTACATGAACTGATGAGGAAAATAGCACTGGCCCGCCTGGTCCGCAGCAACCCACTCTTCCAGGACGGCGGCCTCGATGCGCCGCATCGCTTCCATCTCGGGAATGCACGTGTCCGTGACCCGATTCATGTGGCGCGCGAGCAACCGGGCCTCGTCCTTCGGGGTCAAATCGCGATAATGGGGCACGCGCTCGTAAAAGTCGTGCGCCACCAGGTTGAACACGTCTTCTTCCAGATTGGCGCCCGTACAGCAGATTCCGTGGACTTTATCCTGCCGGATCATTTCCGCGAGGGAGATACCCAATTCGGCCGTGCTCATGGCTCCGGCAATGGTCATGAACATCCTGCCGCCACTCGCGAGCAACTTCGTGTAGCCCTCGGCCGCATCCACCAGGGCGGCGGCATTGAAGTGGCGATAGTGCTGCGTGATAAAAGAAGAAATAGGCCCCATAAACGCTAATTCAGAAGATTGATGGAGGTACTATCGAGGTCGCTGGCAGTATCGTTTGCCTGGGGACCAGATGCAGCACTCGATTTTCCCCGGCCGGATTTGCGATCGCGGCTATTCGTCCACCCCCAGGAGCACAGAAGCTGCGAGAACGGTTGACCACAGACCGCGCTTGTCACCGATGGCAGATTGCGTGATCTCCATGGTGCGCACAATCTTGTTCGAGATTCGATAAATCTCCTTCTTCTCGTCCCAACTGCGGTCGGAATCAAATTCGACACCCAGGGTGGTGGCGAGCATCTCTGCCGCCAACTCCTCGGCATATTCTCCCGCAACCTCTTCGGTCTGCCCAAAGGAGTGGTGCTCGGAGAGATACCCGAAGGTGTCGCGGTCAGCCGGGAGAGCCACGCCAACCGACGCTGCGATCAGCCGGTGCGGCTCGCGCGTGGAGTTCTCGCTGATGACGACGAAGGTCACCTGGCCGGGCTGGAGCTCCTTGATGCCTTCCGCGCGCGGGATCATTTTGCATCGTGGCGGAAAAATGCTGGAGACGCGCACCAGGTTGCAAGCGGCAATGCCCGCGTTGCGCAGCGCCAGCTCGAAGCTGGTCAGCTTCTCCCGGTGCTTTCCCACACCTTTGGTCAGAAACATGCGCTTCGGAACAAACATCGGTGGTTGTGTGTGAAGCTCCCCGAATCACCTGCGTTTCGAGCGCTCCGGGTCGCTGCTCCCTTTCGTCGGATTTTCAAAAGCCCGTTTGAACGTAACAAGAAGCCGAGAAAAGTGTCAATGAAATTTGAGTTTTTCTTCTGTGACAAATTTAACAAACCATTTTCTTTTCTGGCATTCCGACGGGGAGTTGCCTCCCTCCGATAGCTGAAATGCGCTCGGTTATAATGGAGGCCATCTCCCGTGGAGGGTGAATGCCGAAGATCCTGGACTTGAAGAGCACGATTAACCTGCCCCAGACCGGCTTCGCCATGAAGGCGAATCTGCCTCAGAATGAGCCGCGGTGGCTCGAGAAATGGGCGCAGCAGGGCCTCTATCGGGCGATTCGCGGGGCGCGTTCCGAGGCGCCCTTGTTCGTGCTGCACGACGGGCCGCCCTACGCCAACGGCCGGATCCATCTGGGCACGGCGCTAAACAAAGTCCTGAAGGACCTCATCGTCAAGTCAAAAACGCTCGAAGGCTTCAATGCGCCTTACCTACCGGGCTGGGACTGCCACGGCCTGCCGATCGAGATCAACATTGACAAGGAGCTCGGTCCGCGCAAGGCGCAATTGTCGCCGCTCGAAATTCGGCAGGCCTGCCGGCGCAACGCCGAAAAATTCATCAACCAGCAGCGCGAGGATTTTCGCCGCCTGGGCGTGTTCGGTGAGTGGGATCGCCCTTACACCACCATGTCCCCGGAATACGAGGCGCTCACGGCTGAAACGTTTCTGGAGTTTCTAAAACAGGGCTACATCTACCGCGGACTCAAACCCGTTTACTGGTGCATCCGCGACCGCACGGCTCTGGCCGAGGCTGAAGTGGAATACGAGAATCATCGCAGCCCCTCGATCTACGTCCGCTACCGCCTGCTGAGCGACCCGGCCGGGCTCGATCCTGCGCTAGCGGGCCGCAACGTCTACGTGATGATCTGGACCACTACGCCCTGGACGCTTCCGGCCAGCATGGCGGTGGCATTTCATCCTGATTTCGAGTACGTGGCGGCCGCTCAAAGCGAGAACGCAGCCGATGTCTACCTTCTCGAAGCGCGCCGTCTTGAGCCTGCTTTGGCCGAAACGGGGCTCGAGGCCGGCACGGTGCTCGCGCGTATCCCGGGGCGAAAGTTCGAGCATGTGAAGTTCCAGCACCCGTTTCTCAATCGCGAAGTGCCGGGCGTGCTTGCGGATTACGTGACCGCAGAGGACGGTACGGGTGCGGTCCATACCGCTCCCGGCCATGGCCGCGAGGACTTCGAAACCGGAGCGCGCTATGGCCTGGAGGTGTACAATCCGGTCGGCACGCGCGGGGAGTTCACGGAGGGCCTCGAGGAGTATCGCGGCAAGACCGTGTTCCAGGCAAACGAACCCATCATCGAGCTCTTGCGGGCCCGAGGCGCGCTCGTGGGACCTCCGCACACTCTCGATCACTCGTATCCCCACTGCTGGCGCTGTCACCAGCCCGTGATCTTTCGCGCCAGCTTTCAGTGGTTCTTCCAGATGGACCACGACCGGCTGCGCGAGCGCACCCTGGAGGTGGTCTCGCAAACGCGCTGGTCTCCGGAGTGGGGCGAGAGCCGCATGGCCAACATGGTCGCCACCCGGCCGGACTGGTGCCTTTCGCGGCAGCGCGTTTGGGGCGTGCCCATCGCTGTGTTCCACTGCGACTCCTGCGACAAACCGCTGATGGACGCGGCAGCGGCGGCTCCGGCCATTGAACTTTTCCGCAAAGAAGGCGCTGACGCCTGGTGGTCCCATCCTGTCGAAGACCTGATGCAGCCAGGCATGCGCTGTCCCGAGTGCGGCAGCAGCCAGTTCCGGAAGGAGACCGATACGCTCGACGTGTGGCTCGATTCGGGCTGCAGCCATCTTGTGGTGCTCGGGCGCCGTCCCGACCTGCCCTGGCCGGCCGATGTCTACATCGAAGGCGGCGATCAGCACCGGGGCTGGTTTCAGAGCTCCCTGCTGGTCGGTATGGTAAAGCGCGGCGCCGCCCCGTACCGGCAGGCGATGACGGTGGGCTGGGTGCTTGACGATCAGGGCCGCGCCATGTCGAAGTCCAAGGGCACCGGCATTGATCCGAACAATGTCATCAAGTCGCACGGAGCCGAAATCATCCGGCTGTGGGTAGCGTCGGTTGATTTTCGCGAAGACGTGGTGATCTCCGCGCAGATTCTGGATCGTCTCTCGGAGGCTTATCGCAAACTCCGCAATACCTTCCGGTACTGCCTCGGGAATCTCTACGATTTCGATCCCGGGAGCCAACCGGAGGATGCTGTGAGCCTCGAAGAAATTGACGCCTGGGCGCTCGAGCGGACGTCCGACGTGCTGGCTGAGGTCGAGGCGGCGTACCGGCAGCAGGCGTTTCACAAGGTGTATCGCGCGCTCTACGATTTTGCGATCGTCGATCTGAGTGCGTTTTATTTCGACATTCTCAAGGATCGGCTCTATACGGCTCCGGCCCGGTCGGCGCGCCGGCGCGCGGCGCAGTGGACGCTGTACAGGATCGCTGACGCGCTCGCCCGCGTTCTGGCGCCGATTCTTTGCTTCACGGCCGAGGAAGTTTGGACTCACCTGCCCGCAGAGTCCAGCCGCGAGTCGAGCGTCCATCTCGCTACCTCGATCAGGCCGGACGCAATTCGGACTCGGATACCGGCTCGTTTCGTGCAACGCCTGGCAAACTGGCCGCGCCTTATTGTGATTCGCAATGAAGTCCTGAAGACGCTCGAAGGCGCGCGCCAGCAAAAGGTGATCGGCGGCGGGCTCGAAGCTCTGGTTCGTCTCCAAGCGGGAGGAGAGACCGCGCGTCTGCTAGAAGAATATCGTGACTTCCTGCCGTTTCTCTTCATCGTCTCGCAAGTAGACCTCGAAGCCCGAGCGGTTGCGTCCGCGGAGAATATCCCCGGCGACGGTTCCGGACCGGCACCGGCACTCGACCTCAGCATCACGGTAGAGCATGCCCGCGGGACCAAGTGCGCGCGCTGCTGGAATTATTCCGAATACGTGGGCCAAAACGCCGAAAACCCGGAGGTCTGCGAGCGCTGCGCGGAAGCACTCCGGGAGATCGAGAACGATGGCGTCTAGTGTTGGTTCAAAGGGCCGCAACCTCAGAGTCGCGGTCAGGATTGGCGGGAGAAGCTATGGGAACAGCCAAAGAGGAAGTGCGCAGAATGCTGGAGTCGATTCCGGACGAGGCGTCGTATGAGGACGTTCAGTATCACATCTATGTGCGCGAGAAAGTCGAACGAGGACTCGAGGACGTCGCGCAAGGCCGCGTCACGAGTCAGGCTGAAGTAGAGCGGTGGATGGCGAAGTGGCTAGGTGAGAAACGGCTTGGTCCCGGCGAGGCTACATAGTCGAACATGACCGAATCTGTCTCACCCCGCGCCCGAACCAGACCTCGTCTTGCCTACATCCTGATCGCTGCCGGCGCTTTCGTCGCTGATCAGGTGACGAAAAACATGGTGGAGCGGCGAATTCCACCCTTCGAGGTCCTTCCCGTTATTCCGCATTTCTTCAATCTCACCCTCACCCGGAATCCGGGCGCGGCTTTCGGGCTCTTTGCCGATTCGCCTGCTGCCTGGAAGACCGCTTTTCTGTTGCTGGTTTCCGCCTTGCTCATCGCCGCCGTCGCGGGCGTGGTCTGGCGCAGCCAAAAACTAGACTGGCAGGCCGGCGTGGGGCTTTCGCTGGTCCTGGGGGGCGCCATCAGCAACCTGCTGGATCGGATTCGCTTCGGCCGGGTGGTCGATTTCATCGATCTGTACGTTCGCAGCTATCACTGGTACACGTTTAATCTTGCAGATACCGCCATCGTTCTCGGTGCTTCTTTTCTGATCTATCGCGTGCTGTTCGCGGCACAGAAGTAAGAAGCCGTCATGCAGCCGGGCCGCCCAAATCCCTACGGCAGATCAATCGTGCCTCCACAGAAGCAAGAAGCCGGAAACGAATCGCTCATGGCCCGGAGCACTCGCAACTGAATGCTGGCGCCCCCTAATGCGACCACGATTCAACCTCGGCGACGCGGTTCGTACGGGATTGACGCCCCAAAACTGTTGCCGGTGCTCGCGGCTTTGTTCATCGCGAACCTTGCGGACGGCCTGCTCTCCGGAAAGCCGTGCCCATTCCTGGGCGCCGCGGTGATCCTGTGCTGCGCGGCCCTGGGCCTATACGCGTCGCGACGCGGCAAGTTTCTGGTTTGGGCGGAATTGCTCGATCGGCTCAAGCTCCGCGGCGACGAGCAGATCTTGGATATCGGGTGCGGCCGCGGCGCCGTGCTGATGTTGGCCGCGCAGCATCTGACCACCGGACGGGCAATCGGCGTCGATCTTTGGAGACGAGGGGATCAGTCGGGCAACGCGGTCGGGGCCACCGAGCGCAACGCCGTCGCCGAGGGCGTTGCTGATCGCGTCGAGCTGCACACCGCCGATATGGCCGCGCTGCCCTTTGAGAACGACCGCTTCGATGTCATTCTCTCCAGCATCGCGATTCACAACGTCAACGGCCGCCGACGCGACAAGGTGATGGAAGAAGCTGTCCGGGTACTGCGTCCCGGCGGCACGCTGATGGTTGCTGATCTCTTGTCCACCCGCCAATACCGCGCACGCCTGCAGGAACTCGGCATGACCAAAATCCGCCGCGTCGGTCTGGGATGGCGGATGTGGTGGACGAGGCCGTGGTTGTCCACTCACCTCGTTACAGCCACGAAGCCGCCCGCAGCCGAAGACAGATAACGAACCTGAAAGCCGGCTGCTGAAAGCCCCGTCTCAGAGCTTCGCCCTTCCCGAGCGCGGCGGAACATTGCTCAGCGGATCCGGCTAATGCCCTATTGCGGCCTTCTCGTACTCGAGCGCCGGCAAGTGCGGATGATAGTCGGGGTAAGGCGGTTTGGCATAGTTCTTGGGCGGATTCTTTCGCAGTAGATCGAGCGCCACCTCCACTGCGCGCTCGAGCTGCGGATCGTGTCCCTCGCGCACAAGCTTGGGATCCATCTCCACCTCGACGTCAGGAATGATGCCGTGGTTTTCCACCTCCCACTCGCCTTGGGTTCCGTAGATCGCCCAGCGAGGCGCAGTGACGAAACCGCCGTCCAGTAGGGGCGGGTAATTGCCGATCCCAACGAGACCGCCCCAGGTCTGATGTCCCACCAGCGGCCCGATGCCGGCCTTGCGGAAATACCAGGGCATGGCGTCGCCTCCTGAGCCCGCAAATTGATTGACGATCATTACCTTGGGGCCGTAGATGGATTCCACCGGCTCGGAGTAGGTTTCGCCTTCGCGCGTCTCCACGATGCTCATCACCGGCCGGCGCAGATGATCGATAATGTAGTCGGCAAGCTGGCCGCCATGATTGTAGCGCTCGTCGATGACGGCGCCCTCCTTGTTGACCTGGGAAAAGTAGTAGCGGTTGAAATTCGTAAACCCGCCGCTCGCAGTATCGGGCAAGTGGACGTAGGCCAGCTTTCCACCGCTGAGCTCATCCACTTTGCGCCGATTGCCCTCGATCCAATCCAAATGACGCAGCGGAAACTCGTCGGGAACCGGCACCACCGTGACCTCGCGCGACCCCGAGCCGTCCGCGCTCGAGCCCACTTTGATGACGGTCTGCTTGCCCGCGGTCTCCTGAAAGAAGCTGTAAAGGTTGTCGGAGGCCCGCAACTCGCGCCCGTTCACGGCCAGCAGGTACTCACCATTCTTTACGTTGACGCCGGGCTGGGTGAGCGGAGCGTGCAGCTCAGGATTCCAGTTCTCGCCGCCATAGACCTTGGCGAACCGGTAACGCCCGTTTTCGATCTTGTAGTCAGCGCCCAACAGTCCCACCTGGACTTTGGGAACGTCGGGCTGCGCGCCACCACCCACAAACATGTGCCCTACCGACATGTAGCTGAGCATCTCGCGGAAGAGATAGTTGAGATCGCCGCGGCTCGCGAGACCATCGAGGTAAGGAGAGAATTCCTTTTCGGCCTCGTCCAGATTCAGACCGTGGAAGTGCGGATCGTAGAAGAAGTCGCGCTCGACGCGCCAAACCTCGTGATACATCTGCTTCCACTCGGCGCGCGGATCGACGTAGACCTCCATATCGTCGGTCTTGAGCGGCGCCGGTCCGGCTGTGGGCGCCTTGTCGGCGGCGGTGATGAACCACTTCTTCTGCTGTTGGTAAAGCATCTTCTCGCCGTCGAAAGAGAGCGAGAATGACGTGATGCCGTCGAGCAGCTTGTCAGTCTTGCGCGTCTTCAGCTCGAATCTTTGCAGCGTGAGCTGAGGCGGTCCGCCGCCATCCTGAGGGATCACCGCGGGCGCTTGGAGGAGGTAAAGAATGCCTTCCTTGCCCGCAACCATGCCGACGTAGTTTTGCGCCGGAATCGGCAGTGCCAGGATGCGCTGGTCCATTCCTTCAAAGTCCATGGTCACTTTGACGGGCTCGGGCTTCTTCTCTGCAGGCTTCGCCTTGTCACCCTCAACCTTCTGGTCGCTCGCGGCCCCTGATTCCTTGGTTTCGGCGGCCGAACCAGAGCCGCTCTCGGCCTTCTTGGCCTCTTCGCTCTTTTCGTCGTCACTCTCAGGGGCGATCGGGGAGGGTAGATCCTTCCTCAGCACCACCACGTAAGCGCTGCGTGTTACCGGATGGCCGTAGCTCGTCAAGTCCAGCCAGCCGGTGGAAAGACCCACGTCCGTGCTGGCGGTGAAGTACAGGTATTTTCCGTTCTTGTCGAAATTCGGATAGAGCACGTCGCTCATGCCGTCGGTCACCTGGTTGGCCTTCCGCGTGTCGAGCGAATAAACAAAGGCCGCGCGCAATTGATTATGGAGTTGCTTGGTGTACGCCAGCCACTTGCTGTCCGGCGACCATACCACGTCGAACTCGTGCAGCGGAGAGTCAAACAGATCGGTATCCACCTTGATGGGCGTGGGATGATCGACCTCCACATACCACAGGTTCAGGCGCTTGTCGTTGTATGCAATTTTCTTGCTGTCGGGAGACCAGGTCGGCGTGTAGAAAAAAGAGGGCGGCCGGCCAAGATCGATCTTCCTGACGGCTCCGGTGCCGTTCTGGTCCCGGATGTGAAGCGCGTATTCTCCCGATTCGTCCGAGAAGTATGCGATCGATTTCCCGTCCGGCGACCAGGCCGGGTCGCGATCCGCCACGCCGACGCTTTGGGTGATATTCCGCATATCGCCCTTCTCCGCCGGAAGGGTCAGAATCTCACCGTGAGCCTCAAACACCGCCCGGCTGCCGCTCGGCGAAATGCCCTGATTCTGGATCTGGCTCTGGGTCGCGGTCGCCACCTTCACAAAATGGGGGCGCAACTGCGGCATATCGCCCGCCACGCGCACGTCGACAGCTCTTGCCTCGTGCCGGCCGAACTCACACAAATAAAGACTCCCGAACTGCTCGTAAACGATGCCGCCTGGTCCTGCTGAAGCTGCCTTGATGTCGAAAGCGTCGTTCTTCAAAACCTGGCTTACCTTCTGCGTCTCGGTGTCGTAGGCAAAGAGCGTCACTGGACCCGTGCGGTCGGAAAGAAAGTAGATGGTTTTCCCGACCCACATCGGATTCTTATCGTTCGAATTTTCGCGGGGGATCTTCACCACGGTTGAGTCCGCGAGCTCCGCAATCCATATCGGCGTCGTCTGGCCGCCGCGGTAGTGCTTCCAGTCAGGTTCCCATTGAAAGACCGGCATGTAGGCCAGGTGCGTGCCGTCCGGCGAATACGAGCCATCCTCAGCCATGGGCAGCGGGAGTTGAGACGGAAGTCCGCCATCCACAGGTACCGTGTACAGCTTGCCGGAGTCGGTGGCACTATCACGGCGCGAATTGAACAGTACGTTCCGGCCGTCGGGCGTCCAGCCCACCACCGCGTCAGCTCCGGGATGGTAGGTCAAGCGTCGTGGCTCGCCGCCAGAGGACGAAACCACGTAGACATCGACGTTGCCGTCGTAGTCGCCGGTGTAGGCCACCATGGACCCATCTGGCGAGAAGTAGGGCCCGCCGAGCAGGTCCGTACCAGTAACAAGACGTCGCGCGTCTCCGCCTTCCCGGGCCACAATCCAGATGTCGCCACCGTAGGCAAAAGCGATCTGGGTCTTGCTGAGGGTGGGCGATTGGAGCAGCAGCGGTTTCGCGTCGCGGGCCGCGACGGGTGCAGCGATCAACAACGCCAGCGCGAAAGCGTAAACGGGCTTTTTCATACAGGCCTCCAATTCAAACCGGTGAGCTCCGTTCGGAGTGTCCACAGCAGTGGTACGAGCTTCCAGCCCGTTTGGGCGATCCGGCGGGGAATCGACGGGCACCATCGTCAATCTAAACTGCCGTCAGGTGGCGTTCCCAGGCACGCGTCTCCATGATCTCTCCCATCTGCGCCAGCCCTGAATCGATCTCGTCGTCGCGATTGTAGAAGTGCGGTGAAAAGCGGATTCCGGCCTTGGGTCGATAATCCACCAGCACATTACGGGCGACAAGTTCGCGCATCACCTCGTAGCCGTGCGGACAATCGATGGAGACCGTCCCGCCACGCTCCGCCGGATCGCGCGGAGTATTGACGCGCCAACCGCGCGCGTCAGCACCCTGGATCAAGCGTTCCGTCTGACGGATGGACTTGGCGCGAATATTTTCGACCCCGGCTTGCCGAATTATTTCGAGTCCAGGTTGGCAGGCATACACCGGCAGAACTTGCGGGGTGCCGTTCAGAAAGCGATAGGAGTCCTCAGTGCGATCAATGGGCCCCACCTCGAAGTCAAACGGGCGCTTGTGCCCGATCCAACCGGCGATGGCAGGTTCAAGTTTCAGTCGCAGATCGGGCCGCACGTAAAGATAACCCACTCCCGGGCCGCCGCAGAGCCACTTCAGCACGCCGCCCACGGCAAAATCCACTTCAAGATCGCGAAGACCGAGCGGCACCGAGCCTGCCGCCTGGAAGACATCCAGGATGACGTGCGCTCCCACCTGATGCGCGCGCTCGACGATGGCGCGCGCATCCTGCAGGTACGAGCTGCGGAAGATCACGTGCGAGACCGGCACCAGCAGCGTCTCTTCATCGATGGCCGCCAGTAATCTCTCCAGCGGAACGCGCACGCCGTCCTCGCTCTTCACCATCTCGACCCGCGCTCCGCGGCGGCGCTGCTCCAGATAAAAGTACACGGTCGAGGGAAATTCCAGATCCACTATCACCACTTTGTTGCGCCGGCCATTGAAGTCAAAACAGGAGCTGATCACGGCCTGAGCGAGGGTGGCGTTCTGGTGAATGGAAATGCTGCCGGGCTCAGCGCCCAGAATCTCGCCGATCTGATTGCCGGCAACCGCTCCGCTCTCCCACCAACCTTCTTCCCAGGCGCGCACGCCGCGCGTGGACCACAGGTCGGCGTAATCCCGCAGACTATCGTAGACAGCTCGCGGCATGGCGCCGAGGGAATTGGAGATGAGATAGGTTGTGTTGCTCAGTATCGGAAACTGATCGCGCCAGCGAAGGAGATCGTCCATGTGAGGTCCGGTCAGTAAGGCGGCAGCATTGTGCCCTCAAGAAAGTATCACAGGCCGCGGCAGGGCGCTACGGTGGCACGGGCATCCCGCCCGTGAGAGCACATGCCCAGGATGCCCATTCCACCCCTATGGCTCTTTCAGCGCTAATTCGATCAATTCAGCCTCGGATGCTTCGGCTGGACCCAGAATCAGATTGTCGATCAGCCGCGCCGGACCAATGCGCGCGGCCACGAGGGCAACCGATCCTGGGACCGCTTCCTCGATGGGCTCCATGGATAACGGATTCACAACGCCCGCATATTCCAGTTTCGCCGCCGGCTCGGCCGCGATCACGGAGCGCACACCCTCGAGCAGCGCGCTGACGCTCAGCTCTCCGCCCTGAAAGAGTTCGCGTGCGCGGCGCAAGCTGCGAAACACGACCGGCGCCCTCCGGCGGTCCTCCGGGCTCAGATAGGCATTGCGCGAGCTGATCGCCAGGCCGTCCGGCTCTCGCACCGTGGGGCAGACCCGGATGCGCGTATTCACGTTCAAGTCCAGCACCATCCGTCGAAGCACCATCGCCTGCTGAAAGTCCTTCTGACCGAAATAAGCGATGTGCGGGCGGATAATGTTGAAGAGTTTTAGAACGATCGTAGCCACGCCACGGAAGTGTCCGGGACGAGCCGCGCCTTCGAGCGGGAGGGCGACGGGACCGGGCTCCACGGTGGTGCCGGAGCCCGGCAGGTACATGTCAGTAGCTGCGGGCGCGAAGACGGCCTCGGGATTGAACGGCCTGAGCAGTTCCACGTCACCCTCAAGGTTGCGCGGATAGCGCTCGTAATCCTCGCCAGGGCCGAACTGGCTGGGATTCACAAAGATCGACACCATCAGGGCGTCGCCGCCGTCCCGCGCCTGCTCCACAAGGCTGAGATGCCCTGCGTGCAGCGCGCCCATCGTCGGCACCAGGGTCACTACTTTCCCCTGGTTTCGAAGGTTTCGGGCGAGAGTTCCCATGTCCGAGAGTGAGGTGATTACCCTCATGGCAGTCTTAGGCGAGGCCGAAGGTCTCCCGTGGGCCATTTGCAAGCGGTCAATCCTTAGGGGGACGTTCGCCGTGGGGCGCGAACCCGCACCGCGTCGCAGATGACAATCTCGCGCAAAGCCTGGCAGGAAAGCAGGCCTCACGCGTTTAGGCCAATTTCTTCGCACTTCCGGGAGCCCTTGGCTCTTCAGGCGCGGACCCGTTCAAACTCGTCTCGAACCGCCGCCGGCCAGTGGTAGCTTTCATGATCGCCCGGGAAAGCGCCCGCCAGAACGTCGGATCGATAGTGGCCCAGGGCCTCCGCAAGGATGTCGCGGAGATTCGCATAGGAGCGCACAAATTTAGCAGGCGGCTGAAAACCGAGACCCGCGAGATCGTTGAACACCAGCACCTGGCCGTCACAGTCGGGTCCGGCGCCGATGCCAATGGTAGGAATGCGCAGCCGCTGAGTGATGATGGCGGCAAGCTCACGGGGCAATCCCTCCAGCACCACGGCGAACGCTCCGGCATCCTCCACCGCCTGCGCGTCGGCCAGGATCTCGCCGGCGGATTCCACGGTCTTGCCTTGCACCCGGTATCCGCCCTGGCTGTGTACGGACTGCGGGGTGAGTCCAATGTGGGCCATAACCGGGATCTCAGCTTCCACCAGTCTCCGGATCACTTTCGCACGGCGGCGGCCGCCTTCCAATTTGACGGCCTCGGCACCGCCTTCCTTCAGGTAGCGAATGCTGACTTCGACAGCGCCGCTGGCCTCCGTGTGGTAGGTTCCGTAGGGAAGATCGGCGATGAAAAGCGCCCGCCGGACGGCTCTCCGTGCAGCTTTCAAGTGGTGCAACATCTCATCCGCGGTGAGCGGAACGGTGGATTCATACCCAAGCACGGTCTGGGCGAGGGAATCGCCCACCAGGATCATGTCAATCCCGGCCTCGTCCACCAGGCGGGCGGTAGGGTAATCATAGGCTGTCAGACAGGTGATGCGCTCGCCGTGCAGCTTGCGCTCGAGAATCAGGGGTACGGTGATTTTGCTCACGGCCTCAAACGTGGGGTCCATGGCGGCCTCCTTTTAAGTTCTCAGTTTTCAGTTCTCATCATGACGATCGGTTTTGCTTCGCGCTCGGCAGCGCCAGATTTGCGCTTACCGAGAATTGACGACTGATGACTGACCACGCTTCCAAAAAGCAACCCCCTCTGATCCGGAACGGACGGCCGGCGGTCGCGAACCGCGCGGCTGTAGGCCCCACAGGGGGCCTTCAGGCATCCGGACAGAGAGGGCTTGATCCCTAAATTATGATCTAGGATTCAGGAGCGCCCTGCGAAATCTTAGCTCCTGGATTCCTAGCTCCTGCATTTGGGCCCGTCTCAGTCCGCGCCCGCGGATCTAAGCGGCAAGAAGTATTGCGTACCACGCACCGGCTGGCGAAGGCGTTTCAGCAGCTCATCGAGGTCGGCGTTCCGGTGGACGAAATCCATCTCGGACGCCTCCACTACCAGCAGATCGCTTGCCTTGTAATGATGGAAAAAGTGATCGTAAGCCTCCACCAATTCTTCCAGATACTCGTCGGAAACTTCGCGCTCCATAGCCACGTTCTTCAGGCCAATGCGCACCCGCAACGTCTCCGGCTTCGATTGCAAGTATATCACCAGATCGGGAATGGGCACCTGCTCGGCCAGTAGAGCGTAATAGTCCTCGTAAAGCTTGAGCTCAGCGTCATTAAGGTTGAGATAGGCATAGATTTTATCCTTCTCGAACAGGTAGTCACTGATCACAAGCTTGTGGGCCGTGCTCGCGAGGTCAAGCCTATGCCACTGGCGATAGCGCTCCATCAAAAAGTAAAGCTGCGCAGCAAAGCCCGCGCCCGATTTCCCGCGATAGAAACGATCGAGGAACGGATTGTCCTCGATGTCCGCCAGAACCGATGCACCCAGGCGATCCGCGAGCAGACTCGCCAAGGTACTCTTGCCCACGCGCAAGGGCCCCTCGACGGCGATGAGACGAGGCGGATCGTAATGGAGGAGGTCGGGCATTTGGGCTTACTCGTCAGGCTTCAGTTCTCGGCGCTTGTCGGTCCCATCTCCTGCCGGAGAACGCAAAGCTTGCGCAAAGGCAAAAACGCAGGTAAGATTGTCTTACCGTGCAGACGAAGGTTTCCACCAAGGGTCAAGTCGTGATACCGGGACCGCTGCGACGCAGGCTTGGCATACGCGAAGGCGATCCGCTCGATGCGAATGTCAAAGCCGGAAGCATCGTCCTAACGCCCCGAAAAAAGCGTCCGCGCCGAGCGACGATCATTGCCGATCCTGCCACCGGACTCCCCGTGCTGAATACCGGAGTAGATGCTCCAGTGTTGCGCAGCAAGGAAGTGAAGGAGATTCTGACCAATTTTCCATGACGTATCTGCTCGACGTTAATGCGCTCGTCGCACTCGGGTTCAACCACCACGAATTCCACGATCGCCTGGCATCCTGGATCCAAAGGCGACACTTCCCGCCACTGGCAACCTGCTCCATCACAGAATTAGGCTTCGTCAGAGTGCTCTGCCAGGCGCCGGCTTACGGCGTCACGCTCGCGCAAGCCCGCTCGCTTTTGCTCCGTCTGAAGAAGACAAGTGCGTTGGCACTCACCTTCATCTTTGATAATCATGACATCTCTCATCTTCCAGCGTGGGTGAATGGTCCAAGGCAGATCACCGACGGTCATCTGGTTCAACTGGCCAGCGCGAACAGCGCCGTTCTTGCGACGCTGGACGAAAGCATTCCGGGCGCCTATGTCATCCCGTAGTCGCACATTCTCTTCGTTGGAGCTTGATTACACGGCCCGTGTCGGACGTAACTTGTAGCAGCTCGCGAACGGTCCGCCCTGAAACCGGATGTTCCGCGCCGGCCGCGATTTCGC
>DASYYZ010000031.1:0-5534 GCA_035946735.1 Terriglobia bacterium
TGCCCGCAAATCCGCGCTTGATGCTGGTCAGAGATTGAACCTCCAAGCTAGACTGCGTTCGCCCCCGATGGAGGCGCTTATGGCCAGTCTCTGGATCTATAAGCCGGACGGGCCCGTTCACTACGAGGACGTGGATGTCGAAATTGTCGAGCAGGGCACCCTCGTCTTCTACCGCAAATTCAAGTCCGGCGAGCGGAAACGAGTGATCACGACGCTACCCTTTCTGCTGACCGACGGCGACGACGAGATGAGCTGACGTCCGCCAGCGAGGGGGTACCCCCCCCGGGGGGGTGCTGCGTGTATCCATTTGAATCGGCGTGGTTTGCGGGGTAATACCTTGAGGGTATTACCCTCTTTCGTACCTTTATGCGGGACGGATGCCTTTTCTAAAAGCAGCGAATTGTTCCGCAAGCGGTTGAATTTCATCTGCACCTCCTCAGGGGCTAAGCCCCCCTGAGCTTAGGAGCCTTTAGCGGCACCCATTCGACTCCGAGCTTGCGCGCTCCGCTCAGGGCAGGCTCTGAAGTCGTGCCCTGACACAAAGCCCGGGGCTGAAGCCCCTTCATTCAGATCACGGCTAATTCCACGGGCTAAAGCCCGTGGCTTCTACCGTTGTCCTGCTGCGCAGGACCCGCTTCGAGGCAGGGGCTAATGCCCGATCAGAATTGGGGCGGTGACGGCACGACTGAAGTCGTGCCCTGACACAATGCCCGGGGCTGAAGCCCCTTCATTCAGATCACGGCTAATTCCACGGGCTAAAGCCCGTGGCTTCTACCGTTGTCCTGCTGCGCAGGACCCGCTTCGCGGCAGGGGCTAAAGCCCCATCAGAATTGGGGCGATGACGGCACGACTGAAGTCGTGCCCTGACACAAAGCCCGGGGCTAAAGCCCCTTCATTCAGATCACGGCTAATACCACGGGCTAAAGCCCGTGGCTTCTACCGCTGTCCTGCTGCGCAGGACCCGCTTCGCGGCAGGGGCTAAAGCCCCCTGAGCTTGGGAGCCTTCAGCGGCCCCCATTCGACTCCGCGCTTGCGCGCTCCGCTCAGGGCAGGCTCTGAAGTCGTGCCCTGACACAAAGCGCTTTGGCTACGAGTTTTTCCGCAAGCTGTGAAGCCGTGCACTTTCAAAGCAGCGAACACGTCGCGGGGCCCACCCTGTCGTTCGCCAGGGCGAACGACAAGGATGGGGCACCCGGAACCCACGACAAGGTTGAGGCCAGCCCACCCTGTCGCGCGAAACGCATGCACGACAAGGACGGGGCACCCGGATTCCACTATAAGGTTCGAGGCGCAGCCCACCCTGTCGCGCGAAATGCGTGCGCGACAAGGATGGGGCACCCGGATTCCACTACAGAATCGACACCCGGCTCACTGCTACTTCGATTCGAGGATGGCGATGGCCTCTTCGACCACCGGGGCGAACTTTTTGAAGTCGTCCACCAGAGTCACGAAGTCGGAGTAGACCTTCGAGTCGGCGGCGAAGTTCAGGCCGTCGGCGGACAGGGCGGTCTGCGAGGCCGCGATCAGCGCCTCCACGTCGGCGATCACGGTTGAGAGGCCCGCGATGAAGGGCTTTTCGAGCGGCTTCTCGGAGCGGAGGATCTTCTCCACCCGGATCGCCAGTCCGACCACCGCGGTGATGGCACCGGCGAACCACTTGCCGAACTCGGCGACCTTGATACCCAGCTGTTTGAAGATATTCATGTTCTTCCTTTGCACGTGCAATTGAGCGGATAAAAGAAAAGGCCCGCCGGTCAGGGCGAGCCTTCTCAGAAAGTCCTCTCTATTTTCAGAATACCAACTTGCGCTAACTCATCGGCCATCTGATTTGGCGTGTAAGCTGCTTCGATTCAGAGACATGCACTTTGGTAATGCTTGACAGAAAGCGGGGTTCGGCGACGTTTCGAGGCGGAGAGTGACCCGAAAGAGCGTTTCGTATGCGGCGTTCTGGGGATGTCAGTCCAGTGTCTCTCCAGGCATGATGAAGAGCCTCGGAGCGGTAATCGTATGTCAGGAAGCCATCTGCTATCGAACTGGCACGCGTTTCAGACTTCGGTGGAGTTCGCTTTCATCCTGACGCTCGCAATGTCCAGCCTGGGGATTGTGACCATTGTGAGTGGAATTATCTGCCGTGGGCTGCGGATGCTGACCAGAAGGCTGGTCAACGGTCGCGTAACGCTTACCCTGCGCTGAGGAGTCCATGATCGAACCCTGTCTGTTTCTTTTCCGTATTTCGATTCCGCCGCACACGTATCCAGTCCTCCTGCTGATCGGGGGATTTCTGGCGATCGTGGGATGCCTGGAGGCAGCGACCAATGGCGGCAGAGATATGAACTCGGCTGCGCCCCGGTCGGTTCGCGCCGACGACAGCACAACAGCGGACTAAAGCCGCAGTTTCATCCGAAAATGCAGCGGCCCCGCGGCAAGCGGGGCCGTACTCTTCTCGACCACAGTGCGGTTGGGGGGCCTCACTTCTTTCCGGGCATGCTCGTATCGATGGTGATGGAATTGCCGGTAACTTCCGTCAGCTTTTTCGAATTACAGTTCGTGCCGGGTGCGTTCGTGCTGTAGTTGATGACGTCTCCGACCTTATGTCCGGTCAAATCGAAATGCTTCTGCGCAGTCACGCTGTGGTGGGTACTGTTGCCAATGGAACTGTCGGCGCAAATAACGAAGGGATTACCCGGTGTCGGAATGAAGGTGACGCCGCCGCTGAGGCTTGCCGTGGCGGTTGGCTTGTCAGGGGTGTAGCTGGGTGCAGGGCCGACGGTGATGATCGTAGCTGCCATGAATACTCCTCCAGATCGATTCAGGGTTAATGAGGTTTGAGGTTCTCCTGCTTTTTCGGTGGGTGGAGGGAGGGATCTTTCAGCAACGCCTGCGTTTCGGGATCCTGCGTGGCTACTTCCCAGGTGAGGCCATTCGCGAACGCCTCATTCATGGTGCGAATGGCCGCACTGCGATCGCCCAGATTCTCCCAGGCAGCCGTGACAGACTCGAGCACCGACGGGTCCTTTGGAGAGATGGCCAGGGCGGTGCGAATGTATTGCTCCGCCTGGCTGCGCGGGCCGAACCGGGCGACGAGGTCCGCGTAATTTGAACTGGCAATCGCGTTTCTTGGATTCGACTTGAGGAAGCCCAGGAGCACGGGTTTTTCATGATCGGCAGCATCGCGGGCACATGATTCGTCCGCAAGCCATTCACAGGCGTCGCGCAGGTCCTCCCAGACGTTGTAATCCCGGGAGTTGATCTGCAGCGCATTGCGAATAGCGGGAACGGCATCGGCGTAGCGTTTTTGGCGGATGTATAGCAGGCCCAGATTCGCCCACGCGGCATAGCTGGGAGCGATGGCTATGGATTGCCTGAGCGGCTGCTCAGCCTGGGAGATGACGGCCGGGTCATCGGAGTCTTCGTAGGCGGCTCCGAGGTTCAGCAGGACCTGGGCGTTGTCGGGGGCCAATTGCAGCGCGTGCCGATATTCCGCAATGGCTTCCGGCAATCTGCCGTGGCGTTTGAGAAAACTGGCCAGGTGGTTGTATCCGTCCCACTCGTTCGGCTGCAGATCCGCGGCTTTGCGGTAAGCCGCCTCAGCATCGGCCAGTTTACCCGCGTCTTCATCGACGTGAGCCATGCCGGCCAGCGCCTGCGCGTTGTGCGAATCGAGGGAGTACGCGTGCTGGAACTCCTCCAGCGCCAGGTCATGTTGGCCCATGGAATGGTGAATATGGCCGAGTGTCACGTAGACGGGAGCGATGGTGTTGTCCAGCTGGACGGCTTTCTGAGCGTTCGCCTCGGCTTCGGAGAGCCATTTCGGATTCGGGTCGGTGGCGTACTTCAGGCGCCAGGCTTCGCCGAGTTCGCCATACCCGAGGGCAAATCCCGGATCGGTTTTGACTGCGTTTTGCAGGGTCGAGATGGCCTGGTCGAGATTGCCCGGCTTGTCGTAACGCTGCATGTAGCCAAGCGCGGTGAGGTAGCCCTGGTAGGCGGCGGGATTCACGCGTCCGCCGGTGTTGCGCAGCATGTCGCTGGTGACCTGCAAATCCATCAGGCGGGCAAGGCGGGCGACGGTTTCGTCTTCGAGCGTGGACAGATCGCCGGCCGGGTCTTCGACGTCGACGGAGCCAAGCTGACGCAGGTTTTTCGTGTCGATCAGGTTGACGGTGAGGTGAATATTGTTGCCGTCGCGCTCGACCGCGCCCTTGATAACGAGGTTTGCGCCGAGCTGCTTCAGCGCGTCGGCGGGATCGGTGACTTTGCGGGAGCGGACCTCGCTGGTGGGGACGATCCAGAGGGACTGGTTGCCGACGTCGAGATTGGAGAGGCGGCCGGAGAGCGACTCCATGAGGCCGGCGGCGAGGGCATCGTTTTCAGGATTGCTGCCGATGTTGTCGAAGGGCAGCACGGCAATGTGCTTTTCCGACGGCGTAAAGAGCCGCATGCGCAGCGCGGGAACAAACCAGGCGAGGGCTCCGGCGACGAGGAGCACGCAGAGGGCGATGATGGCGATCCAGAGCGGCGCCCGTGAGCGGCGCGCCGGACCCCACGTGGAGTGCGAGGCTGCTTCGCGAGCGCGGCGGAGCTCCGCGCTGGGGCGGCTGCTGGTTTTCGACTTTGGCGTTTTCCCGCCGGGCAGCGGCGTTCCGGCCAGAGCCGGAGTGTCGGCGGGCAGGCGCTCCTTCGCCTGCTCGAGTGCAGCGAGCAACTCCGCGCAGGAGAGATAGCGGCGCTCGGCATCTTTGGCCAGCGCCCGGTAAAGGATGGGCTGCAGCGCCGGATGCACGTCATCGAGGCCGCGCGGCGCCTCGTTGAGGATGGCGTACATGATGCCGGGAATGTTGTCGCCGGAAAACGGGCTCTGGCCGGTGAGCATTTCGGCCATCACCACGCCGAGCGACCAGATGTCGCTGCGCTGATCGACGGAGCGGCCCATGGCCTGCTCGGGCGACATGTAGGCGACGGTGCCGGTGGTGCCGGTCTGCGAGGCGGTGGCCGCGGTGGCGACGAAGGCCAGGCCGAAGTCGACGATCTTGACGAGGCCGGTGCCGGTGAGCATCACGTTGGAGGGTTTTACATCGCGGTGGATAATGCCGCGGGAGTGCGCTTCGGCGAGGCCGCGCGCCATCTGCGTGGCGATGTCCACGGCTTCGTGGGCGGGCAGCGGGCCGCGCGCGAGACGCTGGCCGAGCGAAGCGCCTTCGTAGAAGGCCATCACGATGAAGGTGAGGCCGTCGGGCGTCTGCTCGACGCCGTGGATGACGCCGATGTTGGGGTGATCGAGCGAGGAGGCGGTGCGCGCCTCACGCAGGAAGCGGTCGCGGTCGCGCTGGCTGGCGTTCAGCTCGGCGGGGAGGAATTTGAGAGCGACGATGCGTTCGAGGCGCAGGTCAAGCGCGCGATAGACCACGCCCATGCCGCCGGTTCCGGCAACGGAGAGGATGCGGTAGTTTTCGCCGACCAGCTCTCCTTCGGCGAAGCTGTGCTTCAGTTCGGGCATGAACGGGTCTCAGGCAGTAGAACAGGCGTTCAGAGGC
>DASYYZ010000032.1:0-2595 GCA_035946735.1 Terriglobia bacterium
GCCATCTTTTCCTGAAGCGGCCGCTGGCTGACCAGCATGCGATTGGCCCACCAATAGGCCACCCGGTTGGTTTCGAGCGCGCTGGCGCGCAGCCAATAGAAAAACTCATCCACGATCGGCTGCAGGCGGCGATTGCCGCTGGGCTTGACCTTGATGCCCAGGGCTTCCCCATTCTTTTTGGCCAGATCGGTGACGGCAGGCCGGCTGGGCGGAAACGGTTCCAGACCGGCATCATGAATGTGGGATTCGTCAAAGGGCGGCAGGTTACTGGCATCGGTGCCCTCGAAACGGACGAGCCGCGCAACCGCCTGCTTCGGACTCATTTTCGCGAGGACCTGGATTTCTTCCGGAGTGCCGCCAAATCCCGCGCGTTCCAGCAACTGCGCGGCAAAATCGTAGTTCCAGTCGGAAACCGCGATCGGCGTCAGATCATTCTGCCAAGTGGCAGGTCCGGCAGCTTGGGCGCGGAGCGGACCCGGGGAAATCGCCAGAGCCGCCATAAACGTTCCGAGAGCCCCCAACCATCGGCATCTTGCCAGCATGGCCAACCTCCCTCGCCTGCTTATACGTGAGGATAAGTATACAACTTGCGCTCGGCCGTAGGCAGGAGGCATCCTGCGCGGCGATTGGTAATCGCCGCGCTGGACTTTGGCCTTTTCTCATCAGTTTTTGGCATAGAGTAAGGCGGACGGAAGGTGAGTCAGGAATTTCTCAGGGCTTGCAGCAGGCGGGACGCATAGCGGGAAGTCGGAGAAATTGGTCAGCCCGAGGGAGCGGCCCCAGATTTCGCCGCGCAGTTGACTGATCCCGCGTTGAGTCGATGATCGCGGTGGCGGCTGTGCTCCTGCCCATTTGGGAAGCGGCAAGGTGTCCGCATCCGGCGAGGCAGTCGAGGCGCGAATCATGGCGAGCAGAAGCATCGCGTAGGAGGCGACCTGCAACGCCGGAACATCCTCGACGGAGTTGGGATTCCGAACCTGCGCTTGGCCGACACCCAACAGGGTCTTCTCCTCGCGGAAGTTGACCTCGATATCCCATCGCTGGACATAGCCCTGAATGAAGGAGAGCAGATCCAGTTGCGGGTCGGTGCAGATGAGGAAAGCGGGTTGGCGGTAGAGCAGCTTGGAGCCCTTGCGGAGCCGGTACCCCAAGGGAGCAATCACCACCAGTTGTAGCGTGTGATGCAGGCCAGCGGTCCGCCACAGCAGATTCTGCCGGATCTTGACCCGCATTTGGTGATCTTGGCCGGAGAGGGAAACCGAGACGGATTGCCAGGGTGAGTCGTCGGTACGCACTTGCTCGGGAGTAGGTGCGGGCTCGCCGTAATGACGGGGCCGCCCGCGGGTGTTGGAGGGTTGCGATTCGGAAGGTAGAGAGAACAACCTGGCGTCCTTGCGGATACGGCCGATGAGCACGGTGCGGGAGGGGAGAGATTTCAAAACGGTGGCGTTGGTATAGCCGCCGTCCACAAACAGATGAAGCGGGCGCGCGGATTGGCCCTGGGCGTCCAGCGATTGGCGGAGCGAGACGATCTGTTGGGAAGCCAACAGAGAGATGCGTGCCAGACGAGCGGCCTTGCGGTAAGCCGATTGTTCGGGTTCGCCGGCTTTGGCGGGAGGCTTGACGGGGGTGGGGGCATGCAGAAAGGAGATGGGGACCATGCGGTGATTGCCGTTGGGGAGAGGGACATCGGCGGAAAATTGCAAGACGCGTTGCGCGCGCACGAAGTTGGTCTGGAAGCGGGGGCCTAGGGGATCGCGGCGCCAGGCGACGCCGGGGATGCGGATGCCGGTTTTGCGCAGCAGCGTATCGTCGATGGCGACGCGAACCGGGGCGGTGGCGGGAACCTGTTGAAGGACAGCGCGGCGGATGACGGCGAACAGAGAGTGGATCGGGAGGCGGTGACGCGCAAAAAGACGATAGTCGGCGGACCAGTCGTGAAACTGCTGACCGCAGGTGGTGAGTAAGCCGGTCACGGTGTGGCGGCCGAGACAGAGCAGCGAACTCAGTGCGAGGACTTCGGCGCGTTCGGCGACGCGCTGCTGGGAGAAGGCGGGGAGGCATTCTCGCCAGATCTGGCGGAACGAGGAGAGGATGCCGGCGGAGTTTTTTTTAAAACCGAGGCTGGCGGATGGAGACGGCGGAGGGCAAGCAGACTCTTGTCCTCGATGGACCACTCGACGGTTTCACCGCGGGAGAAGTCCATGGCCTGGGCGACAGCAGAGGGGAAGTTGATGTACCACTGCTCGCTGGCTTGGCGTTTGATGAGTTGGACCTTAGTGGGGAAGCCCATATATCTAGTCAATTAACTAGATATCACAAAATAGGCTCAGCCGCAACAAAAAACGCATGAAATGTTGTTTATCTAGTCAAAGGCCAAAGTCCAGACGAAAGACGGGAGTCTTTCGCTCCCGGCAACTCCTCATCTTCTATTGGAGGGCCGAGAACGTCTCCATCGAGCGGCCATTTCGCGGTTTCTTGGACCTGAGCAGGGAATTTGGCGTATCCTCTGTCGCCAACCACGTCCGCACCGGCATTGTCGTGATGCTGGCATTTATAGCTGCGTTATATGTGCGCGATGGGTATGCGGCGATC
>DASYYZ010000033.1:0-91893 GCA_035946735.1 Terriglobia bacterium
TCGATGGCCACGCCGATCTGTGGGCATTGGCCGCAATTCTAGGACGAGAGACGAAGTCGACCCATCAGCCTTCTAAGGAGAAAGTAGCGTAAGATGAATCAGCCGCCCCTACCGACCTTCAACTATGGTCGGGACACCTCCCCACAGCCTGAGCAACCAAAACGCAAACGACGGCAGCACCAGCCCCTTTCTGGAATTTCTGCGCTGGCAGATCGGGACGTAGGCTTTCAGCGTCGGTGTCCTCGCCTTCGTCCTTTTCGGCATTCAGGTTTACGCGACCAAGCTGCTGCGCAAACGCGTAGCGCAATCGGGCCTCTACAGACGCATACGCCATCCTTTTTATCTGAGCGTAGCCGTGGCCGCCCTCGGGCTTCTGCCATGTGATCGCGCATTATTATCCTGGTGCTCTTCCTCGGGATGCTTTTTCTCTATTACTTCTTGGCGCGTTTCGAAGAGAAGCAGATGGCGGCGAAATTCGCGGCCTACGCCGAATATCGTCGTCGCACGGCGAGGTTCATCCCAGGAGAACCGGGCGGCAGGTTGTTCCGCATGTTTCTCGGGTGGATTCCAAACCGCCAGGTAGCGCTGGCCGTGTCAAGCGCCGCCGTGGTCGTCCTTGTCATCGGTGGCGGCTTGGCCCCACGCCGGTACACAATCGGCCGCGTCCCGGAGGACCGCACCTTCGCCATCGCGGTCTGGTCCACCTCGCCGGAGAGCATCCAGCGTGTGGTTTCGACTGCTCTCTCCTCTCCGCAGGTGCGGCAGGCGCTCGCGAGTGAGCCCGATTCGTTTTTCACCGCACATCTGTTGCCTGCCGACTATGGCATCGTCAACATGTTTGCAGGCGTGCGCACCGATCATCCTATGTTCAGCCACCTCGCGCAACTCGACCAGGTCACTGATCTGACGGCCAAAATGACCCCTATCGTCATCGCTGAGGTTCGCGTCCGGGATCCGAACTCTGTCGTAGTCACCGTTCCGCCGCGCCGCAGTTTCTGGGGCGACATCACCATGCCCATGTTCTGGCGACGCGCTCGAAGTAGTGTTCCCTTCTCAGAGACTCCTGTATCCGTTCTGAGCTGCTGGAGGCTTTTCGGAACAGGGTTCAGGGCGACGCCAAGCACTGTGTTGAAAGCAAGTAATCCCATATCACTCTAATCTCATCTAACATTAAGGAAGGTTTTACTTTCTCGAGGTTCACGATGCGTTCTCGCCGAAAATCCGTCGTCTTCCACGCCTTTGCAGCAGCGGCTGCACTCGGCATACTGATCTGGCTGTGCCATTCGGCGCGCCTAGTCCGGGCCACTAATCCCTCAGCAGCGACGCACCGCGTGGTGCTGGGCCAAGCGCACGCAGGGCGTCTTTACGCCGTTACGATTTCCCTCCGCGATCCTGCCCAATTACAGGGCAAGGAGGCGATCCACCTGACGGTGGCTGACGCCCGAGGCGCGGTCAGCGATAAGTGGCTGCATGCTGCCGACCTGGACTTCTACCTCACTCTGCGGCCGCGCGCGAGCGGACCGGTGGTGGCGACTGTGGATCCAGAGCCAGGCGCCGAAGCGGGTGCGGAGTCACCGGCTGTTGATACCGCGATGGCACAGATACCCGAAGCCGGAACCGGGGAGAATGCGCGCGGCGTGATTGCCAGGGCTCCGAACGGCGACTGGCACAGCGCGCAGCCGTTTGAGTTTGGCCAGACCATCTACGGCAGCGATGACGAGAGACCCTATGCTCCATCGCCCGCCGAGGACGCTTACGCCGCCATGCTTAAGGGGTTCCAGTGGTTCCGCTTCACGTTCCACGGCTCTCAGCCTCGGCTCGCCTACTTCGAGCTCACGGTAACGGACCGTGACGTGCCCCTCGACGTGGACGTCTTCACGCTAGGCAAGAATGCGACGGGCGAGCCGGACGTGGTCCCTTACACCGACGGCGCTTCCGTTTATCGCATCGAGGCGACGCAGAACTATCCGGGCCTCTACAAGTTCCGCACTCGCATTTTGAAACCCGGCGAGACCTATTACGTGCGCGTGGCCGCAGACCACCCCGCCTACCAGCTTCGCACTTACGACTACCCGGTCCCGCCGTACACCGATCCGCACCAGGCGGTGCGCGCGGGAATGGACTTCCTCATCGACATGGGCGACACGTGGCTTTCGAACGTGCCGCGCCGCGGCGCTGTGGCCCTTCGCACCACCATGGCCCATTCGGAGACGCAACTCTGCATCGCCTGCCATCCCACTCAGTTCACTGCACGCGGTTATCTGACGGCTATCCAGAATGGCTACCCCCCCACGCAGCGCGAGGCGCTCGAGTTCATCACCGACCGGATCTACAACAACGCTCGGCCGCTCTATGGCGAGCCGAACACAAATTGGGTGCGCGTCATTTATTCCGCCCGGACGGTTGCCAGCCGTCTGCCGGTGATCGAGCACATGTACGAATCAAGCGTCACGCATGATGCGCCGCGCGCCGAATTTGCCATCCCCTACGGCAACTTTCTGAAGATTCACTACAAGCACGTCAAGGAAATGCCGGGGAACGAGACCGACGGCTGCGAGCCCGATGTGAGCCCGTTCGAGATCGCCACCCAGAGCTGGAAGACCTTCGATGAGCTCTACCGCCAGGCGCATGACCCGCAGTGGATGGCTGAACGGGACAACGTGGAGCGTCTTGCGGTGCCCTATCCGCCCAAGAACATGATCGATCTGAATTGGAAAATCCACTTCCTCGCGACCATCGGTCGCGACAAGTATCAGGACGATCTCAACAAGCTGATCGATCAGCTTTACAGCTACGAAACGCCCGACGGGATGTGGCCGTATCCGCTCGACAAGAGCGCCAAGCCCGCGGATTTCATCTCGTACCACGCCATCCTCGCGCTCGCGCTGGCAGGACGCCGCCCTGAAACTGACGAGCACCTCCGCCGCGCTGTCGAAGCCTGCCTTCGCGCCCAGAGACCTGAAGGAAGCTGGGAAGGCGATCCCGTCTATCAGGGATTCAATACGCCTTTCCGGGCCACCGAATTTGCGGTGATGGCGCTTTCCACGCTTTACCCGGGCGGGACACGAGCCAAGGATTGGGACGCCGCCTATCCGCCCCCGCCCACGCGTCTCGCTACCGATGATTTGCCGCGCCTGCTGAACCAACTCGATCAGTTCTGGGACCCGGCTCCGGAACCGGTGCTGCGGCAGATTCGTCACGTGCTTGCTACGAGCGATCAGCCGCTGGCCCGCGAGGCCGCGGCCCGCGCGCTTGGGCACATGGCGGACGCTGGCGCCCTGCCGGCGCTCACCGGGGCCCTGGGTGATCCGACGAAGATGGTGCAGTGTACAGCTGCCTGGGCCATCCGCATGATCATCTCGCGCCGGCCTGCCGCGGCGGGGAACGGCCGCACGCTGCTCACTGCGGCGCTTCGCTCGCCGAGCGCGCGCACGCGTTGGGGCGCCACGCGCGTATTCAATCAGCACTTCAAGTCGCTCACTGGCGATCCCAAACTGCTTGCGGCGCTCACGGCTGATCTTAGCGATCTCGCGCCCTTCGTGCGTTTTCAGGCGGCGTCCGGCTTGTGGCGCTGGTATTACTGGCAGGTGGACCAGCCCAGTGTCCGCAATGGAATCCTGGAGGCAGTCGCCTCGCGCCTGGCTCGAGAGCAGGACCCGATGGTGCGGCGCGGTCTCAAGGAAAGCGTTTACGATATGCTCGACGAGAACACGGGCTACATGGCGGCGTGGATCAAGGCGACCTCCACGCAAGCCGACAAAGATCGCATCGAAGACGGATATGAAGCCGTCGTGCGAGACCAGGCGCGAGTGCTCGCGCGCGCGATCGAGAAAGCGCCGCCCGAGGGCAGGGAAGGGATCCTGAACGCGCTTTGGGACTTTCACGTTCGGCACTACGCTCTGCCGCCGCTCAAGCAGGGAACGGTCTCCATCGGCTTGCCCGCTGTGCTCACCAAGTACGTTGAAGGAGTCCCTGACCTGCACGTGCCCGGCTACGAATACCCGCCATACCGCGAGACGGTGGATTTCAAATACGATGTTCACAACGGCTTTTACCAGACCCGCGTGGGGAACGACAGCGACCTGATCCACTTTTTCCCGAGCTCCGGCCCTGAGCTTGAGCAGGCCCTGATCGACTGCCTCAGCGGTCCGGGCGCGGACGACACGATGAAGATGGAGGTTCTGAAGGCAGGAAGCACACTCAGTGGCGCCGGCGGTCCCCATTTTGCGCTCGCAGTCTTGAGACTTTCTCTCGATCCCAGTTCGGAGGTGCGCGGGGCCGTCAAGTACGTCTATGAGAACGGGCAAAGAGGGATTCTGAATATCGCGGACTCAAAGGCGCCCGATCCCGCGCTGGTGGACACGGCGGTTAGAATTCTGAACGGCGGGAATTCCGACAGTCAGGCTGTGGTCCTGCCGCTTCTCGCGGCCCTACCGAGCGGCTCCGCCTGGGACCACCAGACCGAGGTTATTGACGCGCTGCGCGGACTTTTGGAACGCGAGCCGCGGCCCGAGAATTACGCCCAGGTGCTCGACGCCGCCTCCGGGTTCAACGCGTTGGTTGAGGATCCGGCGCTGCGAGCCCAGATGTTCGCCGGGCTCGGCGACACGTCCCCGGACGTGCAGCGTGCGGCTATCCGCATCTGCCTTGAGCACTTTCTGCCCAAGCCCGAAATGTCCGGCGAAATCACGCAGGCGTTCGCGCGCCTGAACAGCTCCGCGCGCGGCATCCTGATCGAAGAAGTGAATGATCCCAAATTTATGCGGCGCCATATCGGCGTCTCCGGCGGAGCCGTGTCGCAGGACCAGTCTTACTTCCTCGGCCACAATCAGTATTATAAAGACCCCGATTTTCTTGCTCAGCCCCTGGTGCTCAACACCGTGATGGCGAGCCTTGACGATCGAGACGCGAACGTTCGCGCCGCCGCGCTAGACCTGCTGCGCAAGGTGAACGGCATCGAACAGCGTCCGGACTTCCGGGCCGAGCTTGAAAAGCTGCGTCAGGAGCGGAATCCTCGGCTGCAACTGATCGCGGAGCGCGTGCTCGGAGGGAAGAAGCTCTCCGAAGCGCTGGAGGATGTGCAGCCGGGCTCGGTGCTCGATTACGGATACTTCGTAAGCAAGGTGGAACCGATCCTGGCTACTCCCGGGCCTGACGGCAAGGCTTGTGTCTTCTGTCACGCGAACCACGTGATCTTCAAACTGGAGCCACCCAATGCCGAAGGCGCGTTCTCGCCGCAGGACAGCGAGGACAATTACAAGTACGCAATGCGCGTGGTCGATATCAGCGATCCCTCGCACAGCCTGATCCTCATCAAGCCCACCCGGCCCACAGATTCCGGAGGTGACGTTTCCGACTACCTCGCCACTCACAACGGCGGGCAGCGCTGGCCAGGCAACGAGTCGAGCTGGCAGTACAAGACCATCCTCGATTGGATTCGCGGCGCCACTACGCAGCAACGGGCATCGCGGTAAGGCCGGCCAGGCTGTTCCCGGCGACGCGAACATAGGTTTCATCGACATGCCAAGGACGTGCCCGTCCGTTTCAACTCCCGCCGCACCCGCCGGTCGAGTTCGGGCGCGTAGCGCTGCACCCAACGCCACACCCTCGTGTGGTCGACGCTCAGGTTTCGCTCCGCCATGAGCTCCTCCAGATCACGATAGCTGAGAGAGAACCGGAGATACCACCGGACGCAGAGGGCGATGATCTCATCCGCGAAGTGCCTGCCGCGGAAAAGCGCCGAGCGATTGATTTGCATCCAGGTAGCATATCCTCACCGCCGAGCTGGGTTGTTTGCAACACTTCCTGACGCGCCACTCGTCTGCCGCATAAGACCAGAGGGTGACACGAATTCTTGACCAGCGGCAAACCCCTGCCCCTGGGCGTTTGACTCTGAAAGCCACCCCATACGGATTAATTGCGGAGGACAAGCCCCGCGGTTCGCCACCTTCGTCCCGAGCGGCATAATCTCCAGTCGATCGCCACCCTGCGCATCGTCATCGCGCGCTACCTGCTCCGGCAGTTGCCTTACTATCCGTTTTGTGGCGCGCGGCGGGTAATTCTCCGCATCGACTTCGACGCGCTCGATGCAAGTTTGAGGCTGCGAGTGATTCGGTGTGCTATGCCAAGCGTCGTCGAGCAACTGCACGCCGGAGAGTTTCTCCAAGGCCAGGCAGCGCCAATTGGCCGGCGAGTTCTGAGATTGCAGCCCGCTTACACTCTCGCCGCCATACTGATGGCAGAGAACCCGACGCTGGCCGCCTCGATTCCAACCCAATTTTGTGGGGGCAAAGCTGGCGCCGGCAGTCGTCGTAGACGGCAGCGATTGATCGCCTCCCCACCACCGCCGCATACACGAGTCCGTGAATCTCCTCCCACGTTTGATTCGCAGCCATACCCCCATCCTCTCAAATCAACCGCCACATTTTCGTCTGGAGATCATGGACGAGGTGCAGGCGAAGCGCCAACCCCTGCTATCACGAAACGCGGCAAGCCGGTAGCGAAACTCGTGCCCGCGGACGACCTGTTTAATTTCATGGCAGGCGAGCTGACAATTGCGGGCGATATCTTGAGCCCGGTGGTGGGCGCTCAGAAATGGGAGCGGCTGCGATGATTCTGCTCGATACCCACGTGGTGGTGTGGCTGGCGGCTGACGCGCGCAAGCTTTCGCGGCTCGCGCGCCGCGCGATTGAGCGGGCCAGGCAGGACGGAGGTCTAGCCATATCCTGTCTGACGTTCTTCGAATTGACGCACCTTGTAGTCGGTCAGCGGATCGTAATTGCGGGTTCCCTCGACTTGTTCCTGGAGCAGATCGAGTCTCGTTTTGTGGTCATCCCGTTAGACAGTCGGATCGCGGCACGCTCAGTGCAGCTTCCAGCCTCGTACCCGAATGACCCCATGGACAGAATGATTGGGGCCACCGCCCTCGCACGCGACCTCGCGCTCGTGACCGCCGCCGACCGGATCCGGGGTTGCGGCGCGGTGAAGACAATTTGGTAAGTCCAACAGTCTACCCCTACGAATCAGCCGCCGCCCAGTCGCGCGAGCGCTCCACGGCGCGCTGCCACCCCCTGTAAAGTTGCTCGCGCTGATCGGCCGGCATCGCAGGTTCGAATCGTTTCTCGATGCGAAGCTGACCGGCGAGCGCGGCCTCGTCTTTCCAGAAGCCCACCGCGAGTCCTGCGAGATACGCGGCGCCGAGCGCAGTAGTTTCGTGATTGAGGGGGCGCTCCACAGGCACATCCAGAATGTCAGCCTGGAACTGACACAGGAAATCGTTGCGAGCGGCGCCGCCGTCCACTCTCAAAAACTGCGGACGAACGCCTGAATCTGCCGCCATGCCGTCGAGCACCGAGCGCGTCTGATAGGCCATGGCTTCAAGCGCGGCGCGTACCAGATGATTGCGGTTTGCTCCCCGCGTCAACCCCACGATGGTGCCGCGAGCATACGGGTCCCAATAAGGCGCGCCGAGCCCCACGAAAGCGGGCACGAAATAAACGCCGTTGGTATCGGGCACGGCACGCGCCAGCGTTTCCGTCTCTTCGGCGCTACGGATCAACTGCAATTCATCGCGCAGCCACTGGATGGCGGCTCCAGCCACGAAGACGCTGCCTTCGAGCGCGTAGACTGCGGCGTGCGCGCCAGACCCGGCGCCGGGCCCGAGTCGCCAGGCCACCGTCGAGACCAGGCCGGAACCCGAACGGCGCGCCTCGGTGCCCGTGTTCATCAAAAGGAAGCAACCGGTGCCATACGTGTTCTTGCTGCTGCCAGGCGTGAAGCACTGATGTCCGAAAAGCGACGCCTGCTGGTCGCCCGCGACGCCAGCGGTGGGAAGGGAGCGGCCCGGAGTGAACAGTCCGGTTTCGCCCAGGACCTCGCTTGACGACCGGACCTCGGGGAGCAGGGAAGCGGGGATCCTGAAATAATCGAGGATCTCGGCGTCCCAGGCCAGCGAATGAATGTTGAAGAGAAGGGTGCGCGAGGCGTTGCTCACATCGGTGGCATGGACCCGGCCGCCCGTAATCTGCCAGAGCAGCCAGGTGTCGATGGTGCCGCAGGCAAGTTCCCCTTGTTCGGCGCGCTCGCGCGCGCCTGGAACATTTTCGAGCAGCCAGGCGATTTTGGTTCCAGAAAAATAGGCGTCGGTAACGAGGCCGGTACGTTCTCGCAGCACGCGATCAAAAGCGTCCTGGCAAATGCGCTCGCACATCGCGGCCGTGCGCCGGCACTGCCAGACGATGGCGCGGTAGACTGGTTCCGAAGTGCGGCGATCCCAAAGGACGACGGTCTCGCGCTGGTTCGTGATGCCGACGGCGGCAACCTGCTGCGGCGCGATTCCCGCAAGCACGCGCTCGGCGACGCGGCGCTCGGAAGCCCAGATCTCGCTGGGGTCGTGCTCCACCCAGCCTGGCTGCGGGTAGTATTGCGGGAATTCCTCCGCGGCCGAGGCGCGGATCTGACCCTCGCGGTCGAAGAGAATGGCGCGGGAACTGGAGGTGCCCTGGTCGAGCGCCAGAATGTAATCGGGCATTCTGCTCCCCTGAGCGGCCCGGCGGAGAATCAACCTATGGGCCTGCGACCGGCATCGTAGTATCCTACAGCTTGAGACGAGGCACAACAAAGAAAGCTCGTGTTCCTGAGGAGGATCCATGGCAGAGCAGCGGCGAAATCCTGGCAGTGCCGTATTCGGCTTGAATGACCCGCCCGGCGGCGCAAGCAACGATACCAGTCCCGATGCGACGCGCTACGCCCCGCCGGCTCCCGCGCCCATTGTGGTCCGGGACGGGTCGCGGAACGTGTTTCTGGTCATTTTGGTGATCGCGCTCGCAATCCTGGCCGGCGTCAATCTCTACCTCGTCTTGGCGCTAAAAGGCGACCTTCAGCAGGCCTCCGTCCGATCAGGTAATGAACAGACTCTGTTAACTCAACGGCTGGATGCAAGTGACAGGCTCTACGCCCAGTTGAGAGCCCAGTTCCAGGTAACTTCGGAGAGGCTCGGCATGACTCAGCAGGAACTGAGCCGCGCGCGGGGCCTCGCGACCAAGATTCAACAGCAGCAAACGGCCGCCGTGCAGCAGTTGAATCAGGCGATCGCGCAGAAAGCCAGCGCCGAAGACATGAACAAGCTTCAAGCTGACTCCAATGCCAAGATCGGCGGCCTTTCGACCGACCTTAACAACGACGTTGACGGACTGAACAAGAAAATCGGCGCCACCAACGACGCTTTGACTGGAGCCAAAGGCGAGCTCTCCGGGTCTATCGCTCGCACCCATGATGAACTGGTGGCCCTGGCCCACAAGACCGATCGCGATTATTTCGAGTTCAGCGCCAAGCGGGGCGTTCAGCAAAAGGTGGGCAACGTCTCGCTGAGGCTCGAAAAGACCAATCCCAAGAAGAATAACTACACCGTCGACCTTCTTTTCGATGACAAGCGCACGGTGCGCAAGGATCAAGCCGTGGCGTCGCCGGTGCTCTTTTACATGCAGGGCGCCCCCAGCACCCTCGAACTCGTGGTCACCAAGATCGACAAGAACTCGATGAGTGGCTACGTGAGCGCACCCAAGGGGTTCTTTCCGGCGGCGGGCAACGTCCTCCAGGCCCGACCTGGCAGTTAATGAAGATTGCAAAATACAGTGGCGTCATTCTCTGTAGCGCCGCTCGGAGCCTGCCCTGTAAGGGAGCGGCGAAAGACGCCGGTCGCAGACCGGCGCTACAGCAGCGGTCGTCACTGTATGTTGCAATGCTCGAATAGCATTGGGTCTCGTGACTCGTTCGGGGCACGGCACAACGGTCACGGCGTTGACTCTCGACTGGCGGCCATCGATTTTTCTTATGAAATGGCTATTGAAATCTGATCCCGAAACCTACTCCTTCGCCGATCTCGAGCGCGATGGTGAGACGCGCTGGGATGGAGTTTCAAATAATCTCGCCTTGAAGCATCTCCGCAGCATGCACCCGCATGATAGCGCGCTGGTCTACCATACCGGCGACGAGAAGGCTATCGTCGGTACGGCTGAAATCCGGAGCGAACCCTATCCTGATCCCAAGGCTAAGGATCCGCGGCTGGTGGTTGTCGACCTGAAGGCTGGTCCTCGTTTGCCGAGGCCTGTCCCTCTCGCTGAAATCAAGCAGCAAGCTCGCTTAAGGGACTTTGCACTGGTGCGGATGCCCAGGCTGTCTGTGATGCCGGTGAGCGAGGAGCAGTGGAAGGTGTTGATGGATCTGGCGCAGGCCTGAGAGGGTAAGCTATACGAGCGTCCTCCGGCAAAGCGGCTCTTGATGTCAAGTGTCGAGCCGCTTGCCGGGCGCGTCGAGCGACTGCGTGATCGAAAAAGCTGCCAGGCCGAGCGCTTCCTCGCTGGTACCTTCGTTGAGCACGGTGGGGGCATTGGGCTCAGTCAACTGGCCCGATACCTGGTTGAGGGTGAGAACGTGCAGTGTGGAGTGAACGTTATCCAGGCAGTAGAGGAACTTTCCTGTCGGATCAAACGCCAGATTGCCAGGAGTGGCAGTACCGGTCAGTTTAAATTGCGTCTTCTCCGTCAAAGTCAAGCCACCGTTTGAGACCCTGTAGATGCTGATCGAAGCGCAACCAGCCTCCGAAGCGTAGAGTGAGCCGCCGGCTGTGTTTATGGCCAGCCATCCCAACCCCGTCCCCGGACCGGTCACCGCGCTATTGTAGGTAATCTTTCCCGTCTTGATGTCGTAAGAATAACGCGGAGCAACCGAATGTCCCGTCCTCTTAGTGTTGACGAGTCCTTCCGGGTTCTCGGCCGGCAAGTGATCGACTGCACCCTCTGCCCAAATCTGATCGCTTATTGCCGGCGAGTGGCTGAGGAGAAGCGGCGCATGTTCCGGGATCAGGCGTACTGGGGAAGGCCGCTGCCGGGTTTTGGCGATCCCGGCGCCGAGTTGCTGGTCGTCGGCCTGGCGCCGGCAGCGCATGGGGGAAATCGCACCGGCCGCATGTTCACCGGAGACCGTTCCGGAGACTTCCTTTACCGGGCCTTGTACGAATCGGGCTGGGCTAATCAACCAACGTCGCATCACCCGGGAGATGGACTCGAGTTGCGGGGCTGCTACATCACAGCCGTCGTCCGTTGCGCTCCACCCGGCAACAAGCCGCGCCCTGAGGAGATTCGCAACTGCCGGCGCTGGATTGCGAACGAACTCAAGCTGCTGAAGAGAGTGCGTGCGGTACTGGCGCTCGGCCGCATCGCCTTCGAGTCCTATCTCACCACCATTTACGATCGGGCAAGTTTTCCCCCGCGAGGCGCTTTTCGATTTGCTCACGGAGCTGCATATGCTCTTCCCGAAGGTTCGCCTCACTTGTTTGCGTCCTACCATCCCAGCCAACAAAACACGCAGACCGGCCGTCTGACGCCGGCAATGATGGCGCAGGTGCTCGACGCCATCCGCGCGTTCCTTGACCAGTCGCAACCGTGAGAGACTTGTGCAGGGACTGGTTTTCCTGTGAGGCCGTGGAAATCGCGAGACGCTCTAATGAGACATGATGTACGGGGATCTTCTTCTTGACGGTTCCTGCATCCAATCGGAGCTACGGTTTCTCTTATGCTGAAACGCGGCGGTCGAAAAGTCATTTTCTTTCTTACCTTGACGGCGCTTTTCCTGGCAAAGGCGCCTCCCCTTGAAGGCTACTCGGTGCTGAGCCATGAAGCCGTGGTCGATAAGGCGTGGGATCCGGTCATCAAGCAGCTACTTCTCAGGCTCTATCCGACCGCCTCCGAAGCTCAGCTTCGCGAAGCTCATGCCTACGCGTATGGCGGCTGCATCATCCAGGACATGGGGTACTATCCGTTCGGCAACCGCTTTGTCAGCGACCTGACCCATTATGTTCGCAGCGGCGGGTTCGTGGACGCCCTGTTTGAGCAGGCGCAAAACATGTATGAGTTCGCGTTTGCCTTGGGCGCGCTCGCCCACTATACGGCCGACAACAGCGGCCATCCCATCGCCGTAAATCGCTCCGTGCCCGAGATCTTCCCCAAACTGCGTGTGAAGTACGGAAAGGTTGTAACTTACGAAGACGACCCGGCGGCGCACCTAATGGTGGAGTTCTCGTTTGACGTGGCCCAAATCGCCGCGTCAAATTACACGCCTGAGACCTACCACAATTTTATCGGCTTCAAAGTGGCGCAGGCCCAGCTCGAGCGCGCCTTTCAGGAAACCTACGGAGTGGAATTCAAGAAACTGTTTCTCAGCGAAGACCTCGCGATTGGCACCTTCCGCCGCGGGGCCAGCGAGGTGATTCCGGAAATGACGCGCGTCGCCTGGAAGGACAAAAAGAGCGAGATTCTGAAATCGAATCCCAAGATGACTCGCGGCGTCTTCGTGTACAAGTTCTCCCGCCGCGAGTACCGGCGCGATTTCGGGGTCAACTTTACCCGCTCACGTTTTAGCCGCGAGGTCTGGGGCGGCGGCTCCGACGCCAAGCCCGGTTTGCTCGCGCGATTTCTAGTCTTCCTGACACGCGTCCTGCCCAAGGTGGGACCTCTTCGCACGCTCAGATTCAAGGCGCCTACTCCGCAGACGGACTCGATGTTCCTGGCGAGCTTTGAGACGACCTCCCGGCACTATCGCGATACGCTGGGCAAGGTCGGATGGAAGCCGCCGCTGCTGCCCGACACCAACCTGGACACCGGCAGTCCCACTCGGGCGGGTGACTATGGTCTCGCCGACAGGACCTATGCCAGGCTGCTCGACAAGCTTGCGGATCAGCACTTCGCCGGCGTCACCTCAGATCTGAAGGCCAACATTCTGGACTTCTATCAAAATCCGAACGCCGATGTTGCCACCAAGCGGAATCCCAAGGAATGGCAGAAGGTTGAAGGGGAAATCGAGAGTCTGCGCGCCGCACCGGAAACGAGTGCGGCCGGCGCCAAGTGAAGAACGAACAGCCGCCGTCCAGGCCTTTGTGCAGTTCCGCACTGTCCGTATTTCTGGCCGCGGCAAAAGCAGCAAGCCCCTTCAGAATTGAATCTATAGTGTTGAGAGGGGCGAGGGCCGATGTCATTGGACGGAAAAAAGCACCCACACCGCGTTCTAAAATGGCTGCTCGCCAGCTTTGCCGGCCTGGTTGGGCTGGCTGGAGTTTCCGCGGCCTATCTTCGTTGGTTCTCCCCCTTGGACCGCGCCTGGGTCGTGCGGACTCTGGAGAAGCGCTACGAAGCGAACGTGGAATTGGATAGTTTCAGAGCCTCGCTCTTTCCCGATGTCGATATTGAAGGCGAGGGGCTGGTGTTGAGGCGTAAGGATCAGCCCGGAGCGCCGCCCCTGGCTTCCGTCAGAAAGTTCTCGCTGAACGCCCTTTGGCTGGAGTTGCTCCGGCGTCCGAGACACCTCGGTGCGGTGCGGCTTGAGGGCTTGGTGCTCAACATTCCTCCGCGGCACCCTGACCAGGGTGCGGTTCCGCATGAAAAAAAGCAAAAGCGCAACATCGCGCCGTTCGTTCTGGACAACGTTATTGCGGATGGAACCATGCTCAACGTTATGTCCGCCAAAGCAGGGAAACCACCGCGGGCGTTCGACATCAAAAAATTGCGAATGCGATCGGCCGGAACCGGCCAGCCCATGTCCTTTGAGGCGACTCTGACGAACCCGGTACCCGTGGGCGAGATCCACTCCGTTGGAAAATTTGGCCCCTGGAATCCCGACGATCCTTCCATGACGCCGGTGGCGGGAAGCTACAGTTTCCAGCATGCCGATCTTTCGACCATTCGCGGACTGGCCGGCATCCTGTCTTCCGAAGGGCGCTATGAAGGCGTTCTTAGCCAGATCAACGTCGAGGGCAAGACGGACACTCCGAACTTCGCGCTCGGTGTGACGGGCAATCCTGTACATTTGAGGACGGAGTTTACTGCGCTCGTGGATGGCGTGAATGGCGACACCTTCCTGCGGCCGGTGACGGCGCACATCGGAAGCTCAACCATCGTGGCGAAGGGCGGGGTTGCCCGGACCTTTGGCTTGCCCGGCAGGACCATCCTGCTTACGGCGGTAGCCGAACCCGCCCGTCTGGAAGACGTGTTGCGGCTGGCAGTTAAATCATCCCGGCCGCCGATGACTGGAAGCGTGGACATCAATACGTCGATCGACATTCATCCGGGCGCCGAGGACATCGCGAAGCGGTTGAAGCTGGATGGCCGCTTTACGATCCGGTCCGCTCACTTCACAAATGCGGACGCAGAGCAGAAGATCTCGAGCCTGAGCCGGCTCGGGCAGGGCAAGCGCGGAGACTTGGAAATCCAGAACGTCGCTCTCGATATGCAAGGCCAGTTCGTGCTGGCAGACGGCACGGTGAAGTTTTCACGGCTATCTTTCAACGTTCCCGGCGCGGGCGTTCAACTTCACGGCAATTTCGGCCTGGTGAGCCAGCAACTTGATTTCGAAGGCGAACTGCGACTGCAGGCCAAGCTTTCCCAGATGACCACTGGTGTCAAGTCGGTGCTTTTGAAAGCCGTCGATCCTCTCTTTGCGCGTGACGGCGCCGGTATCGTGCTGCCGATCAAAATCACCGGCACCAAGAACAGTCCATCCTTCGGCGTCGAAGTGGGTAAGATTTTCGGACGGGGGCGATAATTGCGGGGGTTCCAACTCCCGGCCTGCCCTCACGGATTTGCCGGAGTGCCATCTACTGCGAATGGCAAAATATAGTGACCACGTTCGCTGTAGCGCCGGTGTCCCCACCGCCGTATTGGGCGCTGAGGACAGCGCCGCTACAGCGAACGTGGTCACTATATTTTGCAATCTTCAGTAGCCTTACCGATCACTGCACTTGCAAGGTAAGTCCAAGATCGTGGGTAACAGTGGTCGAGCCCGAAGTCGCGGTTCCGGTCACCGTCAGATTGTAGGTGCCCGCCGGAGTGCCGGAGCTTGAGCTGCTGGAACTGCTGCTGCCGCCGCCACAAGCCGACATTCCCAAGACCAGAACTGCCGCGAGGCCTGCCACGGCAAGCCACAGCCGCGCTCGGACCTGCCTCTGCTGCTGCCGCCGCCGAAGCCAGCTCATCCCGGCGAGCCCAAGCAGACTCAACATCAGCCACTCGCCTCGCCCAGGCCCGGCGGGCGGCGTAGAACGCGGCGTGGAGGGAATCGCAGAGGCAGCCGCGGTGGTCACCGTGACCTTGACGGTGGTCGCACCCGAAGGCGTGACCGGGGAGGGCGTTACTGTGCAGTTGCCGCCGGACGGCGCGCCGCTGCAGCTCAGGGAGACAGCCTGGTGAAGGCCGTCCAGGGGATTCAGGCTCAAGGTATACGTTACCGTCTGGCCAGATGAAATGCTGGCCGACGTCGAGGATGCTGTAAGGGAGAAGTCCTGCCCCGTACCGGTCAGAGACACAATCTGCGGGCTTCCTCCCGCGCCATCCGTCAAGGTTAGGGTCCCAGTCCGCGAGCCGGCGGACCCAGGTTTAAAGGTCACCGTCACCGTGCAGTTGGCGGCGGCAGCCAGACTGGCCGCGCAGTTGTTGGTCTCTGAAAAGTCTCCGCCGGCTGCAATGTTCGTCACGCTTAGCGCGGCGTTGCCTGCATTTGTCAACTTTATGGTCTGGGCGGCGCTGGTGGCGCCCAGAAGCTCACCGCCAAATGCCAGGCTGGCGGGCGAGATGCTCACTTCGGGGCCTATTCCGGTGCCTGTCAAGGACACGGTTTGGGTGCTTGGCGACGCGTTATCGCTGAGGCTCAAGGCGCCAGTGCGGCTGCCAGGCGCGCTCGGTTTGAACATCACGGTGACAGTGCAAGCGGCGCCCGGGCCGAGAGTGGTTCCGCAGGCGCTCGATTGCGAAAAGTCTCCGCTGGCCGTGATGCTGATCAGGCTCAAGCTGGCCGTGCCCTGGTTGGTGATCGTCACGTCCTGAACCGAGCTCGTGGTACCAACATTCTGGCTGGTGAAAGTCAGTGTGGACGCCGAAAGCTGCACGGCGGGAGCATTTCCGGTGCCGCTGAGGGTCACGCTTTGAGTGCTTGTGGCCGCGCCGTTGTTATTGTCGGTCACGGTCAGCGTGGCAGCGCGGGCGCCGCCGGCGGCCGGCTTGAAGGTGACACTGATCAAGCAGCTTGCTGCGACTGCCACCGAGCCGTTGCAAGTGTTACTAGCCGTGAAATCGCTGCCGTCTGCGCCACCCGTCGCGATGCTTGTGATGCTGAGCGTCGCGGAGCCGGTATTCGACAGCGTAATCGTCTGAGCGGCGCTGCTCGTGCCCGCCGCCTGGCTGGCAAATGTGAGGCTGGAAAGTGAAAGACTCGCAGTCGCGACCGTGCCGGTGCCGGTTAGAGCCAGAGTTTGGGTGGTTCCGGCGGCATTATTGTTGTTATCGGTGACGCTCAAGGTGCCGCTGCGCGTTCCGGCGGCTGTGGGTTTAAAGGTGACGGTGATGGTGCAGTTGGCTCCCGCAGCTAGCGAAGCTCCGCAGGTGGTGGTCTCCGCGAAGTCGCCGCTCGCGGTGACGCTGTTGACGGCGAGGGCTTGCGAGCCGTTGTTTGTCAGGGTTATTGTCTGCGCGGCGCCGGTGGTCCCCACACCCTGACTGCTGAAAGTGAGGCTGGTGGGCGCGAAGCTCGCCTCCGGCGCCAGGCCGGTCCCCGTCAAGGTCGCGGTTTGGGTGATGGGCGCTATCGAGTTATCGGAGACGGTAAGGGTCCCGGTTCGATTCCCGTTGGTCGCCGGAGAGAACGCTATGCTGATGGGACACGTCGACCCGGCGCTGAGATTCCCGACGCAGTTCTGGCTGGGGACAAACTCGCTGTTACCGGTGATGCTGGTGACGATCAGCGCCACACTGCCCGTGTTGCTCAGTGTAATCGTCTGGGCCGCGCTTGTACCTCCGACGGCTTGAGCGGTGTAAGTGAGGCTGGCAGGCGCCAGGCTGGCCACCGGCGCGAGTCCGGTACCAGTGAGGGTTACGGTCTGGCTGGTGCCGCTCGCGCCGTTCGAGTTGTCGGTGACGGTGAGCGAACCGCTGCGAGTGCCACTGGCGGTCGGTGTGAAGGTCACCGTGATCGAACAACTGGCGCCGGCATTCAAAGTTGCGCCGCAAGTCGTAGTGTTCCCGAAATCCCCGCTGGTTTTGACGGGTAGGGTGATGGCGAGCGCAGCGGAACCCGCGTTGGTCAGGGTTACGATCTGTCCCGCGCTGGTAGTGCCCACATTTTGGCTGCTGAAGGTGAGCGTGCCCGGCGTGAGGGTAGCGACGGGCGCAATGGCAGTGCCGGTCAAGCTCGTGGTCTGAGTGGTGGAACCAATCGCATTGGAGTTGTCGCTGACCGTGAGCGTTCCAGTTCGTGTGCCGGTGGCCGTGGGTTTGAAAGTAACATCGAGGGTGCAGTTCGCGCCCGCGTTCAAGCTGCCGGCGCAGTTGTTGGTCTGGCTGTAGTCGCCGGTCACCTGGATGCTTCCAATGGTGAGAGCCCAGTTGCCGGTGTTCGATAACGTCACCGCCTGGGGGCTACTGCTGCTGCCCACCAACAAGGAGGGAGGAGAGAAGGCAAGGCTCGCCGGAGACAAGGCGGCGATAGGCGCCGCGCCAGTGCCCGACAGGCTGATGCTTTGCGGGTTCCCGGGCGCATCGTCACGAAGGGTGATTGAGCTCGATACCAAGCCGGTTGCGGTGGGACTGAACGTGACGGAAAAAGTGCAGCTTGCGTTCGGCGCCAGCGTAGTGCCACACGTATTTGTCTGAAGAAAATGCGTCGGATCGTTGCCCAGGATGCTGAAGAACGTGACCGTGACGTCTCCGGTATTGGTCATGGTGAGCGTCATGGGAGTGCTCCGCGTACCCACCAACTGGCTGGGAAACGTGAGAGAAGATGGATTGAAGGTCAGTTGCGATGTTTCCTTCAGAATGGAGACCGTGCCGTCGAGGTTATTGGTGACTGCCAGGTCCAGTTGGCCGTCGCCAACAAAATCGGCGCCTGCGATACCGGTTGTGTTCGAGCCCGCCGTGAAGCTCAGAGCCGGGGCGAAAGCCCCGCCCCCTGTTCCGAGCAGGACATTAAAGGTATTGCCGAATTGTGTAGTCACCGCCAGATCCAGCACGCCGTCGCCATTCAGATCAGCCACGAGCAGGAGGAATGCGCCGGTAGGGCTTGCATATTCGGTATGGCCTGAAAACGTTCCGCTGCCGCTGTTCATCAGGATCGAAATCTCATGCGCGGTAAGGTCTGCGACCGCCAGATCAGGGTTGCCATCAGCGTTGAAATCACCCGCCGCCACGCCTTCAGGACTCGTCGCTGTCGCGTAAGGAGTTCCGGCCGAGAACGTGCCATCGCCGTTCCCGCTGAGGATCCAGACCTCGTTGTTCGCGGCGTCGGCCACCGCCAGGTCCAACTTTCCATCGCCGTTAAAATCCGCCACCGCCACGCCCGCAGGCTGGGCCATGGTTCCGAAGCTCGCCGGGCTGCTGCCGAAGGTCCCGTCGCCGTTGCCGAGCAGGATCACCACGTCCCCGCTGGTCTGGCAGGTCACGGCAAGATCGAGATTGCCGTCTCCGTTAAAATCTGCCGCTGCCACCTGAAAGGGATCCACGTCCGGCGACGGCAGGGATGTGGTTGTGGGTAGGATCAGCGAGAAGGGATTGGTGGAGGACCCGAACAGAATCGTAACGGTTGCACTGCCCGAGTTGATCACGGCCAAGTCCTGGATGCCATCACCGTTGAAATCGCCCGCGACAGCACCTTTTGGGCTCGAGCCGACGTTGAACTCCAACGGAGTCTGGAAGGTACCGTCTCCGTTTCCGAGAATAAGAGTCACGGTGCCTGGGCTGTTCGCCTGATCTGAAATAGCCAGGTCGGGCTTGCCGTCGCCGTTGAAATCTGCGACCACGGGCTGGAAGGGGCCCTGGCCGGTCCCGGGGTGTTGGAACGCTGTAAAGCTGACGGAAACGATCGAACTCGTAACCGTAAAATAGACAACGTTTGAGACCGTCGAAGGCGGCCCCGGGTTCATCACGGTGACATTGGCCGTGGTGCTGGTGAGAAGATCGCTGGTAGGGACAGTCGCCGTAAGTTTTCCGCTGCCCACAAACACAGTGACGAGCGGACTCCCGTTCCACTGCACCACCGAGGTCGACTCAAAATTGGAACCGCTGACGGTGAGCGTAAACTGGGCGCCGGGGGGCGCGACCGTCACCGGGGACAGGCCCTGGATGAAAGGTACAGGATTGCTGCTGGCATGTACTGGCAGATCCCAGCCCCCGAGTACGACTAATCCAGCCAGGAGCAGCCAACCAGCGACCGTCAACTTTCTCATGATGAATGGGTCCCCCACCGGCCAACCTGCCGGATACTATGAAATCGAATGAGTCCAAAAAGAAACTGGGTTGGAAACAACAAATCGATATATAAGTGCCACTTGCTGCCAGAGATCAATGTCGAGCCGGCGGGACTCAGAGCGCGAGGGAGCCCATCACAAAACCGAGGGTTTGGCGGACTCGGCCCCCTCTCTCGCAGGTGCCAGCAACGGGATCACTGATCATACTTGAATTTGGGACTTAGCGAAACTTCACTTTAAAGCTAATACTCTGGATTGTCCTTCATCTCGAATGAGCGCTGCGGACGCTAGGGATTGTGGGGTGCCTGGCGGAATGCCAACTGGATGCGATAACAGCGGTTGTTCCTGAAAAGAATCCCCTCCTCTTTGCGGAGGAGGGGAGATTAGAGAACCAGGTTGTCGGGCCGGCTAAGTACGAGGTAGAGCAGTAACGTGGCAATGCCTAGCGGTTCCTCACCGGTGGGCACATTGAGTGCCGTCGCGGCGTTCGGCTCACTGAGGTCGCCCGTGGTCGCATTGACAGTTAGAACGTGGAGTGTGGCGTAAACGTTATCGAGACAGTAGAGGTAGGCACCGGTCGGGTCGAACGCAAGATCTCCCGGCCTAGGAGTCGTGGCCTGACAGCGTGAAGTGCTGCAACTGGCTCAACTTGGTGCCGTTGGTGGTTATCTTGTAGACCGTGATGGTTCCTGAGCCGGGCTCCGAGCTGTAAGAGGTAGTGACCGGTTCCGGGAGGTCCCACCGCCAGCCAGCCCACACCCGTGCCCGTGTTCGCCACGGCATCATTGAACGTCACGCTGCCCTTGGTGGCGTCGTAGGTAAACACAGCCACTTCGTTCAACGAAGGAAGACCGGCGTACATTACGCGATAGACTGGATTAAAAGCCATGCCCAGCGTCGGAGGATTGGTTGGATCGGAGGCGAAGTTCACGGCCTTGAGCCCCGCATCGCCCTACACCTGATAGGAGTAGACTTCGGCCAGGCTCGATCCAGCCGTCTGGTACTGGTCCAGGAACGCCCAGAATTCCTGCTTGGCGATTGAGCCCATCGCGGTCATGAGTTGCGAGGGCGAGGTGCCGCTAGTCAGTTTAACCGTGGCCTGCGAAACCAGGGTGGGGATACCGGCGCTGCTCACCTTAAAGGCACTGACGTTCGGCTCGGTGTCTCTCTGATTCGGATCCGCGCCCTTGTTGACGACGCCAAGCCACGACTCCGAGCCCGTGAAAATGTTGTAGAGGAAACCGAAGCTGACGGGATAGTAGCCGTTAGAGTGGAACGGTGAGCCGGCGACTGCGGTCAGGTGGCCGTCCGTTGAGCTGATCGTAAACACGGCGAAGTTGTTGCTGTGGCCATTGACGGCGAAGCACCTTCAATTGCGGGATGATGATCACCTGCTGATCGGCATCGAACTCCGAAATACCCTTGGCCTGTCCGGGATCGAATACGCCTGTGCCGCCCGTAGGCCAGGGTGAGCCCGTTATTGCCGTGAGTACTCCACCCGAGTTGGTGAAACCGAAGACCGAATTTGAATTAGGAGTAGAACCGATGTTGCTTTCGACATAAACCAGATCGATGGATGAGGCGGCTTTCAGAGAACCTCTGGTGTGGACGATCAAAAATACGGTTAACAGTAACAAAAGGATCGCGATCGGCAACGACCGGCGGATTTGCCGGGCGTTTTCGTGCTCTTCATGGCTTCTTCCTCTTTCCTCAAATTCGCGGCTCTTCCCCTCCTGAAAAGAACCCCTCCTCGTGAGAGGAGGGGATTTAGCAAGCAGATCTGGTTCGTCCGGCCCGATAAACCGATCAGAATTGTCCTGTTGCAAGACCAAGCGGCCACTCCCCACTACCCGCGGCAATTGCGGTTGGAGAGTTGGTCTCGGTCAGCGTACCCTTCTTCTGGTCGATATTCAGCACGTGGAGCATGGCATGAGCGCTGTCGAGACAGTAGAGATAGTTGCCCGTCGGGTCAAACGCGAGGTTGCCCGCGCTCGGGGTTGTGCCCGAGAGAGTGAAATGTTGCACCTGGGTGAGGTTGGTGCCCAAGAAAGTGAGCGAGTATACCGTAATCGTTCCGGAGCCCGGCTCAGACGCATACAGGAAGCTCCCTCCGTGACCAATGCTCGGGGGTCCTACCACGAGCCAGCCGACGCCCTTTCCCGGGTCGGGAAAGGCGGTACTGAAGCTAATGGTACCCTTGTTGGCATCATAGAAGAAGACTCCGACTTCGTTCAGAGTGGGAAAGCCGGCATAGAGCACCCGGGCGGTAGGATTAAGAGCAAGTCCCAAAGTAGGAGGATCGACGGGATTAGCGGCGAAGTTGATTAAACTGAGCCCAACATCCCCGAGGATCTTGTATGAATCGACTCCCGCAAGACTCTCTCCCTGGGTTTGATATTGATCCAAAAACCCCAAGTACAGCTTCTTGGCCGTGGAGCCCGCAGCGGTAATGAGTTGCGAGGGTGATGTGCCGGCCGTGAGAGTTACGACAGCTTTCGTTACGGCTTGCGGAACACCCGCCGAATCCACCTTGAAGCCGGTGATGTTTGGCGCCTGGTTGGTCTGACCAGGATCCGCTCCCTTGTTGACGATCCCGAGCCACGACTCGTTACCGGACAGGATGTTGTAAAGGAATCCGATGCTGACCGGATCGGTCCCAGTCGGGATCTTGTAAGGCGAGCCTATAAGCCCCGACAGAACGCCCCCTGGAGCAATCTGAAAACCCGAGAAGTTATTACTATGACCATTGACGGCGTACAGCAAAGGGGGATTGTTCTTGGAACTGATGATGACTTGTTGATCTGCATCAAATTCCGTAATGCCCTTGACCTGGTTATAATCGCACACGCCTGTGCCGCCCGTGAGCCAACCAGTGGTTATCGGTTCACCCGCGATCAGCGACAGCTTTCCACCGACGTTGGTCCAGCCAAACACCGCATTCGCGTCTTTACCGCAACCTGCATTGGTTTCAACGTAGACCACATTGGCCGTCGTTGCGGCGTGCAGAGAGCGTCGGGTATGCACAATCAGAGCCGTGCCCAAGACGAGTACCAGGAACAGAGGTATCAACGACCAGCGCCTCCGCCGGCCGTTTAAGAGCTCATTCATTGCTTGCTTCTCCTTTTGGATAGTTGAAATCGCCGGCCTCTCACCGACCGGATTCTTCACTTGGAAAGTCGGAGTCGCAAACTATACCTGAGCGTGGAAGGCCTGTACAAGTCGACACTTCGTAATTAGCTGAGAGATAAGATACCGCTAAGATCGGAGGGTCACCGAAAAGTGAATTGGTTAAGTCTTTGTGGCTCATGGGTTAGCGCGGCTACTCCGCAGAATTTAGTGCTGCAGGTGTACCAGTGGTATCGCGACTCGCGGGCGCGTGTAGATGAAATTATCGTGAAAGGTAACCCAGATCCAGCCTCCGATCGTGAGCGCGATTATTACATCGCTGAGGTTCTAAGGGTAAGATAACGCAGGGTGGCGCTGGAGCAGCCCTAGCGAGATTGATGGTCATAGGCTAATCAATAGGCTCCGCGCAGGCTTCGAGAATCTCCTCTTCGGTCAGGATTCGCTTGGCCCGCTTGGCACGTCGAAAAACGCGCTCCACGCGCTCCTCGGTCGGGTCCAAGCTGTGTTTTTCGAGCCAGAAGATCACGTTGGACTTGCCGCTCATGGGGCCGATATCGATTCTCTGCTCCAGACCGAACCAATGCGAGGGCACGCCCGAGTAGATCCGGTTGGCAAGCTCCAGATCATCTTTGCGGTAGGCCTTAATTACCGCGGCGGCATGAACCCCGGTGGCGGTGCGGAAGGCGTCCGAGCCAAACACAGGATAGTTCGGCGGGATCGTCATGCCCACGGCTTCAGAAACCGCGCGCACGCAGCCTTTAAGGTGCGTCAGGTCCCGGTCAACATAGCCCGGAACAGCGAGAAGCTTGAGGTTCACCAACATCTGATCGAGCGGCGTGTTGCCCACGCGCTCCCCGATCCCAAGCATTGCGCCGTGCACCTGGTCGGCGCCGGCCTCATACGCCGCCAGCGAATTTGCCACCGCCATCCCGCGATCCGAATGGCCGTGCCAGTCCACCCGGATCTGCTCGCCGGTGGGTTTCACCACTTCCTCGCAGACGAAACGGACCAGAGCCTGCACGCCGCGCGGCATGATGTGCCCGACCGTGTCGCAGACTACCACCGCGCGCGCCCCGCACTCGATGGCTGTCGTGTACAGCCTCCTGATAGCCTCCGGACGCGCCCGGGTGGTGTCTTCCGTAACGTACATGACGGAGAGGCCCAGGCCGCGAGCGAATTTCACCGCCCTTTCCGTGGTGCGCAGCAGGAAATCCAACGTCCAATCCTCGGTGTATTGACGGATCGGGCTTGAGCCTATGAAAGTTGCGGCTTCGATCTCGAGACCGGTTGCCTCGGTGATCTCAGCGATCGGCCAAATATCGGATTCCAGCGTGCGCGCGGCGCAATTGGCGCGGATCCGCATCTTGGAGGACACCATCTCGCGCGCCAGTTCCATCACGTCGGCCTTGGCTCGCGGACCGGCGCCGGGCAGGCCAAGATTCAAACTGTCCACGCGCACTTCCTCGAGAAGATGCAGGATCTCGATCTTCTTCTCAATGGGAGGATCGATCACCGAAGGCGATTGCAACCCGTCGCGCAAGGTTTCGTCGTTCAGCAGCGGACGCTTGTTGACCGGCAACTGAGCACCCGAGGTCTCGTTCCAGTCGTAAATAAGGTCGTTTTTGACGTTCATCGTGATTTAATCACTTCGGGCCCGGCAGACTGCGGGAAGAAGCCCGGGGAGCGGTGTCATCCTGAGCCCGTTCTCTGCTCCGCTGCGGACGGTCCTGAGCGCAGCGAAGGAGCTCAGGGTAAACTCGGCGAAGGATCTGCTTTGTATTCATCGATCGGGTTCGTTCCCATTAAACCCCAAGATCGCCTGCTGCGCCAGCCGCCTCGTAATTGAAGCGACGGCCTCGTGCTGGATCAGGCAGCTTGCCGGGGACACGCCGAAGAGCGCCTGGTGGCAGCGAAAGGAGCTTGCATGGAGGGTCCTCGGGGCAGGTGAGAACGAAAGGAAAGCTTACTGACGCTATAAATTCATACGATAAGCCGCTGGCAGATTGTCGAATACAATAACTCCAGGAGCTAAATATGGAAACTCAATACGATCTATTCGAGATGAAGGCCGATGGATTTCCGCAGTGGGTGGGCGCAGCAGCCAGCCTGGAGCACGCCAGAATCAGACTGTGGGACTTGGCGCAGTCTTCAATCGGCTCGGACTACTTCGTGCGTGATTTTTGTTCCGGTTCGGTAGTTGCCGTCTCGGGTCCCCCTCAACCGGGTCTCGCCCGGCCAACCCTAATGAAGAGCGCCAGCAGCTTGGCCGCGTGAAAAAATGGACGCGCGCCAGTCTCAGCTCGGCACCTGCGATGCGGCAACAGGCTCGGGCAAGGTTGGCGCGGCCTTTCCGCCGTGCAGTAATTCCACCACTGCATGATTCAGCCGGGAACGCACTTCTGAGCGTTCCACCGCCCTCACCATGTAACGCACCGTCACCTGCACGCCGCTTGCCGTAGGTTTCATGTCAACCGTTGCCAAGGGTGAAAGGGGGCGCACTCCGTAGCGCCGCGTGACGCGCTGCCACTCCTGTTCGGCCAATTGTACATTGCTCTCGGTTTCCTTGGACACAATGGCGTGGACCTTTTCGACCACCGGATAAGGATTCTCGCCGGGTGGAATAAGCACCTGGATTTCATCCCACAACCACTGGCCCGAGGTGGTGAAGTTAAAATAGTATCCCTCCACAGCGTAGCTGTTGAGAAAAGCCACTTGACGGCCTGTGGGCTGTCCCGCATCCGCCCAGTTGCCGGTTTCGAGCAGGACCGTGCGCAACAGTCCGATTTCCACCACTTCGCCGCGCACGCCGTTGATTTCCACCCAGTCGCCCACCCGTATGCCGTTTCGGCCCATGAGCACGAACCACCCCAGAAACGACACAATGAAGTCCTTCAAAACCACGGTCAGGCCAGCTCCGGCGAGGCCCAGGATGGTGGACAACTGGCTCGGGGTCCCGAACACCACCAGCAGGACTGCAACCACCGCTAAAGCCTCCACGGCGAAGCGCAGCAGCGCCTGCAGTGTCAACTGCTGCTTGCGCTCGAGGCCGAGGTGAACAACGAAGCGGTCGATGAGGGTGCGCAACACAAGCACCAGGAGCACCGCCAGCACAATCCAGAGGATCGAGTTGAGCAGGCTCCGGCCGATAACTCGCGCTTGGACGCCGACCAGCGATTTCCACTGGCCGTAGATGGCCCCAAGCTGTTTCAGGTCCTCGATCCGCTTGTCCAGACCAGCTAGATTTTTCTTGTCGTCGGATAGGTGGCGAAGCGACACCAGGGTGGCGGAGGCGTCTTCCGCGCTATCGGCAGGTTCGCCGGAAATCGAGCTGCTCACGGAAGTCTCGGTCGCTGGCTTTGTGCGTGATCTTTCTCCCCGCACGTGCGCTTCAAGCGCGTCATGGATCCTCGAAAGCGCCGACGCTCTAGCCAAAGCGTCATTCTGCGCATTGGCCAACAAGGCCCGCTTGTTGCGCGAGCCGTTCCATGCGCCCCACTGGGCCATCAAATTGCTGCCAGCGGCCTCGGGCCTTGAGCCCGAAGGCGAATCCAGCCGCACCGATCCGTTCTCATGCTCTCCTGCTTCGTGTTCCTGCAGGAGCCGCTGCAGCCTGCCGCGAGCGTCGCCGCCCGCGCGTACGAGATCCTCTTGTGCATCCGCAGCTTCATCCTGGTCCAGCTGTAATTCGGCCTGTACCAGTTCGGTCTGCTGTTGCAGGGCCTGTTGGCGATCAAATTGGGCGCTCTTGGCCTCGGCCGTAAGCTCCTTGAGTTTGGCTTGTCCGGCATCGACGGCGGCTTCAGCCTGGTGAAGGCGTTTTTCGATGTCCTGGGTCTCGCGAGTCTCGCGAGGAGGCTCGTCGTTTGCCGTTCTCAGGGCGCTGTCAAACGCCAGGTCCACTTCGTGGTCGGCCACACGCTCAGCGTCCTGAGCCAATTGCCGCTCTTGCGGACCGGCCGCCAGGGCGCTGAGCTCGCGAGCGGTCTGGAGGCTCCCCTGGTCGACCTCAGGCACCTTGCCGCTCTCCGGCAAAGGCGCACTCGGGGCTGGGATCTCGCCCGAAGGCTGGCGCGCGTTAAAAAAGAGGCCTGTCGCGACCATGCCCGAAAGCATGAGCAGGATGATCAGCGTGAACTTCGGAGAAGCCTTCATATCCTCCAGCGTACAACAGCGAGCCGGGCAGCGGCGCCCGCATGAGCGTCGGAGGACGGCGTCGCAGACCGCCGCCGCAAGCCCTCACCCACCACTTCGCGGTCCCCCTTCCTCCCAACGGGAGAGGGGTTTGGGGTGCGGGCGGCTCTCGACGGCGGGACTGAAGCCCTTCCGTGCCCTGTTATGACGCGGAATTCCGTCACAAACTACTTAACGAGGCTTCGCGATGAGCCTTTCCGGAATGCAAGCTTGGCCAGTCCCCGCAACAGATCTCGGATGCAGCTGCTGTGGAGGGATAACCGGATTCCCAATGGAAGAGGATCAGGCACACCTGGTGTCTTGCAAGCCCGTCGAGTTTCTGAACAGCGAAAACCCTATCGGACCGTTGCACGCAGAAACCGTCAATTGTATGTTAGCGGTTGGCCGGAAATCGAAATTGCGGAGTAACACTCATTGCAGTTGCCGCTCTGAACAGCAGTGGGTGAGGACGAATGTCGCGGGTGGAACCTGGAAAAGCAGTTACCTGTTGCGGCGAGCGGCCCACGCCACAGAGGGTTCCATTGCACGGATCAACATTATGGCAAAAAGCCCAAAATTGAATCGGCGTGAATTCATGCGGGACGGAACATCCGGCCTCGCGGCCCTCGCGGGAATGAACATGGCGGGCGCCACGAAGTTTGCGGACGCCCAGTCTACAGAGGTTCTCAAAGGGTCCGACGTGGTCTTGGAGAGGCGGAAGCGCTATCTCGAAACCTTGCAGGAGATCCTTCCCCGAACGACCGCCAACGAGCTCACGGGCCGCATGAACGGAGGCGACAAGAACTGGGAGGCCTGGGTCATGCGCACGGGGGAACTCCCACCTGACTTTGAGTCTATGGTGTCCAACAACTTCTTGCCAGACCCTCTGGTGCGACTCGACGGGACAAGCAGTACGCCCATTATCACCATGGAACAGTGGGTGGATCAGCGGAAATGGATTCGTTCGCAGTTCGAGCATTGGGTCTATGGAAAGATGCCGCCTCCACCGGACAATCTCCGGAGTGTCGTCACACAAACCCGCCGCGAAGGTGACGTAACGGCACGGGAGCTACGTTTGGAGTTCGGGCCGGAGCACCGCGGAATTTTGCACATTCATTTGTTCATACCCGACGGTAAAGGCCCGTTTCCGGTATTCCTGACCAATCAGCCGCTGACCTCCAGTTGGATACACCCCGCCATTCGTCGAGGCTATTTGGCGTGTATTTATGACGCCACGGATCCGGTCTTCGGCGCCACGGATGACTCCGACAGGTTCATCGATGTCTACCCGGACTTTGACTTCGCCTGTATCGCCCGCTGGGCGTGGGCTGCGATGCGCGCGGTGGACTATTTATGCAAGCTGCCGGAAGTCGATCCCGCCAGAATAGGAATCACCGGCCACTCCCGAAACAGCAAGCAGGCGCTGCTGGCAGCCGCATTCGACGAGCGGATCGGGGCGGTGGTAGCTTCGAGCGGCACTAGCGGGGAGTGCCTCCCCTGGCGATACTGCACGCTGGATTTTTGGGGCACGGGCAGCATTGAGTCCATCACTGGAGGGCCCCACAACACCCACTGGTTTCATCCCCGGTTGCGCTACTTCGCCGGGAGAGAGGACAAGCTACCGGTTGACCAGCATCAGCTCATGGCGCTGGTGGCTCCGCGCGGTCTCATGATGTATGCCGCGTACAGCGAGCATGAGGGCAACGCCTTCGGGTACGAGCAGGCTTATCGCTCGGTGCTGAGAGTCTACCGGTTCCTAGGTCGCGAGGAAAACATACAGCTTCACTTGCGGTACGGCGAACATGATTTCATTCCCAATCACGTCGAGAACTACATCAACTTCTTTGATTCGGTCTTTGGCCGGCACAAGTACCCCAAATCTGAGACGTGGATTAACGGTTATACGTTCGAGGGCTGGTTGGGCGCCAGTGGAGAACGGGTGGACCCCTTGCAGCATCCTCACCGGACCTTGGTAGATTTTGTGCCTACGGACCCTTCCGCCTGGTCCCTCCGGAAGGAAGAGATCAAAAAGGGAATCCTTTGGGCGATGGGGAAAGAACCACTGGGCCTGCCTTTTGCCGGAGTGAGCAAGCTGCCTGCGCCCGAGGCACCCTACTGGATTCACCCGCCTGACGACAGTCCGCTGGCGCTGCTCTTTCAACGACCCTTGAAGCGACCTCGAACGGGGTGGGCGATTGTTCCGTTCGGGGATGGGCTTCGGGCCGATCTTTACTATCCGCTAGGCCCCGACGGCCAGACGAAGGCCGGCCCTCTGCCGGTGGTCATCTGGCTCCATGCGTATGCGTATGCGACGGGATACTCACGTTGGGTGAATGCGGCTTTCGATTCCCTCAGCCAAAACGGTTTTGCCATCCTGGCGTTTGACCAACTGGGTTTTGGTACGCGCGGGCCTGATGTGCACGATTTCTACCAGCAGTACCCCCAGTGGTCATTGCTGGGGAAAATGATCGCCGACGCGCGGGGTGCCATCGACGCGCTCTCTGCCGTCGATATCATCGACCACTCCCGAATCTATATGATCGGCTATGCGCTGGGCGGCAAGGTAGCGTTGGTGGCCGCAGCCCTTGACGAGCGGGTGAAGGCGGTGGCCTCGGTGTGCGGAATCGATCCGTTGCAACATACCGCGCCGGGAGATGGCACGGAAGGTGTCTTGCATTACTCGCACTTGCACGGATTGCTCCCCCGGCTTGGTTTTTTTGCGGGAGAGGAATCGAGGCTGCCCTTCGACTATGATCGAGTGTTGGCGCTGGTGGCGCCCCGGCCCGTGCTGATCGTGGCTCCAACCCTGGATCGATACGTTCACGTCGAAACGGTGCGGAGTGAGGTCGAGCAAGCGAGGAAAGTTTACGAGCTTTTGGGGCAGAGCGAGGCGCTGCGGCTGGAGGCCCCAGTCGATTTCAATCGCTTTATGGCGGATCGGCAGGAACAAGTCATCAACTGGATCACACGGCAAGCACGAACCGGGAACAAGCTAACCGTCCACGCCAGTTGACATGGACAGAGAGGGTGCAATCCATGAGTGGCAGCTTGTCACGACGAGAGATGATGAAGGCTGCTGCCGAGACAGCGGTATTCGCGCCCCTGGCCCATGGGGCGGGCATCTGCGCGTTGCGAGCTGAAAATCCCGGAACGCCCAAGATCTGCTTAGAAATAGGCGGTGGCAGCCTCGCGGCCGGCAACGCGGGCGAGGCCGGCATACGGCGGGTGAAGCAGCTTGGCGTGGATCATGTGCTGATGGGCGGTCCCCCGATTCCGTGGCAAGAAGAGCAAATCCGATCGATTATGAACCGCCTCAAGTCGGGAGGCTTGACCTTGGGAAACATGATGATCGCTGGTTTCCCGAAGACCTTATACGGAAGGCAGGGGCGCGACGAAGAGATCGACAAAGTGTTACAGTCCGTGCGCGCCGCCGGCCGGGCCGGCCTACCGGTGGTAGAGTACAACTTTTATGCCCACCGTCTGGTCGAGGGCTATTACGAGCGGAGTGGACGCGGCGGCGCTGGGCTGACGGCGTTCGATTACGACCGAGTGAAAGACCTAGTCCCTCTGCCTTCCGAGGGCGTTAACAGCCTGGACGAGATGTGGAGCAACATCACCTATTTCCTCAAGGCGGCCGTACCGGTGGCTGAGGAATCCGGGGTGCGCCTCGCCCTGCATCCCAACGATCCGCCCGCGCCGCTCAGTCGCGGCTCCGGCCAGATTATGGCGACGCTGGCAGGTTGGAAGCATCTCATCGAAATCGTCCCCAGTAAATCGAACGGCATCACATTTGACTGCGGCGTGACCCGGGAAATCGGAGAGGACCCCGTTGAGGTCTGCCGCTACTTCGGAGAACGAGACCGCATCAACCATGTGCACTTCCGGAACGTCCGGGTACAAGTTCCCAGCGAGAAGTACACCGAGGTCTTCATCGACGAGGGCCAAGTCCACATGTTTGCCGTCATGAAGGAACTCGTCCGGCAGAAGTATCCGCGTCTCGTGTACCCCGAGCATCCTCGCCGCCTCGATGCCGACCGCGATCAGCCGGGTTTCAAGTCGTACTATCCGGGGGGCGGCGGATACGCGGGTTTCGCCTACAATGTGGGCTACGCGCGGGCGATGCTGCAGGCAGCGATGGATAGCAAGTTGGAGTCGAAGGCGAAGCGCGTCTCTTGAACGTTGGGAGCGCGGGCGTTCCGCCCCCTTTCGATTGTCTCAGCTCGAAGTTAGATTGGCAGTTGAGCTCGCCAACACGGCCGTGCCTCCAGTGCACTGGCAAGCATCGCGGGTGACCTCTGGCCGAGGCAATGTCGGATCCGCGGATCAGTAATGGGAAGTCGGCTTAGCGGCGCGGATGCGCGGAATCGTGCAACTTGAAGGATCATATCAGCGTAGCCGCTGCTCACTGGTTTCATCTGCACCTCTCCTGCCGGGGTAACCGCTTCAGACGCAGCGGTCTTCGTCCCCGGCCGGCGAGCACGTTCTGTTCATCAACTTAACCCTCGGCCTGAAGACTGTCTGCGCCACTCAACCTCGCAGGCGCACAAACGTGCCTCCTCGCTCCTGCTTGCAACACTTCCGAAAAACTCAGCAGCTCGGGGAAAGTCCATGAACGGTGTAGAGGGCCGGAATCGGGAGCACTAGCCTACTCAGGCCGGACCTGGATGGTGCGCAAGAAGTCCTTCACTCTCTGCGCCCGTTCCTTACTCAGCTTTTCAAATCGCTTCGCTTGCTCGTCTCCTTTTGGATCCTGCGTGCGCTGATAGAGCACCATGAGATTCAAGTTGGCCGTGTAGTTGTCGGCGTTGATCTCAAGGGCTTTCTGCAAATCAGCGCGAGAAGTCCGATAGTCCTTCTGCTTAAGATGAACCAGGCCCATCTCCGCATAGGCGTCGGCATAATCGGGATAAGCCTTGAGCGCCAGGTGCAATTGCTCAATCGCTTGTTGGTAGTCGCCTTGATGGTTGGCGATTCGGCCGAGATAGTAGTGGGCGCCGGCGGTCGTCTCGGGATCGTTCGCCACCGTAGCAAGAATCTTCTCTGCGCGTTCATCGTCGTGGCTGATGAAATAGGCCGAGCCCAGAGCCAGGCGCCCGCGTGGATCGTGCGGCTTCAAGTCGCAATACTTCTGAAAATATTGAATCGCTTCGCCGGCGTCGTCTCGCTGCAGAATGACGGCTCCCAAGGCGTAATTGTAGTAGGCATTGTTCGCGTCCATGCTCACAGCTTTCTTCAAGGCTTGATAGGCCTCTTCGGCCAGGTTCAGCTTTACACAAACCATTCCCCAGAAAAAATGGATCGCGGCATTCCGGGGTTCCAGTTCCCGCGCGTGCGCCAGGTATCCGAGCGCCCCCGTGTAGTCTTTTTGCGCGTCAGCCACCTGGGCGAGATCGAGCAGGAGCGGGGCCGAATCGGGCGGAAGTTGCGCCGCCGCATCAAGAGTGCTGCGAGCCTCCGTGAGCCGACCTTGGTCTTTGTAAAGCAGCCCGAGGCTGGTCAGGGAATTGGACGTCGCCAGGCTTCTTCGCTGCAGGGCGGCCAAGAGTTCTATTTCGATGGAACTGGCTTTATGCCGTTCCAGCAGCGGCAGGAGGCTCACAACGTCCGCCTCCTTCAAGCCGGGACTCTGTTTCATCCGGCCGGCCACGGCTTCGGCTTTCTGATTCTCCCCCGATCCGACATAATCCCCGCAAAGCACCGACAAGGCTTGAGGACGGCCTTGGGACGCGGACGGCAGTTTGGAAAGGTGCTGCAGGGACAGTGAATAGAGGCCCTTCTCCATCAAGAGGAATGCGCTTTGGTAAAGCGACTCGACATTGTCCGGCTCGAGTTTGAGCAGTCGCTCATAAACATCAATGGCTTTGTCGCGAGCGGCCGGCTGGCTGGCTGACTGCTGTTGGTAAAGGTGGCCAAGGTTCAGATAGGCGTCATCGGAGCGCGGAGCCAGCTCGATCGCCTTTTGGAAACTGGCTTCCGCCCCTGCGAAATCCTGAGTCTGCGCCTTGAGGACGCCATCAAGGTTGGAAAGGGTTGCATCTTGAGGGGATTGTTTCAGCAAGCCGGAAAGGACCGCTCTTGCGGACGCGGTGTCTCCTTGCTGAATGAGACTCTGGACCCGCCGAACGGATTCGGAGGACTGCTGAAGTTGTACTGGCGAAGGGGTTGAGATGCCCAACATCAGCAGCGGGATCGCTAGAGATATGATTGCGCTTGACTGGCTTGAACCACGTCCTGCGCACCTGCCGAGCTTCATCTCCACATTATCGAACACTATTGCGGCCGCGAGAGGCCAATGGTTGGCCTCTCGCGACATCCGCATCCGCCGTCAGAAAGTGAATTTCACGCCCATCTGGATGTTACGAGGGTTGGAGACGCCTCCGTTCCAGTCTCCAAAGCTCGGACTCTGGACATCCGTCACGAAGTTGTTGCCGAGAACGTGCCAGTTCCACATATTAAAGAACTCGAACCGGAGCTGTGCCCGAAGCCGCTCCGTGATCGCGATGTTGTCGGTAACTGCGAGGTCTTCGTTGTGATATCCGTAGCCGCGGACATTTGACACCGGAGCGCCGGCACCGGAGTTGAAGTTGAACGTACTGGTGGGCTGGAGTGAGCTTGCACTAAACAGCGGATTGAGCCCGGAATTGGGGTCGTAGCCACTCTTGCTTACCGCGAACGGCTGGCTTCCCGGCAGGATTCCCGGATAGCAGCTCATGGCAAACTGCGAAGGGATGTTGCAATAGCTCGAGGTAAATTCAAATGGGATTCCGTCCTGTAAGCGGAAGATTGTGCTGACTTGCCAGCCGCCGGCAAGCCGATTGGCGAGGCCTCCCTGATTCAGCCATCGACGTCCTCTGCCAAAAGGCAGGTCATAGGCAAAGGAAATGTTGGCCATCTGAGGCACATCGTTATGGGCGAGTCCGTAGTTGCGGTCTTTCTGGAACGGAGAAATGCCCTGATATTCAGTACTGGTCTGAACAAATTCGGTGGTGGTGAGCGTCTTGGACCACGTATAGTTGGCCAGCAGCCAGAGGCCGTGCGAAAAGCGCCGCTCCACCGCGAATTGCAAGGCGTCGTAGTTCGACCATCCGTGGTTCTCATTGTTTCCATAGATGTTTGAGCAGTACTGGGGAAAGGGAGTAAGAGCCTGAGCGACACTGGGAGGGCAAGCCTTCATCTGGCCTGCCCAACCCGTGTAAGGCTGGCTGACGCCGCTCACGGTGGCCTGGCTGGGTTGGAACTGATCGAAGAGCGCCGATCCCATCGATAGAAGCGAGGGATTCAAAGCGTTGATCGGGTCAATTTGCGAAAGCAGGCGGGAACCGTGATTTCCTATGTACGCGGCTGTCACGTGAAGGTTGTCTTTGATCTGGTGCTCCACGGTCAAGTTCCACTGATAGGCCCGCGGCACTTCATCGCCATCAAACGGCCGGTAGTTGGGCGCACCCTGACCGTTCAGAAAACTCTCATTGATGAAAGGTGGTTTTTGGAAGGTTTGTGGCACGCCATTCTGCAAAAGGAACGCCGGCTGGATGCCACCCAGGCTGCTGCTGAATCCAACGGTCTCGTTAAATCCGTCGGTAGCGATGCCGGCGCCCCACCCCGGGTAGAAATTCTGCATCATGAAAACGCCAAATCCGCCGCGAACCACGGTCTTGTTGTTGACGGCATAAGCGATGCCGATGCGCGGGCCAAAGGCCTTGTGATACAACTTTTCCGGGTACGCCGCGCCGAAGCTGGCGTTACCCCACTTGCTGCCCGCAAACACCAGCGCGCCTGGAAGGTTGCCGGCGCCAGGATCTGGCCTCGTCGGATCCAGGAATGAAGTCTGATTCTTTGCCTCCTCCGAGGGCTGGTACAGGTCCCAGCGAAGCCCGTAATCAATGCTGAGCTTGTGAGTAGCCTTCCACGTGTCGCCGGCAAAGAAGCCGACGGATTTGGCCTGCGGCCGGAAAGCACTGAGGGAATAATAAGTGACCGAGGCCGAACCAACGGTCCCCAGCAGGAAACTGGCATAAGAGTTCCCGCTCGGTGTCGGATAGTCAAGAAGACCGGTATTGAGGTCGGAGAAGTTAAACGTTCCGGAACCATTGGCGGTGGTCTGGGTGGGGTAAGCGAGGTTGCGGTATTCGCCGCCGAATTCAATCGTGTGACTTCCCTTCACCCAAGTGGCCATGTCATTGACGATCCAGGTGGGCCGGGTGGAGAGGAGATCCGCATTTCCACCGTAGGAGGAAATGCCGTCACCGAAATTGAGGCTCGACTCGTGCTTGTGATCGTAGACGCCGGCTATTTGAGGAACTTTGCTGACGTAGGGGTCGGACGAATTGTATTCCTCGGTCAGCAAGTCAAGATAGCCGATCGCGAAATGGTTCAGCAAGGTCGGTTTGAAGGTGTGATCGTAGTTGAGCCGCTCCACCTCGCTATAGTTCGGAATGCGCGTGTTGTTCGTGTCGATTTGGGGCGGCAGCGCAAACTGTGTAAATGGAAGGGTGCCGCGATAGTGCCAGGTCACCAGAAGGTGGTCCTTGTCGCCGATATACTGGTCACCCCGAACGTCCCATTGGTCGGTGTGCGCGTTCAGAGCGCTGGCCAGAGCGTTTGGAGACTCATAGTTGTTGGTAAGCCCCGGACGGTTCGGCATGGGCACATATTGCAGCCAGCCCGAAGCGAGAGAGCTCTGTAAGTCGGGATTGTTTTGCGGAATTACGTTGCCCGGGAACTGCTGGCGCAGGTAGGGAAGGTTTGTGGTGGAGGCCGGTGCATTCGGGTTGTAATTCGCGTTGGTCGTGGTGGTCTCAGGGTCGAAGATGGGATAGGGCCATTCACTGAAGTCGCCTGTTCTCATCTTGGCGGTCGGCACCGTCAAAATCGGCTTGGTGGCGGCACCTTCAGAGCGATAGGCCTCAAAGTTAACGAAAAAGTAGCTCTTCTTGCGCCCCGACCAAAAAAGCGGAAGGTGCAAGGGCCCGCCGACGTAGCCGCCAAGGTCGTTCTCGATATCCTTTGGACGTTCTGCAACGCCGAATTGGCGGGCATTGAAATCGGTGTTGCGATTGAACTCGTAGCCGCCGCCATGGAACTGATCCGTCCCGGCCTTGGTGCTGGCTACGGTAACGGCGGAGTTGGTGGCGCCGTACTGCGGATCATAGTTCGAGGTCAGCAGGCTGATCTCGCCCACTGCATCCGGGGAAATCGGGAAGTCGGCCGCGATCGCCACGGTACCGCTTTGGCTGAGAAGACCCTCAACCATGCTGACCCCGTCGAGAACGGCTTCGTCGGAGTCCTCTTCACCGCCATTGAATTCCGCATAGGCAGCGCCCTGGCCACCACCAATGGTGTTGACGCCTGGCATGATCACCAGAAAGTTGGCCGCCGATCGCTGCGCTCCCGCGACCTCGAGGGGCAAGGCCGTGATTTCCTGCGTACTGATTCCTTGCTGCACGACCGCATTCTGGAAATTGAGAGGCGAGGCGTTGGCGGAAACCTCAACCTTTTGACTTGCAGCCCCAAGCTTGAGCGCGATGGGAACGTTGGCGTTTTCGTTCAGGTGCAGGGAGAGTCCCTGCTGAACGAAGGTTTCAAAGCCTTGGGCAGTACACTGCAACTGATACGTTCCCTCGGGGAGATTCGGAAAGGAGAAGTTTCCGTCCGATCCGCTCGTGGCTGTCCTCACCGTCCCCGAGGTTCCAAGCGTCAGCGTCAACTGAGCGCCGGGAACCATAGCACCGGTTTGATCAGTTACAGTGCCTGCAATGGTGGCATTAGAATTTTGAGCTAACAAGGGCGTAGCCCGCCACGCGAAGACGGCTACCACCAGAACAAGTCCCAATACTGCCGGGTCCGCAATTCTTCTGAGTGCTCGAACCAAGCCCATTGGCGTAGTCCAAAGCTTACGCCCCGCTCTTTTCTGTCCAGCCATCGTTGTGCTCCTTCTCTCAAGACTCATTCGCATCGAAGACACTATACGGCAAGTTGTTACGCTCGAATATCTTTATTTGTCGTATAAGCTGCCCTCCAACCTATTGCCTCAGGCGGCCGCCTACCCTCAACAACCCTTGCCATACAGCCCCCGAGTGGCTTCACAATCGCGGGCAGTACAACGAATAAGGCGCCAACTCAGCGGCGCCCGTCAGCGGGTCGCCGATCCCATTGTTGTGCGGCTGAGCGAGATGCTCGCATCCCTTGCGGATCGAGGGGCAGAACCTTTCGACCGGGCCAAGGGCCCTGCCGGACGCTAGAATTTTACCAAGATGTCCAGATCGACCATGAACGCGCTTTTCACCAGATCCGGGGACCAGACGCCACCGATCGCGCTGCAGGCGGACTGCGCCGTCGCGAGCACGGTGGCGCCCGATGGGGCGCCGTTATTGCAAGCGTATTCGGTGGGATAGCCGTTCCCGTTGATGAAGTCCGCCGGAGTGTTGGCATACGCCGGAGGCGTAATACCACCACGGCCCGACCAGTACGGCACGTCGGCGTGGCGATAGTCACCCTCGATGCGGAACGTGATGTATTGTTTCGGCATCCAGTCAAAAGTCAGTGATGAGTCCCAGGCCTTGAATTTGTCTCCCGGATTTTCGGTGAAGTAGGGTGAATTGAGTGCTGCGGACGGAACAGTACGATTGCCATCCGTTAATAAACCACGGTTCGATCTTCAGGTGTTCCGTCGGAAAAATCTGGATGCGCACCCCGTTGAAGAACCAGGGAGTGTTCGAGGAAACGAAGGAGGGTTGGTAAGCCCAATTGTCGAAGTTGTAGTAGCTGAACAGGCCGATGTACGACATGAAGATTCCGGCGTCTACGTTAATCCCGTACCATCTATCGAAATGATAGCCGCCGTAGGCTTCCGAGACGTAGCGGTACGCGGTATCCAGGTTCCACTCGCCGTTTGCAGGGCTGGCGACATTGCGGGTCGTCGTCTCTGAATACATGCCAAACTGGGTCATCAGTCGCGCCCGCACGTTGTCCCAGTGGAAGTCCCCGCCCACGCCGAGTTGCTCCAACTGGACCTCACCTTCACGGAATGTCTCGCTCGAGCCGCCCAGAGAGTGATCGGCTGGATGTTGATTTTGCCAGTTGTAGTTCGTGTCAGCCCGAATTTCAGGAGTAAAGAATTTCGTGCCCCAATAGATGTTCTTGGTGCGGGCACTTCCGTTGAGCCAACTCCAGTCCGCGTCGGAAAAGGGATCCGGTTTCTGCTTTGTTTGAGGAGCCTGGTCGGCGGAAATTACCGGTGTTGGCGAAGCCGACGCCGTGGACGATGCGAGAGCCGCTGCTGCCGGTGCAGGACTTGCTGGAGGCGGCGTCACGTTCATGGCAGTGGTCGTCAGAGACGGAGGATTCGCTTGTGGAGATCCTTGCCTATCCTGTGGAGGCGCGGCCGCCTTTGCCGTCTGAACGACTGGAGTCGCTTGTTCTGCCGCCTCGCGCCGAATGAGCTCCGCTTCCAGTTGTTCGATGCGCTTCTCCATGGCGGCAAGCTCTTGAAGGATCTGTTGGTCCTGCCCCACTTGTGGATTAGCGCTCGCCTGCGGGGACACAGCACTACTAGTGTCTTGCGCGAAGCAGGGTACCGCAGGACAGCGAGCACGAGAATCGCGAGGCAAACTGCCTTTTCCACCGAAATAGGTTCGACATCGGAGTCATCTCCTTACTTTGGGCCTCAGAAGAGCCGTGCGCAGAAGGTAGGCCCTTCGCACTCTTGAGCGGGAATTCTACTCATCATCAGCCGAGACGAAAGCGAGGTCGTTCAGGGTCCCTTTCGTGGGAATTGCTGGTCGAGGGCAAGGTTCAACATCAGTACGTTCACGCGCGGTTCGCCGAGAAAGCCCAGCGTGCGGCCCTCGGTGTGCTCCGTAATCAGGTCTGTTACCTGCTGCAGTTGAATACCACGCGCCTTGGCGACGCGTGGCGCTTGAGCTTCAGCAGCGGCCGGGCTGATGTGGGGATCAAGCCCGCTGCCTGACGCGGTGACAAGGTCGGCGGGAATCGGGCCCGTGTAGTCCGGGTTATCCTTCCGAAATTGATCCACGGACGCGGTTACGCGGTCCACCAGCTTCTGATTGGTGGGACCATAGTTGGAGCCGCCCGAGGCTGTCGGGTCGTAAGGGGTGTTTCCCGTCGCGGAGGGACGAGGCTGAAAGTACTCGGGCTTGGAGAAGTTCTGGCCGATCAGCGATGAGCCCACGATCTGGCCGTTCACCACCACAAAACTGCCATTGGCCTGGTGGGTGAAAAACATCTGGCACAAACCAGTGACAACGCCGGGGTAGATCAATCCCGTCAGGATCGTAAACAGAAGGACGATTCGAAATGCCGGACCCAGTTGTCTCAACATAGGGGTTCTCCATTAGGCCAGCTTCGACCAGTGCAGAATCTGATCGATCAGCCAAATCCCAGGGAAGGGCGCGATGATGCCGCCCACGCCGTAGATCATCAAGTTGCGCCAGAGCAAGGTAGCTGCCGCCTGCGGACGATACTTCACGCCGCGAAGCGCCAGCGGCACGAGGGCAATGATGATGAGCGCGTTGAAAATGACCGCTGACAGCACCGCGCTTTGCGGCGTGTGCAGGTGCATGATGTTCAAGTGACCCAGGGCAGGATACGTTGCCATGAACATGGCCGGAATGATGGCGAAGTACTTGGCCACGTCATTGGCGATTGAGAACGTAGTGAGCGCTCCGCGCGTGATCAGAAGCTGCTTGCCGATGGCGACAATCTCGATGAGCTTGGTCGGATTGCTATCCAGATCGACCATGTTTCCGGCTTCTTTGGCCGCCATGGTGCCCGTGTTCATGGCAACGCCCACGTCAGCCTGGGCCAGCGCCGGAGCGTCGTTGGTGCCGTCGCCGGTCATGGCCACCAGGCGCCCTTCGGCTTGCTCGTTCTTGATGTACTGCAGTTTCTGCTCGGGAGTGGCCTGAGCCATAAAATCGTCAACGCCGGCTTCAGCCGCGATCGCCGCTGCCGTGAGCGGATTATCACCCGTGATCATTACCGAACGGATTCCCATGGCGCGCAGTTGCGCCAGGCGTTCCTTCATTCCGCCCTTGACGACATCCTTGAGATGAATGGTGCCGAGCAGCCGGCCCCCTTCCGCCACCGCCAGCGGAGTGCCTCCGGAGCGCGAGATGCGATCGGAGACCTTCATGAAGGTGGGGCTCACCGTGCCGCCCTGCTCGCTGACGAACCTGGCGATAGCTTCGGTGGCTCCCTTTCGCAAGCGGCGCCCGTCGAGATCCACGCCGCTCATACGAGTGTAGGCCGAGAACGGAATAAACTCGGCGTTCAGCTCCGAGACTTCGCGGCCCCGCAGATTGAACTGCTGCTTGGCGAGCACCACGATGGAGCGCCCTTCTGGGGTCTCGTCGGCCAGGCTTGAAAGCTGCGAGGCGTCCGCGAGTTCGCCAGAGTCCACACCTTCGGCCGGAATAAACTCCACCGCCTGGCGATTGCCGAGCGTGATCGTGCCGGTTTTATCCAGCAGCAAAGTATTGACGTCGCCCGACGCCTCTACCGCCTTGCCGCTCATGGCCAGCACGTTGTCCTGCATCACGCGGTCCATCCCCGCAATGCCGATAGCGGAGAGCAAGCCGCCGATAGTGGTGGGGATGAGGCAGACCAGCAGCGAGACCAGGACCGCCACCGAAGGGACTTCACCGGCGCCTGCAGAACGGACGCTATAGAGCGCAAAAGGGTACAGGGTGACAACCGCAAGCAGAAATATCAACGTCAGCCCGGCAATTAGAATATTGAGCGCAATCTCGTTCGGCGTCTTCTGACGCTCCGCGCCTTCTACGAGCGCGATCATACGGTCGAGAAAGGTCTCGCCGGGATTCGAGGTAATGCGGATCTTGATCCAGTCGGACAGGACCTTGGTGCCACCCGTCACGGCGCTGCGGTCGCCGCCCGATTCGCGGATCACCGGAGCGCTCTCCCCGGTGATGACCGATTCGTCTACCGTGGCGATGCCCTCGATTACCTCGCCATCGCCGGGAATCAGATCGCCCGACTCACAAATCACCTGGTCGCCGGCGCGCAACTGTGAAGCGGCCACCTCCTCCACCTTTCCTGTGACGAAGCGCTTGGCCAGGGTTTCAGTTTTGGCTTTGCGCAGCGCGTCCGCCTGTGCCTTGCCGCGCGCCTCAGCCATGGCCTCGGCAAAGTTGGCAAAGAGCACGGTGAACCACAGCCAGATCGCAATCTGCAGGGTAAAGCCGATGGCGTGGGCCCCCGTGATGGCATCCCTGATCAGGAAAACGCTGATTAGAGCGGCCCCCACCTCTACCACGAACATGACCGGATTGTTTACCAGCGTCGCCGGGCTCAGCTTTACGAAGCACTCACGGACAGCCCGCTTGACGATCGGCGGATCGAAGAGGGGTCGCGCCCGCACCAACTTCGTGGGGATCAAGCTGGTTGAGTCCGCGACGGGTGACGGGGGGGTAGCCAGGGTCGCCATAGGTCAGCTCCAAATCGGAACGATTAGCATCGAGAAGAGCTTTCCCTGGTGCATCAGGAAGTGCTCAACGATAGGTCCCAGTGAAAGCGCCGGGAAATAAGTCAGCGCGCCCACAATGATCACCGTGCCGATCAACAGGCCCACAAACAGAGGCCCGTGGGTGGGCAAGGTTCCGCTCGTCGTCGGGATTTTCTTTTTGGCCGCCAGACTGCCGGCCACAGCCAACATCGGAATAATAAACAGAAATCGGCCGATGAGCGTAGCCAACCCGAGACTGAGATTGTACCAGGGGGTGTTGCCGCTCAGTCCGCCGAAGGCGCTGCCGTTATTGCCGTTCGTGCTCGTATAGGCGTATAGGATTTCGCTGAATCCGTGAGGACCACCGTTGGTGAGGTTCGCCGTGGCGGGACCCGGAGGATTCCAGTATCCATTCTTGGAAAACTTCGCCACAGAACTGATCCCGCTGAAAACCAGGACATTGGCTGCCGTCAGAATAAGAGCCAGCATGGCCATTTTCACTTCTCTTTGTTCGATCTTTTTTCCGATGTACTCCGGCGTGCGGCCTACCATTAATCCGGCAATGAAGACGGCCAGAATGGCGAAGAGCAGCATGCCTTTGATTCCAGCGCCGACTCCACCAAAAACGACCTCGCCAAGCTGGATGTTGAAAAGAGGCACCAGGCCGCCGATGGGTGTGAAGCTATCGTGCATGCTGTTGACCGCGCCGCAGCTCGCGTCGGTAGTGATCACGGCAAACAACGCCGACGACGGGATGCCGAAGCGCACCTCTTTTCCTTCCATGTTGCCGCCGGGCTGCATGGCCGTGGCTCGGGTGTCCAGTCCGAGTTTCGAGAGCTGCGGATTACCTGACTGCTCGGCCGGATAGCAAACGAAAACTCCGGCCAGGAACAACACGCTCATGGCCCCGAACAGCGCCCAACCCTGTCGTTTGTCGCCCACCATGCGGCCGAATTGATAAGTCAGCCCGGCGGGGATCACGAAGATCATCAGCAGTTGCACGAAGTTCGTGAGCGGAGTGGGATTCTCAAACGGATGCGATGAATTGGCGCCGAAAAATCCTCCTCCATTGGTCCCCACCATCTTGATGGCTTCCTGCGAGGCTACGGGCCCCTGAGGAATGAGCTGCGCCGCGCCCTCAACCGTCTTCACGGAGCTGCTGGCCTTGAAGTTCTGGATGACTCCCTGCGAGCACAGGAAGAGCGCGCCGAGAAGTGACAACGGGAGAAATACGTACAGAGTGGCGCGGGTAAGATCAACCCAAAAGTTGCCGATGCTATTGGCTTGCTTGCGCGCGAAGCCCCGGATCAAAGCGACCGAGGCCGCTACCCCCGCCGCCGCCGAAACGAAGTTCTGCACGGTGAGGGCGGTCATCTGCACGAAATAGCTGAGGGTCGATTCCCCGCTGTAGTTCTGCCAGTTGGTATTGGTCACGAAACTGACGGCGGTGTTAAAGGCCAGATCGGGCGTCATGGCCGTAGCGCCGGAGGGTGCCTGCGGCGTGCCAAAGTGCATGGGATTCAGGGGTAGAAGCCCTTGCAACCGTGGGATCAGATAAGCAAGTAAGGCGCTGACCAGACTGAGAGCGACCAGCGCCGCAGCATACTGGGTCCAGCGCTGTTCGGCGTCTTCGCGAACGCCGCAGAGACGGTAGACCAGTTTCTCGAGGGGCCGCAGGATCGGGTGCAGAAAGGTCCGTTCTCCATTGAACAGCTTCGTCATGAAGACGCCGATGGGCTTCGTTAGAGCCAGAATCAACAGGAAGAACACAGCGATATTCAAGAGTCCGATCGAGGTCATAGCGTCTCCTCAGAACCGCTCCGGGCGCAGCAGGGCATAAAGCAGATAACCAAACAAGAAGAGGGCGGTGACGCCCGCAATGATGTAGTCCATTGATTTCGCCTCCTACAGGCGGTCGCACGCTTTGGTGAAAAGCCAGCACCCCACAAAAAAGAGCGCCGTGACGAGGACGTAAAGCGCGTCAAGCATGCCGTCTCCCCTCTTGGTTCACGAAGATCACCTCATGGCCGAGCGACCGAATCCGCTCAGCGAGCCGTCTCTCGCTTCTCGCCCACCACGATCTTCGGCCGCCTACCAACACCAGAGATCCCGCCACGGCTCCGTTCCAGCACTCCTGGCGGCTGCGACAAAGGCAGATCTGGATGGTCATATCATGCTCACTCAAACAGAGGCCCGCGAGAAGTGCGAGTGCAGCCTGTCGGGCGTGATCGAGATCCACCGGCGGACGCGTTGGCGGAAACTGGTAAGGAACCACCTGCGGCACCAACACTGTCAACTTCGCACCCAACCCCCGCGCGAGCTTCCCGGCCGCTTCGACCGCCGCCCTGGTGCCGGGCACAGTGGTGAAGATTATTGCAACCTCCAGCCTTGGATCCAGCGCGCGCGTTGAGGAGTATGGACCCCCCCGGATCTGTCCGGATTCCCGCGCGAAATCAATCCAACGGCTCATCTGCTTACAGGTTTGAGCGTAAGGCAGGGGGCATAAACGAGGCATAAACGCTGCCTAAACAATTCGTAAACGCCATAAGTATCAGGGTGGCGGTAAGCTGAGAAGGGGAGCATCGAGGAGTGGGTTCTGGAAGGGCACCGCTCGGCGCAGAGCGTGGCCTATGGTGACCTGGGCAGCGAGAACCCGATCACCCCGGCGTACGAGCGCCACGCAGATCCGGTGATCGAAAGCCAATTGGAGAAGGCCGGCGTGAGGCTGGCTCTTCTTTTTAGCGAGGACCTGAAGTGACTCTCAGTCAGTTTCATAAAGTAGCCTCTATTGGACATGTATCCGCTTTTGCGGTCCTCTTCCTTGGGCTGGCATCGGCTGCCAGAGCGGCGGAGACCTATATCCAGACGGAAGTCGATTCAAACGGTCAACTGCATATCTTGACCAAGCGCCACCGGGAGATCGTACTAACGAAGGGACCGGAGCAAGTCGGCTTTGAAGACGTACGGATTTCGCCGGACGGCCGCGCAGTCGGCTGGTTGGCACTGTATCCTGACTGTTGCACGTCCGATCTTATTCCGCTGAAGCTGGCGATTTATGTGAGCGGAAGGCTGAGCACTTTTACTGGCAGCGGCTTACCGATCTGGCGCTGGTGCTTTCAGGCTGAAGGAGAACAAGTTGCATTCGAGCAGGAAACGGTGCACGGCGGAACCGGCATCCACTACGAGCTACGGGACATCGCGACCGGCAAATTGGTCGCCAAGTACGACCCCGACTCCGATTCGGAGATGACGCCGAAGCCTCCGAGGTGGGTCGCGGAAGTGGGCTCAAAGCCTTAGATAAGCCCGCCCAATTCTTCTACGGGATAGCGCCGGTCCGCGAAGGCAACCGGACCGGCAGTCGTGTAGACTGGCTCGGTGAGGACTTGTCATCGGCAGATGGTCCGCCGCTCGACTTTTGCCTGAGCCGACTTCTGCCTTCGCCGTCTTTTCCCTGTGACGCACGGACGTCTTAACTTTGTGGAGAGTTATGCCTTCAACCGCTCTCGATCTACTCGATGAAATGCTGGTGTCCGACGATTTTATGGCAGATCCTTACCCGATCCTGCGTCGATTACGCGAGGAGGACCCCGTCCATTGGAGCGATTCCATCGGTGGATGGGTGCTGACTCGATACGACGACGTGGTGGTCACATTCAAGGAGGTCAATCACTTCTCGAACGAAGGACGCCTCCAAAAGGCGGTGGAATATCTGCCCGCCGAATTGCGGAGCGGGTTCAAAATATTTGAAGATCACTACCGCCTGAAAAGCCTCATCAATTCCGATCCGCCAGACCACACGCGGTTGCGGGGATTGGTCACAAAGGCCTTCACTCCCCGAGTGGTAGAGGCCATGCGGCCGCGCATCCAGGAAATTGTGAATGAGCTGCTGGATGCCGTGCATCACCAGGGGCGGATGGATGCCGTCAGCGACCTGGCCGTTCCGTTGCCCGTCACCGTTATTTCAGAGATTCTGGGCGTGCCGAAGCGCGATATCCATCACTTCAAACGCTGGGCTGACGATATTATCGGCTTCCAGGGACGCAACAAACCGCCGGTTGAGATTCTCCGGCGCGCGCAGGATGCGATCGTGGAAATCCGCGTTTACCTCGGTGATCTGATCGAGGAGAAGCAGCGCCAGCCGGGCAATGATCTGCTCAGTGAGCTCGTGGCCGCCGAATCCGAGGGCAATAGACTTTCTCGAACGGAATTGGTGAACTCCACCATCACGCTGTTGGTGGCGGGCCACGAAACCACCACTGCCCTGCTTGCAAACGGCCTTTACACCATCCTGCGGCACGCCGATCAATGGCAGTGGCTGAAGGATGACCCTTCGCTTCTCACCTCCGCCATCGAGGAAATGCTCCGTTACGAAAGCCCGGTACCTCGCCAGCCGCGCTTGATGAAGGATGACGTGGAAATGGGCGGCAAACAGCTTCGCCAGGGACAGATCGTCTTTCAAATGGTGAACGCTGCAAACCGTGACCCCGCCTACTTTGCTGACCCTGACCGTTTTGACATTCGGCGCCAGAAGAACCGTCATATTGCTTTTGGCATGGGCGCTCATTTCTGCGTCGGGGCCGCGCTGGCGCGCACCGAGGCGCAAATTGTCTTTTCCACCTTGATGACGCGCATGCCCGGGATCCGTTTGGCTGAAGAGAGGGCAGATTGGGATTTGCACAAAGCCAACGCCCGCTTGCTCAAACAGCTTCCCGTGCTGTTTTGAAACAGACCCCCGCGCGCCGCAAACGCCTCACGCCGGACTGGCCACCGCCGTGTCCCACCGTTCGTGCACCGGTTCACTCTTGTGCCCGCCATCGACAAGCCCCGACCACCGATGCGCCCGACGACGTCATACAGGATCGTGTAATAGCCATCTCTGGACTGATTTTTGCGATTGTCCTCTTACGATTTCCTGGCGGCAATCGCGCCCGCGCTTCCTCCCGGCGAAGCCGTAGACTTCCTTAGGACCAGCTCCGCTGGGAGTAAGATCGATTCTGGAGACTGCATTTCGGCGCCACGGAGGCGTCTCATCAGCGCCTTCGCCGCCGCTGATCCCAGCTCGGCAGCGGGCACTCGCACCATCGAAAGAGGCGGAGAGAGATGCGGGCACCACTCGAAGTCGTCAAATCCAATGATGGAGACATCCCGCGGACACTCCAGCCTGGCGTCTCGCAGCGCACCCAGGAGTCCCAGCGTCATCAGATTGTTGCATACCACCACGGCTGTAGGCGGCGGAGCCTGCTTGAACAGCTCCAAACCGCACCAGTATCCAGAGTCCTCTGTGTCGCCGCCGAAACGAATCAGATTGCGGTCAAGCGCAACCCGCCGGGCACGCAACGCCTTCTTGTATCCTGCCAGGCGGTCGGCGCCGTTGAGCAAATCCAGGGGCTCGCTGAGGATTGCAATTCGTCGATGGCCGAGTTCCAGCAAGTGGTTCGTCGCGGCGTAGCCGGCGCGAACATTGTCAGCCAGCACCGAATCCACAATCGGACGCAGCGGACTCCGATCGACAAATACCAGTGGGGTACTTCCGACAAGTTGAGGGATCGTCGCAATCTGTTCGTCGGTAGACCGGCAGGGCACCAGCAAAATGCCGTCAGTCCTGCGCCCTGCGAAAGAAATGAGGTATTCGCGCTGGCGGTTCCACTCCTCCCGTGAATCAGCAATGAGCAGCCGGAAGTCCAGAGATGCCAAATAGTCTTCCGCTCCACGCATGAGGCGGGCAAAGAACGAATTTGTGAGATCGGGAACCATCAACCCTATTGTGTGGCTCTGGCCGAGGCGTAGGCCGCGCGCCATGTCGTTCGGCCGGTACTGAGCGTCCTGAAGGGCCTGCTCCACTCTTGCCCGCATCGCCGGGCTCACATAACCCCGCCGGTTGACCACTGCCGAGACGGTCGAAACCGAAACTTCAAGCTGCCGGGCAATTTCGCTGATGGTCGCCATACACAGATTATAGAATCGATTCGCTTCTCGCTGCCTTGTGCAAACCGGCGGAGAGCCGGGAACTTTCTCCGGGCCGGAAATTGTGTCTAATCAGAAATCTCTGCTAACGGGCTGATAGACTTGGACAAAATGGCGCCAACCGGTAAGACCTGAACCTAACAGCGGAGCATAACTTAACTTGACTTGATTGAGTCTCTGCGTCAAAATCTCGAAACGTTATGATACCGAGGATCCTATGAAGCGTGAACCCGAAAAAGCTCCGACGCAAGAGCCCTTTTCGCCTCAATCCGCGGCGTTTAACGGGCGGTTAATCTGCAAGTCAACGGAGGGTGAAATGCTTCCACTCAATAAACGCAGAGGGAAGGCGGGCCAGATGATTCCATACAGGATGGATGACCGAGAAATACCGAGGTCGTTCCTTGCTGGCTTTTCGTCCTGGGGGAATCCGGGGACAAGCCTTCTCATAATCGCTCTGACGCTCCTCGTAGGCCAACAACTGTTGTGGGGCAGTGTCACAGGGAGCATTTCCGGCGTCGTGCGCGATACGAGCGGCGCCGTCATTCCGGGCGCTGAGGTCGTGGCTCTTAACGTCCAGACGGGTGTCCAGTGGAGGCTCGTCACCGACACCCAAGGATTCTACTCATTCCAGGCCCTGCCGATTGGAACCTACGAAGTGGACGTCAGCAAGGAGGGGTTCCAAAGTTATCGGCAGACTGGCCTCGTGCTGACGGTCAACGCCGCCTTGACGGTCGATGTCTCCGCGCAGGTGGGTGCAGTCGTGCAGAGGCTCACGGTCAGCAGCACAGCGGTGCACGTGGACACGGCGAGTACGCAGATGGGAGAAGTGATTGGCAGCAACAAAATCACCTCGGTGCCGCTGGTGACGCGTGGCTATACGGATCTACTCGCCTTGCAACCTGGAGTGGTACCGGTCAGCTCCGGGATGGCGGGGGGCCAGGGCGGAGAGTTCACCGCAACAGGGTTTGGCATTGCTCCCGTCTCGGGCGACCTCAACGCCGGCAACCTGTCGGTGAATGGAATGCGGGAATCCTCGAACGGTTTCTTGCTGAACGGCGCCACCGTGCAGGAGTCGGGATTCTCCGGGACGGCGATCATTCCCAACCTCGATTCGATCGCAGAGTTCCGCATTCTGACCAACAACTTTGACGCCGAGTATGGCGCCTATGCCGGCGGGCAGATCAACGTGATCACCAAGTCCGGCACCGATCGGTTCCATGGAGACATGTTTGAATTTGTGCGCAACACGGACCTGGAAGCCCGCAACTTCTACGACATCAATCGAGGTGCTTACCAGCAGAACCAGTTTGGCGGCACCATCGGCGGCCCCATCAAGCGCAACAAGCTGTTCTTCTTCGCCGACTACCAGGGAAACCGGGTAGTCCAGGGGCAGAGCACGGGTCAGGTGACGGTTCCGTCGGCGGCGGAGCGTCAGGGCGACTTTTCGGCGCTAACGACCTGTACTCCCGGGGGGAGCTGCTCGAATCCAATGACCGGAACTGTGCAAGGTCCGGCCTGGGCCTCAAATCTCTCGACCCTGTTGGGCTACCCGGTCACTCAAGGCGAGCGCTATTACACTCCCGGATGCACCTCTTCGGCGGCGTGCGTCTTTCCCAATGCGCAGATACCTCAGGCGGCTTGGACCACGCCATCCAAGAACATTCTTCAGTACATTCCCCAAGCCAACAGCGGCCAATTTTTCGTCAGTTCGGGCGCGGCCAGCCGGCTTCGGGACGACAAGGGCAGCGGGCGGCTGGACGCCAACACGGGCATCGGCATGGTGTCGGGCTACTACTACTATGATAAATATTATTCGAGCAATTTGAACCCGACGGCACCTCTGTTCGGTGGCGGGAGCACGGTGGGGTCGGACGTGGTCAATCTCGGCCTAACCAAATCATTAGGCTCGAGCGCGGTGAACGAAGCGCGCATTGCCTACACACGCCTCAACATATTCAATCACCCATCGGGGGGAGCACCCTATGGTCTGAACGTGCTCTCCTCGCTGGGCTTCCCGGTGGGTCCCGGCGCGCTCGGTCCTTTTCCTGTGCAACCCGCGTGGGCCGGCGTGCCCAATCTGAACTTCAACGACTTCAGCCTTGGAGGAGGGGGTGTGGGCGGGATCGTCGAGGGCACCTACCAGGGGCTCGACAACTTCAGCAAGGTGTTCGGCACCCACACCATGAAATTCGGCGGCATGGTGCGTTTCAATCAACAGACCCAATATAACTTGGGATCGAACGGCGCTTATACGTTCAACGGGTCGGAAACCGGCATCGATTTTGCCGACTACCTGATTGGCGCTCCTGTGAGCTTCCAGCAAGGACAAGGCTTTCCTAATTACGGGCGCAACCATTACGTGGGCCTCTATGCCCAAGACAGTTGGCGCGCGCGCCCCAACCTCACCCTCAATTACGGCCTGCGTTGGGAATTCGATACGCCCTGGTCTGAACTGCACAATGAGATTCAAACCCTCATACCCGGTGAGCAATCCCTGGTGTTCCCCGGTTCCCCAACCGGCTGGGTCTTTCCGGGCGATCCCGGGGTTCCCGCAGGCCTGGGCCCGACGCGATACGACGACTTTTCGCCCCGGGTGGGTCTTGCCTACTCGCCTAGCTTCGATAGCGGGTTCTTGGGGAAACTGACCGGCGGACCGGGCAAGACCAGCATCCGCGCGGGCTTTGGCCGGTTTTTCACCACGTTTGAAGGCGCCACCAACTACAATGCCATCGGCGATGCTCCATTCGGAGACTATTACGGGAGCCCTCATCCCCCGGAGTTCGCGACGCCTTACGTGGACCGAGGCACAGGCTTTGTCGAGGGCCAGAAGTTTCCCGATCTGCCCCCGCCTTACGATGTCTCCGCTCAGCACCCGGACACTAGCATCAATTGGACGAGTTACACACCCATCAGCAGCTCACCCGGCTTCTACTATAAGAATGACGTTCCCTATGCTGAGCAATATGAGCTTGCCGTACAGCGGCAATTGAGCGCTACCACGCTCCTGTCGTTGGCCTACGTGGGTTCCCAGGGTCACAAATTGCTGACTACGCTGGAAGCGGATCCTTCAAACCAGGCTTTGTGCCTTAGTCTGAGCCAGCACAGCGAGGTGGCACCAGGCACTCAGCCGTGCGGTCCCAATAACGAAAACGGACCGTTTACGTTGCCGAACGGCACAGTCATCCCGACTGCACGCGGGCCTTTCGGGCCCCTGATCCAAAGCAACTCGTGGTTTGCAACGCTGGGGAATTCCAGTTACAACTCGTTTCAGGCCAGCGTGCGTCACGTAACCGGGAGGCTGGAGTTTCTGGCCGGCTACACGTACAGCAAGTCCTTGTCGAACGCCTCGGGTTATGGGGAGGCGGTCAATCCCCTGGACCACAATGAACGGTCGCTTTCTGCCTTCGACATCCCAAACAACTTTGTGGTCAGCTACAATTACCAGCTCCCGTTTGACAAGTTGGGTGGCCCCCGGCGCCTGACGCAGGGGTGGCGCTTAAGCGGCATTACGCGGTTTTCCACGGGCATCCCCGTCACCCTTCTGGAAAGCGACGACCGCTCTTTGCTGGGGACGAACGGGTCAGGGCCCAGCGAGCTACCGATCGACACGCCGAACTTTTCGGGCGGAAAGCTGACTTTCCACGATCCGCGCACTGGGCAGCCATATTTCGACACCAGCCTGTTCAGCCAGGAGACGCTGGGCGTGCTCGGAACAGCCAGCCGCAGATTTTTCCACGGTCCTGGAATCAATAACTGGGACGTCGTCGTCGCGAAGGACACGCGGTTAACCGAGGGAACTAGCCTAGAGATTCGAGGGGAGTTCTTCAACGCTTTCAACCACGCGCAGTTTCTCCTCAGGAACAATGGGAGCTACGCCGACTATGCCGACCAGGCGAACTTCGGATATGTCCGGGCCGCCAACGCGCCCCGCATTATCCAGCTTGGCGCCAAGCTACTCTTCTGATCGGTAGCGTAACGAATGGGGATTGATGGCACTTGCTGTCCTGCTTGGTCTGCTTCTCAGTGCTAATTCGCCCGATTCCAGCGGGCAGTCTGTCGCTCCCCAGCTCACGACGTCTGTGGCGCAGCGAGTGGCGCCCGCTGACACGCCGCTCAACCTCGTCGAAACCCCGGATGGATTCCTTATCAGCTCCAACTCGGGTTACGGCGCACACTACCTGCAGGCCTATGATGAGCGCCGCAGTGAGGTAGCCGGTCGAATTGAGCTTCCAAGCCTGTGGTATGGTCTTGCCTACGCGCCCGGCCAAAAGTCCGTGTTGGCTTCGACGGGAGCCCGGTCTGTTCTAGCGATCCCGTTTCAGGAAGGCAAGTTCGGGACGCCGCGTGAATTCGTTTTTGACCGTTGTGACCTGACCGCAGGTATCGCCATTCAGAGCGACTCCAGCGCCGTCGTGGTATGCAACCGAAGCTATGAAGCAATCCGCTTCAACTTCCTGACCGGCGAAATCCTCAAACGGGTTCGGGTTGGAGAGTTCCCCTACTCGGTTAAGGCCCTTCCCGGCGATCGCCTGGCCGTTGCCAACTGGGGCGAGGCGTCCGTCTCAATTCTGAATGGGAACGATCTCAGAACACTCCGCACAATCCCGGTGGGCAGCCATCCGACTGATGAACTTGTGCTTCCAAACCAGCGTCAGCTTCTCGTGGCATGCTCGGATGCCGATCTTGTCTCGGTGATTGACCTCGAGTCGCTACAGGAGGTCCGCCGCCTAAAGATCGCGATTCCGAATTCTGAAGTCGGGGGTGGTCAGCCGAACGCCCTGGCCCTTAGCGAAGCCGCTGGAAAGCTTTTCGTTGCCCTTGCCGCCGTAAACGCGCTCGCTGTGGTAGACCTGAGAGGAGTCGATGAAGAGCCTCGGCTCGATTGCTTGATTCCTGTCGGTGCCTATCCGACAGCACTTCTCTACTCGTCCCAAGCCCACAAGCTTTACATTGCCGATGGCCGGAACCTGATAACAGGCCCCAGTTCTCCTCGTGAGATGGATTCTGGTTCTGGTGGTGCGGCTGCCCATCGGGCTGAGCCGCGCCGCGGGCCGGTGCCGTCCGCCCCGCCTGCGCGCACGCACAAGACAGATTCCGGCGCGCGGACAGATTACATAGGCTACTTGCTCGGCGGGGGAATCGAAGCTCTGGCAGATGCGGACTTCGAAGCCGTTCGTGCGCGAGGGCGAACACTGGTCCAGCAGGTGTACGGAGCAGCGCCTCAGGAACTGACCCACGACGTCCAGGAGCTGGTTCGCAACTTTTCCGCAAAGACCAGCACGCATGCGCCGATTCGTCATGTGATCTACGTGATTAAGGAGAACAGGACTTACGATCAGGTGCTCGGGGACATGACCGAAGGTAATGGCGCGCCGGATCTGGTCCTCTTTGGCGAGTCCGTCACTCCCAACCATCACGCGCTGGCCCGCCAGTTCGTTCTCTTTGACAATTTCTATGTCGATGGTGATGTGAGCGCGGACGGCCATGTGTGGTCAACCGCGGCGTCGAGCACGGATTACGTAAACAAGCTTTGGCCCTCGTTCTACGCTCACCGTCTCAAATACGATTTCGTCGGTCCCGATTACGACGGCGATGACCAGCACGACCATCCAATCGCCATTCCGAGGTCGGGGTTCATCTGGGATCTGGCGCAGAAGACCCGCGTGAGCTATAGGGACTACGGAGAGTGGTGCGTGGACGAAGACGCCCATCCCGGGCTGACCCGGTGTTACGTGAGAGGCTTGAAGGACCATTATGATCCGCGATATCTGGACGGAATCGGCGCAGTAACCGATGTGAAGCGCCTTGAGGAGTGGGAGCGCGAATTCCATGCGTTCGAGAAGAGCGGGGACCTGCCTCGACTCACCATCATGCACCTGCCCAATGACCACACCAGGGGAACGCAGCCCGGACGTTTCACACCGCGGGCCATGGTCGCGGACAACGACCTCGCGCTCGGACGTCTCATCGAGATTGTCTCGCACAGCCGCTTCTGGCCGGAGACCGCAATCTTCGTACTTGAAGACGACGCGCAGGACGGACCGGATCACGTCGATGCCCACCGCTCACTTCTGTTGATCGCCTCGCCGTACATGAGGCGCGGAGCGATTGAGCACATGCACTTCTCCACGACGTCGGTGCTGAAGACCATCGAGCAGATCCTGGGCCTGCCGAGCCTTACTTACTTTGACGATCGCGCGTCGAGCTTGCTCGGGGATTTCCAGCTGCAGCCGGTGCTCGACCGCTACACAGCTCTGCGACCGCAGGTTCCACTCGATGAGGTGAATTCACCCAACGCGCCAGGTGCGCATGAGTCTGCGCGGTGGGATTTCTCTCGCCCCGACCGCGCACCAGAGCGGGAACTTAACCGCGTCATCTGGATGTCGGTGAAGGGCGCGAACTCGGAGCCACCCCCAGCGATTTTGACCGTGCGATGACACCTGCGCTCAGATCGTTGGGTTAAATGTCAGATTCCGACCGACAAGCCGCATCCCGAAAGTGATCCCTTCAAATCGCAGCCTCGATTGCTGCTAAGGGCTCGAAAACCCGTGCGAGCGCAGGACCGACTCATTTGCAACATTCATGCACGGGTGTTCTGCCTCAATCTTGACAAGCAGTGGCCCCGCCCCCGAATCTGCGTCTGTGTGCAACGGCCCGTATAAGCATTTGAGGGTAATGGATGGTGAAGCAGGAGTGGACAATGGACGACCAAATGGGTAACGACATTCCAAGGAAGGGCAGATGGCAGCACCGACTCCATACTTTGGGCGCGCCAGAGCTTAGGGCCGCTGACGGCCGCCCGTTCGATCGCGCGCAGAATGGCCTATCGCAAATTCTTTTGGTTGGCAGATCATGGTCGGGTGACAATTGCGCTGGCGATTCCGATTGCCATGCTACAGCTTCCATGCTAGGTTCGCGCCATGTCCCAGTCTCCAAACCCAGCCGCGCCGCAGCAGGTGGCGCCTCTGCTCGCGTTGGCCGTTAAGTTGCTCAGAGCCGGGCGACCAGACGATGCGATCGCGCCGTTGCGCGATGCAGCGCTGCTGCAGCCGTCCAATCCCATCATCCAGCACGATCTCGGCCTCGCCTGCCTCGAGGTCGGCCGCGCACAGGAGGCTATCGCGGCATTCGAGCGGGCCGTCGCCAACAACCCGCGTACGGCGATGCCTATTTCCGCCTGGGAATCGCCTTGGAGAAGCTGGACAATGTCAGCGGGGCAATCGTTGCGTATGGCCGCGCCACTGAGCTGCTCCCATCCCTGACCGAGGCGTGGTTCCGCGCCGGCGCCCTAGCCTATACACTCGGCGATCGCGACGAGGCGATCATCTATTTCCGCCGCGCGGCAGCGACCGGAGGTAACACCAGCTTCGGACGTCTTGGCCAGGCGCGGGCGCTGCTGACAGAGGATCGCAATCAGGAAGCCGAACAGGTGCTGCAACGGACGCTGGCGCTCGATCCGAGCAACACCATGGCGCATGATCTGCTGGGCAATCTGCTCTCTGAGTTCGGCCGTTTCGACGAGGCCCGCGAATGCTTCGAGCGCACGATCGCGATCGCGCCGCTGCTGTCGGGAAGCTACTACGATCTGGTCCGGTGTCGCCCCGTCACGAGCGATGACGATGGTCTGCTTCAAAAGATAAAAGCCGCCTTGGCCACGCCGGGGCTGGAAACGACGCAACGCCTGCGGCTTCACCGCGCGATCGGCAAGGCGGCGGAGGATCTTGGCGACTACGCCTTGGCCATGCGGCATTTCGACGCCGTGCGCCGGGGCTCTCGGTCGTTCGACTCGGCCGCGTTCTCCATCGAGATTGGCCGCCTGATTGCCCGCTGCACACCCGAATTGATCGCGCGGGCGCCCGAACTCGGCAGCCGCGATGCGACGCCGGTGCTGATCATCGGCATGCCGCGGTCCGGCACAACTCTCGTCGAGCAGATCGTCTCCGTCCATCCCGAGGTCGGGGCCGGCGGCGAGTTGCATTTCTGGAACGCGCGCGGGGCGGCGTGGCACCGCTCCGGCGCGACCGGGACCGAGACGCAGTTCTTCGCCAAGGCGGCGGCAGACTATCTCGGCGCGCTGCGTGCGATCGCGCCGATGGCCGCGCGAGTGACCGACAAGATGCCGTTCAACTTCCTCTGGGCCGGGCTGATCCACCTGGCATTCCCGCGCGCCATCATCATCCATTGCCGCCGCGCTGCAGTCGACACGGCGCTGTCGATCCATCAGACTCATTTCCATCCGAGCCTGGCGTTTCTGACCGGAGGGGTCGAACTGGTCGCGTATTTCCGCAGCTACCAGCGGCTCATCGACCATTGGCGGAGCGTGCTGCCGGCGGATCGCTTCATCGAGGTCGATTACGAGGACCTCAGCCGCGCGCCCGAACCAGTCAGCAGGCGGATGATCGCGGCCTGCGGCCTGGAGTGGCACGACGTGTGCCTGCGCCCCGAATGCAATCCGCGGGCTGTTAATACCCCCAGCAAGTGGCAGGCCCGGCAGGCGATCTATCGCACCTCCGTCGGGCGCTGGCGACGCTACGAACCCTGGCTGGGGCCCCTGCGCGCGCTCGTCGACGACGGGTCGGAACTGGACGCGGGTATCGCCCGATCGTGATTGGGCTGAAGCAGCCCACCTCACCGGAAAGACACGAAGCCAACGTCCAGGAAACAGACTCTGCTTAACGCGCAGCTGCGCGCGGCACAATCCGCGAGAAAAAGTTCACACCACGTAAACAGAGATTTCACCCCTCGGCGTAGGGCGCCACGCCCTCTTGGATCCACTGGCGTCGAGGGCGATACGTTCCTGCAGCCGAACGGGTCCACCAGCGAGCCGACCTGGAGCCAGTTTTACACCGACTCGCAGTGGTTCGAGGGAGGGCCTTATTGCGCACCACCTGGGATCAAGGGCGAGAAGACGCTGTACTATCAGAACACGGTCCAGGCAGGTCCTCTCTCCCGGCTGTGTCTGACCACCTCATCAAGAACTTCCCGCAGTTCGATCTGAACATCCCCGACCAGTTCCGCGTCGATATTTGGTTGCAGGACTTCAACAGTGACGTCGCGGCCGGTACGGTGCCCGCTGAGCGAGCTCTGGATAATGTGCGACCACACCGGCGGCCCGCCGACCGGGCAGGCCGAACAGGCCGATAACGACTTGGCTGTTGGGCGCATTATCGACGACATCAGCCACAGCCCCGTGTGGTCCACATCGGCGATCTTCATCGAGGAAGACGACTCGCAGAACGGCGTCGACCACGTCGACGGTCATCGCAGCCCAGGCTATATCATCAGCCCGTGCGCCGTGCAGTACGGACCCGCCGACAACACCTACTACTCGCAGGTCAACATGACTCGGACGATGGAGCAAATCCTCGGTCTGCCGCCCATGAACCAGTACGACCTTGTGGCGTCGCCGATGAGGACGGATTTCGTCACGGGCACGCCGCCCCCGGCCAACTTCGACCCGTGGACGCACGTGCCGAACCAGATCCCGCTGAACCAGGGCGTTACAGCAAGCGCAGGCAGCCCAACGGACAGCGCAACGATCAAGGCCCTGAGGAGGGCTTGGCTGCAGAAGAAGGCGCAGATCTTCGCCGGCAAACTCACCAAGCCCGACTCCGAAGACCCGGACACCGTCAACCATCTGAACTGGTACGAGGCCACCGGGTTTAAGCGGCCCTATCCCGGCGAGAGCAAGGTTCGCCCTCCGAGCGACTTCAACAACCCGGCACCCCCCCTGACCAGGACGACTAAAGCACGTTTCGACTGCAACCGCCCTCTCCCCGGTTTCGCGGGGAGAGGGTTTTTTCTTCACGCCTCAAAGAGAGTTATCTTGTAAGAAGGGAGCCTTATGAGATCAGGTATGAAGACCACTGCTCCAGTTGCTGCCAGTCTCACTCGATCAAAGCAACACGCATGCCAGAAAACCTTTCCTGTAGCCGCGTGCTGGACGTGCGTTGTCGCGCTAACTTGCTCCACCATCAGCCTGGGAGGCAGCCACCAGGCACAGACGGCAGCGACCGCTTCCGAAAATGATGCGAATCACTCGGCATCGGCATATTACGTAGAACTTGAGCTTGAATACAGGGTTAAAGTGTCGGCCTTGAAGCCCGGCGACATCCTGACGGGCAGGCTGTCTCGCGACGTCTACTCGGGAAAGAGCGAACTCTTTCCTGCTGGTGCTCCCGTACACTTGACGGTGAGCAAGTTGGAACGCCGGAAGAGGGAGCCAAACGACCACTGGCCTGGAATCGTCACGCTCTTCACCCCTCGGCATGAGAACTATCCCACGATTGAATCGGCGACGGTATCCCTGTCTGGCGGCAGGGAGGTTCCGCTGCGGGTCTCGCTGGTGTCGATTATTCGCAAGTCGGAGTTGCATCCACCCTCGAAGGCTCCCCACAGCGGTGTCAGTGCGGCCACCGCAAAACTAAAGCCGCACGCTCCCGAGCAAACTGTGATCCTGGAAGCCACGGGCCCGACGCCGGAAATGACCTCCACGCTGGCGCCGACGCAACCGGCAAGCAGTAAGGCCGTCCAAACGAGTCCGGTGAAGCTCGAGACGGGAACCCGGGCCCAGGTGGTATTGCTCCGCAGTCTCAGCGCATCGAAGAACCGCCCTGGTGATTCCTTCCTCGCGCGGTTGGTGGAACCCGTGCGACTGGGATCGAGAATCGTCCTGCCCGAAGGCGTTCTGTTGCAGGGCACGGTTCTCAAAGCCACCGCGCCGCGCCGGCTCAGCCGGCCCGGCATGATGACCCTGGCGTTCACCGGGCTCGCAACGCCGGAAGGTGGAAGCGGTCCCATTTCAGCCACGCTTGCGAGCGCGGAAGTGGATTCAAGATCGCGCAACCGGCTCGATTCCGAAGGCGGTCTCAGCGGCGGGCGCCCCGGCAAGGCCTGGATGCTGATCAACCTGGGTGTGACCGCGGGCATCGCAAAGGAAACTGACGACGGCATACAGTTGCTGATCGAGGCTCTTGTCTCCACCGCCACGGACGCTTCGACGGCTGGCGTGTCGCGGATCGTCGCAACCTGCACTTCAGGCATCTTTTTGGTGACGCGGCACGGACGGGATGTGGTGTTGCCGCGTTTCACCGAAATGGACATCACATTCAATCGGCCTTTTGTGCTGCCTGAGGCAAAGGAACCAGCGGGCGCACAACCAGCAGTCTCGGGCGACGCGATGACTGGTTCGCCCGCGAAGTGAGGCGCCTGGTTGAACAAATCATCCGTGAGCGACACCCAATTGAGCTCGTTCGGCAGTCAAGCAAGCGGCTGAAGACTCCGCGGACTCTCGTAGTGACAGCCGCGTGCTTGGGGCTTCGGGTCTCTGCTCGCAGCTTTGCAATGGGGAAGACTTGGACTTTGGAGCTTTCCCGGTCAAGGTTCAACGAAGTTTTGTGCGGGGTGTGCTTTATCCCACTAAGACAGAAGCGTCTGAAAGCGCACTCCCCCTTGACCCGGATCTGGCAGAGACGCTCATGGCCCATAAGGCGAGGTCCGTCTATGTCTCCGATTCGGACTTCGCGTTCGCCGGCACCTCTGGAAAAACCACGCTGGCCGAAGACGATTCTCGCAGATTACATCAAGCCAGCGGCTAGCAGGGCCGGAATCGGGAAGTTTGGATGGCACACGTTCCGCCACTATGTACCCTTCCTGGGTATGTCTTGTAATCGCTCGCCGGCCTTGTGTTTTCGTCCGACGCTCATGGTGGCATCGACATAGTATTGGCTCCTCAGCCCCGTACAAAGGGAGGAAAGGAGCCTTCCGTGAAATTCATCATCGACAATCGAATTGTCCTGTCGCGAGCGCCGCAAGGACCTCTTGCGAAATATATCGAGCCGTTTGCGAAGGCAATGCGGGACCAGGGATATGCCCGCTACTCGCGGTACCGGCAGGTTTTGCTCGCGGCCCATCGCCAGACCCACCCTGGTCGTCTGAAGGGGTGGTTGCGCGAGCCTCAGCGAGGTGATGGAAACGTCCTGTTTCCCAACGCCCGGGGTCAACGTCTCAGCGTCCACGGCGCGCAGTACTTGCTGAACAAGCATCGCGGGGCGGCTTCCCGCGTCTGTTTTTCGTGGCCCAGATCGACATCACAGAGCCCGGCAGCAAGATGGCCATTTCGTCCACCGGCTTCCAGGGGAAGCGCAGCCGCTGGGGGGCGTTGGCCAAGTCGGTTCGATCGGACAGCAGCATCGACTCCTGCAGCGAATGGACGTGCGGGATGGGCTCAGCTTTGGCGGCGATGCGGCGCTGCTCGACCAGCTCCCGGAAGGCCGCTACGTCTTTCGCCGTCTTAAGAAACCCTTCGTTGGCGTCCTTCGCGCCTTCCCACTTCAGAAGGTAGGTCTCGAGCGAGACTCGGTTGTCGGCAGCCGCGATTCGCACTCGTGCCGCGCGGCACACCTCGGAACCTTCAGCCGGCTGGGAGTCGTCGCGATCAGTCCGGAGTAACTCCCTTCTGACCGATCGATCCTTGGTTCTTACTCCCGACGAGGTGTGATCGAAACGGCTCGGCGATGCAATCAGAGTGAAGCTATAATTACGATTTCGCTGCTTGAGGTTTGTGAACAAATCGGTCGAAAGCAAGACTACAAGGTGCCGTTCATGAAAGAGTTTGGCGTGGGTATTCTCGGTACGGGATGGGTGGCGGGTAGTTACATCACGGCGTTTGAGGCGAACCCACACACACAGGTCCGTGCCATTCTGAGCCGCGACCAGGACCGCGCCGCTGCCAAAGCCGTCCAGCACAAGCTCACCCACTGCCGCCCTTACCACGATCTGGAGGCCCTGCTCGCAGATCCCAACGTCCAGATTGTTTCCATCTGCACTCCGCATCACATGCACGTTGAGCAAGCCCTATTGGCGGCACAGGCGGGGAAGCACCTGGCGCTCGAAAAACCTGTGGCGCTCGATATCGGAGGATTACGCCGGCTACAGGGTGCGGTTAGCGCAGCCAAAGTAAAGACAGTGGTGGGCTTCGTACTGCGCTGGAATCCGCTCTTCGAAACCATCCGGTCTCTTCTTGCCGACCAGATTGTGGGCCGTTTGTTCTATGGCCAAGTGGACTACCTTCATGGCATTGGACCCTGGTACGGGCAGTACGAGTGGAACATAAAGAAAGAGATCGCGGGTAGCAGCCTGTTGACGGCTGGGTGCCACGCAGTTGACGGCCTCCGGTGGTTTATCGGGCGGCGTGCTGTTGAGGTGTTCGCCTATGCGAACTTCAGCGCCGAGAACCCGCTACGCTACGAGTACGAGCCTAACAGCGTGACGTTGGTGAAGTTCGACGACGGGACGCTGGGCAAGATCGCTTCCTCGATCGAATGCGTCATGCCTTACGCTTTCAACATCGAACTACTCGGCGACCGTGGTAGTATCCGCAACAATCAGGTTTTCTCCAAAAAATGGGTGGGCCAGCGTGGTTGGGCCACCATACCGACCATCTTGCCGGATAGCGGCGACGTTTCACATCATCCCTTTAACGGCCTGGTCGATCACTTTGTCGATTCTATCCTGAATGATCGGGAGTCCCACGCGAACCTGGAGGACGCCGCGCTGACCCACGAGATTTGCTTCGCGTCGGAAATCTCGGTGCGCGAAGGAAGGCCCGTTCGCTTGCCCTTGTAAAGGATACGGCCCGGCACGACCTTACCAGTGAAAGAGAATGTGACGGAACGAGGCGCCTCAATGTCGCCCCCAGGGATTGATCTTTCGCGTTCGGGCTCGGTCCGGTAGGATTAATGGCTATGTGCGGTCGTTATCCCGATGTCGGGCATGAAGGAGAGGCCGCGGAGCTCCTTGCAGCGGAGCCGACAGAGGAACTTCGCACGTCTTAACAACATCGCGCCAACCCAGCCGGTGCCCGTGATCCGTCAAGCAGGCTCCCGACGGGCGATCCGTGGGGGCCCGGTTCCGGTCGATGCGTTCTATGAATGGAGGAGGGAGGGCGCCCAGCCTTGAGCCAAACGAGTAGGACCGGCGAACAGCTCTTTACGGGCGTCTAATCTAAGGTCGCAAGACGGCAGCGTTCGATCTGGTTCCAGTCCGGGATTGTGAGTGTGGCCGTATGGGATTCGACGCGGGAGGTGGCGGGCCGGGTGGCTTAAGCAGGCGCTCGATGCTGCTGGGTATAATGCTGGGCGCCACTTCCGTTCGAACGCAAGGCCGGCCGGCATCGTCCGACACTGAAATCAAAACGGAGTCCTCCATGAAATTGCGATCTGCGGAGCCATCGACCACGAACCTTAGGTGCGAGCCAATAACTTGGCGAGATCGCCACGCCTACCTTCTTGAAAACGATTTGATCCGCCTTGTCACGCTGACCGGAGGCGGTCACATCGCGGAATTCCGTTTTCGCGAGGAATCAGGTCTCTCCAAAGTTAGTCCTCTCTGGACTCCTCCCTGGAAAGGGATCGAGCCCTATCTTTACCGCGAGGATGTTCACGCCGCCAGATACAGCGCCCCTCCCACCGGCCAACTGCTGTCGGGAATCGCCGGCCACAACCTCTGCCTCGATTATTTTGGCGGGCCTTCGAACGAGGAATCCAAGCTAGGGTTGCCCATTCACGGCGAAGCCGGTATTTCGCTTTGGCATAACATGCGAGCCGAGGCCAAGGGGCAGGAGGCGGTTCTCGAGATGTCGGTCGAGCTGCCGGTGGCGGGGCTGAACTTTACCCGCCAGATCAGGATCCGCCGCGGCGAGTCCGTGGCCTATTTCAAGGAAGAGGTGGTGAACGAGAAGAAGGCTGACCACTTCTTTCACTGGACGCAGCACGCCACCTTGGGCCCTCCGTTCTTGAGCCATGAACACAGCCGGATCTTTATTTCCGCGACGCGCGGACGTACCCTTCCCCACGGATACGAGGGTAAGGAGCTGCTCGCGACCGCGCAGGATTTCCAGTGGCCAAACGCGCCGGGTGTGGACAGGACGCCGGTTGACCTGCGCCGGCCGCTGAGCCATCCGGGGTTGGGATTTGTCGCGACGGTATTGATGGACCCGGGCCGCGATCAGCAATACGTCGCGGGGCTGAATATACCGGAGCGGCTGCTGGTGGCGTACTGCTTCGATCGCAAGGATTTCCCTTGGACGGCAATCTGGGAGGAGAACAAAGCCCGCGCCGACGCGCCTTGGAACGGTCAAAGTGAAACGCGAGGCCTGGAGTTTGGGTCAACACCCCTGCCGGTAGGCCGCCGGGAAGCCTTCGCCAACGGACCGCTGTTCGGGGCGCCCTGCTTCTCCGTCGTTCCGGCTCTCGGCCGCGCGACTGTCCGGTATGCTGCCTTTTTGACCCAAGTGCCTGCTGGTTTCGATGACGTGCGTGACATTCGCCTCGCGAACGGCGAGATTCACGTTGTGCATTCTACCGGCACGATCCAAGTTCCGGCCGGCGGCGTTTCCGAGAGCGGGATGGCAGCAGACTAACCCACTCGGGCTGAAAAACCGTCTGACCCGCCCAAGCCGAGAAGCCGACTCCATTCATAACATTTTTATATAGAGCATTGCGCCAGATCCCCTTTCGGATATATAGTTGCGCAGTTATTGATTGGGGTAAGTGTTTGACTTGGCAATGCGGTCAAGAACGACGTTGGGGTTCGCGCTCGCGCAATGCCAGGGATACTACTGATGCTGTGGCTTCCAGTTGTATTATCCAGCGGCTGGCCACGAACCCATTCCGTATTCCTTCCCGCTGTGTGGCCGGGCATCTTATCCCGGCGAATAACTAATGACGTAATACTCTGCCATGTCTGGAGTCGCACGGTGAACATCTTTGAGGAGGAAATGATCGTGCAAAAACGAAATAAGGTGTCAACTCACCGGTTTGCGGTTGGAGTGTTGGGAGCGGCTGACGCTGTCAGAACCTTCCGATTTGCTCCAGTTCTCCTGGCTATCGCCTGTTTTCTCGGAGCCTCCAGCCTGGCGAGCGGCCAGGCTTTTGTAAACGGCTCCATTTCCGGGACGGTGACCGACAACTCGAGCGCCGTGATCCCGGGGGTGACATTGACCCTCACCAACCTCGGAACAAATGCCAAGGTCACTGCAACATCCGATCAGGAAGGCTCCTATCAGTTTCAAAACATTCCGCCTGGAAATTACAAAGCGGATGCAGAGAAGGAGGGGTTTACACACTTTACCAGGGGACCGATCGAGGTCTTGGTCAACGCCGCGGCGCGAATCGACATTGTGATGTCGGTCGGATTGGTGACCCAATCCGTCAACGTAACGGCGCAGACGCCTTTGCTCCAGCCCGAGAGTTCAGCACTGGGGCAGGTGATTGAGACCCGGTCGGTCAACGAGCTGCCCCTGAACGGCCGCAACCCTTTGGCTTTGGTGTCGCTGGCTCCGGGCGTCGTGCCTCAAGGGAGTTCTGGAACCAACCCCGTGACACAGAATCCCTTTGCCCAGGGAAATATTCAAATCAACGGCGGCGCGGCCAACATGAGCGCCGCTTACTGGGATGGCGCACCCATGAACAGCAGTGGATACGTAAACCTGCTGGTGATGGTCCCCTCGCAGGACGCGCTGCAGGAATTCAAGGTTCAGACGGACAACCTGCCCGCCCAGTATGATCGCTTCGCGGGCGGCATCGTTAGCTTTTCAACCAAAACGGGGACCGACCGCGTACACGGAGAGATGTACGAGTTTCTCCGGAACAAGGTTTTGAATGCGAACAACTTCTTCAACAACGAAGCGGGAATAGGGGTGGGCGCTTTCAGTCAGAACCAATTTGGCGGCACGTTCGGCGGCCCGGTGTATATCCCGCACGTGTACAACGGCAAGGACAAGACGTTCTTCTTCGCAAGCTTCGACGGATTCCGGCTGCGTGAGGGACTGCCCTTGACCTTTACCGTTCCCACTGTTGACATGCGCGCCGGGAATTTCTCGGGACTGGTGGACAACAGCGGAAAGCAAATTCCCATTTATGACCCGCTGACCACTTGTGGCGTGAACGGTAATCCGGCTTGCGCCACCGATCAGAACGGAAATCCCATTTACACGCGGCAGCAGTTCCCTGGAAACGTCATTCCCACGAACAGGCTGGACTCCACCGCCTTGGTGCTGGAGAACCTTTGGGCCAAGCCCAACCTTCCCGGCCAGCAGAACGGCCTGGTGAACAACTGGGCCGGCAACGCCAGCGAGGGCGGTGACATGAACGAGTTCACAGTTCGTGTGGACCAGAATGTGAGCGACAAACAGAGAATTTTTGGCCGGTATACCATCAACAAGTACGATAACCTGGCCATCGATCCTTTTGGAACGCATGCCTATCCGCTGCAGATCGGCACACCCGAAAACACGAAAACGCAGCAATTCGCCTTCGACGACAGCTATGCGCTCTCGTCCAATAAGATCCTCGATGTGGAATTTGCCTACCTGCGAAATTTTTACACGCGAACGCCCCAGAGCCTCGGCTACGACTTCAGCCAACTTGGGCCAGGTTGGGCGCCCCTCGCCAGCGAGGTTGCTTTTCGGACTCTGCCGAACTTAGTGGTCAGCGGAATTACAGACTTCAGCTCACAGGAAACGGGCAGCGTCATTGTGGACGCAACCGATGACTGGGATCTGCTGCCCAATTTCACCGTCGTCAAGGGACGGCATAGCATCAAAATCGGCGGCGACTTCCGCCTGAGCCGCTTCAACTACGCCCAGGTCAACAGTCCAAGTGGCCTGTTCAGCTTCAATTCAGCTTTTACGCAACTCGGTCCAACCAACGCCGTGGGAGGGTTCGGCTTCGCCTCTTTCATGTTGGGAACCCCTGCCAGCGGGCAGGTGGCCGGGGTAAACGACGTGGCGACGCAACAAATCTACCGCGGGATCTACATCATGGATGACTTCAAGGCCACCCGCAGGCTTACGTTCAACCTGGGCCTGCGTTACAGCCAGGACGGGCCGTTCTCGGAGCGCTTCAATAGAATCAGCACTTTCGTCGCCGGCGCTCCCAATCCCCTAGTGGCAAACAGTGCGCTACCAGCTAATGGCACCGTGGCGCTGGTCGATACGCCATTGCGACCGGGCCGGAATGGCTTTAATCAAGATGATAATCAGTGGGGCCCGCGTTTTGGATTCGCTTACGAGTTCCCGGATGACACGGTCATTCGCGGTGGCTACGGAGTGTTCTGGTTGCCGAACAGCATCGCGTGGTTCGGAACCAATCCTGCCGTGGACCCCATCAATCTGTTCAATACCAACATGACGACTTCCACGAATGGCGGGCTTACGCCGACAAACTATCTCAGCAATCCGTTACCCGTGACCGGTGTGCTGGCTCCCCCCGGACGCAATCCGATCTATGCAAGCGAGTTGATCGGGCAGAACCTTTGGAACACGCAGCTTCCCAATCAGCCTTATGCTTACGCGCAACAGTGGAATGTTGATGTTCAGAAGACTTTGCCCGGCGGGATATTTGTGGACGCCGCCTATGCTGGCTCCAAGGGAACTCACCTCCCGCAAATCTCAGTACCCATCAGCCAGTTGCCCAACCAGGACGAATCCCTGGGTAACGGTCTCCTGAGCCTGGTCTCCAACCCCTATTACGGGATTGTTCAGTCAGGGCCGCTGTCGGGGCCAACCGTGCAGAAAGGACAACTCCTCACTCCCTTCCCGCAATATAACGGAGTGCAACCAGAACTCTGGCAGGGTAATTCCAGCTACAACGCGCTGCAGCTCAAGGTCCAAAAGCGGTTCAGCGGCGGCCAAACGCTGTTGGCCGCCTATACGCTCAGCAAGTTCCTGACGGATTCAGAATCGCTCACCGGTTGGCTGGAAGCGGCCGGAGCCGGAGGTTTTCAGAACTACTACAACATGAAGGCGGAGAAATCCCTCTCCTCGTACGATGTTCCGCAGCGGCTGGTTGTGAGTTACGTGCTCGATCTGCCGGTGGGCTACGGGAAGCGATACCTCACCAGCGCGACCGGTCCGGTAAGCAAGCTGGTCTCGGGGTGGGGACTCGAGGGCGTCACGTTGGCGCAGCGGGGCTTCCCGATCTTCATCGGCGACGCGACCAACACCACCGCATCTTTTGGGGGTGGCCAACGGCCCGACTACAATTCGTCCGCCAGTGGATGCTCGAGCGGTCCGGCTCTCTCAGGATCTCCTTCGAGCCGCCTGAACGAATGGTTCAACACTGCCTGCTTCGCGCAGCCGGCCACTTTCACCTTCGGCAATGTGCCTCGCGTAGAGCCGAACATAAGATGGGATGGCTTGTTTAACTTCGACCTGGCAGCGGTCAAAAACACGTCCTGGGGTCAGGACGGAAGATTCCACCTGCAGTTCCGGGCGGAGTTCTTCAACTTCCTCAACCACCCGCAGTTCGGTCCTCCGGGAAACACTTTCGGCACGCCGAACTTCGGGGTTGTCAGCTCACAGTCAAACAATCCGCGGTTGATCCAGTTCGCCTTGAAGTTTGCGTTCTGAGACGTGTGCTCTGATTCGGCACCGGTGTGGGGCCCGGCTGGTTGGGGCTCCACGCCAGGATGCGGCACACGGAATTATTGCGGACAACGCCGGAGGTCCACAGGCGGGACCTGCGCTACGAGGAACCGTTCGGGCCGCCGGTCTTATAGGGGTTCCCAAGTGGGTCCTAGCGCCCGGCAACTGAGTATCTTCAGCGGTCAGCGGCTGCTTGATATCCATGGTTCTTGCGCAGTGCGATGAATTCCTCCGCGGTCCTTCATCACCTCCTGACGCCGGATTTGGCTGCGGACGAGGAAGTCAGGCTCGGGCGGATTGCAGGCGAGGGTACGCCGACGGTCGACGAGCCCTTGGCTTCGCCAGGCAGGCGCGTGATTTTCGCGTTGGTTGGCAGCGCGTGCCTTGATGTCGAAGATCCTCGATCATGCGCTTGCGCAGTTGGTCATGAGTGGCCTCCTTTCGGTCACCCAGTATGCCCAACCTACCCAAACGCTGCGATACGAGTCCTGCCGCGCAGCGGCTTACTGGAACAGCCCAACCATCCAACAAGGACTTGTTTAACGGGAGATGATCATGAGAGGGAAACTACTGGTAAGCGCGCTTGTGCTGCTGGTGGCGGGCACGCTGCGGGCGCAGCAAGGCGCGAAATTCGCCGCAGGCGGCGGCGACCCGCCGGACGATCGCGGGTCCGCCCGGCTGCTGTACTGGAACGAGACCGCGGACCAAGCGGCCGGCCAGATCGCTTTCAACTACGGCCGGCCCGTTTGGCGCAAGGACTACGAGGATCCCGCCAACTTCGACACCATGACCAAGGGCAAGGTCTGGCGCATGGGCAGCAACTTCTGGTCGAATCTCTACACGGACCTGCCGATAACGATCTCAGGCAAATCAATCAAGCCCGGGCTCTACTTTCTCGGTCTGCAGCGGTCCGCGGACGGATCTTCGTGGAGCCTGGCTTTCATTGATCCAGTCAAGGTACGCAAAGCTCGCCTGGACTCCTTTCAAATCCAAAGAGCCACGGTCGAGTTCACCGCGCCCATGAATACCGAAGCGGCAGGATCGAATACGGTGGAGAAGCTCACCATCGTTCTCACGGCTCTCGAAAAGGATCCGAAAAACCTCACCTTGAAGGTCTCCTGGGGTCGCTTGGTGTTGTCGGCTCCTGTGAAGGTGACGGTGGGAGAGTAACCGCAGCGCTCAAGCCCTGAGGAGAACGCGAATCCTCTGATCCGCGCAAGCGCGCCGTAGCAGCCGCAGCAGGATCCTGTGGGCTCTCAGTAACAAGTTAGGCAATACTTGGCGATTTCCGGCCAGCAAATCGGATCGCTGCCCTGCGGAGCTCAAATGCCTAAATGTGTCTTGCGCCTGGCGGACGAGACATTCCCGCTACGCGCAGGGGGGAGAGGAATTGAGGAACATCACAGAATCCATGCCTACATAACCGGAGCAGCGGATCCGTCTGACCACCTGCCCACGGGAACGATAAACACGTCGATTGGTTGAGCGCCTTTGAATTGTGGATTCAGCATTACCGGTGATTTCGGCAGATCAGCACCCCAAGCCTTGCCGTCGAGGGGAGGCGCATAAAACATCAAGTGGGCCACGTTGTGATCGTCGTCATCGGTGAGATAAGCTACCTTCGACATCATGTAACTCATCGCGCCGGGTTCGAGCGGTGGCAGTTCACCTTTTTCGAACGCTGCCTTGTTGCCCTCGATGATCTCAGCCTTCGTTCGCCCTGCTAGCACCATCTCTGTTCTCTTGTAAGTAGTTGGCAAAACGGATCGCGCGGCCGGCGGATTGAAACAGATTGGGCCTCGAATCTTGGGGTTCCAAAACTCCGGAGCGTCGGAAGGGGACATCCACGCTCGCTCGACAACACACACAAAACCGTTCTTCCCTTCGACGGCAGTCTCGTAGCCATGGCGCCCGAGGACCAGAATCTTTGCATCACCCGATATAGCATCTGGTGCCGCGCTTCGAGCCAAGGCAATCTCGGCATTTCGGTCTGCCATGAGGTACTGATCGAGTGGCGCCATGCTCGGATAGGCTGTTTTGGGCGCATGTGCCTGCCCTCGCTTCATTCCAATGAGCCCTAGGATCAGAGAGAAAGTTAGAGCAGCTACCATTCCCAAACTTCGGTTCATCGTTTTCCCCTGAGTCAGAATCGCTGCCGTTGCCTGACAACAGGCTCCTTCGACACCCGTCGTCCGCCTCTCCGAGATTGACGCGGCGCGCGAAGAGATCTCAGCCACCCCACGATATTTCTGATTCACACATCCCATCCGTGTACGCTCTGGATCACGGAGCCGTCGCTTCCCCTGACCGGCTAACATACCGGCTAGTGTGTATTGTTAACGATTCGAAAGTCAATCGAAACTGGTCGGATGGACTCTTGGCTGCTCGGCGCTACGAATTTCGTAACCTCTCGCCCGTCTGGATATGAAAAGTTGGGGAAACAGTCGCTCTAGCCGTTTTGGGCTGGTCCCAGGAGGTTGTTAGTCCGCCACTCTGCTTCGAAATCTGAAATGTTTGGCCTGTTGTGTCACGTAATCGTGGTGAATGTGGAACACCAATGCTTTCTCTGAATAGCACATTAACTTGATAGCGCAGGTCCAAGCTCCACCGTACCGTGTGATACCGATTTTCGAAGCTGGCGTGAGGAGTTCGGTTGGTTAGCAACAGAACGCCGCCCTTCGGCACCGGACCCGGCAGGGGCTGGCGGCCGCTGAACTCCTCGTCAGGAATGACCAGATAATGTCCCATGACGTCGGGGTGGTGGAAGAAGAGTCCGCCTTTATGCGCGCGCGGCATCACCCACAGACAACCGCGTTCTTCCGTGGCATCCACCGGCGGCAACCAGATCGTCAGGATAAGCCCCAGGTCGCAGTAGGGCTCGAATTAACCAGAGTCCTGATGCCACGGCACCGGGCTCCAGGAGTGGCTCGGAACCTTCGGACGAAGCCGGTAGACGCTGGAGGCAATCAACTCCGGACCGCAGAACTGTCCGGCGACATCGAGCACTTTGGGATCGGTCATCATGCCAAAGAAACTCGCCAGCACCAGTTTCATATCCCACATCGATTTGGAAATATTCACGTTCTCGGCATTGACGTGGGTCAGACGGTGCTCGAAATCGTATTCCGCGTAAGTCCGGGAAAGCTTTCCCTCAGCGACAGCCTCGCGACAGCGCCGGTCGAGGTCGGCGCCACTGAGGGCGAAATTGTGAGTGCTGAATTTGCCCGTCAGGTCCCTCTTATTATTTTCTGGTCTGGGGCTGGATTCTTCGTCCTCGGAAAGCATTGCCCGGTGGTATGCTATGCAACCTGTGATCGATGGCCCAGGCATGCTGGCACACGGTCTTCTCGCTCAACAGCGCTTGCGCCGCCGGAGAATGTAAATGAGCAAAGCAATCTCACGCCGGAATTTCTTTCGCTTCGCCACTGGAGCGGTCAGCCTCTCCTGGGGTGGAATTCGGATCCTGGCTGGTCAAACGACGGCCCAATCCGCCGAGAGTGAGATCCAACCACCTCGCCCCACTCAACCATTCATTTACGGTTCCGCTTTCTATCGTCCTCCAAATCCTCCGCCTTCAATGAGGAGAGCGATGCTGAAAACGATCGCTCAGGAGTACAAGTTCAACATCATTCGAATCTATCCGGCATGGGCCTATTACAACCCTGCACCGGACCGGTTTGACTTCGACGAACTCGAGGAGGTCCTGAAGTACTGCGACGAGTTCGGCCTAAAAGTCTTAATGGGGCTGGTGATCGAGGAGGCGCCCTATTGGCTGGAAAGGATTCATCCGGAGACTCGTTTCGTGGATGCCAAGGGGCAGTTTCAGCGACTCTCCGATAGCGGAAACAACGTAAGTGGCGGCTGGCCCGGATTATGCCTGGACTGGGAGCCGGTGCAGAAGGCAGCGGCGCGCTTTGCCGGTGAACTCGCCCGGGTGTCGGCGCCGCACGCCTCGATGTACGCCTACGATTGTTGGAATGAGCCCCACATCGAACCCGCGTTTGCTCGCAACCTCTGGGCGCAACCCCAGGAGCTTCTCTACTGTTACTGCGACAAAACTATCGAAAACTTCCATCACTGGCTGGAACAGCGTTACGGAAGCCTCGACCGTCTCAACGACGCCTGGGTCCGGCGCTATTCGAATTGGCAGGAGGTTGATCCGCCTCGCGCCATGGGAACCTACCTGGATTGGGTTGACTGGCGCTCCTACATCATTGACCGGAGCACCTGGGAAATGAAGTTCCGGGTAGGCGCTCTCAAGAACGCCGACAGTCACCATATTCTGGAGAGCCACGGCGCCTACCATCCTCCGATTGACGGCGTCACAACCGGCGGCACCAACAGCTGGCGGCTCGCGGAGGTGGTGCAAACCTGGGGGCTCTCCAATTTCCCGCGTTGGGGTGGGCTCCCGGTTCACATCGGCGCGGCCAAGATTGAGATCGCTCGCTCCAACGCTGCCGGCAAGCCTTTCTGGATGACTGAACTGCAAGGTGGACATGGGAGCAGCGGTCTCCGCCAGAGCCCGCATATGAGGCCCCAGGACATCCGCCTCTGGAACTGGCTTGCCGTGGCGGGCGGGGCCAAGGGGATTATCTACTGGGCCTATCATGCCGAAGCCACCGGTACCGAAGCCACAGGATTCGGTTTAGTGGATAGGGATGGTGCGCCAACCGAACGCGTGCTGGAAGCCGCCAAGAACCGCCAGCTTATCCAAACGTATTGGGATGTTATCGAGAAATACCAGCCCAAGCCCGAAATCGCCATTCTCACAGACCAGGACAACGGCATTCTCACCTATGCGATGGCTGGCGGGGAAGATGCGTCCACGGAGTCTTTCCGAGGGTACTACAAAGCGCTGTGGAAGATGGACTTGTGGGCCGACTTTATCGAACCCTCCGGCCTTGCCAAGGCCGCCTATCGAGTATTGATTGTCCCGTGGCACCTCATCGGGAAGAAAGAAACCTGCGAGCAACTGCAGCGATACGTGGAAGGCGGCGGCACGCTGATTCTGGAAACCGCCTTCGGGCTCTTTGATGAGCGTTGCTTCTACAACCCCAAGGTTCCTCCCTACGGATTGTCCGACGTCTTCGGATATCGCGAGAAGGAGAGCTACTGCTTGCAGCCAAAGGGCGAGCGCGGCCCGATCGCGGATATCCTGGGCCCTGCGGTTCTGCCCCAGGCGGAGCAGATCTACGATGAGCCCGAAATCCAGTTTTCGGAGCCGTTGTCCATTCGTGTCAAGGCGCGCACCTTTGTCACGCCGATTGAAATCACCTCTGCAACGGCTATCGCGACGTGCCAAGGTCTTATGGTGGGCGCCAAGAAGCAGGTCGGGAAGGGCCAGATCTTTTATATCGGGACGAACCTCGGGGCCAGCATAACCGCCGGCGACGAAAGCGGAGTGGAATGGCTCAGGTCCATTGTGACCCCCATCGCGCGGCCAAGTGTCAGTTCGCAGAGACTACGTCCGAGACTGATTGCAGGTTCGGGACGAAGCCTGCTCCTGATCATTAACGATACCCCCGGCGACGAGACGGAGAGTATCGCCCTTCCTCTTGAGTACGTGCGGGCCACGGATATTCACAGTGGGAAGGAGTTGCCATTGGAAAACCACCGCATTCAAGTCACGGTTCCCTACGAAGACGCCGTAGTAGTGCGGTTGGACGTGTGAAAAGGATGTTTGTAGCATTATCATCGTTTTGTCGGATCCTTGAGAACTATTGAGCGGGGGATGGAATTCCCTGACCAAGTCGTGAAGCCTCAAATCCTCAGCCTGCACTGAGAACGGAAGGGCAACTGATATGTCAACCTTACGTCGGAATTTCCTTTGCCAAGCAATCACAGGCATCGCCTTGGCGGCTGGAGAAGTGCGAAATTCCCTGACTCGAGCTTCTTCGGTCCCCGCGGGCCTTTTGCCTGCTGACGACCATCCGCCATCGGGAGGTGAAAATGCACCGGATCCGATCTTCGAGAAGCCGACGCCGATAACAATGAGGGAACTGGCGAAGATGAAGATCGAAGGCGTGCGGGCGATCGAAGTCAGCGATTATGTTTTTGGCAACTACAAAGGGCCGCTGACGCCATGCCCGCCCCATGCGGACCAGAATCCGAAGAAGGCCATCATCGTGGTCTGGGAGGGCAAGCCCAACAAGTTCGTCTTTTGGCATGAGGCGAGTTACAGCCCCTATTTCGAGTTGCCCTCGGGCGCCGGACCAAACTTCCAGTTCTGGGAGTCCAACTTCGGCGGCGAGCTGTTCAATCAGTATGGCCGCATGGAACAGCACAGCTTCGTGGACATCATCGAGAGCGGTCCGCAACGGGTGTGGATACGATGGACGTATCTCGACGTCGATGAGAAGGGCAACCCGCCTGTTCTGCGAGGCACCGACGATATCGTGACCTATGCCAACGGCGTGGTTTGGCGGCGGCAGACCTATCAGACCTTCTACCCTGACCGCGATGACGCCCAGTGCGCCAGTCCTCTCGATTTCTTCACTGCAATTCCTGTGGGGGTGCATTACTCGGAACTGCAGCCGCAGGATTCGCAGCACGGGGACTACCTGGTGGGGTCGTTCCTGGATGTCTATTCGCCCAAACAATACAACGTCTATTGGGACAAGTCGGACAAGCCTGGATGGACCGGACCTTATTACGCGCGGCGCACGGGGCAGGAATGGTTTCTGGACATTGAGCGGTCACGAGGCAGAGCCGCCGTGCAGACCTTTCGCGACGGGCTGGCCTACTGTACCTTCGGCGACGCCAGCGGCTACTTGGCGGACCGCACTCAACTGTGGGACAACTCCCATCCGGATACATCGCCGTGCGACTGGGGCAACGCCAAGATGATTCACTGGCCCGTGGGTTGGGTCAACAGCGGAGGCGTGATCGGAAGCGACAAGGACATCATGGCGAAGCCGTATCACATCGACACGCTGAGCATGTGTTTTGTGACGAAACCGTTCCCCATGGATGCCAAGGCCCGCTCATGGCCGAATATTCGCAAGGACTGGTCCGACAAGGAACAGGAACGCTGGGTGGGAGGGCGCGTCTTCTATTGCCTGCATGGCGTGGAACACGACTTCCAAACCATCCGGCAGGTGTCGCGGCGCTGGCTGGACAAAGGGGCGGACTGCGCCCAGCCCGAAAGCGTGAGAGATTTGATATAGAACCGCTCCTTCGGATGTGTAAGCTAAGCTTAAGGGTCACCCGACCAGCCAGTGCCGGGGCGCAAAACACGTAGGCCTTTCCCGCAAAACTGTCGCCCGAGCTATCCGCAGCGAAAAATGCTCCGATGGCGATCGAGTTTCCGCTGATGCTCACGCTATCGCCGAAGGCGTCGCCTGGCTGACCATCGGAAGCGGTGAGCTTCGCGGATTCTGTCAATGTCCGTCCAACCGCCGACCGAGGCGAATCAGATCTTGAAGAAGATTCTGCGTTTGTATAGCCAGTAGCACAGATACCACATCACGAGCACTACGGTCGCGGCCTGCGCAACCGGCGCCAATCTTCCGATAAAGTTGTAGTGGAAGGTGAAAACGCCCACGGCTCGATCGAGCCATCTGAACAAAATCTCACTGACGAAATAAATTAAAATCGAGTTCATGCCCACCACCGTAAGCGGGAAAATCCATTTCCGGTAGCCCAGCACCTCCACGACCGCGTAGAACCCTATCAACATCAAAAGGACCCAGCCCAGGCTGTAGAGAATAAACGACGCTGTGCAGAGCTGTTTAATGAACGGAATCCACGGGCGCAGTGCGAACGCGACCGCGAAGCACAGAATCATGCCGCTAGTCAGCCGCTTCAAATTGCCCGCGTGCGATCTCGATTTCATCAGTAGGTGACCAGCCCAGGCGCCCGTGAGCGTCCACACCGTGCTGGCCATGAAGTTGAGCGTCGAATAAGCTGGATCGTAGTCGTAGTGGAATATCGCGCGGTCCACAACCAGCCCGATGTGATTCTGCCTGGAAAACGGACCGTCCGGCCCCGGAAACGCGAAAAGCAGCGCCGTCCATCCGGCGAGCAGCCCAACCGCCGCGAGAGCTTGGTAGCGCCAGCGCCACTGCAGGATGAGATAGGCGAGGAAGTACGTGAACGCGATCTGGGACAGAACGTTAATCAGCTGCGGCTTGATTCGGCCGGCGCTCACCCAGATAACGATCTGACTGAGTACGACAAGCCGCAGCGATCGCACCACGACGTGCCGGAAGTTGTCGCGCTCGCTTGCGCCCAGCTCCCTGCGCCGTGCCAGCGCGAACGGCATGGCCACGCCTACCATGAACATAAAAGCCGGCTGAATCATGTCCCAGAAGACTCCGCCCTCCCATGGGACGTGATCGAACCAGTGCGCGACGTGCCCCCAAACCGGGTCGGCCTGCAACGCCGAAAAACCAAACCCCCGCGAGGCCAGGATCAGCATGATGAAGCCCCGGAAGGCGTCGAGCGCCAGGCAGCGCTTCCGTTCCGGCCGAGCTTCTGGCGGCCTTAGTGTTTCGATCTGTGAGGCTGTCGCTTCTGTGACTACTGTCGCCATCAGCACCTCTACGGGAGTCCCACCAATGTTGGACGCCGATATTGAGACCACACGATACGACGCCCTCACGTTAGCACTCTCAGGCTATCCGCCGTGCGCGAGCACCGTTTTGCGGAGAGCGCCCAGCCTCAAAAACGTCAGGTTGAGGCAGTTTGGCGTCTTCCGTGCGGCGGTGACTGCGGCTGCCGGAGATCTGTGGTGGTGAACGGTGCTCCTCACGGTTCGGCCTTCTAATTCGAGTCCCTGTCAAGCGGCTCTTCGCCGGTTCCGCTGGCGCAGCTGAGCAGCCACGGCCGCAAGTTGTGAAACCGACCCGGCGCGGTAGTGGCACACTCCTGCCGCAGACCGCGCAATCCCGAACCGGCATCCCCCTGCCGCTAGACTCCGGAACAGATTCAACCCGGCTGCACGCAGCCTCGCGGTAAGAGGAGGCGGAAACAATGTCCAGCTAATTCTCGGGTACTACATTAGGTCCTGAGAGTCACTCCCGACCGATTACTTGCGGAGGGTCAGTTCCTGAAGTGCCTGACGAGCACCCTGCTGCCCGGGATGTACTTCGAGGAGCTGGCTCAATATGCCACGAGCTTTCTCGATTTTCCCCACTGCAACATACATCTTGGCAAGGTTCAAATAAGCCATATCGAAGCTCGGGGCTAAACGAATACACTGCTCAAAGACGGCCTGTGCGTCGGAAAACCTTCCCGCCCGAATATTGAGCACCCCCAGGTTGTTAAGGGCGTCAGGATAAATTGGTCGAAGCTGGATCGCCTTCTGCAGGTAAGCACGCGCCTGTTCGGGGTCGCCCTGTTGGGCGAAGAGCATCCCCAAGTCGTAGTTGACCTCAGGGTCCTGAGGGTCAACGCTCAACGCAGCCTCGAGGCTCTTCACCGCATCCTCGAACCGGCCATTGTCATGGTAGAGTTTTCCCAAGTTCTCCAGCGCGATTATGTATTGGGGATTCTGGCGGATCGCCTCCTGGAAGAACTCGATGGCTTTCTCGCTGCGACCCTGCTGGGCAGAGACCATTCCCAGGTTGTTCCAGGCGCTCGCATCCCCGGGCCGAAGGCGGGTGGCTCGCTGAAGATCTTCTTCGGCTTGTTCCAGCATACCCTTCTTGAGGTGAATGGTTCCCAGATTGTAGTAGGCTGCTGCGTACTCCGGGTACTTACGGACGACTTGTTGGAACCACGTTATCGCTTCGTCTAAGTAACCGGCTCGAAAGAAGGCCACGCCGTACGTGAACAGGTTGCGGCGGAATTCACCGCCATAGAACTTTCCCGGAAATGGCAAGGCCTGGCTTTCCCTTTCCGTCGGCGCTTGAGGGATCCGGCCCAGGTCCTTCTCCGGGCTCGCCGGATTGAGGGGTCCCTGATACACCTTCACGATCAGCCCTTCGTTGTCGATCAGAAACGAAGTCGGAACACTAAGGTTCCGCCGGCGGTCGAAAAGGTACCGGTAAAGAAGATTGTAGATGCCGAGCATATCGTCTGAAGCCAGAAGAATCGGAAATGTCACGCCTGTTTTCGTCCCGAAGTCCCGAACCATTCCGGTCTCGCCCGGTGCATTCACATTGACGGCCAGCAATTGAAGACCTCGCTCCAGCCACTGCGAATAACGGCGCTGAAACCGCTCCAAGTCCGGCCGGCAATGAGGGCTCGTGGTGTCCCAGAAGTTGAGCAACACGCGACGGCCACGAAATCTGGAGAGGGTATAAGGCTGTCCCTCGGGGTCGCGCAGGGTGAATTCCGGCGCCCGCAGCGGATCAAGCAGCCAGGTTTCGCAGCAGGCAGGAGGCGGCTCGGGTTTCTGCTCGACCGGCACACTCTTCGGAATGGCACTGGTCGGGGCGAAGGGATCCGCGTGGAATTCGCTCGAGCCCTCTTCAAGTCGAATGCGGTGGTTGCCCGGCAGGGCCTCGAATTTTTGGACAAGCCCGCTCGGCCAGCGGACGGTGGCCCGAACAGCGCCCTTGTGCTGGCCAAGGCCGAAGAACAATTCCTTGGTGTGCTGGGAAAAGAAACCTGACCCGGCCTGCAGAAACTTAACTTGCGTGCCGCCCGGGTATTCGACGCTGATGATGGTTCCGATAGCGTCGCGATTACTCGTATGGCCCCGCAACCGGAAACAGATGGACTCGCCCCGTCCTTCCATCACATTGCGGAGCATTCGGAGTTGCGGTCCCGTGCGATTCTTGAGAACCATTTCCAGACTGCCATCATGATCCCAATCGGTCAGGGCGAAGGCGCGGCTATCATCGGCAAAATCCAATCCTGCTACGCCTGAGGCATGAGCCAACGTTCCGTCGCCGTTGTTCACGAAGAAGACGTTTCTTTGGTATCCATTCCAGGTGCCATCCGAGCGGATGAGCTCATTGATGGCGTTCCAGCCTTCCTCGTAAGGCGGCGAGGGATTCGCACCGGGCGGAGACTTGGAAACGACCTGGCGCCAGAAGAATCCTTGAAGGTCGTAACGGATGGGACCGGAAATCATCCCGGTGGCGACATAAAGGTCGGAGTGGCCATCGTGGTCAAAGTCCCACGCGGCACACGACCAAGCCCATCCCGCCTTTTCTACGCCCGCGTCAGCACTACGCTCCACAAAGTTGCCGTTGCCCTGATTGTGGTACAGGGAGTTCCCTTTGGCGTGCCGGCGGTAGAGCGCACGCACGGTCTCCGGAGCTCCCTTCATGAAGGCATCCTGCATGCTGACGCGGGTGCCAGCCGGCTCCCACATGTCGCAGACATAGAGGTCCTGATTCCCATCGTTGTCGTAATCAAACCAGGAGCAGCTCATCCCAGGCCCAACGTCGGGCACACCGGTTTCCTCGGCCACATCGGTAAAAGTCCCGTTGCCGTTATTCCGGTAGAGATTTTTCCGGCCGAAATCGTTCACCACGTAAAGGTCCGGCCAACCGTCGTTGTTGTAGTCGCACCAACCACAGTCGAAACTGAAGCGGTTGTTGTTCTGGAGGAGACCCGCTTCGGCCGTCACATCGCTGAAGGCCCCATCGCGGTTACCACGGAGGAGGAAGTTGGGCGGACCGTTGCGGGCGTCGTAGTAGGGCGTAGGATACCGGTACTGATCCATCCCCTCGTAGTAGCTATACAGGCAGAAATAGATGTCGAGCCATCCGTCGCGGTCGTAGTCGGCCAGGGCGACTCCGGTAAAGGTCCCCTGCGGTGGCTGGGCAAAGCGGAACGCCTCCGGCTGATGCTGAAACGTCCCGTTCCCGAGGTTCCGAAAGAGCAGCGGGCCGCTCGCCCGTACCACGATCAGGTCCTGGTGACCGTCGTTATCAACATCGGCGAATGTGGCGCTTGAAGTGTCGTCGAGAACACCCACACCTGCCGCCTCGGTAACGTCTTCAAATGTCCCGTCTCCACGGTTTCGGTACAGCCGATTGGGAAGGCCGGCGGATTGGCAAACGTAAATTTCGTCGAACCCATCGTTGTCAGTGTCTCCGCAAGCGACACCATTATTCCCGTAAACGTCAATTCCACAAGCCCCGTCCAGCACGGTTCGCCAGTAGTCCGTCCCGCGCAGCATCTGTTGGGCGTATGACGCATTGCCACCGAGAGCCCACGGCGTAATGTCCTCAAACACGCGCCCTGCCGCGCGGCTATGGGTTTCTTCCACCGCGCGCCATGCACGGATGGCGAGACTTCCACTCGTCTCCCTTTCCCATTCCAGGTCCCAACATCCTATGCGTTCGTCGCTGGCCTCCTCGGACTCCGATCCCACCAGGTCATAGCGGATGCGGGTCCCAAAGAGAAGGGGAGATTCTTGCTTTACAGAAATGCCCGCCACTTCAAACTCCGCGGTCTGAAGTCGCCATGTGCGGTCAAAGAAGGCGGCTAATTCCTGCACGAAGGATTCCCGCTGGAGAATTGAGTCGGCAGAGAATCGGCCCCGCCAGACTTGCAGGCCCATCCTGTTCCGCAAACAGGTCTCTTCCTGCGGCCGGAGGGAAGTTGCGGCAAGCATCGGTGAAAGCAGTTGAACAATAGGGCCAAGAGAGACCGGATTCTGGCAGAGTGCCGCACTCCAGCGCGCCAAAGCCGCCGCCACTTCCTCCGCATAGACTTCCGAAATGTAAGCGTCCCGTCCGGGATGCGTCTGACTGAGGACTCCATCCAGGGCAGACTGGGCGCGATAGTGGGGGGTGAGACGATAGGCAGCCCAATCCTCGGGACGGCTCCCGGGTTGACATTGCCCAGGAGATGCTCGCAGCGTATCCGCGCGCAGGCGGTTTGTCATGCCCGCGGCCAGGGGCACGGCACACCAACGAACGAAATCACGCCGCGAGAGAAATCCTAAGTGGGGAGGGCGTCGCTGCGAACCCATGAAGACCACCGTTATCCTTCATCGGACGGAGCCCGATTCTAGCATTTTTGCAATGTTGAATTGAACGAACTTCACTCTGCCGTGGTGCCGGGCAAGCCTCAGGAGAGGTGGAACCCTTGGGCGCTGAGGCGATCAACAGCAAGAATCTGACGGACCAATTGCTTTCCGAATTGCTCGGGTATACGTTATCGGTCGGGCGAGAATTGAAGGGGAAGTCCGGATACAGCTGGAGAAGGACAGATACTCTATTCCGGCAAGGCACAGTTCACCAGAGCTCAGCATGCATGAAGGCGGCAAGCAGACTTCTTGGTTCCACTGGACACTGTTCTGCATCGCGATCTCAGGCGTCCGCTGCTGGCCTCAAGCTCGTGGCCCGAAGGGGCAACCTATGACCACCGAACAACGCGTCCGCTCCGCGGGGTGGTGGCCCACCGAGAGCATGCCGCGGCGCGAGGACTATGTCGGCCCGGCTGTCTGCGCTCAATGCCATGTCTCCGAAGCGGCCGTTCAGGAAACCACGCCCATGGCCAAAGCTTGCGTGCGCGCAGAGCACTCGAAGATTCTCGCGACCCACCGACGGCTGAGCCTCCGGCTGGGTCAGTACGTTTATGACCTCACGCGTGCCGGGGGCAGCAGCACCTTGTCGGTCAGCAACGGCGCGCGCGCTGTTTCGGTCGTCCTGGGGTGGGCATTTGGCGAAGGAGAAGTCGGCGAAACCTACGTTTTCGAGCGTAGCGGGATCTTCTACGAAAGCAGGCTTAGTTACTTTCCAGTCCCGCGGACCTTGGATTTGACGCCCGGGCACTCTCATTCCGAGCCCTCAGACCTTGAAGGCGCAATAGGCCGTCCGATCGATGCTGAAGAGACCCACCGCTGCTTTGCGTGCCACAACACCGCCTCATCGACCGCGGGCCAATTTGATCCCGACCATCTCATCCCAGGGGTGACGTGTGAGGCCTGTCACGGGCCCGGCGCCAAGCACGCATCGGCGATGAGGCAGGGACGAGTCGCGGAGGGAATAGCTCATGTCCTGAATCCCGCCAAGCTCGGACCGGCCGATTCCGTGGACTTTTGCGGCGCCTGTCATCGCACCTGGCCAGACGTGGCGGAGGCCGGCACGGTGGGGGTTGCAACGGTACGCTTTCAGCCTTACCGTCTCGAAGCTAGCCGGTGTTGGGGAAATGGTGACGCGCGTATCACGTGTCTCGCCTGCCACGACCCGCACCTGCCCCTTGCGCGCGACCCGGGCTCCTACGATAACCGTTGCCTCCGTTGCCACGCTACGACTAAAAGCTCAAAGAGCCCGCCGGACCATCCGGGAGCAGCCTGCCCACAGGGCACGAAGGACTGCGTCACCTGTCACATGCCCAAATTTGAAGCCCCCGACACCCACACTAAGTTCACTGACCACCGGATTCGCATCGTTAAATCGGATACCGATTATCCGGACTAGCGTACTCAGGAGGATGCTCGGTGCAGAAATCCAGTGTCGGGAAGGCTCGCAGCAATCACGCAGTTCCGCACTCACTCGTCTTTCTGGGCTGCTTTCCCTATGGCCCCCTGCATCCTTTCTCTCGTCTCGCTTTCCAGCGTCTGGATGACGCTGAGTTCGGATTTGCGTTTCTCTTCGTCATGGAGCTGGGTGTAAACCTGTACGAGCAGCACGTGGGGCGCCGGTGAATGTGGATCGGCGTCAACAGCCCGCGAGAGCGCTCGCTGTGCTTCCTCAGTCTGTCCCAGTTGTAGGTAGCATTTTCCGAGTTCCAGTTGACCTTTCATGAAGGTTGGATCACCGTTCACTGCGACACGAAGGAACGGAAGCGCCTCTTCGGCCTTCCCGTTATGTAACAGAATTTGACCCAGCATGTAATTCGCGGGTGGGTTGTCAGGATCTTCTTTAAGGCCCAGCCTGAGCTCGGGCTCGGCTTCGACGGGTTTGTCCATCTTGTAGTAAGTTTGGCCGAGCGCAAAGTGCAGCCCTGGAAAGTCCGGCTGCTTTTTCAGGGCTTGCTCATACCTCTTGATCGCATCCTGGTACCGCAGGTCATCGGCGTCTGCTTCCGCTCGCAGAACTTCGAGCAAAACAGAATCAGGATCAATTGTCTCCAGTTGCTTATAAGCATGCAGGGCCAGGGAGCGATAGAGGCTTGCCAATTCGAACCATACTCTGGTGTCCTTAGGATCCTGTCGGGTCAGGGTTTGATAATGTTGAACGGCCTCGCCCTCCCTGCCCAGGGCCAGCAGGGCTTTTGCCGCGTATAAGTGAGCTCGACGATACTCAGGGTGAAACTTCAACTCCTGGTCGAAGTATTCAAGCGCCTTGTTGTAGTCGTTGTACCCCAAATACGAAACTCCCAGGTAGAAGTTCGTTTCCGGATATTGGGGGTTCAGCGCTAAAACTCTCTGGAACGTTTGAATGGACTCGGCGAACTTGAGCTGGGTCTGATACATGACCCCGAGGCGCTCGAGTATCTCCGGATGGTCGGGAAATGCACTCGAAGCCTGCAGATAAATTTTTATGGCGCGATCGTAGTCCTGCTTTTCTTCAAGTTGCTTGGCCTCTGAAAGGAAATTCTCCACAGTTTGAGGCGGGGCTTCCGCGAGCGATGGGAGTGCCGGCGACAGGGTAGCAGCCAGGACGAGGATTAAACACGGCGTCATCGGGTCATGACGAGGTCCGGATCTGTTTCGAAAGCGGACCTGGCCGGACGGCCATGAAGTGGCCATTGGCAACGCACGCTGCCAGGCTTTAATGAGATAGTGCGTTTCGCGTTCCATCTGCCAGCCTCAAGAAGAGACCCCGATTTTGCGTCTCGATGCGACTCACGCGGGAAATCAAACGTTCGCTGGTCGTGTACGGGGAAGCCGACGGGGCAGATCGCGGGGACGCAAGGAATAGGCGCTAAACGACAGCTCAAGCGATTCCATGAAATGGCGACCGGGAAAGCATTCTCTCCCCGGCGGCCTTCCACTTGCCGTCATGCAACACGTACCAAGTTGACTCTCTATCTCACCACGACATGTGCGCCCCGAACTGGAAACGGCGCATCGGGAAGCCGGGCTCCAGGCTGGTAATCACCGGGCCGGCAGAGGAGTCTACCGTAGTGCCTATCCAGGTTGCGTTCTGGGGACTTCCAAGGTTCGTCAGATTAAAGACGTTGAAGCTCTCAACGCGGATCTGAATGGTCGTCCTTTCACGATTCAAGAAAGTCGAGAGATCAAAGTCCTTCCATAGAGCGAAGTCCGCGTTCGTAACCCCGGGGCCTCTAAGCGAGCCAGGCCCTGCATCCCCGATTTGAAATGCGTTGGGCTCGGTGTAACAGGCAGGGTTATACCACTCGTTCCGATTGCGTCCGCCCGGCACGTTGGCGGGATTGCAACCCGGAACCATGTTAGGCCTCTGAGTTATGTTGGCGTTAATGGGTGCGCTGGAATACGGGGTCAGCGATCCGCCTGATTCGAGGACGGTGGTTCCGCTAAACTCCCAACCTCCCAGCGCGGCCTGCAGCACTGGGCTCGCGCTAGAGCCCCAACGCTGCCCTTTTCCGTAAGGGAGAATGATAGTGTGTCCCAACGTAAAGGTGGCGGCACGCTCGACGACGCCAATATTGCTCATGCCCGGACCGTAGTCCAGTCGACTGTCAAAGGGATCGTCCGTGTTGTACCCCAAGGCCTTTTGCCAGGTGAAGTTTGCCGTAAAGGCCAAGTTCTTCGAGTAAGCCTTCCTGCCCGCAATCTGCAACGAATTGTAATTCGAATCCGAGCAGTTGCATTCGTAAGCGATGCCCCCGGTGGTGTCATACAGAGCAGTGTAGGGTTGACGGGCCTGCAGAGTAGCTGCCGGGCCAAAATTGGCGGCATTTACATTGGGGCTCCAGGAAAGGTGCGTCCCTTTGGACCCGACGTAGGCGACGCTTACGGTGGTGTCACGGCTCAATTGGTGCTCCACCGTGAAATTCCAGGAATCCATAGTCTCCGTCTTCCAATCAAATGGGCGCGATTTCAACAACTGGCCCGGGACAGCGGGGAGGATGCCGCTAGAGGGTAGCGACGGAGGAGTGCTTGGAGGTGGACCTTGATCGAGGGGAAACACATCCTGATAGTCGCTCGCCGGGTTAATCGTCTGCTGGGCGACAATCGGGTAAAAGCTGGTCAGGTGATAGAAGGTCGCGTCATAGCCAGAACTGAAGTAGCTTCGTCCCAGACCGGTGCGGATGACGGTCTTGTCCGTCAATTGATACGCAATGCCCAAGCGGGGGGCAAAGTCAGTATTCGGAGTGTAGACGCCTGTGCTGGAGGGGACATTCCCCAAGCCGCCCAGCAGAATATTGCCTGTGGCCAGATCAAAATTGGCAATCCCGCCTGGTCTGCCTGGAGTCACCGGCGTGTACTTATCCCAACGGAGTCCCAAACTAAGCGTGAGTTTCTTGGTGGCGTGCCAGGTGTCCTGGCCATAAATACCCCAGCGCGTCTGGCGCTCCTCGGGGAACTGGGTAAAGATGGCGCGGTCAAATTCGTTGGGCATCCCGAGGAGGAACGTCGCCATCCCCAACCCTGAGTTGGTTATACCCGGTACTCCCGTGATGGTTTGGTTGAAATTGAAGTTGCCGCGTGAACTGGCGTTCACCGACTCGAAATTAAAACGCTCCCGCACCACGTCCAGGCCGAACCGGACCTGATGCGCACCGTGCATCCAGGACCAGTTGTCGATACCTTCGATGTTCGTGGTGCGATCAAATCGGGGAATACCGACTCCGGAAGTGATTCCCATAGTCCATGAACCCACCGGACCCGCGACGGTGATTCCAGCAAGCCCGTCGCTCAAGGGATCGCCCGTGTTGATGTTCGGAATACCAACCTTGTTGTTCGTTTCGAGTGCGGAATCCGCCTGCAAGGCGTCCAAACGAAAGCGACTGATCCCAAAGCGAGCTTCGGTCAGCAAAGTCCCGCCAAAAGTATGGGTCCAGTTGACTGCACTCTGCTGCTCGGTGGTATTGGCGATCTCAGGACTGAGCGAGCCTCCGCTCGGTCCGCCCGCCTCGACCCCAAACAGCGGGGGGTTCGAGAGATACGTCTTAAAGATGCTGTAACGGGCAAAGAACTTATCTTTCTCCGAGAGATCGATGTCACCCCTCGTGTCGGTCTGCCACTGGTTGAAAACCTCGTGGAGATTGCCCACATAATTGTTGTCCGTGGCGCCGGCGCCGCCGGTGTTAGGCATCGGCAAGATGGCCAGCAGGTTCTGAGCGACAGGATCAATTCGGCTTGGGGGAATAACGTTCGCGACTCCGTTATAGGAGAATTGCTGCCGCCCCAGGAACGTGGTTGGATTTCCCGTGGTGGGGTCGTAAATGGGGTAGGTCGAGGCAAGTGAGCTGAAATCCCCTGTCCGGAAAGCTTCATTCGGCACCGTGGCGATCAGCGAGGAGCCCTGGCGGAGCCGGTTCCATTGCATTGCCCCAAAGAGAAAAACTTTGTCCTTCTTGACCGGACCACCCGCGCTGTAGCCCCATTGATTGAAATTAGAAGGAGCAACTCCCAGACCCTTCCCGTTGGGCCCCGTCCCTGCAATTTTCTCTGTGAGGGGGTCGGCCGCGAAAGTGTCGCTGTTCCGGTTGTAGTAGAACGCGGACCCGTGCAACTGGTTTGTACCGGACTTGGTGATGTACTGGGCCACCATCCCGGCGGTCTGGCCGAACTCCGGATCGTAGTCCGCAGTGGTGATCTTCATTTCTTGCACGCTATCCTGAATGGGGACAATGACTTGGACCCCGGCGAAGCCATACGCGACATCGGAGACTCCGTCCAGCGTGTAGGTTTGAGCTCCTGACCATGTGCCATTTACGAATACGCGGTTATTTTGGCTGGGATTTTCGCCCTCCCCCATTTGGAAAGTGTCTTTGACCGCCCCCGGCACCAGTGTGAACAATTGGGTCACATTTTGGCCGTCGATTGGCAAGGCTTCCACTTCTCGCGCCGTGAATGACCGGGAGACGTCAGTTTTTTCGGTTTCGAGTGCGGCCACCTGGGCTTCTACAGTAACTTGCTGAGATACTTGCCCCAACTCCAGTTTGGCGTCGGTTCGCGCGGTGGCGCCTACCTCCAATTGCACGTCTCGCTGGGTGAAGGTCTTGAATCCCTGCGCTTCCACGCTGATCGTGTAAGTTCCTGGGAGAAGATTAGTGATCAGGTACAGTCCGGCAGCATCGCTGGTGCGCGATGTGGCCACGTTAGGGCCCACTTGGGTCGCCGTGACCTTGGCGTTAGGGATGGCGGCGCCGGAGGGGTCCGTTACATACCCCGTTATGGACCCCGTCACCGCTTGACCAGAGGCAGGTGGGCCAGAATAGAAAACCATCGTTCCCAGGACCCAAAGGAGCGCGATTGTTGGCAGCCTTCTCATGTTCGTTCCCTCCGGAACAGCAATAACGAACACCGTAACGTGACTCGGGGGCTCAATCCGAGCCTGCCGGGCGCGTTTAATGGCGCTCCTTCGTTATCACACAGTCGTGTATCTGTCAAGAATATATTGAGAGGCTTTCGCCAGGCGATGTCGAGTGACGGAAGGGTGTGCACCAGCCTCGGGCTGCCTCCGATTCTAAAGGGGCTTCCATTATCTATGACTTTTAATAAGGTGTGCAACTTCTGCACAAAGGCGTTCAAAGAACGACACCAAGGCCGGTTTCTGATGCAGGTTGGGCGTTCAGAGGGATACAATCCGAGCGCAGCGACTCCCTCGCCTCGGGCCTACAACGACGGAGGGGAGCGGGTAGCGTCACCTCCCGCCGGCTTTCCGGAGTTGACTGGCCCGCCATCCTTATCAAAGCTGACAACCTCCAATCACGGCGCAGATAAAGGTTGACCCAGGGGGGTAGTAGGGTCTTATGACGTATACTACGGCAACCGTCCAGACAAGGGGACAGAGAGTAGGAGGAGAACGATGCGAAAGATCAGCGGGCGATTCGGCTCGGTACCGGGCCTTTTATGGATGCTTATTGGAATAACGGTTTGGGGGAGCAACAGCGGCGGTGGCAAGCCGGTTACGGCCACGGCGATTTCGAGTTTGCCGGTGGAAGCGCAAGCCGGTATCTCAGCGGCGGTCGGGCGCGACCTGTCCGATTATCAAGTCCGGCAGAACGGTCCGCGCTTTGAGGCGTCGAGTCTCAAGCGGAAGCTGACCGCCGGTTTCACCGCGACGGGCGTTGAAGTGCGCAGCGGCGGCACGCTCTGGAAACTGGCGCTGCAACGGTACGGCTACAGCGAGGCTCTTCGACCCGTGACCGATGCTGCTCCGCACGCCAGCGCCAATCGAATTGAGTACCGGCGGGGCGCGTTGACGGAATGGTACGTGAACGGCCCCGCCGGCATCGAGCAGGGCTTCACGTTCAACGAGCGGCCGCACGTGGAGCGCGATGATGCGCTGACGGAGCCCCTTACCATAGCGCTGGCGCTCAACGGAGGTCTGAGAACGGCGCTGGATTACGGCCGCAGGGCGGTGACGCTGACCGGCCCGGCGGGAACGCTTGGCCTCCGCTATTCCGGTCTGCAGGCGGAGGACGCCACAGGTCGCGATCTTCCGGCCTGGATGGAGGTGCAAGAGGCTCGCTTGCTCATCCACGTGGACGATTCTCTCGCTTCCTATCCTGTTGTCATCGATCCGTTGATGCAGCTTGCCGAGCTAACTGGCTCGGACGCGAGCGCCGGATGGCAAGTGGGTAGCGCAGTGGCCGTCAGCGGGAATACTATCGTGGTGGGAGCGTGCGGGGGAGGCAGCGATTTCCAGGGCACCGCCTACGTGTTCGTCAAACCTCTAACCGGCTGGAAGAACATGACCCAAACCGCCGAGCTCACGCCTTCGGACGGAGCAACCTCCGATGATTTTGGCTGCTCGGCGGCCATCAGCGGCAACACGGTCGTGATCGGAGCCTTTCAAGCAAACGTCGGCCAGAACAAGCTTCAGGGCGCTGCCTACATTTTCGTCGAGCCGGCAGGCGGCTGGACGAACATGACCGAAACCGCCAAGCTCACATCCTCCGATGGCGCAGCGAATGACGGTTTCGGCTATTCGTGCTCGATCTTTCAGAGCCTGATAGCCATCGGGGCAACTGGTCAACTGAGCGGCGACGGTGCCGTCTATGTTTACACGCGGCCGGCGTCGGGTTGGCAGACAACTTCGGCATTCAAAGCCAAGCTGACCGCCTCAGATCTGTCTAATCCTGCCGCACTCGGTTGGTCCGTGGCCACTGATGGCAAGACTATTGTGGCCGGGGCTCCCAACAAAACCGATTTTTTTGGTGACATCTTGGGCGCGGTCTATGTCTTCGTCGTGCCGAAAGGCGGCTGGAAAAGTATGACCCAGACGGCGGAGCTGACGGCCACGGACGGACTTTTTGAGGATTTCTTAGGAAGCTCCGTGGCGATCAGCGGGGGTACGATAGCGGCGGGGGCTCGGGAGCACGCTGCACCAGGCAAGGCCTACGTATTCCTCGAACCGCCCGGCGGTTGGATGAATATGACGCAGACGGCCGAACTGACGTCCACCGATGGGACTTCAACGGACCTGCTTGGCAATTCCATATCCATCAATGGCTCAGGCAATGTGATCGTGGCGGGCGCTCCAAACCCAAACTTCGGCCAGTCTCAAGGGGCTGTCTATGTGTTTGTAAGGCCCGGCGGCGGCTGGGTAAACATGACTCAAAGCGCCAAACTAACTGCTTCGGACGGGCAGAATGGTAACTCGTTCGGTATCTCCGTAGCGATTACAGGCATCACGATCGTCGCCGGAGCCTCGGGGGGCGGCCCTCCAGCCATGGCCGGTGCAGCGTACGTGTTTTAGTCCAAGGGAATGCAGAATCCGAAACCTGAAGACGGCTGGGGCGGTTTGGGCGAGCACCCGGCCTCGCTACACGCTCCGCCGGTGTCCAACTCCGCCGCACATCGGCCTCCAACTGCTCCTGCCTCGCTCGCACCCACGTCGAATAATACTTCTCTCTGACCTTGGTTCGCTTTCTGACTGGCGTATGAGCCGTCCCGCATGGTGCATGACGACACCGACAGGGTTGTGCTGCCCTTGACTTTCTGGCGCTTGTGGAATATAGGTAGAACTTCTAGGTGTTCCATATGGGCGAAGAGAAATCGGAGTTCCTCAAGGGAACCCTCGACATGCTGATCCTGAAGGTCGTGGCGCTGGGCCCGATTCACGGCTACGCCATTGCACAACGGATTCAGCAGATCAGCCGCGACTTCTTTCAACTCCAGCAAGGCTCACTTTACCCGGCGCTGCATCGCTTGGAGGATCGAGGCTGGCTGAAGGCTGACTGGAAGACCACGGAGACAGGCCGAGACGCGAAATTTTACGGGCTCACCCCGAAAGGCCGAAAGCAGTTGGAGGCCGAGGTTGAAAATTGGGGAAAGCTGACCGATGCCGTTGCCCTGATTCTTCGAACGGCGGAGTAAACAGGCAATGACGAGCGAGAAGTGGCAGGGGACATAGGGCTGACCGGGCCGAAGCAGGAGGCTTTATGCGCTGGTACCAACGCTTCTTCAGCAGGGGGCTCACGGAAAAGAAGCTCGACGCCGAGCTGCGATTCCACCTGGAACAGCAAATAGCCGATTACGTCGCGGCGGGGATGAAGCCCGACGAAGCTCGCCGCCGCGCGCGGCTCGAATTCGGCGGCTTGGACCAAATGAAAGAAGAATGCCGCGACGTGGGTGCCGCGCATCTGGTCGAGACCTTGATACAGGACCTGCGTTACGGTTTGCGACAGCTCCGGCGCTCTCCAGGCTTCGCAGCCGTGGCGGCACTGACCCTCGCGCTAGGCATCGGCGCCAACACGGCGATTTTCGGCGTCGTCGATGCGGTCTTGTTGCGGCCCTTGCCCTACAAGGACCCGTCGCGCCTGGTCTGGGCCACGGAACGGTTTGCGTTTAATCACGGAAGCGCGGGGGTGATCAGTCCGGATTTTGCCGGCTGGCAGGAGCACAACCAGGTCTTCGAAGAAATCGGCGCCTCCAACGGCGGCGCGGGCGCGAACCTTACCGGAGTTGGCCAGGCGGCGCGCGTCAGCATCACGAACGTTACGGTCGGCTTCTTCCCCATGCTGGGTGTGCGCCCGATCATCGGTCGATTATTTTTGGCGCAAGAAGCAAGGTTAGGACGGGAGCGCGTCGCGCTGCTTAGCGAGACGCTGTGGCGTAATCAGTTCGGCGCGGATTCTCGTGTCTTGGGAAGAACGATTCAACTCGACGGTACGCCTTACACCGTCGTCGGCGTCATGCCCGCGAGTTTGCGTCCAACCGCAAACCTCTGGACGCCATTCGCCGTGAATGAGGCGAGGTTTTCTCCTCAATCCCCAACCTGGGCCATCCTGACCGTTGTGGCGCGCCTGAAAGCCGGCGTTGACATCCAACAGGCTCAGTCGAACCTGCAAGTCATCACCCGCCAGATGGACAAGGAATATCCCCCGCAGGCCGCGAGATTCCGAGCCCAGGAGAGTGTTGAAGTGCTCCCGCTACAGGAGTTCCTTGTTCATAACGTCCGATCCCTCTTGCTGATTCTGCTGGGGGCCACCGCACTCGTGTTATTGATCGCCTGCGTGAACGTCGCCAACTTGCTGCTCTCTCGGGGTATGGTTCGGAGCAGGGAGATGGCCGTGCGCACGTCGCTCGGGGCCGGGCGCGCGCGGCTGGTCCGGCAATGCCTCACTGAAGCTCTGCTGCTGGCAATCGCCGGAAGCGGGCTCGGGGGCGTGGTCGGTTTCTGGGGGACCGCAATTCTGGAGCAGCTCATTCCGCCGACTCTTCCCGCGGACATCCACCTCGACTTGCGAATTCTCGCGTTTTCCACTGCCATCTCGCTGCTGGCCGTGCTCGTGTTTGGCCTCGGCCCCGCCCTGATCGCTTCGAGAGCAGATGTCGGTGAAGTACTTAAGGGCGGACGGTTGCGTCTTAGGGGTGGTCGCACATCCCATCGCCTCCGCAGCTATCTATCCACTGCCGAAATCGCAGTGTCGTTGGTTTTGCTGATCGGCGCCGGCCTTCTTGTGCGAAGTCTTCTGAGTCTCAGTGAGGTACCGCTCGGTTTCGATCCTCACGACCTGCTGATCAGCACGGTTGAAAGGCCATTGACGATCAGCAACTCCGGAGAGTACGCAGCCTTCTTCCAGGCCGCACTGGAACGGATCCAGAAACTGCCTGGGGTGCTAGATGCCTCGCTGATTTCGCAATACCCTTTCGGTCCGCCTCACAACGGCAGCTTGCGCCTGAACGTCCAGGGCGCGGAGCAGGTGAGTCCGCCGCAGGGTTTCCGGGTCACCGACATCAGCCCCGATTACTTCCGCACAATGAGGATCCGACTATTGAAAGGGCGCGTCTTCAGCGAGGTGGACACGGCAGACAGTCAGCCTGTTGTCATCATCAATGACGCGCTCGACCGAATGGTCTTTAACGGCCGCGACCCGATCGGACAACATGTCAGCTTTGTCGCAACCCCGCCAGCCTGGATGACGGTGGTTGGTGTGGTCTCGGCCGTAAGGGCCGACTCGCTGGAAGAGGAGCCTGGAGCAGAAATGTTCTTGCCGTACCTTCAGCAGCCACTTTCAGCATGACCTTTATGCTGCGAACAGGATCTGATCCGCACCCGCTCGTCGGCGCGGTCCGAAACGTCGTCCAGCAGTTGGATAAGAATCAGCCGGTGATGGATGTCGCCACGATGGACGATGTCATTGCGGCCTCCATAGCACCGAGGCGGTTCAACGCCATGCTGCTGGGCATTTTCGCACTGCTCGCGCTGATTCTTGCGGCGGTTGGGATCTATGGAATGGTGGCGTGTTCCTGCAGCCAGCGGACTCATGAATTTGGGATTCGAATGGCGCTTGGGGCCGAGCGGCGCCAAGTATTGCGTACGGTGCTTGCCGCGAGCGCCCGGATAGCGCTCGGAGGTACGGCCATCGGCCTCGTTGCGGCGCTGGGGCTCACACGGCTGATCTCGAGCATGCTGTATGGCATCAGCGCGCACGACCCGCTCACCCTCGCCGCAGTCGCTCTTCTACTGTTGTTGATGGCGCTGGTGGGGGCGTACCTCCCCGCACGCCGCGCCACGAAGGTCGATCCCATGGTCGCACTGCGATGCGAATAAACCGGCCTGCGAGCCGGCGTAAGACAATGCGCCATCCTGGGGCCGGGTGCGGCCCCTCAGTACCCGTGATCGCCGACGTGAACCTTACCGCTGAAGGTCCGGTGGGCGTAGCTGGTGTAGAGAATCACGCCGATCATCCCCACCAGGTTCGCCACGAGCGAAGCGCGCAGCGCGTGCGGTGAAGAAGCGGCATTGAAGATGGTCAGGCCGTATCGGGGATCGATGCTGGAATAGAGAAGGTTGGGGTACACCGTCATGGCGGCGGCGCCGAGCAGGCCGACGATGGTCAGCACCGAAGCGCGGAAACCCCAGCGCTCGCGGCCGGGTTGGCGCGATCGAAACCCCCAGGTGAGACCGAGCAGGGCCAGCAGTGGAAACACCCAGGCCACGGGATAGGTGCGGAAAGTGGCGCTAATTGAACGAGTACCGGAACCTT
>DASYYZ010000034.1:0-56021 GCA_035946735.1 Terriglobia bacterium
ACGATGTCCATATCGCCGTCGCCGTCGATATCGACCACTGGAATCTGCAGCCCCGCTCCCGTCCTCGTGCTGTAGTCGATGATATGCCGCCGCCACTGAATGCGTCCTGGTGAATTAAAAGGCTCGTACCAGTAGAGGCCCAGAGGCTCATTCGCGCCCGGGTCATGCTCATGCGCGTAAAAGCGCTTGCCGGTCACGATGTCGCGGCGGCCGTCGCCATTCAGGTCCACCAGCGTCATGGCGTGAGCTTGCGAGAATCCGTCGTCGATTAGATGCTTCTCCCAGCGGCGCCTTCCTGCCGCGTCTCGCTTCTGCTCGAGCCAGAAGATTCCGTATTCGTGGCCGAGGCTCGTGAGGAGGTCGGGTACGCCGTCGCGATTGACGTCTTCGACGAAGATGAATCCAGTGTCTCCCAGGTTGAATTCGGGATGAAAAATCCATTGCCCGTTGCGTGGATCGGGCGGCGCCTCGAACCAGCCGCGCGGCGTGATGATGTCGGTACGGTTGTCACTGTTGACGTCTCCCGCGCCGATGCCGTGTCCCCAGCTCATGGGGCTCACTTCGTGTTTGACCCAGGGGTCGGCTGCGCCCGCACCAGCCAACTCATACCACTTCAAGGGAAAGTCGTTGGCGCCAAACTGCGGCAGCACTTGCAGAGGCTTGCCCGTATTGAGAATGTCCACGAGAAAGGCAAACTCGACCGGGGGCGCAGTGTCCATGATGCGCTCGCGCCACTCGCCGCCGCTCGCGCCCGGATTCTCCCACCAAGTGAGCGTCTTAGACCAATAGGAACAAGTGACAATATCGGGATATCCGTTGCCCGTGACGTCGATGGCAAGGTCACTCAGGTCCTCGAGGTAGTAATCGGTATAGCCGATATCGCGAAACTTGTGCTTGATGAACCGGGGTCCGCGTCCGGGCTGTCGTGCGACTTGCTCGTACCAGTTCTCGCCCGAAACGATATCAAGGCGGCCGTCGCGATTGATGTCGGCCACGGTCACGGTCTCGCAGCAGCCGAGGTCGAGCGTGTGCTTGCGAAACGCGATCGCGTCATCGCCCGCGATCTCGGATCCGAGATCGATCACGGGACCGCGTTCAGGTTCTTTGCCGGAGTAGCGTGGTGATTCGACGGCTTCGCGCGCAAGGGCACCGCTGCCGGCGCCGAGCAGCGCTGCCGCCGGCAGACCGGCGCTCATTGATTTGAGGAATTTCCTCCGGGCGCTTTTTGCGAAACTCATAATGGCTCCTCGCTTAGAGTCGGTGCTTACCTAAGGGCGTTCTCGGGCTCTGTTTGCGCGCGCCGGTAGCGCTTCAAGGCTTCGCCGATGTGGTCGCGCATCGCAGCCTTGGCAGACTCCGCATCCCGGTCGCGAATGGCGTCCAGGATGCGGCGATGCTCGCTGCAGGCTGTCTCGGGCCCCCCGGGCCACGCGCCCACCTTTAGAAGTCCCTGCTCGAGCTGGCTGCGGATGAGCGTGAGCAGATCGAAAATCAACTCGTTGTCTGATGCCTTGGCAATCGCGAGGTGGAAAGCGGCGTCTGCCGCCGCAAACGGCAAACGATCGTTCAACGACGCCTTCATCCTCTGAAGGATCTGCTCAAGTGCGTCAATGCTCTCCCGGGTGCTGTGGATGGCCGCATTCGCAGCCGTCTCGGATTCGAGCGCAAGCCTCACTGTCATGAGGTTCTCCACGTTCTTTCGCTCGGTCGCCACCCTCCAGCCGACCATGGTCCCGATAAACTTATCACCGTTCAGTGCCAGAAAGGTCCCTTCGCCTACGCGGGTTTCAAGCACGCCAACGATGGTCAGGCAGCGAAGCGCCTCCCTGAGCGACGATCTGCCCACTCCGAACCGGGCGCACAGTTCACGCTCCGACGGCAGTTTCTGTCCCGGCCTCAGGTCGCCGCTGGACACGAGACGCATGATCTGCCTGGAGATTTCCTCGCTCAGGGAGGTCTTGTCAATCGGCTTGAATTTCTCCCGTAAGAGAGATGGATCCTCGGCGCTCAATTGTTTTCCCTTGTCCCGGCCGGTTCCGAGATCGCATCATCGTCATCCAACCCGATCATCCAAGCCGGTTAATTTCTGCCGCCCGCGTCAAGCTACGTGGGCAACCCGCGACAAACAATCCATCAACAGGTTAGGTGGTATGATAGCCTGCTATGCTGACTATTGGCCAGTTAAAATGCACTCTTGCTGCTAACCTATTTCGTTGGCCCGTCGCAACTAGGCGGCAAGCGCGTGGCACGCGCCTCTAAGAAGACTGAAGAACGTGCCTGGATGCGATCGACCTTGAATTACGCGACTTTCCTCGTGGCCTCGCGATGGCGAATCTGGAGTCGAGTTCCCGCTTGCCTTGGCCTTGCCGCGGCTGGCGCGTTGTGGGGCGCCTCGACGGCTTCGGCCGCGACCGGCCCGGAAGCACCCTCCGGTCTGCATTGCGAATACCTGTCAGATCCGCTCGGGATCGATGCACTTCAGCCCCGATTCGCCTGGACCCCAAACCATAGCGAGCGCGCGGAAGCCCAAACGGCTTATCAGGTTCTTGTGTCAAATTCGGCGGAGGCCCTAAACCACGATCGAGGCGACTCGTGGGATAGCGGCAAAAGAGCCTCCAGCGATTCGATTCAAGTCGTCTACCAGGGCCTCGCGCTACAGAGCGGGCGCACTTATTACTGGAAGGTTAGATTTTGGGACAGCCAGGACCGCGCCAGCGATTACAGCGCGCCTGCAAGATTCGAAATGGGTCTGCTTTCGGCTCGGGAGTGGGAGGGCCAGTGGATAAGGGGCCGGGAACTTCGCAAGCCGTTTCGCCTCGAGGGCAGGATCGTCCGGGCGCGGCTCTACGTCGCAGCTCTGGGGTATTACGAAATCCATCTCAACGGGGATAAGGTAGGAGATAACGTCCTTGACCCCGCTTGGACCGAGTACCGCAAGCGCGTCCTTTATTCCACCTACGACGTGACGCGCCAGCTTCAACCCGGCGAAAACGCGATCGGCGCCATGCTGGGCGGCGGCTGGGCCACTTTAGGTACCGGCACCCTGGGAGGGAAGCCGTACTATCCGCAGCCCGCCCTGCTTCTGCAATTGAACGTCGACTTGAGCGACGGCAGGCACATCAGCGTGACGAGCAACCCCTCGTGGACGGCCTCGCGCGGACCCGTGATGAGCGATAGCGTCTACGACGGCGAGGTCTACGATTCGCGGCAGGAGAATCCAGGATGGGACCGGGCGGGCTTCGACGATTCGTCCTGGCAGGCCGCACAGGCTGTGCCGGATTGGAACGGCGTGCTCTCCGCTCAGATGATGCCGCCCATCCGTGTCGTCGATTCTATGGTGCCGGTCAAATTGCTAAACCCAAGACCCGGGGTCTATGTCTACGACCTTGGGCAGAACATCAGCGGCTGGGCCCGGCTCCGGGTGGCCGGACCTCGAGGCGCCGCCGTCACGCTGCGGTTTAGCGAAGTGGCCTACCCGGACGGGATGATCGACACTGAAAACCTTCGAGAGGCCAAGCAGCGGGACATCTACATCCTACGGGGCGACGGCGAGGAGATCTACGAGCCCCGCTTCACTTATCACGGCTTCCGCTACATTGAGGTCACCGGATTCCCCGGCGTCCCCGGTCTCGACTCCATCCGCGGCCGCGTGGTTCACAGTTCCGTGCAAAGTATCGGCAGCTTCACAGCCTCCAAGCCGGTCCTCAATGATATCCAACGGCTCATACGATGGACCCAGCTCAACAATCTGATGAGCATCCCGACTGATTGTAACCAGCGCGACGAGCGTGAAGGCTGGATGGGCGATGCGCAGCTTTCAGCCGAGGAGGCCATGATGAATTTCGACATGGCGGCCTTTTACACGAACTTCGTGCGAAACATGCGTGACAATCAGGCGGCCGACGGCACCTTGTCGGAGACCGTGCCGGAAAAATTCGGCAACCGCCCCGCGGATCCGGGCTGGGGCACGGCCTACCCCCTCATCTGTTGGTACATGTGGCAACAGTACGGAGACCGCCGCATTCTCGAAGAGAACTATGAGGGGCTCAAGAAGTACGTGGACTTCCTGCGCAGCCGCGCACCGGACAATGTCCTTCGCTTCAACTTTGCAGGCGATTGGGTCGCGACCGTGGAGACGCCCGGCGCGGTTATTTCAGATGCCTACTACTTCTACGACGTCACCGTGCTTGACAGCATTGCCAAAGTGCTGGGCAAGACGGCCGACGAACAGGCTTACCGCCGGGTGGCAGGACAAATCAAAGACGCGTTCAACCAAAACTTCTTCGACGCCAAAACAGGGCAATATGGAGGAGGCACTCAGACCGCAAACGCCATGGCGTTATTCCTCGGTCTCGTGCCACAGAAGGACATCGGCAACGCATCCTTCTATCTGGAGCGCGATCTGCTGGACCACCACAACAATCATCTCACCACGGGCATCATCGGCACAAAGTATCTGATGCCGGCGCTCACGGCTACCGGACGCCCTGACATGGCCTATGACCTTGCTGTGCAGACCACCTATCCCAGTTGGGGCTACATGGTCGAAAAAGGTGCCACGACGATCTGGGAGCTTTGGCAGGACAACAACCGGCCCGCCATGAACTCGCACGACCATCCTGCGCTCGGCAGCGTGGGATCATGGTTCTACCAGGCTCTCGCTGGCATCGATCAACAGCCGGGCACGGAAGCCTACGGGCATCTCCGGATCGCGCCCCAGATGGTCAAAGATCTGCGGTGGGCGAGCGGCAGCATCGATACCGTGCGCGGCCCGGTCGCCACTTCATGGAATCATGACGGCACGCAAACAATGCTGGAAGTCACGGTTCCGGTAAACTGCGATGCGGAGATCGTGATTCCCGAAGATCTGCAAAGGTCGAATTCGAGCCTGGTCGAGGGCGGTCGCGCCATCTGGGAAAATGGCGCATACATCGCCGGTGATGCGGGCGTCGGCGGCGTACGCAAGGAAGGCCACAGCTTCACGGTAACGGTGGGCTCCGGCCACTATAAGTTCCAACTCAAGGGCCAGTGGTAGTCAAATGAACCAGCGAACGCAGCCGCCGTCCCGGCAACCGAATGCTGATCGAGAGGCATATCGGTGGGAGAGTTTCGCTATGAGGCGCGCCCGGCTTATCACGCTGATTTTTGCTCTGGCTCAGCCTCTCTACTCAGCCCAGTTTCCGGACGGCGCCGAAATCTTCAATCGCGAGTGCGCCGTCTGCCATCGCCCGGACAGCGGAACGCGCGCTCCGGCGCCCGCCGTTCTGCGGGAGCTGCCTCAAGCCAACATCTTGAGAGCGCTGCAGGACGGCCCCATGAGAGATCAAGGCGACCTGCTCAACGAAGCCGAACGCGAGGCGGTCGCGCGCTACCTGGGAAAGCCGGATCAGCAGCAACAGCAAATCACGGGATTCTGCTCCAGCCAGACTCCATGGACCGAAGACGGTCCGGGCTGGAACGGATGGAGCACCGGCACGGCCAATCGTCGCTTTCAGCCGGCGGAAGTCGCCAGGCTTGCGAAAGACAAAGTGCCACGGCTCAAGCTCAAATGGGCTTTCGGCTACACCGGCTCGTCCGCCATCAACTCCCAGCCGACCCTCTTCGCCGGCCGGGTTTTCACCAGCACTGAGGACGGCACCGTCTATTCCCTGGATGCGCGCAGCGGCTGCATTGAGTGGACCTTTAAGGCTCCTGTCGGAGCGCGTGCCGCGCCGGTGATTGACTCCACCGACGAGCTCGCCATCGTCGGAGATACCACGGGCACCCTTTGGGCATTGGAGGCAAAGACCGGAAAGGTGGTTTGGAGCACACGGGCCGACAAGCACGTTGGAGCCAAGATCACTGCAGCTCCGCTCCTGATCGAGGACCGACTCTATGTTCCGGTTTCGTCGGACGAAGAAGGGCGGGCGATGAATCCGCATTATGTATGCTGCACGTTTCGCGGCAGTGTGGTGGCGCTCAACGTCAAAACTGGTAAGCAGATTTGGAAGACGTACACTATCCCCGAAGAGGCCCATCGCGTCGGTACCAACCCGGTTGGCGTTCCGGTCTGGGGGCCCTCCGGCGCCTCAGTCTGGTCGACTCCGACGGCAGATCTGAAATGCCATGCACTCTACGTGGGAACGGGGAACAGTTACGCCGACCCGCCCGACCCCAACTCGGACGCAGTGATGGCTTTTGACATGGCGACGGGCAGGCGGCTTTGGTCGCGCCAGCTCACTGCGAGCGACCGCTGGAATTGCGCGTGCCTCATCAAGGAAGTCCAGAACTGTCCGCTAAAGGCCGGCGACGATTATGATTTCGGCTCGCCTCCCATGCTGGTTGAGCGGGACGATGGCCATGATCTGCTGGTGATCGGCCAGAAATCAGGCGTAATCCACGCCCTCGACCCCGAGCGCCAGGGTGAAATCGTCTGGCAAACCCGAATCGGAAAGGGTGGTCCGCTCGGCGGCATCGAGTGGGGAGGCGCGTCAGACGGAACGCTTGTTTACTTCCCGGTTTCCGACTGGCACGACTCCCATCCCGAAGAAGGCGGCGGGCTCTTCGCGTTGCGCATCGCGACGGGCGAAAAAGCCTGGTATGCGCCTCCAGCCAAGCCCGCCTGCGTGAAACTCCCGGGATGCAGCCAGGCGCAGTTTGCTCCTCCCAGCGCGATCCCCGGCGTGGTCTTTGTAGGTTCACAGGACGGCCACCTGCGGGCTCACGACGCCGCCGACGGAACGGTTCTTTGGGACTTCGATACGGTTCGCGATTTCGCCAGCGTCGACGGGATCAAAGCGCATGGTGGATCGATCGGCGCACCGGGACCCACGATCGCAAACGGAATGGTCTTCGTGGACGCCGGGTACGGAGGCCTTCATGGCAACGCACTTTTGGCGTTCTCCGTTGATGGGAAATAGAGCCGACTCCTGCGACCGTGACGGCGTTGCGTTGTCTTGTGGGTTGCTAGGATGAGCTGCCGCGCGAGATCACGTAGATTGCGACCAAGAGAACCCCTATCCCCGACCATGAATAGGCATACGTGGAACGCGCCGTACCCTTCCACTCTCCGGTCAGCGCTCCCCACAAATTGGCGGTGATAATGATCATGGCCATGAAAAGCGGCCATCCGATCACTCCACCGAGCGTGCCGAGATCAGCGGCCCCGATGCCATAAGCCGCGATGCCGGCGAACCAAAGAATCCCCATCAGGACGCTGCCAAGCCAGTATCCCGGCGGAATGCCGCGCCTGGCGAGCAATCCCCAGGTCCGATTTTTCTGCAGCAGGTAGACGCAGTATCCTGCGTTGGCCAGGAATCCCGCGCTTAGTGCAACCGCCCATACAAGATTGGACGCCATCGCGGATGTTGCGCCGGATTTCAGGGTCAGCTCCTGCAGATTCTTCCCGAAGACAAAGCTGAAATTGAGCATCGGGGAGAAGATCCCCGACAGGGTGCAGATCAGAAGGCCCACCCAGAAACGTGATCCGCCGGGTTGCGAGGCGTCCGCGGCCTTGTCCCGCTCTCGCCGGCTCCCGGCGATCGCGCAGAGCACGATGCCGGCAATCACCAGCGCCATGCCGCCCATCAGCGCGTAACCTTGACGGGTGAACATGCGGTCCGGATCGAGTACCGCCAGCGGCAGCAGCGACCCGATCGATGCGGTCAGACCCAGAATAATCGCGAATCCCAGGCCCATGCCCACGGCTGCGATGCCGAGTCCGAAGAAAACGGAACCAACTCCCCAACCGAATCCGAAAATTGCAACCTTGACCAGTGAGCTCGTCGCAGACTCGCTGAGGGTGTCTCCCGCATGCGGCACACTGACGGCTACCAGCAACCAGGGCAGCAGCAGCATGCCCGCTACGGAATAGACGAGCCAGGTGTTCTCCCAGCGCCATCCGCGCATTCGCTTCATGGGCAGCGCGAAAGTGCCTTGCAGCAAGCCACCCAGTAAGACGAATGCGAGCCCCACCCCAATCGCTGGGTCCAAAATGTTTCCCTCAGGGTGTTAGTGAAGAGCCGCGAACCGCGGCGCGGCTGCCGCGATTACACCGCGCTGTAACCGCCGTCGACCATCAACGCGGCGCCGGTAATGAACGCAGCCTCGTCCGAAACCAGGAAGCAGATCGGATGCGCTACCTCGCGCGGATTGCCCACGCGACCGAGGAATCCTTTCGCGCCTTCAGTGCGGCTGAACTCGTCCACCGTGGAACCGATCTTGGTGATGTGCCGCAGCGAGGCAGGAGTCAGGATGGTGCCCGGGCACACCGAGTTCACCCGAATTCCGAACTGTCCCAGGTCCATGGCCATGTTGCGAGTCATTTGCACCAGGGCAGCCTTGGTGGCGCTGTAGACGAAGAAGTCGGGCTGGGCGCAGAAGCCCGATATCGATCCCAGCAGGACGATGGCTCCGCCCGTCCTTTTCATGGGTTCGACGGCGTAGCGGGTGACCATGGCCGTACCAATCACGTTTACCCCGAGTGACCGCTGCCAGTCTTCGACACTAGCGCCAAATCCCTTGAGCACGAAAGCTGCGGCATCGTTCACCAGAATGTTGACGTGGCCGAAAGCCGCCAGCGCCTCGTCCGTGATCTTCTTGGCGTCTGCCTCCTGGGAGATATCCGCCTTGACGAATTGCGCCTGGCCTCCCCGCTGACGGATGCCGGCAGCCGTGGCCTCGCCGTTCTGCATGTCGATATCGGCCAGCAGCACCTTGGCACCCTCCTCCGCAAAAACTTCAGCAGTCGCCTGTCCTATGCCGGAGCTCGCGCCGGTCACGATCGCAACCTTGTCCTTCAGCCGCATGAAAACGCCTCCTCGATAGACCTTCGTTTGGCGTCGGTCCGGGCCAGATTCCAGCACGGCTGAACCGTTCGCAACGCCTGACAGCGCCGAGACTAGGAAGCGAGGGTAGTCTCGCCGGGTACAGCCACGGGCGCCACGGCCAAATCACCCCATTCCAGCTTGGCGGGCATGAGACTCTCGCTCGAATTCAGCGCCTGGTCCCAAGTCACCTTCTGGCCGGTGTACGCTGCCATGCGGCCCAGAATCGCGGTTAACGTGCTCTCGGCCACTGGCTTGAGTTCGTTGTAAGGCTTGCCGCCGCGGATGGCAGCAATCAGATCCGTATGCTCCTGCACGTAGGGCAGGTTGTCTTTTCCTTCCAGGCGCCAAGCCTTTCCACCGGTGATCGTGTATTTGTTGACCTGGCAGAAGCCTTTTGTACCGATGAGCGCTTCGGACACGTTGTTCTCGCAGTGCGGTATCTGCCGGCAGTAGCTGGCCACGTGGATCTCGCCCGGATATTCGTAGTCGATGGCGAAATGATCGTAGATGTTGCCATATTCGGGTCCGGTACGCACCTGCCGTCCGCCGAGTCCCACCGCGCTCACCGGGTGGGCGTTCGTTGCCCAGTTCACCACATCGAGATTGTGCACGTGCTGCTCGACAATATGATCGCCACAGAGCCAGGTGAAGTAATACCAGTTGCGAAGCTGCCACTCGACGTCGGTCCAACCCTGTTCCTTGGGGTGCACCCAGATGGGGCCTTGGTTCCAATAGGCGCGCGCCTCCGTGATATCGCCGATGGCGCCGTCGTGCACACGCTTCAGGGTCTCCAGATAGCCGGTCTGATGGCGGCGTTGGGTTCCAACGCCCACATGAATTCCCTTCGCCCGCGCGTCTTCAGCGGCCTTAAGCACGGTGCGAATGCCAGGTCCGTCCACCCCAACAGGCTTTTCCGCAAAGAAGTTCTTGCCGGACGCGACCGTGGCTTGAATAAACCAGGGACGGAATCCGGGCGGTGTTGCCAAGATCACGTAATTCACTTCATCGAGCGCCAGGAGCTTTTCAAAGGCGCCCAGCCCCACGAATTGGCGTTCGGGGGGCACCTCGATTTTCTCCTTGAACTGCGAAAGGTAGCTCAAACCTTTGTCCAGATGATCCTGAAAAGCGTCAGCCATCGCCACCAGCTTCACGCCAGGCGCGGAACCGAGCGCATTCTCCACGGCGCCCGTGCCGCGCGAGCCGCAGCCGATCAAGCCGATTTTGATCTCATCGCTGCCGGCGGCGTGAACCGCAGGCAACTCGCCCAATCGAGTGGCGATAGCACCCCCAACAAGTGCCGCTCCCGATGTCTTGAGAAAGGTCCTGCGGGATGAACGTGCCTTCGAATCTTCGGAATGTTGCATTGCAAATTCTCCCTTCGCGCTCAATGTCGCGTCCAGTGACGCGAAATGCTTCGTCCTAGTCGTATTTCTTCACCAGCGACTTCACGTCCTTCAGCTTCTCATTGTCCTGAAGTGGCCGCACCACCCGAAACCCTACAAAGGTAGCGTCAGTGTGCCACCAGATGCTCCGCGGACGCTGCGGATCCTGCTGGCTCCAGTCAGGACTCGACGCCTGGCGCGCAGCGCAGCGCACCCGCTTGGGATCATCATCCCACGAACCTCCCCGCGCGACGTCCGGATACTTCCTGGCCGAGGGCAGCAGCACGGGCTCCGTCAGCAGCTCGTCCGGCTTGGCGTTCTTGTAGAAGTCCTTGTCGTACTCGTCGAGCACCCACTCGGCAACGTTTCCGAGAATATCGTAAAGTCCCCAGGGGTTCGCCTTCTTTTTTCCGATCTCGTGCGGCTTGTTCTCGGAGTTGTCCATGTGCCAGGCATAGTCGCCCAGCTGCTTGGCGTCGCTGCCAAAGAAGTAGGGCCCGTTTGAACCCGCCCGGCACGCGTACTCCCACTCGGCTTCGGTAGGCAGCCGGTATTCCTTTCCGGTCTTGGCCGAGAGCCACCTTGTGTACTCCATGGCGGCATGATGGGTCATGTCGATGGCAGGATGATGATCGCGCCCGAAGCCGAAAGTCTCGTCGGAGTATGGAGGCGTGGGTCTCGTCACCGCATCGGCCAGTTTATCGTTGTCGGACTTTTCCGCCGTGGACGCCCTCTGCTTGAGTAGGTCGCTGCTGAAAGCGAAAACGTCGTACTCGTCCCAGGTGGTCTCGTAAACCTCCATCCAGAAAGGATCGATCTGCACTTGATGTTGCGGTCCCTCGTCATTTGAGCGGCCGGTTTCTGTTGCTGGGCTGCCCATCGTGAAAGTGCCGCCTGGAATCGGCGCCATTTCGAACCTCACAGGGGTGCCGGGGATGGTCTCCGTGTAAGGCTTCATTTCAGCGGGGAGCGCCGCGGTTGTCTTCGCGTCCACTCCATTAGCGCCCGTTTTCGCGCCCGAAGATTGGGCATTCGTTCGATGCGGCCGGACCAGGACCGGTCCGAGCGCGAGCCCAAAAGCTGCTCCTACCGCCACGACTACGATCTGCGGTTTCCAACGATTTTGCATTCCGCCGGTTTCGCCATGAGCACGTGTTGCACACGAGAGGCTCTGCTAGGATGCGTAAGAACGGTCCGGAAAGCAGCGATGAGAATCACGCGGCGACATTTTCTGACATCGGCCAGCGCACTCGCCGTCAGTCTGACCGCTCGTGACAGCCTATGCGAGTCTGGACCCGCGTTGCTCCGCTTCGAATTCAGTGAGCCGCACATGGGCACGATGTTCAAGACCGTTCTTTATGCTCCTGATCAGGCTGCAGCCGCAGCGGCCAGCCGCGCGGCTTTCGATCGGATCGCCGCGCTGGATCATATCATGAGCGACTACAACCAGAGCAGCGAGCTGATGCAGCTTTGTCGCGCCGCGGGCGGCCCTGCCGTCAACGTCAGCGAGGATCTCTACCGCGTCATGAGCGCCGCCCAAGAGCTTTCCGCGCGATCCCACGGGGCCTTCGATATTACCGTGGGCCCGGTCGTGCAATTGTGGCGGCGTGCACGGCGCCGTCACCAGCTTCCCGAACCGGAGCGCCTGGCTGCAGCGCTTGAACGGGTCGGATACCAGAACGTTCGCCTGGACTCGAAAAGGCGCACGGCGCAGCTTCTCAAACCCGGAATGCTGCTCGATCTCGGAGGCATCGCCAAGGGCGACGCCGCCGATCAGGCCCTTATCGTCCTTAAGCGCCGTCAGATTACAAGGGCTCTAGTCGCGGCAGCGGGCGACATCGTCGTGGGTGATCCGCCTCCCGGCCCTATCGATTGGCGAATCGGTATCGAGGCGTTCGAGTCGCCGGCCAGCCCTCCTTCGGAGTTTATCGGCCTTCACAACGGTGCCGTCTCAACGTCGGGTGATTCCGAGCAGCACGTCGAAATCGGCGGCGTACGTTATTCACACATCGTCGATCCGAAAACCGGGATGGCACTCACAGGCCGCCGCAGCGTCACTGTCACAGCCCCTCACGATATCACTGCCGATTGCTACGCCACCGCGATCTGTGTCCTGGGCCACGAACGCGGCCTTCGCCTGATTGCCGGCACGCCGGGAACGGCCGCCTTGATCATGGAGGAAGAATCGAGCCGGCTCCATCAGTATCAATCACGCGGTTTTCCCGAGCTTAAGCCAACCTCCGCGAGCGCCGACGCTCAGTAATGGCACTCGGCTCCTCAGGCGTCGCTCCACTGCTTCTTCAGGTACGAAAGCGCACGGCCGAGCGCGGCTTCAGGATTGTCCGTCGCCTTGGACTCCACCGTTAGCCAGCCAGAGAAACCCCACTTCTTGAGCGCGCGGAATCCGGGACGATAGTCGAAAGGGAGCGAGCCCGGCTCCGTGCGAGCGGCTCCGTCGGCGAGGTGGACGTAGGCGGTATACTTCCCATAACGGGACATGGTCTCGCCGATATCTTTCTCCTCAAGTTGCATGTGGTAGAAATCGCTGAGCAGCGTGAATCCTGGAGCTCCAACCTGATCGATAATCTCAGCGGCTTGGCGCTGCTGATAAATGTAGTGCGTCTCCTTCTGATTGCAGGGCTCAATGAGCAGTTTCACGCCGGTACGCTGGACATCGGGGATGAGCTGCTTGAGTCCAGCCACTAGAAGGCGATCCTCAACCTCGCGGGCCGTCATGATCGGTGAAAGATCCTGAAACTTGTTTGGTCCAAAAGTCGGAACTTCGATCAGAGCGCTGGCGCCGAGGGCTTGCGCCACTTCGAGGCGCTTGCGATCCGTCTCCACGGCCTCGGCGCGCGCCTTGGGATCGGTATCCAGCAGCTTGATCGATCCCACCATGGCGCTAACCGCGACGTCGATCCCCGTCAGTTGCTCTCTTAGAGCATCGAGCGTATGGTCTGACCATTCGTTTCCGAGCTCAATGCCGTCGTAGCCGAGACTCTTCACGAGAAGCGCTCTCTCTCGCAGACCCGTGTCGGGCAGCGGACTGCGAACCCCAAATCGGACCCCATGGCTCGCAGATTGGGCAGCAAGAAGATGCGGAGGCAACGCTGCGGTGGCAACAGCGGCTCCGCAACTCGCCAGAAATTGTCTACGGCTGAACGGGTCCGAGCCCACCATTACAACTCCCCCTCTACGCGGTCGCCTCTGAAAGAGAATGCAGGGTCGGCGCTCGGGTTGGCCTTGGCCGGGGCAGTGCGATCACGCCAGCAAGGGGTGAACCACGTTACCGAGCACGTCCGTGAGCCGGAAGTTTCGGCCCTGAAACTTGTACGTGAGCTTGGTGTGGTCGAATCCAAGCAACTGCAGCAGGGTGGCGTGGAGGTCGTGGACGTGGACCTGATCCTTGGTGACATTGAAACCCAGGTCGTCGCTTTCGCCGAGAGTGAGTCCCGGTTTTACTCCGCCCCCCGCCAGCCACATCGTGAATGCGTTCGGATGATGATCGCGGCCGTTGCTGCCGCCCTGTACCATGGGCGTGCGCCCGAATTCCCCTCCCCAGATCACAAGCGTGTCCTGCAGCATTCCGCGCTGCTTCAAATCCTGGAGCAGGGCGGCGCAGGCTTGGTCCGTGTCGTGGCAATTCTCCGCGATGTCCTCCACCAGGTGGTCATGTTGATCCCAGGCCTCATGGTAAAGCTGCACAAAGCGGACTCCGCGCTCCACCAGGCGCCGCGCCAGCAGACAATTGTTTGCGAAGGAAGGCTTGCCCGGCTCAGCGCCGTACATGGCCAGAGTCTGCGGGGTCTCCTTCGAAAGATCCATCAGCTCGGGAGCGCTGGATTGCATCCGGAACGCCATTTCGTAGGAGTTGATCCTGGTGGCAATTTCGGGATCACCCGTGGCATTCAGGCGCATCTTGTCGAGACGGTCGATCGAATCCAGGGTGTCGCGCTGCAGCGCCTCGTCCACGCCCGGAGGGTCGGAGAGATAGAGCACGGGATCGCCGCTGCTCCTGAATTGGACGCCTTGATAGACAGTGGGCAGAAAACCGCTGCCCCAGCAGGAATTCCCGCCGCTCGGTCCCTTCTTACCGGAGCTGAAAACAACGAACGCCGGCAGGTCCTTCGACTCCGAGCCCAAACCGTAGGTGACCCATGCCCCCATGCTGGGCCGGCCGAACTGCATGGTTCCGGTATTCATCAGGAGCTGGCCCGGAGCGTGATTGAAGGCGTCCGTGACCATGGATTTCACCACGGCAATCTCATCCACTACCTTGGAAAGGTGCGGAAGCAATTCGGAGAGTTCGGTGCCGCTCTGGCCGTATTTTGCGAACTTGAACTTGGGGCCCAGCAGCTTGGAGTTGGGATTGATGAAGGCGGCCCGATAGCCTTTCAGCAGATCGGCCGGTGGCAGCGTGCCGTCAAACTTGGCAAGCTGGGGCTTGTAGTCAAAAAGCTCCAAGTGGCTGGGCGCGCCTGCCATGAAAAGAAAAATCACGCGCTTGGCTTTGGGCGCAAGAGGCGGCGTCTTGGGAGCCAGCGGGTCGGCCGGAGTGTTGCCGGTAGCGCCGAATCCGGACTCCGCCAGCAGGCTCGAAAAAGCAACGGCACCCAGTCCCACGCCGCATTGCTGCAGAAACCAGCGCCGCGCGACTTCCTTGGGTTTCATGTTGCGATAAAGGTGATCCTGGCAACTCATGTGTCGCTCCTGCCCCCGTGGGCACGGGCTTGCAGCCTTCGTGGCACCACAACAAGCCTATTCCTTCGTAATCGTCTCGTCCAGATTCAGCAATACGCGCGAAAGCGCAGTCCAACCCGCCAACTGCGCCGGGGTCATGCCGTCCGGCAGCAGTGAAGCGAGGGCGGGATTCCCTCCCAGAATGTCCCAGGAGTTCAACTCGCCATCGGAGAAGCGCCCGGTCTCTTTGCGCAGAAACGATAGCAGCTCCGATGTTTCCCTGGTGTCGGGCTTGCGCGCCAGGCATCGACGGAACGCGTAGGCCAGCCGCTGCTCATCGGTGGGCCCGCCCTTGAGCAGCGCGTGCTCGGCTAGTGCCCGCGCCGACTCGAGCGCCATGGGCTCGTTGAGCATCGTCAGGGCCTGAAGCGGCGTATTCGAGCGCGCGCGCCGCACGCACGAGGTGTCGCCATTCGGCGAATCAAATACTTGAAGCATGGGGTACGGCACCGAGCGGTACCGGAACGTATAGAGAGCCCGCCGGTAGCGGTCGTCGCCCGCGGATTCGGTCCAGGGCTTGGGACCGTAGCTTGCGGGAGGAATGAACAGAAAGCTGGGCGCCGGAGGAAACGCGCTGGCGCCGCCCACTCTGGAATTCAGCAGGCCGCTCGCGGAAAGCTCGATGTCACGGACGAGTTCAGCGTCCACCCGGAACCGGGGTCCGCGCGCCAGCAGGCGATTGTACGGGTCGCGCTCGTACAACTGCGGCGTTACCGTTGACGATTGCCGATAGGTGGCCGAAGTCACAATCAGCCGGTGCAGCTTCTTCAGGCTCCAGCCCTGGTCCATGAAGTTCACGGCCAGCCAGTCGAGAAGCTCGGGATGCGAAGGCGGCTCGGACTGCGTGCCCAAGTTCTCACTTGTGGCTACGAGGCCGATCCCGAAGTAACCCTGCCAGACGCGATTCACGATGGAGCGCGCCGTGGTGGGCGAATTCCGGCTGGCCAGCCATTCCGCAAAGGTCAGGCGGGTGGGCTGCCCGTTTTTCCAGGAAGAATCGTGGGGGATGGGGTGCAGGAACGCAGGCACGCCGGGCGTCACCAGAGCCGCCGGCTTCAGAAAATCTCCCCGTGTCAGGACGTGGGTCTCGCGCGGACGATCTCGCTCCTGAAGCACAAGTTGAGCGGATCCTTCCGGATAGCTCTGCCAGATTTCGGCGATTTCCTTGTTTTGCGCTTGCCACCCGGGCACGGTGGCGCGCCAATAACCGAAGACGGTCTGAATCTGCTCGGGAGTCCGCTTCTCGCGCGCAATGGAAAGAATGTCGCGGACGCGTTGCGGCACCGGATCCGCCGTTGCGTCCGGGGCGGTGGTCAGCGAAAGCCGGAAGCGCCCGAGGTTGTTGTTTTGATTGTCGTCGCTATTCCATCCGCCGTGATCCTGAGTGAGATAGATCGTCAGGATGGTGCCGCCCGGATTCGAAATGGGTGATGCCGCCAGGAATACGGCCTTTCGCGGTTGATTCCTCAGACCCGGACCGGCGTCGATCCCCCAGGCAGTTTCGTCCTTGCCATCAATGGCGTAATCCACGGGTCCGGTCACCCGGCGCTTGCCGCTCTTGTCCGCGAAGATCGCTTCCAGTGGTTTCTCCGGCTGGGTGATGTCTGCCGTGGCCTTGGCAAACTTGATCTTCGTGACTTTGTCGGGAGCGCTCGCGGGCGCCGCCTCCACCTCAAACTCGGTGAGGGCGCACGTGCCCTGGAGCGAGCGCCCGGGACCGTTCATCGGCAGGTTAGGATCGTTCATCAGTTCGAGGCGGAAGGCAGTGATGTTCTGCACGTCCGTCTTGAGCGTCAGTTTCACCTTGTGCTTCGTGGGTGCGTAACCCTGGGCGAGGAAGGAGCCGTCGTCCTGCGGGAAGTATCTCTGTCCGCCCGTGGAGATGTCGTCCACCGCCGGGCGGATCACCGTCCATTCGGGCTGGCCGGAGCCCGCCGTCCTCTCCCACTGGGCCATCTGCTCCTGCCATCCCGGACTGCGATGCTGAAGGCCAGCTTCGATCTCGCGAGTGCGCCGCAGAATCTCCGTCCGCTTCATCTGTTCGGCCGGCGTGTACACGGCCATGTTCGCCTCATGAGAGTCGTTCAGGAAAGCGAACATGCGGTAATACTCTTCCTGCAGCAGAGGATCGAACTTGTGGTTGTGGCACTGGGCGCAATTGATCGTGAGGCCCAGCATGGCTTTGCCGATCGCATCCATGCGGTCGAACATGGCTTCCATCCGGAACTGCTCCGGATCGATTCCACCCTCCTCGTTGATCATGGAATTACGCAGGAATCCGGTGGCGACGATCTGGTCCTGGGTAGGATGCGGCAGCAGGTCTCCGGCGATCTGCTCGATGATGAACTGGTTGTAGGGCAGGTCGCGGTTCAGAGCATTGATGACCCAGTCTCGATAAAACCAGACACGGCGCTGTTTGTCTTTCTCAAAACCGTCCGAGTCTGCGTAGCGCGCGGCGTCCAGCCATACCCGTCCCCAGCGTTCGCCGTAATGGGGAGAGGCCAGTAGCCGATCCACCTGCTTTTCGTAGGCCCGGCTGCTCTCGTCGGCCAGGAAAGCGTCGACCTCCTCGGGCGTGGGCGGCAGACCGATCAAGTCAAGGCTGAGCCGCCGCAGGAGCGTAACGCGATCGGCGGGCGAAGAGGGCGACAGATTTTCGCTTTCGAGGCGGCTTAGAACGAAGTTGTCGATGGGGTTTTTCGGCCATGCCGAACGCTTCACCTTCGGAACCGGTGGAAGCTTGGGGCTGACAAAGGCCCAGTGTTTCTTTACGTCAACGGGCTTGGCCGCAACAGAGTCGGGCCAGTAGGCGCCGCTATCGATCCAGCGCCGAATCTTGTCCACGAGGGCCGGATCGAGCGGCTGGCCTCCCATCGGCATCCGGCTCACTCCGCCCAGGCCGGCAACGCGCGCGTACAGCGGACTCTCAATGGCCTTGCCCGGAACAATGGCTTTCCCGTTGTTGCCGCCCGCGAGCGCCCGGTCCTTCAAGTCCAGCCGGAATCCGCTTGCCTGGTTGTTCGGTCCGTGGCAGGCGTAGCAATTCTTTTCAAAGATGGGTTGGATTTCCTGCTGAAAGTCGGGTCGCGCGGCTTCGCCAGACTTCTCCGGGGCAGCTTGGAAGGGCTCCGCCCGGCGGGCGCGAAACCCCGCCACCACCAATGCCGCAATCAGCGCAAGCTTTAGCCAGCGCCAAGTGGCTTTGGAAGGACCGTTCACGCCGAAAGCGTTCCAATCTTTCACTATTTGCGCAGCTTAACACATGTCCGCTAGAGTTACAAAGGTCGCCAGGGACCGTTCACGGGTCGCCGCTCGTCTTGGACTACCTGCTGGCGCAAACCGATCGTGTTTGGCTAAGGCGTCGGAAAATCTTTATGTTCGCCAGCTCAGGATCGACGAGCCGTCTGCTAGGCGGCCTTGCGATTCTGGCTTTCGTCGAATTTGCACCAGACCGGATCTTCAAAGCCAGCGCTCCCAAACCCGCGCAATCATCCCCGCCTTGCCTGCATGCGGCGCAAATTCTGGATCTTGTGAGGTCCCTCAATTCGCCTCCCGCGGCGGACGATTCCTACGACCACGTCATTAACCTGGCTTTCGGTGGCGGGCCGCAAAACGGTAAGACTCTAACCGCTTTCGAGGAGAGTCGCGCCTTCGTCTATGCTGCGGGCGGGCCGACTCCTGGATTGGTTCGCCGGCTGATCATCCTGAAGCCGTCAGTGCTGGTGCTTGACGATGAGGTGACGCCAGGATCACAAGACCCGGCGTGCCTGGATTCCGACGGCGTTCCGGAGATTTCGGCGGGACAAGTTCGCGTGGCTGAGGGCGACAACGAGATTGTGTGGGAAACTCCGCCTCCGCAGAAGGCAACCTACGGGATCGCACAGGCAGGGAGCTATGTGGTTAAAGCCTCTTCGCCAGCAGGCGCCGGGGCGACCCCATTTCTTCAGGTCTTCTACGTTGCGAAGAAGGGCCGCACGAAGCCGGCGGTCCAGACGACGCTTGTGGCAGATCAAGGTTCATGGCGCCTGACAATGCCGCTCGAGAATCGAGTCTTCCGCTTATGGCTCCCCGCAGCATCCGATGGCGCCGGCGAGATCGCGATCTCCTCATCGGATGGCAACGTTCGGGTGGACCGCCAGCCTCTGCCGTCTGGTATACTGCCGCACGGCCCCGAAGGAAACCGTCTCCTTGAGAAGTGGGACTCCGAATATCGAGGCACAAAGCCTCCGGCGTGGGATATCGGCCGCCCTGCCGACGAACTCCAGAAATTGGTGAAGGAAGGTACGATTCGCAAGTGCCGGGCGGTTGATCTCGGTTGCGGGTCCGGTACGGACGCGATCTTTCTGGCCAGCAAAGGCTTCGACGTGACAGGAATCGACGTTTCCCCGGCGGCCCTGGGCCTTGCCGCGGAGAAGGCGCGAAAGGCCGGCGTTTCGGTGCGATGGATTCTGGCGGATGTGACCGCGCCTCCGAACATTGGTCCGTTCGACTTTATCTACGACCGCGGCTGTTATCACAACGTGCGGGATCAGAACCTCGATGCGTACATCGAGACGCTTCGCCGCTTTTCACACGATGGCACCAAGCTCTTGGTGCTGTCCGCCAGACGGGATGCGCAATCGCCCGCGGGATCTTCAGGAGTGACTGAAGAGGAACTCCGCTTCGACTTCTCCTCTTTTTTGCGGGTGGAATGGCTGCGGGCAATCGTCCTCGAAAGCAACGAGGCGGGAGTCCACGCTCCGGGCTGGTCGGCACTCATGCAGAGGGACGCCACACCTTGAGGAGCGCGGCGAATGAGTTTCTCTGCCGGTTCGAGCTGATCATGTCGAGATCGCGTCGCCGCTCTTCACGGTTTGCAAAACTCTTCGCCATATTTGCGCTGCTGCCCTGGCTCGGACTGAATCTTGCTTACGGTCAAACAAGCTCCGGCAGCGTCGACACCCTCCTCGCTCAAGCCGCCGCGATGGAGCAGAACAAAGACTACGCCGGCGCCGAAATGGTTTATCGCAAGGCCCTGCAGGCCTCTCCAGCCGATCCGGAGATTCTCAAGAGGCTTGGCGCCGTGTGCCAGATCGAGCTCAAGTACGATGACTCAATTCAGGCTTTCCAACAGATCCTCAAGCGCGCGCCTCGCTATCCGGGAGTAAACCGGCTGGTCGGAATTTCCTATTACGGCTTGAATCGCTTCAGCGAAGCCGAAAAGTCCCTGAGCGAGGAGATGGTGTCGAATCCCAAGGATCGGGAGGCGCGCTACTATCTTGCCCTCGATCTGAGCGCCTTGGGCCGCGAGTCCGAGGCCATCCGGGAATTGGAGACCCTGGTGGCCGACGATCCAAGAGATGCGGCAGCGCTGTACCAACTGACGCTCTACTACAAAGCGGCCGCAGAGCAAACCGGGCGCCGGCTCAACGAGTTAAACCCGGACTCGGAATGGACTCATGCGCTGCGCGCTCAGGTGCTCGCCGATGACCAGCGCCCGGACGATGCCATCCGCGAATTCAACGAAGTGCTGCGCAAGAATTCCGACTTTCCGGGCATTCATTTTGGACTAGGACAGGCTTACTGGACCAAGAAGGACTCGGAACACGCGACGGAGCAGCTCAAGCTGGCATTGCAGGAAGACCCCGAGCAGCCTCTCGCGAACTACTACCTCGCCGACATCCTGACCGATGACAAACAGTTTCAGGAGGCGATTTCCCACTTGCAGATCACTGTAACTGCTTATCCCCAGATGTCCCGTGCGTATTTTCTGCTCGGCAAGTGCTATGCCGGCGCCGGCGACCTTGGGGCGAGCCTTAAGGCCTTCGACAAAGCGTTAGAGCTTGACCCCAATTCCAAGGACGTCCACTACCAGCTCTACCAGCTTTACGCGCGAATGGGCGAGAGGGAGGCCAGCCAAAAACACTACGCCCTGTTCGAGCAGTTGACCAAGCAAGGTCAAGAGAAGGACAAAACGTTGCTGGAAAACCTGCGTCAGAAATCAGAGAAGTCGACGGAGCACCCCGAGAACTAGGGAGACGGACTCGGTTACCTCAAATCGCGCCGATGACGGTGCCGCATCGAGGAGGCCTTTTGATAGAAGCACCGACGGGATTTCCTCAAGCAGTGGGCCGCCGCCATTCGCGATTTCCACGCGCAGGAATTCGCCTCCGGACGATGGTCGCCCGACGATTGGGAAAAGAGGTGACCTGTGATGGACCTGTGATCGAGAACGGTCCGATCGACGGCTCGGGCCGTGACGCGGCCCTGCTATTACTGGACGGGCTCAGGTTGTCACCCGGAGTGGCGCGCCCAGCAGCAACGTCAATCTTCGAGTGAAGCCGTAGGAGCTGGCGTGGCACATCTACAGCGTCTGACGGCAGAATCATCCCCCCGCGCCTGCCCCTGGGGACCGCAACTGAAATGTTATGATGGCGCGTGGAGGTAGCCCGATGGAGCTTGCGCAATTCAGGAACGAGCCCTTGAGCGATTTCAAGAACAACCCCGAGCAGCACCGCAAGATGAAGGAGGCCATTGAAGAAGTGCGCGGACAGCTGGGCCGCGACTATGACCTCGTGATTGCGGCAGAGCGCGTCAAGACATCGGACAAGCTGGTTTCCTACAATCCGGCGCAGAAGGAGCAGGTGGTGGGAACGTTCTCGAAGGCGAACCGGGAACTGGCGGAGCGCGCCATCAGCGTGGCGGAAGAAGCCTTCCGGCGCTGGAGCCGCACGCCCGCAGTGCATCGCGCCAGGCTCCTGGTGGACGTGGCTTGCCTGCTGCGCGAACGCAAGTATTACTACTGCGCCTGGCTGGTGTTCGAGGTGGGCAAGTCGTGGGCCGAGGCGGACGCCGATGTGGCCGAGTCCATCGACTTTTGCGAATACTATAGCCGCGAGATGCTGCGTTTGGATCAGCCTCCGCCCCTCGTTCCGGTTCCGGGAGAGAAGAACTTGCTGCGATACATCCCGCTCGGGATCGGACTTGTGATTCCGCCTTGGAATTTTCCCATGGCCATTCTGGCGGGCATGACCGCGGCTTCGATCGTGGCCGGCAACACGGTGGTGTTGAAGCCGTCAAGCGACTCACCGGCCATCGCCTACAAGTTCTTCGAGGTGCTTGAAGAGGCGGGGATGCCGCCGGGTGTGGTCAATTTCCTGCCGGGATCAGGCGCGGCGGTCGGGGACTTCCTGGTGTCTCATCCGAAGATCCGATACGTTGCTTTCACGGGCTCGAAAGTCGTAGGACTCCACATTAACGAGCTCGCGGCCAAGCACCAGCCCGGGCAACTCTGGGTGAAACGGGTGGTGGCTGAGATGGGGGGAAAGGACTCCATCATTGTCGACAGCGAGACCGATCTCGATGTGGCCGCAGACGGCGTTACGGCGGCCGCGTTCGGCTTCCAGGGTCAGAAGTGTTCTGCTTGTTCGCGGGCCATCGTGGTGAAGAATGTATACGACGCCTTCCTCGACAAGTTGAAGGAACGGGTCGAAAAAATCAAGGTGGGACCACCGTCCGAGCCGGAGACCTACATGGGTCCCGTGATTAACGCGGGCGCGGCCAAGACGATTCTGGAGTACATCGACGCGGGCAAACAGGAAGGGCGGCTCCTCACAGGCGGCAGGGCCACTTCAGGCGCGGGCCACTTCATCGCACCCACCGTCATCGCGGACGTGCCTCCCCTGGGCAGGATCGCTCAGGAGGAGATCTTCGGGCCGGTTCTTGCCGTCATCAAAGCTGGCGATTTCGACGAGGCTCTGGAGATCGCGAACAACACCGAGTACGGTCTCACGGGCGCGGTGTATACCAGGAACCGCCGCAAGCTGGAGAAGGCGGCCGAGAGCTTTCACGTCGGCAACCTCTATCTGAACCGCAAGTGCACGGGCGCCCTGGTAGGTGGGCATCCCTTTGGCGGATTCAATATGTCGGGCACGGACTCCAAAGCCGGCGGTCCCGATTATCTGCTGCTGTTCACCCAGGCAAAAATGGTTGCCGAAAAGATCGGGGTGTGATCTTTTCGGCGCGGCTGGGGCTAAGATGCGCGGAAAGGCCAAGGACGAAATCCCCGAGACCGAGAGCTGGCAAAGCCGGCTGCAGGCGGAGTTGGCGCGGCTCGAGTCCCGCAATCGCCAGGCAGCCTGGATCAGCGTGCTGGTCGTTGCGATTCTTTTCTTCGCCGCCGCCAGTCTGTTCTTCCGTAGCAGCTTCTGGCTTCAAGACGCGCTCGAAGTTCGCGTACCACCTCCGTTTCTCTTCGCAGTTCTGGTGCTGTTCATCTTGCTCGTGCTCTATCTAGTGCGGCGCGAGCTCGAGATTCGCAAGCTCAGCGTATTGGCGATTCACGAACGCGTCACGGCGGAGAACGAACACTCCGCGGGAATGATCGATCCTCTCACCCGCGTCTTCAACCGGCGTTTTCTCACCGAATTCGTGCAGAGCGAAATTGCGCGCGCCGAACGAAATCAGAGACCGCTCACGTTCGTGATGTGCGATCTCGACCGCTTCAAAGCGCTGAACGACAACTATGGTCACCAGGCAGGCGACGAAGTGCTTGAAATCACCGCCGCTGTGCTGAAGTCCTGCGTGCGGGGCTCGGACTATGTGGTCCGCTATGGCGGCGATGAGTTCCTATTGATCCTCGCCGAAACCGACGAGGCCTCCGCCGCCGCAGTCCTGGCGCGAGTCCGGGAAAAAATCGTGGAAAAGAAACGCCTGCGGGAGCTGGGAGTCTCACTGAGCCTGGGCTGTTACGCGCATCGAGGCGGCCAGACGGTAGCGCAAGACATTGGCGAGGTGGATGCGCGCTTGTACGCCGACAAGGTCGTCACTCATTCCCGATAGGCAACCCCTACCCTGTTGCCGAGGTCCGCGATGCAGAGACACAAAGCGCTCTCTCCGATTCTGATCCTGCTCAGCGCGATGTCTCTCCGGGCTCAGGACACCGGCTCTGAGCCCCAGGGCGAGCAAATTCCGGGTCCCGCCAAGGCCACCGCGACGGAGGATCATTGCTGCGCGCGCAACGGGCAGATTCCCGTCCCGGTCTCCACTTGGAAGGCGTGGCTTGCTGACATTCAGCATTATCGGAGTGAGCGCTTGATTCGTGCGGGTTACCGTAGCACAGAGTATGATCGTCGCGAGTTGAAGTGGACGCAAACCGCCTTCATCGAACCGCAGATGATGATCGAAGACCGGTATTTCTATGATCCTGGTCCCGGCAGATACACCGTCGACCGGTACCTGGATGATCTTCAAAAGCGGTACGGCGGCGTGGACGCAGTGCTCCTCTGGCATACTTACACGAACATCGGCGTCGACAGCCGAAATCAGTACGATCTGCTCCGGGACATGCCGGGCGGAGTGGCAGGTGTGCGACAAATGATCGCAGACTTTCACCGGCGCGGCGTTCGGGTGTTGCTTCCTGTAATGCTGTGGGACCAGGGAACCCGCGACGAAGGCGCGTCAAACGCGGCTCGGACCGCGCAGCTGCTCGCGGATATCGGCGCGGACGGTGTGAATGGCGACACCCTGGCGGAACTACCCCTGGCCTTCCGCGAGGCTTCGGACGCTACCGGCCATCCCTTGGCCTTTGAGCCTGAAGGAACACCGGAGAATCCCGGTGAGGCTCTCGCCTGGAACAACCTGAGCTGGGCATACTGGAAATTTCCCTTCGAACCGATGGTAGGCCTGTACAAATGGCTCGAACCGCGACACCTCGTTCACGTCTGCGACCGGTGGGCACGGGACAAAACCGACAACTTGCAATACGCTTTCTTCAATGGCGTAGGGTACGAAAGCTGGGAGAACATCTGGGGAATCTGGAACCAGATCGATGATCGGGACGCGGAGGCTCTGCGACGAATCGCGAAAATCGAGCGCGGCTTCGCCAATGCGCTGACGACCCCGGGATGGGAACCACACTTTCCCATGCTGCAGTATGGAGCTTTTTCCAGCCGGTTTCCCACCGGCGGCGAAACACTCTGGACGATCGTCAATCGCAATGAATTCAGCCTGGCAGGCGCTGAGATCCAGGTTCCGTACCGGCAAGGGGAGCGCTACTACGATGTTTGGCACGGTACCGAGCTGAGGCCGCGGCTTGAGGGTGAAACCGCGATCCTCAGCTTTGACATCGAGGCCCACGGCTACGGCGCAATTCTGGCCACAAGTCAGCTGTCCGGAACAGAGTCGCGGCTTATTGGCGAAATGCAGGATCTCGCCCAAAGCCAGCTTTCGAGCTATTCGCACCAATGGCACTTTCTGCCGCAGCATCTTGTCGAAATCCCTTTCGCCAAGCCTATCGCGAACCCCCAAGACGGGATGGTGAAGATTCCGGAAGGAGACTTTCTCTTTCGTGTGTCCGGCGTGGAGATCGAAGGTGGCAATGATGTGGGCGTGGACGTTCAGTTTCCCTGGGAGGACTCACCACGACGGCAGCACTTGCACCCGATGCACCTCAGCTCGTTCTACATCGACCGGTATCCTGTCACCAACGCCGATTTCAAGAAGTTCGTTGACGCTACGCACTACGAGGCCAAGGACGATCACAATTTCCTCCGCGACTGGAAGAGTGGAACCTATCCCGATGGCTGGGCAAACAAGCCCGTCACTTGGGTGTCCCTGGAGGACGCCCGGTCCTACGCTGCCTGGGCAGGCAAACGCCTGCCGCACGAGTGGGAATGGCAGTACGCAGCCGAAGGCCCCGATGGACGGACCTACCCCTGGGGGAACGACTGGGATAGGTCGCGCGTTCCGGCGCCGGACACGGCTCGCAACATCCGCCCTCCCACCGATGTCGGCGGTTACCCGGCGGGCGTGAGTCCATTCGGAGTCATGGACCTGGTCGGCAATGTGTGGCAATGGACCGACGAGTTCCAGGACGAACACACCCGGGCCGCCATCCTGCGGGGTGGAAGCTACTATCAGCCGCAGGGAAGCCGATGGTATTTCCCCCAGGCTTATCGCCTGGACGAGCATGGCAAGTATCTGCTCATGGCGCCTGGCATCGATCGCGCTGCAACTATCGGGTTCCGCTGCGTCCGAGACGCTCAGAATTGAAAGGATTTCCCGGGCTCACATTGGGAAGAGTAGTGCGCGGAGCGAGCATCACCATGAATCGAAGAGCGTTTCTGGGTCTCGCTGCCGGAGCCGCCGCCCTCGCGGCGATGGAGAAAACGATGCAGATTATCGACACCCACATCCATCTGTTCGACCCGAACCGGCCTCAAGGGGTGCCATGGCCCACAAAAGACGACGGGATCCTGTATCAGCCGACTCTCCCCGACCGCTACCGGAAAGTCACTCAGGGGTTCGGCATCAGCGGTGCAATTGCCATTGAGTGCAGCCCCTGGGTGGAGGATAACGACTGGCTTTTGGAGACGGCCGCCCGCGACACCATCATCGTGGGAGTTGTCGGAAACCTTGAGCCGGGCACGGCGGATTTCCACACGCGGCTTGATCAATTGAGCCGGAACCCGCTGTTTCGCGGCATTCGTTACGGCAATCTGTGGGGTCGGGATCTGAACGCGCAAGTGGCGAAGCCGGAGTTCATTTCCGGTCTTAAGACGCTGGCCGATGCCGGCCTTTCCCTTGATACTGCCAACCCCGATCCCGCCTTGGTCGGCGCGGTAGTTCGGATCACCGACCGCGTTCCGAACCTGCGAGTCGTAATCGATCACCTCCCGCAGCTTGACCCTCCCCCGGACCCGCGCAGCCTTGACGCATTGCGATCGAACCTGAGGGAACTCGGCGCCAAACCGCAAGTCTATGTGAAGATATCGGAAGTGCTACGACGCGTGGATGGGCGGGTTCCCACCGACCTTGGTTTCTACCGCGCCCGGCTGGATGAAATCTGGCAAACCTTCGGCGAAAACCGGCTGATGTTTGGAAGCGACTGGCCTAACAGCGATCGCTGGGGAACGTATCCCGAGGTGTTCAGGATTGCTCATGACTATGTCGCGTCCAAAGGCGCGAGCGTGGAAGAAAAGTTCTTCAGCAAGAACTCGATTGCGGCCTACAAGTGGAGGGGGCACGGGGCCACCTCCAGTGGTTAGGATCACCCCGGTCAGAGAATCGGCTGGAAAAGTGAGCCGCTTTGGCGCTGACTACCTTCTGCTCCGCCTCAGCGAGTGACCTGACGCAACAGGTCCCAAGCGGTGAAAGAGCCGCCCTGGGTGCCCGCTCCCTCACTGCTCGGCAGGTGGACGTACATGGACTGCAAGCCGATTCTTCCCGGTCCCGTGAACCGATTCCAGAATAACTGGCCGGCGCTTGCGAACAGTCCGGTGCTGATGCGCTGGAACTGAGTTTCCATTTGCACTGTGGGGTCCTTGTAGACCCAGCCGCCGGGTTCGATATCGATCTGTTCCCCCGCGGCCAGGGTCACTCCGAAGACGTTGCCATAGCCGTGCAGCCACACGATACCCTCGTCGCGCGGGCAACTGAAGGTATCAACAAAGAATCCGGTTCCGCCAAACAGCATGTTGCTGACGCCTTGCACCAACTGGAAATCGTATTCCACGTTTCCCGTGGCCGCCAGAAACTGATGTTCCCGGACGTCGACTGCCATGCCGCGTTCCAGGTGAAGCGCGAACACGTGACCGGCGCCATCACGGCTGAATGCAATACGCCCTGGCCCTGCGGCTTCCGTGAGGAACAACGGGATTCCCGCGATCATTCGCTTGAAGGCCCCCTGTAGCGACTTCACGCTGATCCCCACCCGCGGATCCTTCCACAGCAGAACGTGATGCTCGAAATACACCGGTATGCTACTGAGCTCCAGATGAAGCACGGGCACCAGTTCGCCCTCGATATGGTAAGTGACTCCGGCGAAGGTTTCATTTCGCGCAGTGGTCGATAAGAGTTGCGGTACGGCCATCGGGTTTTTCTCCTTGTGAGAGCCGTGCCCACCTTGAGTCACGGCTGGTGGTCTAGACTTCGGCTCGGCATCTTCATGTTGTACCCGTTCCTTGGTCGCAACGGTAGTGGGCGCGACTGTACGTTGACGGTGTCTCGACAAAGCTCAGATGGATCCATGAAATCACAGAGCTCCCGGGTGGGTTAAAATAACCTCGGACGTGCCACGAAGGCGCGTAACACGTTCCGATCCGATGCAAGTTACCACCACCACCGCGATCCTGGTCACTCTGCTCATCAAGCTGGGTCTGATGGCGTCGCTGGCCAGCATCATTGCGCGCTTCGGAATCTTCAAGCGGCTGCTTTTTGTGGAGCAGCGCACGCCTCGCGAGAAGCTGATCTTTGCGGCGTTTCTGGGCGTACCCTTCATGTGCACGGTGTTGGCGCGACTGCTGGCAGGGTACAAGGGCGCGGACTTGAGCCTGGAAGTGACGGTGCTGGGAGGCCTGCTGGGAGGCACGATCGTGGGTCTGGTGGTCGGCATGATGGTGAGCCTGCCGGCCTGGCTGATCGGGCATCAACAGGTGACGGCATCGGCGGGGGTGATCTTTGTCCCGGAGCACCTCGCGCCACTCATGAGCGTGCTCTACGCCGTGGTGGCGGGATCGGCGCGCTGGCTTTGCCCGGACAAGGAGGCCATCTGGAAGTTTTCGCCTTTCATCGACCTCAGCCTGTATCGATCCATCCGGCAGCGCTTCCGGGCTCCCGCGCTCGACTGGCAGGTGCTGTTTACGCTGATCTGCGTGATTCTCGAGATCACGAGGATGCTGGTCGGAAGCCTCGCGCCCAACCAGCTCTTCTACATTGATTCGCCGCATAACAGCCTGGCCAAGGTGCTGATCGTGCTGGCGACGCTCGTGGGGGTGGGGTTGCCGGTACGGATCTGGAACACCACCCGAATGGAGCGCAAGCTGGAAGACCAGGACCGCCTCTTGATGCAGGCGCGGGTGGACGCGCTGATCAGCCAGATCAACCCGCATTTTCTCTTCAATACCTTGAATACAGTCTCATCCCTGATTCGCTTCGATCCTGACACGGCTCGCGACGTGGTGCTGAACCTTTCAAATATCCTGCGCCGCCGCTTGCGAGTGCAGGCCCATTTTCTGCCGCTCCAGCAGGAGCTGGACTTCATCGATGACTACCTTTCCATCGAAATCGTGCGCTTCGGCAGCGACAAGCTTCGCGTGCAGAAAGAGATCGATCCCGAGACCAACGAGATGCAGATTCCGAGCATGATCCTGCAGCCCATGGTTGAGAATTCGATTCGGCACGGGATCGGCCCCAAGGTGGAAGGCGGCACCATAATTCTGCGCGCTGCGCGCCAGGATGGCCGCCTGGTGCTGGAAGTGAGCGACAACGGTATCGGGATCTCGCCCGAACGACAGCGGGAAGTATTCGAATCTGGGATCGGAATTCGCAACGTACGCGACCGGCTAAAAATGCTCTATGGTGGGGATTTTTCGCTGCGCGTGGAGAGCCGCCCCGGGCAGGGTACTTCCATCCGGTTTGAGTTGCCAGAGCTCATCACCACGGCCGCCGAGAGGAGGGCCGCCCCGGCGCTCGAGCCAATCGCGCGCTGAGAGCGGGTGGAGGCGCGTAGTATGCTATAGTCCGGTATCGGCCCCCTCTCGGTAACACTTCCCGAGCGATCGGCGTCCAACTGAAGGCGCTGGAAGTGATCCGACGAGCGTCAGCGGCCAGAGATCGGACAGAAAGGTCAGCCACAACGATGTCAGACGATTCGAACAACAACCACGGTGAGTCCAAGAGCCCTGCGCGCTCAATGACGATGATCGAGAACCGCTTTCGCGACATCTATCTCAAGTTTTACAAGGAAAGCTATTACACTCCCACCGCCCTCGACCTGAAGACGAAGGAGTTGATCGCGATCGGGGTGTCGCTGGCCGCGAAGTGCGAGGGTTGCTTGGAGGGCCACCTCAAAAAGGCGCGCGAGATCGGCTGCACCAAAGAGGAAATCAGCGACGCGATCGTGGTTGCCATAGGAATCGCGGCCGCCGCCGTACTTGATATGTCGGACAAGGCTGCTACCAAGCTCGATCTCCACCACTTCGAAGGATTGATGATCAAGACCAGCGCCAACACCAGCGAATAACGACGTGATTCCGTGGAATTGACCGGAGATCCCAGGCCTCCGGGCACCCCTTGCTCACCGCCTTGAATGAGCTACCGCGTCATTGCCGGTCTGTTCCTGCTGCTCTTTCTGGGATTAGCGGACAACCAGACCATTCCTGCGCTCTTGCCGCAGTTGTCGAGTTCGCTTCACGCCAGCGTGGCTTCCACCGGGCTCCTGGTGGTGTTCTATTCGCTCGCGGCGGCTCTGGCCGCCTTTCTCACCGGTTCCCTATCTGACTACTACGGCCGTCGGCGCTTTCTAATGGCCGGTGCCTGGTTCTTCATGCTCGCCTCCCTGGCTTCCTCACTAAGCCGGGATTTTGCGGCGCTGGCTTCGGCGCGAGCCGTCACTGGACTTGCTGCCGGGACGCTCTCCACCTGCTCCACCGCCTACGCGGGCGACTGGTTTGACTACACTGTACGCGGCCGGGCCCTGGGGCTGATTTCGTCGGCCTACTTCGTGGCGCCGCTCGGCGTCCCGGTGGCCGGACTCGTTGCCGATCGCTTTGGCTGGCCCCGCGTCTTCACGGCCTTTGCCGCCCTGGCGTTGGTGGTCGCCGCAGCCGCCCAAACGCTACCCCAAGAAAAACACATCGAGCGTACGGGCTACGACGCTCACGCCTGGACAGACCCGGTGAAGCGGTCCGAAGGCAAGCTCCGTCACACCCTGAACATTTTCGGAAGTCTCCTCAGCCGTCGCGATACGGCTGCTATGCTGGTGATTGCGTTCCTGGTCTCGGGCGGACTCGTCAGCTTCCTCACCTATATTGGAACATGGCTGCACACGAGTTTCGGTCTGTCCACCACCAGGATCGGGCTCGTTTTTATGCTTGGCGGACTGGTGGCGGTGGGCGGTGCGCCGCTCGGCGGAATTCTCGCCGACCGCTGGGGCAAGCGTAGCATTTCGATTGCAAGCAATGTGCTGCTCTTCGTGACCATGGCTGCGCTGCCTCTGTTCAGTTGGGGAGCGGGATTGCTGGCTGTATTTGTGGGCGTTAGCCTGGGAATCGGCTTCCGTCAAGGACCCATCACTGCCCTGATGACGGAGATGGTCCCGCAGCACCGGCGCGGCTCGTTCGTGGCGCTGCGAAATATCGCCTCGCAACTCGGGATCGGCGCTGCAGTCGCCTGCGGCGGATTGTTGTATGAATGGCGGGGTTACTTCGCCGTGACTTCCCTTTCGGCCTTGATGGCAGGTTTGGTCGCGCTCTTATTGACCACCCATATCACTGAACCGGAAGCCACGCAGGCAGAAAGAGTAGGCAGTCGGCAGTAGGCATCGCGGGGGTTGATACGAAGCATGAGACGAGTCTTGAAGGTGGCCAAATGGTTCCTGATTGTGCTGGTGGCGCTGGTGATCGTCTTTTTTGTGACGATCCTGCCCTGGGCAGTCTCAACCATCACCACCACAAATCGCTTTCACTTTCCTGATCCGAATGACGGCAAGACACCCACGGATTTCGGAATGCAGTACCAATCCGTGGAATTCCATTCGACCGATGGGATCGATCTCAAAGGTTGGTGGATGCCCGGCTCGACCGGCAGCTCGGGGCATCCCCTGGGAACCATTGTCTACGCGCACGGGCAGAATCGCAGCCGGGTGGAGATGCTGCCGATGGCTCAATATGGGCACAGCCTCGGGTACAACGGACTGACCTTTGACCTTCGCCACCACGGCACCAGCGGCGGCCAAGTGTCCAGTGTCGGCTACTGGGAGAGGCTCGACGTGGAGGCGGCGGTTCGCTACACACTCGATCAACAAAATGCAGCCCGGCCTGTCGTTCTTTGGGGAGTTTCGCTCGGTGCCGCCGCTTCGCTGATGGCAGCCGCCGAAACGCCGGATGTGGCCGCCGTGATCTCCGATAGCAGCTTCCTGTCTTTCGACGACACCGCCCGCCACCATTGGAAGCTCTTCTTTCCGACTTTTCCCAGCTTTCCGATGTACAACGAGACGATCTGGCTGATCACGGAACGGGCCCACTTTACGGTTTCCGATTTCGATGTGCGCAAGGCAGTCGAGCGTGTCAATCCCCGGCCGATTCTGTTTATTGGCGTGGAGGGCGATCGCCGCATGCCGCCGGACGTGGCCCGGGCGCTGGACGCATCCGCATCTAGTCCCGATAAGATGCTGCTGATCGTGCCTGGCACCAAGCACGGCGAAGGATTTCATTCAGGAAATGCGCAGTACGAGCAGGCGGTAAAAGCGTTCTTGACAAAGGTCAAGGCAGACCACTGATTGACAGCCTTCCTCGGCGAAGACGACCGGTCTGAAGAGAGCCGGATGCTGAATTATTGAGCATTGTAAAATACAGTGACGACCGCTGCTGTAGCGCCGGTCTGCGACCGGCGTCTTTCGCCGCTCATAGAGCGGCGCTACAGAGAATGACGTCACTGTATTTTGCAATCTCCATTGAGGGCGAGTGCCGGCTATGTTGCTGCTGCGGCCTCGGCGCGGGGCGTTCCCTCAATCACCCGCCGGTAGAGTTTTTCGTACAACGGAATGATCTTGGTGCTGCAGAACTTGTCGATGGCGCGCTGCCGCGCCGCCCGGCCCATCCGCTCACGGCGTCCCGGTTCGGTCAGGACCTGCAGAACGCGCGCGGCCATCGCGTCAACGTCGCCCACCTCGACGAGATAACCTTCCACGCCATCCCGGATCACTTCCGGCAAGCCGCCCACGCGCGAGCATACGGCCGGCACCCCGCAGGCCATGGCTTCGAGCGCAGCCAGTCCGAACGATTCGAGTTGGCTTGGCAGCAGGAGGGCGTCGCCGCAATTCAGCAGGTCCTGCACCTGATTCTGCTTTCCGAGAAAGATGACGTCCTTGGTGAGCTTCTTCTCCTTCACCAGCCAGTCGGCGCGGGCCCGGTCCGGACCATCGCCGATCAGGAGCAGCTTGGCCGGAATCTCGCGACGCACGCGGGCAAAAATTTCAATCACGTCCGGCACCCGTTTCACGGGACGAAAATTGGAAAGATGCAGCAGGACTTTTTCATCGCTTGGCGCAAACTGGCTGCGGCGGCCCTCGCCGTTGGCCGGCTCGAAGACGTCGCAATTGACGAAGTTCGGAATCACCTCCACGGGCCGATGAATGCCGAACTCCTCGAGCGTGACCTTCCGCAAGTACTCCGAGATGGCGGTGACCGCATCGCTCTCCTCAATCGAGAAGCGCGTGATGGGCAGATAGGAACGGTCGCTTCCCACCAGGGTGATGTCCGTGCCGTGCAGGGTAGTGACGAAAGGCAACCGCAACGGCCGAAACATGGCGCGAGCCAGGTACGCGCTCACGGAGTGCGGAATGGCATAGTGGACATGCAGCAGGTCGAGCGCCTCGCTCTTTGCCACCTCATACATCTTGGCGGCAAGCGAAAGCGTGTAGGGAGGATGGTCGAAGAGCGGATAATTCACCACCTCCACCTCATGGAAGCGAATGCGCTCGGTGGCGGCCGTCATGCGCACCGGCATGGCGTAACTGATGAAATGGATTTCGTGCCCGCGCGCCGCCAGCTCCAGGCCAAGTTCAGTGGCCACAACTCCGCTTCCGCCATAAGTTGGATAGCAGGTAATTCCAATCTTCATGGCACGACCTCCATTTCCAAACCGACCGGAGCCAAAATGCAAACTTAGGTCACCGGCCGCTGCGTATGCTTCAGCGCCGATCACAAGTCAGAGCATTTGACACAATGGCTCGTGGTTTGGTTACGAGGGAGGAGCGGGTTTCGCCTTCGGAGCTTCAGCGGCGTTACCCAACACGACGATTTCTTTCACGGCGCGGTGATCGCCCTTCTGTTCGTAGTACACAAGCACGCTGACTCCCGGTTTAAGGCTGTCAAGCGTCGCTCTTTCGCCGCCCGCGGTAGCGACGTGCACAGTTTTCTTCAGGGGAAAATATTCGTCCGTATTGTCTGCCGTGCTGTGCACTTGAAGCAGAGACGTCTTGAAGTCAACCGACTGAATCGAGCCGCTGAAGGCTTCTTGCCCATTAGTCGACGTGATCTTGTCGACGATCGGCACCTTGCGCTTGTGGTCATCTTGTTGGGCGCGCATGGTAGCGGCGCCCAGAAGCGGCAGGATAACAGCGAGCACACTTACTTGGGCCAAGCTGCGAACTGCCGCCCCGCCCCGCCGCGATTTGAGATTATTCAGTTTCATACTGATTTTGATGGTAGGCCGCGAGCAGAGTGATGTCAAGCTCCGGATCGCCTCTCACAAACGCTTCAAGGATTGCGCAGCAAAGCGCTGAGCGCTGCCTTACAACGGTCGCGGTAGACTTCGAGCGCTTCCTCTGCCGGGCCCATGATCCACTGCAGACAGTAGCCGTCCACGAGTGCGCGGAAGGTGCTGGCTGCAGCCTCGGCATCCGTCCGCCGGAATTCACGCCGGCGAATGCCATCCTCGATGATGGCGGTATCGCGGCGGCGGCAGGCGTCCAGAAACCGGCCCAGCAGTTGCCGGTAGCGCTCGGACCGCGACGCTACAGCCACGTAGTCGAAGAGCACCCGGTACAGCTTCTGATTCACCTCCGCGCTATGAAACAGCACCTCGATCTCCGAGCTCAACAAGGCGCGCGGCGGACCGCCGCTCCGGCCGATATCGGCCAGAGTGCGGTCCAGTTCGGTCAACAACCACTCCAGTACGGCGTAGAGGAGTACGTCCTTGGTTCGAAAGTAGTGGAGGGCTCCGCCCTTGCTCGTGCCGGCGCGTGCCACCACGGCGTCAATCGTCAGCGCGGCTACGCCGCGGTCGAGAATTTCGGCGTAGGCGGCCTTGATGAGAGCCTCGCGGCGGCGTTCGGTGAGATCGGGATTTGCGCGGCGGGGACTCATCGGAAACGGAGCGGCCGGCATGCGAATTTTCAGCGGCTCTTCGCGGTTTCAGTATGCCAGCGAGCCGGTATTTCAGTCGAGCCCGAACCGCCCGGCGGCTTCGCGTGTTATACTCACAACTAGACGCGATACTTTGCAGCGTGAGACGTTGAATGATAAATGATCCCAGCACGAGCCGCTCGTTTTCGATCCTCTCGGCTCAATCGATCAAGCCAAGGAGTGCCGCTATGTACCCTGAAGAATTTGTCGCCCCCATGCGTGAGGAGTTGACGAACGTCGGATTTCGCGAGTTGCGGACTCCGCAAGAAGTGGACGAGGCCCTCGCCGCAAGCCGCGGGACCACACTCGTAATGGTGAACTCGATCTGCGGCTGCGCTGCGGGCAAGGCTCGCCCGGCCGTGGTCCGGGCCGTCAATCATCCGGCCCACCCTGACGTCCTCACCACGGTGTTCGCGGGGCAGGACCGGGAGGCCACCGACCGCGCGCGCAGCTACTTTACCGGTTACCCGCCTTCCTCACCGTCGATCGCCCTGCTGCGTGACGGCAAACTGGTTTTTATGCTGGAGCGCCGCGATATCGAAGGTCGCGATGCTTTCTCCATCGCTGACGATCTCACCCGCGCTTTCGATCAATACTGCGCGCGAGCCGCCTCCGTAGCCACCTAAAGGGTCCCCTTGGGCTTGTCAGTATTACGGTAAGCCAGGTTCGACGGTTCTTCAGTTCGTTTGGAGAAACTGAAGCACCGCCATCCTGAATACTGGCATCCTGAGGTCTCACCGTGATCGCACCCTTCACAACCGATACTGCTCCGCCCGTTCAAGGATTCGTCCATTCCCCGCTGATACGTTCCGGCCAGGCGCTGGTGCTGACGCACGGAGCCGGATCGAACTGCCAGGCGCCGCTGCTGGTGGCACTGGCTGACGTCTTCGTCGAAGCCGGATTCGTCGTGCTGCGCTGCGATCTGCCCTACGGCCAGAAACGGCCCCACGGTCCGCCGTATCGCGGAGACGCCGCTACGGACCGCGACGGGTTGCGAAACGCCGTCCAAGCGGTCAAAAAGGTAGCGCCGGAGAACTCTCGAGTTCTCCTCGGCGGCCACTCGTACGGCGGAAGGCAGGCAAGCATGCTCGCGGCCGAGAACCCGGAGATTGTGAACGGTCTCCTGCTGCTGTCCTACCCGCTTCATCCGCCGAGCCAGCCTGATTCGCCGCGCACCGCGCACTTCCCTGCTCTGCGCGCACCGGCATTCTTTGTGCACGGCACGCGCGATCCATTTGCATCGACCGAGGAGATTGAAGCGGCGCTGAAGTTGATCCCTGCCCGAACCTCGATTCTGCATTTTGAAGGCGCGGGGCATGACCTTGCGCTGGGTGGAAAGGCGGACCGCGCGGGCCGGAGGGCTGAGGCTGCCTCAAAGATCAGGGACTCGGCTCTCGCCTTCTTTCATCCCGACTCCGCCGCCTGATCCCAAACCGGAAAAAGCCTGGGTGCAGAGTCTTGGGGCTCATCAGATGCGCATGAGGACGGCATCGCATCTTTGGCCGGTCGCGAGCGAGATAGCCTCGGCGTAGAGACTAACCTGCCGGCGGTAGATATCCAGCCTCTTTTCAAGCTCGCGATCGGTCTTGAAGTCGATCACGGTCCACCGGTCCTCGTGCGAGAACGCAATGTCGGCAATGCCTTCGACGAGGGTATTCTCCCCGAAGCTGAGCGTGACCGGCGTTTCGCGGCGGCAACATCCGATAGCGGCAGCTTCGCGGGCTCGCTGCATCAGTGGATGTCTGAGCGCGGCCACCACAGTGTCGCAGGCTGAAGCCACTTCCTCGGGAGTGGCGCCCAGGATGCGACCTTCAAGCGCCGCCGCAGCGAGCACCGTCTCGCGTCCGGCGTCGAGCTGGATGCGAGCGAGGACGGAATGAATCAAGGCGCCGTAGCGCGGTCCTGCCGGGCGATCAATTTCGGGCCCCGCCTCAAGGATCATCACCTGGACAGGCAGCCGTTCTGTGGTCGATGAGGCCCACTCCGTGGCGGTTTCCACCGTCAAGCTGGCTCGCGAGCCATGATCGAGGGCTACCCTGCGATCCTCCCTCCACGCCTCATAATTCCGGCGGTCCGCAGCCACAATCTCCGGGTCGATTTCTTTCAGCAGATCCTTGTGATGCACGCCGTACGTGGGCTCCACGTCCAGGAGCAGACGTTTTGGGTCCCACCAGACCACGTGGTACTCGCCGTCCTTCTTGCCGCCACGAGAGGTACCGAACTCGTATCGCCCGGGCGCGACGTTGTCTCCACCTTGCTTGGCACGCACTCGTTTTCGCACGCTGTCGTCCCCGAACTGAGGACATGCCATCGCGACGGAAGGACTACGCCGTCGATCAACCTGGGGATAGATTGCCGCGTTCAGCGGGCTCACCCACCAATTGCTGATCGACTTTTGCCAGGCATCCGGCCCCTGATCGCCCACGGCCGGAATCACCAGCAGGTCACGAGCGCGCGTCGCAGCCACATAAGCTACCCGCACGCCCTCGGCGCGGTCGCGCGCCGCCTCGTCATCGCTACGTTCGAGTAATTCAACAGGCGTCCACCCGCCAATCTGGACGGCGCTTAAGCCACTTGTGGAATCAAGGTGCCGGCTCGGGCTCGGCCGCGAGAGCTTGGCGGTGATATCAGCCAGGATCACCACGGGAAACTCGAGGCCCTTGGCCTTGTGCACGGTCATGATCCGGACTCCGTCGCTTTCTTCTTCGAGGATCGGAGCCTCGGAAGTCTGGCCGCCCTCCGCTTCCTGCCGCAGCAGCTCAACGAATCCGCGAAACGAGATTCCTCCCTGTTCTTCGTAGTGGCGCGCCAGCTCCGCCACATGCAGTACATTGGCGAGCGCCTGCCGCCCGGAAGGCCGCAGGACGAATCCGGCATGAGCGCGAGTCGTTTCGAGCAATCGCCCTACTGTCTCGGCCGCCGGCCGATGGTTCCGGTTACGATGCAGGGACTGGAGCACCAGGAGAGTTTCCGCGATGGCAGCGAGACCAGGCGCGAGCTTTTCCGTCGGGATCCGAAAAGGATGCAGCTGGCGATAAAGGCGGCGGTACTCAAGGAGAGCGTCGTCCGGAATCGCGAAAAGCGACCCCTTGAGAGTGGCGAAGACGGAGAGTTCATCGTCGGGCCACTCAATCGCGGCAAGTGCCGCTCGCAAAGTTTGTACCTCCTCGCGTTTGTGGAAGGACTTGCCACCCACCAGCAGGTGAGGAATCTCGCGAGCCTCCAGGGCCGCGATGTAACCGCCCGTCACGTCCTTGCCCCAGCTCTCGAAGCGCCGGAAGAGCAGACAGACGTGGCGAGCCTCCACCGGAACGCGCTCGCCCGAGCGCTCGGACTCGGTAACCGTCCAGCCGCTTTCCTGAATGAGCCACTGGACGAAAGCGGCAGTAGCGTCCGGCAGCGACTTCTCAATAGCAGTTTGTGTGGGTTTTCCACTCGTGCCATAAGGGTCAGGCACGGGGAGGACAACAACCGTAGGTTGATCGAGGTTTTCCTGGCGGCAAGGCGAGAGTGGGACGTAATCAGCCTGCAGAGTCTTGGAATCGCCGGTCATAACCGGCGCGAAGGCAGCATTGACTGCGTTCTGAATCGAAGGCACGGACCGGAAGCTAGTGGTAAGGTACACGCACATTGCGCCCTGCCTCGCCAGCAGATCCTTGACCTCGCGGTAGATTCCAAGGTCGGCTCGACGGAACCGGTAGACGCCCTGCTTCGGATCGCCGACCGCAAAGAGTCTGCCCGCGCCGGGAGTAACCTCACGCCACTCGCTCACCGAGGGATCGCTTGCTGAGAGCAGCAGAAGAATCTCAACCTGCAGGGGATCGGTGTCCTGAAATTCATCGATGAAAATGCACTTGAAGCGCTGCTGAAACTCCTCCCGCACCGGCGGGCAATCGCGAACCATATCCCGGGTGCGCAAAAGCAGGTCGAGAAAATCGAGGCGCCCGCTGCGTGCTTTGAGCTGGTTATAGCGGTCGATCGACTCCCTGAGTTCAGCGTGCAGGAGCGCCGCCAAATCGGCGTCGGCCAGCTTGGCAAAGCGCTGTGCGGCTGCCGCGAACTCGCCATGCGTAGCCAGGATCCGTTCGCGCGGCAGGCCCTTCGCATAGTCAGAACCGAACCCGATGCGTGGCTCGCGGAACTTCTTACCTTCCTCATCCAGATACGATACGAAGCTTACGAAATCCGCCTCCAGCCCGTCGTAATCGCGCTCCCGGACCTTTTCAGTCTGGCTGATATCGTCGCTCAGTCTCCGCGCTTTTCGAGTGTCCTCGTAAAGTCCGTCATTTTTCTTCAAAGGAGACTTCGTCAGCTCGGCGAAGTCATGGAGCTTCGCCACCAAGGAGTCGATCTCCCCTTCGCGCGCAAAGGGATCGCGGCGCCACGGCTTCTTGTAGTCCTGCCACTGGACCAACTCCCAGCCTGCTGCGCGCAGCCTGGCGGTGGGGTCATCCCAGGTTGGGCGGCGCAATGCCCGGCGCATGCCTTCCGGAAGATTCTCGAGCTTCTCTTCCAGCCACAGACCAAACGCCTCGTCGTATAGCCGCCGTGACGAAACGTCATCCAGGCATTCGAACCTTGGATCAACCCCGGCCTCGACCGGCCGCTCGCGCAGCAGATCGGCGCAGAACCCATGAATGGTGTTGATGTGAGCTTCTTCGAGCCGCGCGGTGGCGTCGCGAAGGTTCGCCTGTTGGTCTTCGCCCTGGACTCGCTGGCGCTGGTCCTCGAGTCTCGACCGCAGCCGCAACTTCAACTCGCCCGCCGCTTTTTCGGTAAATGTTACAGCAACGATCTCATGAATCCGCGCCCTACCCTCGGCGATGACATTCACTATGCGGTTGATGAGTTCGGTAGTTTTACCGGTGCCGGCCGCCGCCTCCACCAGCATGGTGACTCCAAGACTGTTCCTGATTTGATCGCGCGCTGCCTGGTCGCTCGCGGGGATCATGGCAGGCCTCGCAGCGTGTTGAGATCGTCGAGCGGTTCCTGATTCTTCCGCGTCAGGCGAGTCTCTTCGAACGGTCCGCACACTTCGCGGAAGTCGCACCAGCTGCAGGCGCGCTCCTTAGGGGCCGGAGGCAGGAAGACGCGCTCAACCGCCCGATCGATCAAGTCAAGCACTTGGCCGGCGCGCTGCCGCGTCACGTTGTGCAGCTCAACCACACGTTCGCTGAAGCCACCTGCCGAGGTGCAAAAGTAGAGTCGTCCCTGGCTTACCTTCTCGTGTTTGGCTGCCTCCACGGCGAGCGCATAAAGAACCGGCTGCAGCACTTCCCCGCCCCCCATGATCATGCCTTGCTGATTGCGGTCGCGGCCGGTCTTGTAATCGGTCACGCGCAGCTCCTCCCCGCCCGTCCGGCGCTCGATCACATCAACGATGCCGTGCAATCGATATCCGCCGGGGAGGATCGCCGCTTCGGGCTGGCTTGCGGGGTCGCGGTCTTCTGTGGGCGGGAAACCAATGCCAAACTCGAAGTGAATCGGAGTCCAATCCGGCGTGGACTCCGCCATTCGTTGCAGCCAGCCGCGAAGATCGGTCCGAATGCCTTCGATTCCATCCTTCCAAACCGGCAGGATGGCCGGGGCAAGCTCATCGCTCTGCTTCTCGGCGACCCGGTCGAGGGTCTGGTCCAGCATCTTCTGAGCCTCCGCAAGACTTGAGAGCGTCACCGGCAGCTTGCCGGACCCTTGCAACTGGCGCATGAAATCGGCGAGAACCCGATGGAAGATGCTGCCTCGCGTCATCGGGTCTATCTGTACCAGGTGGACTGCCTCTTCGCGCGGCTCGAGGCGATGAATCGTGGAAAGCAGGAACTGGTAAGGACAAAGAGCGAACTTCTGCAGCGCGGTGGGGGAGTAAGGCCGGCCTCGCAGGCGATGCTGGCCGAGCGCCATCACAGCCATCTCGCTCGCTTCGCAAAGGCCGTCTGCACCGGACCACGCTTTTCGCCAGCGAGCGTAACGCGTGCGCAGGGACCGCGCCAGGTGCGAATTCAATTCCAGCAGGTAACGAGCGCGGCCGTCGGTCTCGGGACCGGCCTGCTGGCGCAGCAGCGTCCCTAAAATGGCCAGGTCGTGCTCCATGTCGTCTATGGCATGTCTCGCGTCTCGCGGAGCCGGCCAAGCCAACGCCGCTTCGGCCTCGCGCCGCGCTTCTGTTTCCGATTCCTTAAGCCGGGGGAGTTTTCCTCGAGTAGCCCGTTGTACGTCGAGCCAGTAGAACGAGAAAACCCGCTGCCGCGCTTTGGCAACTTCAAGGCGCGGGTACGAGAAGTAAATGCGTCGCTCGGCGGCGCCGGCCGCCAATCGCAATTGCAAGCGCTCGAGCTTCACCCGCTCGTCCTGCTGCGCGAGGCCCATCGATAATTGCGCCCGCAGCTTGTCCAACAAAATCGGATCTTCGCCGACCCGCTGGGGAAAGATTCGCTCGGCCAGGCCTGGCACGAATACAACTGCAAAACTGCGGCCGCGAGCCTGCTCAGGCGTACCCACGAAGACCCGCCCGTAATCTCGCGGCGGCCGCTCGCGATCGAGTGACGCCAGGCGCTCGGCCAAGACCCCGCGAACCTCATCCAAGGTCGCGGGACCGACGCGGTCCATTGGCTCGAGTTCAACGAGAAGCGCGAGGACGCGCTCGGGACGACGCAGCACCAGCGGAGCAAGGCCTTTGAGGCGCTCGAGCCATTCGCCCCAACGCGCTTGCGGCGGCAAAGCGGCCAGCCTCTCAATTACCGGCAGAGCGAAGGCCTTAAGATGCCCGAGATTCTTCAGCTCACGCTCCGCACCGGCTACACGAGGAGATTGGGGATCTTCCTTGCGCTCGGCATCGCATTTCAGCCGAAACTCATTCTCGAGCCCGCCGATTCGGCGCCGCCAACGCTCCTCGCCGCCGATGACAGCCGCCTCCACCAGCAATCGTTCCCAGTTCCACGGCGCCCGCAACGTACCTTCAAGTCCCGGCGCCTCGTCGGTGTCTTTCTCCGGCTCAGAACCGTCTTCAGTCTCAGCTTCGAGCTCGATTGCGAGGGCAGCGCCAACCGGAGTCAAAATCTCGTCGTCGGCACGCACCCAGGGGCCGGGAGCGTCGAGCGGAGCGCCGGTTTCATCCAGTTGCGGAACCTGCGCCAGGGAAAGATACTCGGCGAAACGCCGCGCTGAAAGACGTTCAGCAGCGCAGGCCAGAATGGCCAGAAACGCGCGCCCGGAGGGATCGGGCCGGCGGCTGCCTCGCGTGAAGTAAGCCGGAATCTCTGCGCGTGCCAAAGCAGCCTCGAGCAGAGCGGCGTAGCCGGAAGGCGCGCGCAGCAGCACCGCCATCTGATCGAAGCGCGTGCCCCGCCGCGCTTCATCGAGCATCCGGCGCGCGATCTCGGTGCATTCACGTCCCTCGCCCGGCGCTGAGAAGAAGCAGACCCCTTCGTCGCGCTCCGCCTCGCCTGGCTCCTGGGGCGAGAAGAGGTACGAACGCAGGCGGCCCAGGCTCGATACCGCGTGGTCCTCTGCGGCCCTGATCTGCTCCGCGCCCGGAATCGAATCGAGGGCCGCTAGCGTCCTCTCATCCCCGCACGGAACCGTGATCAGCGCGTCCGAGGCGCGCTCCAGGAGAGCCCGAATCAGGCGCTGTTCTGACACCGACGAAATCGGCACATCGAGAAACAGCAGAGGCCATCCCCGAAACTGCCCGCCGGCTGCGCCGTCAAGCACCGCAGCGGCGGTTTGTAGAAGCGCAGTGCGATCGGCCGCGGCGGCCTCGTCAAACTGTTCCTCGAAAAGCCGCATTAATCGCGCCAGGTCCTGCCCAGGGAGCCCGAGGCTGGCGAGCGCCGGCGGATCGACCTCCTGCAGCCGCAGTTCTGCCAAAGTCGACGCCAACGCGCGCGCGAAGCCGGGCAGTCGCGCCACCGGCCCGAAGTAGTCGAGCCCATTTTGATCGAGAGCCTCGAAGACGGCGCGCGTGGCGACGGCTTCGGCCCCGAGCGCAGTACCGTGCGCGATTCCCCGGCGCGCGAAATCAGCGGTGGCGAGGTGCGCGGCCAATTGCATCAGGGTAAAGCGGTGCCAGCCGAAGGTAGCCTTGAGCGAAGCCGATAGCGACTGCGCCAAGCGGTTGATGGCTTCGCGGGACGCACCAATCCAAAGCTGTTCCCGGGACGGCGGAAACGAACGCACAAACTCGCGCGCCATCGTCAGGCGGTCGCTCGCGGCGGCGCTGCTGTAGATTCGAATCATGGGCGGCGGAAGTCTCATTTATGACATACCACAAAGTTCATCTATCATGCATGGACAATGATCCGCCTGCTCCTCGGAAAGTATCGGCTGTTGAATCGGCTTGCCTTGCACCGGGTCCCGTCAAGGGGCTTAGTCGGTGCCGTAGTCGATCTCCATGCGGCGGACCTGACGGCCCGTGAAGACGACTAAGGCAGTGAAGAGAATCAGGAGGCCCAGAACGGCTGTCGCCGCGGCGGCGGGAGTAGGATTAACGGCCAGGAGGGCAAAGGGACTTCCCTTACCTCCGTTACCCATAAGAACTGAGGCCGGTACTGCGACCGGGCAGAGCGATTTCAGATAAAAGATCACACTGAAATGCTGAAGCGTCTCGGGCACAAAGCCGCTGATCGCCTCCCAGACCAGCACGATCACCGTGGGATACAGCGGATTGCGGAAGAGCACGCCGGCCGCCAGGAACACGCCGCCGTACCCGATGCAAGCGAGCAGCGTAACCCCGAGATAGACTGCCAGGTGCTCCAGGCCGTGGCCATGATAGAAATACTCCTGCCGGACGTTGGAGTCGAAATGCCAGTACAGCGCAAAGAAACTTAAGACGGTGCTGGTCCCGAAGATCGCCATCGAAGCGAGCAGGCCGGAAAGGAATTTGCCGACCACCAGGACCTCCCTTTTGACCGGCGCCAGAAAGTAATAATGCAGGCTCTTGTCGAGCACCTCGCCGCGAAACAGGTTCATGAAAATGCCGACGCAGCCAAAGAAGATCGAAAGGCGAATGAAAAACAGCTGAAAAACTCCCGCGTAAACGTGGGTGTCGTCGCCGATGTCGCAAGTTCGCCCAGTCTTCATCTGAATGATCGAATGACCGGCGAAGATGAGAGCCGGCGCGAACGCCAGCAGGTAAATCCAGAGTCCGCGGCGAGCCAGCAGCGTCTTTCTAAGTTCCAGGCGAAGGATAGCCCAGATCTGCGACGACCAGAGTCTCCAAGAAGCTTCACTCATTTCGTAGACTCCCCGGTACCCACCAGATACTCATATACTGAGAGCACGTCATCGTCCGCCGGCGCCACCGACTCGATGTTGATGCCGTTCTGAGCGATGTGATTGAGCATTAGGTAGAAGCGATCGGCGTCCCGCGTTTTCACGAGCAGGCCCATGCCATCGTTGTGGATTCGCGCCTCCACCGCTGCGCAGTCTCTTTGAAAAACCTGTGAAGCCAGCTCAGCCGGATTGTTGCAGCGGATCAGAATCTGCATGGGATGTTCCTGAATCTCGTCGCGAACGCTGTGAATCTTGCCTTCGGCCACCACGTATCCGCTCGTGAGCAGCACCACCTGGTCGGAGATTACATCCACTTCGTGCAGCACGTGGCTCGAGATCAGCAGGTGCCGCCCTTCGCCCGCCAGACTGCGGAACAGGGCGATGGTCTCGGCGCGAATGAGCGGATCGAGTCCGTTCAGGGGCTCGTCCAGCACGAGCACCGAGGGGTTGTGACAAATCGCCTGGGCCAGCTTGATGCGCTGCCGCATTCCCTTGCTGTAGCCGGCGATCTTGCGCCCTGCGGAATCGGCGAGACCGACGCGCTCGATGGCCTGTTCGGCGAGATCGCGGGCATGGGGCCGGGGGTAGCCGAAAAGACGCAGAAAGGAATCGACGAACTGGTAGCCGGTCATGCCGCGCGGAAAGGAGTCGAATTGCGTGCAGTAGCCAAGCACGCGGAAGAGCTCCTCCGGCTGATCGGGCGCGATGCCGAGCACGCTGATGCGCCCTCGCGTGGGGCGCACCAAGCCGGTAATGAGGTTCATCAGCGTCGTCTTGCCGGAGCCATTGGGACCCACCAGGCTGGTGATGCCGGGAGGAATCGACAGATTGACCCGATTCACGCCCAGGACGTCCCCGTAGAACTTGGAAACGTCCTCGAAAACGATCCCCAGGGCAGACCCGTTTTCGCTCATCCCTTCACCACCTCGTAAGCACGTACCTTGCGCTCGAGCAGCAGGAGACAGAACACGCAGACCGTGAGCAGCGCCAGCCAAGCCATATCGCTCGGGACCGGGGTCTCACTGTACACCCGGAACAACGTGATCTCTACGCTGGCCATCAGCTCGCCGATGTTCAGCAGCGAGCCGCTCCGGGTGGAGAGCGAGGCGTTGATGGCCTGGCCCAGGCCCGCCCCGAAGAAAAACACCCCCAGCAAGGCCGCGCCCGCCGCGAGCTTCCGTTTGATCCAGGCCGATAGGGCCAGTGAGAGCAGGCAAAGAACCAGAATCTGGACGCCCGAACTGAGGAAGATAGCCCCTGCCATCCAGAGGTTCGCGGTCAGCCAGCCCACGCCGGCGAGACTAGCTTGAATCAGGAAAAGAATCAGCCCTGGAATCCAGGTAATCAGCGAAAGCAGCGTGACCAGGACCATCATTTTCCCAAAAACGTAGTGGGCGTGCGAAAAGGGCCGGCAAAGGTACAGCGGCAACGCGTTGTTGGCAAGGTCTGACGATACGAGTCCAGGTCCTACAAGAGCTGTAATCACGAAGGCCAGCACCAGTTGGACATTCAGGAAATGGAAAAAGAAGCGGCCATCCACGTCAAACATGGCGGGAATATTCAGCAATGCGAGCACGCGAAGATTCTGATTCAGGTAAATCGCGACGGCACAGCCGAGCGGATAGAAGAAGCAGCAGACAAAGAACGCAGTCAGGAACTTGGAGCTGAATACGGTCTTGAAGGCATAGCGCGTGACGATCAGAAACCGCGACCACATCGGCGTGAGATCGCCAGAGTACCCGCGATAGCTGCGCTTACGGACGGCCATTGGCGCCCTCCATGGCTTTGAGGAAAATATCTTCCAAACTGTCGCGCCGAAAGTTCAGCCGCCGGATCTGCACATTTCGTTCTGCCGCCAGGCGATACAAATCGCGAATGGCGAAGCTCTCCGGCACCACCATTTTCATCCGATGAGCGCCGGTTAGGGCGCACTCGCAGCCCAGGTCTTCGACGGCCTGGGCAAGGCCATTCTCGCCGCCGAAGGTCTCGAGCTCTACGAAGCGTCGATTGGCGCGCCGTTCTTCTTCCAAGTTTGAATAGTGAACCTTCTGGCCCTCTTTCAGGATCAACACTTCTTCGCAGGTCTCCTCGACGTCGCGAAGCAGATGGGAGCAGATCAAAATGTGCAGTTCTCCGCTATCGCGCATTTCCCGCACCAGGCGAATCATGCGCTGGCGCGCGGGCGGGTCAAGACCGTTGGTGGGCTCATCGAGGATCAGCAGCTTCGGACCGTGCGCGACGGCCTGAGCCAGCTTCGCGAGCTGCTTCATCCCAAGCGAATAGGTGCCGAGCTTGCGGTAGCGCGCTTCGCCTAGTCCAACATAGAAAAGGGCCTCGTGAGCCCGCTCCAAAGCAGCCTCTGACGGCAGACCGGAAAGCTCCGCCATCATTTGCACAAACTTCACGGCGGTCATCTGGGCGATGAACGAATCAGACTCCGGCATGTACCCGGTAAGCCTGCGAATCTGCATTGTTTCCCTTTGAATGTCGTGGCCCAAGACGCGAGCAGTCCCTTTGGATGGCCGGTGGAATCCCAGCAGCGTATTAATCAGGGTTGATTTGCCCGCGCCATTCGGCCCCAGCAGCCCAATGGTGCGCCCGGACATGGAGGCACGCAGGTCCTTGAGAATGTCGCGCGCGCCGAAGCGAACGCTGAGTCCGTCGAGTTCGATTACGGGGGTCATAGCGGAGCAGTAGGCACATAGGCGGTGCGGTATCTCAAACGCACTGCTTTGTGCTGTTTCTTCGCAGCATCCGCCAGCTTCACCCGGAGCTTATGACGCTTGCCGTCCAGGGCTTCTGGCTTGAATCCCAATTCGTAGCGAAAATGGAGCTGTTGCAGGATTTCTTCCAAGCCCGTTGCGTATGTTTCGGGCGTTACCGGCAAGGATTGGCCCCCGGTCTGAGTCGCAATGTAGTGCGCAATTTCCTTCTGTTCGCCAGGTAAAAACCATATACCCGGAGATCGGCGGTCCTTCAGGCCATAAGCTACGGCCGAGGTTTCGAGTAGCTCGTCAATCAGGCGATCGGCCTCCGATCTGGGCATTCCGCTGTGGTCCCCATAAAGAAAGATCACCACCGGCACTCGTTCGGGCACTAACGGGCGCGTAGCATCCACGATCAGTTGCAAAGTCTTCTCCAGCGCCAGCTCGCCTGGTCTGTCGTGGTCATCCGGGTTGAACGTAGGGGCGAGTACCTGCTCCAGGGACAGGGCCGCCTCCTCGACATCGCTCGTGGGTAGCAAGTCGAGTTTTGAATCGCCATTGTCACACCAGTGAGCGACTGCCACCGTATCTTGTCTGTCCAAGTTCTTCAGAGCGGGCTTGAAAAGATCGATTCGCCCTCGAAACAAGTCCGAACCCTCTGTCTCGAAGTCTTGCATGTTGCATTGCACAACAAACCATAGTGCGAGAGGCCGAGTTTGTGCCTGGCTGTCAAACGTCTTGATCGAAACCGGATGATCGTTGTCGAAGACTTGAAAATCGTCTCGCTTCAACGTGTTGTCCGAAAGGCCGTTCTTGGCATTCAGGGCGACCACATCGACCAGGACCAGATTGGATGAGCTGTGGAATGTGAATTCCGGAGAATACGGAGCATGAGTGACCGACGAGACCTCCTGGGCCACTCCTGACGGGGTAGCGAGGCCCCCTTGAAGGAATAACAGCGCGAACGCCAAGATTGCGACTCGTTTCATAGGCCTTTTTCTCAGGACTGGGACGCTGCGCTCGACATCGACTTCGATTGCGCGCTGGGCGCCAGGCTGCGTACCTGCTCGACGGATTGTTTCGGCAGAGCCAGCGCGATCAGGGTTACACCGATAACAACCAGGACAGCTGAGCCAATCAAGAAGCCTTCGCGTTCGCTCGCATCATGGAATGCCAGGATTGTCATAACCGTGGCGTGAGCAAAGCTTGACCAGGCGGCGAATGCGATCAGGCTGCGATTCGCCGAGGGGTTCCGCACCGAGATCAACAATAAAATCCCGAGCGTGACATAGAGGCTCAACATCATCGCGTCGCCCTTGTCGGACGCGCTCGGATGCCACAGTAACGTCGTCAAGGGATAAAGTCCCGCGAAAAAGAGCAACCCCACCAACGCCAACACAATTTTCAACGCCCGTTCTCGATTCATAGTACCCTCCGGCTAAATAACGTCAGATAGAGTCATTACCGACCGTTGAAAGCACTCTACGAACTCAAAATTCAGCCACGCAGCACTCATCATGGTTCGGCGTTTCGGCCGATGATTTGCAACACGCTAAAAGGTCCCGGATGGCCCGCGCCCAGCAGCGACTCGAATCCCAGGCCGAAGAAGCTGCCCGTATTCGCGACCGTAATCTGGTCCGGCTCACCGTAAGCGCAGATCAGGCTCGGAGCGCTGTTCTGGCCGAGAGCATCGATCGACTGCCGTTGGGCGGGCGTCAGTATGGCAGTCGACTTCAATTGATCCGCAAACGGGGACACCGCAGCCCAGAGGTTCTGATAGACCAGACCCGAGAAGTTGGCATACCCATCGCGAGGCAGCCGGCTCAAGAAATCCGATGAGCGCGCCAACGAGTACCCGGTCTCGCGGTTCTGAATCGAGCCGAGCAGCAAAGCGCGATTGGGCGCTGCCAGCAAGTATCCGTCCACGAACGTATACTCAAAATCTGTGGGCACCGGGGACGCCTTGCCGGAGCGAGCCGCCGGCAGGGCAACCTGCACGTCGTAATAAGTTCGGCCGCCGGCTGTTTGCTGGGTGAGACTCAAGTGGCCGCGCTTCTCGGCCGCTTCACTCGAGGCCTCCTTCTGATTGACGCCGGCCACAAGCTTCTCAATGGCGCTCTCAAGCCTTGTGGAATCGTTCACCTCGAGCGCCACCTTCCAGCTGGGAGTGGGCAGCACCGGGCCGTCGAGAGCAAAGGTAACCTCGCCGCCAAGCGATCCGGCGAGATCGTCCTGCAAATTCAAGCCCGTCTTGGCCTCAAAGTCAGCGAGATCGTGACCCGCTCCCGACCCTTCATCCTGCGTGGAATCGAGAAGGTCCTGAACGATACTGCGCGGCTCCTTAGCCACAAGAGACAGCGCAAAGCTCGCCTTGGGCGACACGAAATCGAGCGTTCCCATCGGACTGGGGGCCGCCAACCAGGAAGCAACACCGCGGCGGTCCTGAGCAAAGGTGAGGATGGCCTGATTTTGTGTTTGGCCACTCACCTCCTTGCTCTCCATAATCAGGTACCTCGCATCAATAAGGCCAAGCTTCGGGTCCTTGAACGGGTCGTGCCGGCTTCCGTTCTCCTCACGAACAGATACTACGGATGTGGAGAGAATTTGTTCCATGTCGGCGCAGATCAGCCAGCCCGCCCCACCCTGGTAAGCCTGCCGGATGGCAGCATAGAAAGGCGTAGAGGCAAAACCACTCGATGCTGAGTGGTCGATCAGCGCTGCAACCCTCTGCAACTGCGACCCGTCCGTGGTCACCGCGAGAATGTTGTTCCTGAAGAGGATCAAGGGCTGGCCTTTGACGGCAGGCGAGACCGCGGCAGGATTGCCGACCAGTTGAGGCGCAGTGCCGCCCTCGTTGAGCCGGCTCAACTGGCCCTGCAAGAACGCGCCAAAGTCAGGCCGCTTCACCTCGGCCAGCAGCACCGGCGACTGGTGCTCCGCCGGCATAGCGATCACGATCTCGTCGCCCAGGTATGCGCTGAAACTCCGGATTCGCTCGATCATCTCCTGCGTCTTTTGCGCTTCGCCGGAGGCTTGCTTTTGCCTCCACCACGCCTGCAGCACTTCGCTTTGCTGAATCCGATCTTGCAGCAGCCGATTGGCCTCGCTTACGGTTGAACCGATGTTGGGGATACCGGCATAGAAGACGGTATCCTCCGGGACCATGTTCAATAGGGTCGAATCGTAGCGGAGCGCCGGTCCGGGAATGGCATCAATCTGCTTTCGGAGCCCCTCAAACTCGCTTAGTAAAGCAAGGTATTCGCCGGAATTCGCGCTCCAGGCCACTTCCTGCTTCACCGGTACCTGAACCAAGCTAGCGCGAGTTGTAAGCTGGTCGCCGGGACGGAGCAAGCTGACCTTGCCGTCCTCGGTCACCTGAACCTCGCCCTGAACTACCGATACTCGCGCCCCTTTCATCCCCTCATCAACGTCGAAGATCGTGCCTTTCACCGCGACCAGGCAATCCCGAGTCGCCACGTAGAGCCGGCCATGACCCTGCTTGGCCGCCCGAACGATAATGTTGCCGCGTTCCAGGTGGATCGTGGTTCCGCGCCAGCCGCGCGAAAGCCAGAAGTCAGCGCGCTCGCCCGCTTCCAGAAGCGATCCGTCCGCCAATCGAACCACCGCTGACGACGCTTTAGCCGTCCGCAGCTCTTGATTTGTCCCCACCCGGCGCCCGGAAACAAGCGCAAAACTGCCGCCATCGGAGACCTGATAGAGACCTCCGCTGACGCTCGCCACCTGTGCTTCCGTTCCGCCGAGCCATCGCCCTGGGCCGATGAGTCCAATCACCACGCCCAGCAGAAGGATAGCGGCGATGGCCCACCCCATTACCCAATTGGAACGGTTTGGCGCAAATCTTACGAGGCGGCCCGGCTCTGCCGTCCGCATACCCAGCCGCGCATCGTTCAGCACGTGCCGGCAGGCGACGCATTCGAGCAGGTGATCCTGAACCAGCAGCGCTCGCGCCTCCGGCAGATTCTTGGCAAGGTAGGCCGGAATCAAAGCTTGAAAATCGGCGCAACCTCGAATCTGGCCGAGGCCTTGGACCGCTTCGGCCGAGCCCGAAGCTCCCGCGATCCGGTTCCACACCCGGTGCGCCGCCTGTTCCGCCATTTGCTCGTCCACGGTCTCGCGGCGGATCTCGGCAACGATTTGATCGAGCGTGAATTCGCTCCGCTTCTTTTCGCTCTTCATGACTTTCCTCCCAGATAGGAACGAATCTCTAGTTGCAACCGCCGGCGCGCCCGGTGCACGATCACGGCCACCGACACCCGGGATAGTCGCAGCATTTGCGCGATCTCGGTGTTGCTGTAGCCTTCCAAGAAACGAAGGGTGAAAACCTCGGCCTCACGGGGCGCGAGGCGGGCCAGAGCCTGCCGCAGGCAAGCCCGAAGTTCCTGACGATCAGGCTCATGCTGGCCGGGGTCAGGCAAGCCCTCTGAGGAGTCCTCGCGCGAACGACCGCGACGGCGGGCGACATCCAGAGCCGCGTTGATGGCGGCCCGGCGGAGATAGCTCTCCTGCCGCTCGACGGGGAGGAATGAGGGATCGCGACCCGCCAGGCGCAGAAATATCGTCTGAAGCACATCCTCAGCGTCGCTGGCGTTGCCGGTAATGCGGTAGGCCGCACGGAACACGAGCGCGTGATGATTGCGAAACAGATCCTCCAGGTCGCCGACTAGCCTCAGAATCGGTGCCTCCGCTGCGGTTGTTATCGCCGTCGCCGTGTGCAAGGTCATCTACTCCCGCTGCCTCCACACTAAGGACGATGGATCTGGACGATTATTACAGCGGGCGAAGTTTCTGTCGCGAAAATCTTGGGGCGCAGTGGGTTAGCCAGGCCGGGCCGGTTCCTGCGCCCTCTGCCTGACCGCCAAACATCAAAATACATAGGGGGCCAGGGAGGGCATTTATGAGACGGGATCTTAACCGAACAGTGCGCCTCGCTCTCGCCGTCGTTGTCATCCTCGGCTTGGCAGGATGCAGCGCGAAGAACAGCAATACGAACGCGCAGAACCAGGAATCAAAGGACGAAAAGACTCGCGAGGACGTCGCCAGCGCCACCCAGAAGGCGAAGGAAGAATCGAGAGTCGCGGCCAAGAACCTGGACGAGGCCGCGCACCAGGCGGCCCACGAAGCCAAGGTGGCGGTGCAAGGCGCGAAGGAAGGCTGGAACCGGAAGGAAACCAGGCCTGTGAATGTGAACTCCGCCTCCAAGGAGCAACTGGAGACGCTTCCCGGCTTGAGCGCAAAGCAGAGCGAAGACGTGATTAACGGCCGTCCCTACAATTCGAAGCACGATCTCGTGGCAAAAGGAATCATCTCCGAAGATGAGTACAGTCGAATCGCCGACAGACTCACCACTCAATAGCGCGCACAGCGTCGCCGTCTCCTGAGTGGGTTGCGGTCAAGAGCGCAGGAATGCGCGCTCCAGAGTCCACGCAAACCCGTTGTGAGAGTGCGGAACGCCGGTGCGAGTGAGCAGCAGCGGATCAGCGCCCCGGCGGACCGGGCCGCGCGTAGTGGTGATGGCAGATGTATAGCCGGCATGGCGAGTGGCTTCAAGGGTGTTCTGATTCCACTGCGGCGTCAACGCCGGGTGAGGATAGGAAAAGTGGACCACGGGCGCGTCCAGATGAGCCTCGATTTGGCGTTTTGATTCCATCAATTCGGCGCGGAGCAGTTTCTCGTCAGGCAGGTGGGCGAGGTTAGGATGGGTCACGGTATGGGATCCTAAAATGTGGCCGGCCCGATGCAAGGTTTTGGCCTCGCCCCAATTCATCATGAGCCGCCGCGCCGGACGGCTACACTCCGCTCGCAGTTCCTGCTCAATGCGGTCCACAGCGCGCCGCTGAGACTCGCCCGCGAGCGTTGCGCAGGCATCATAAGCCACCTGCATGGCCGCATCCCGGCTGACCGCGGTCGTCAGGTCCCAGGTGAGTTCTGAACTCTGCCAGGTGGTCGCGCGGGTGGTTAAGAAGGCGTGGCGCACGCGGCAAAACCAGGGCACTTCAAGCTCGCCGATCACGCTGGTGGCAAGATAAAATGCCGCGGGAATGGCGAAGCGCTGAAGCACCGGAGCAGCCTCCTGAACGTTGTCAAGATACCCGTCATCGAAAGTCACCGCCACGGGCTGGCGCGGCAACTTCATCCTACCTTCCAGGAACAACAGAATCTGATCGAGGCTAACCGGATTGAATTGGCGGGCCACAAGCTCCATGTGCGAGGCAAAGACCTTGGTGGAATGGGTTATTCCAGGCGCGACCCACGCCTGATCCTCGGCCGGATTAGCTCGCACCGAGTGGTACATCAGGATGAGCGCGGCAGGAGGCTTGAGGCGGGCCGCCAGCGACAAGGCGCCGCTTCCGAGCAGAGCTCTCTTGGTTAAGTCTCTTAGCATCCGAGGTCACTGTACAGTGTCAGGGTGCCGCGATTACCTGCATCTTAAGCTAAATGCTAAGCTAACTTGACGACGAGCTTCAACATGCGCTCGCTTACTGGTTTATTTGTCTGAAGAGCAACTTGTCGCGGCCCGAGATCGTCGCGTCAACCGATCGCGGGAAGCGCCGTAGTCCGGGTCAGCACATTGCCACGAAGCGACCTAAGCCCAAGCGCGAGCCTCGGCGTCACCGTCCACAATAGCCTTGAGAGTCTGGAGCGGTTGCGCCCGGAGTGGGATGCGTTGGTTGATGAATTCCCTTCCGCAACCACGTTCTGCACTTGGGAGTGGCTGGCGCCCTGGTGGCGCGCCTTTGGCGGCGCCGATCAATTGCGAGTCCTGGAACTGCGCAATCCTTCGACGCGATCCCTGGTCGCCCTCGCACCTCTCGCTTTGACGAGTCAACGGTGTGCCGGACTTAATCTGCGAGTCTTGCGGTTAATGGGCGATGGCAGCGGCGATTCCGACAACCTCGACCTGCCGGTTCGCACCGGTGATGAAACGGGAGTGGCGCTGAGCCTGCTGAATTGGTTGCAGGATGGCGCCCGCGACTGGGATCTTTGCCGCTTGAATACATTGCCGTCAGGCTCGCCGATCGCGAACAGACTTCTCGAAGAAATCAAGCCACGCAATTGGACGTGCTTCACAGCCACCCGGCCCAGCTCGGTGATCGACCTGCCGGAGACATGGGAGTCCTACCTGAAAATGCTGTCGAGCAAAGAACGGGGCAAAATCGGGTACCTCACGCGGCGCTTGGAGAAGAAGTATCACTTGCGAATCTTCCGTTGCGCCGGCGTGGACCAGCTGGACGTCTGTCTCGAAGCGCTCTTTGAACTGCACGGCAAGCATTGGCAAGCGCGGGGATTGCCCGGAACCCTCCAGTTGGGCGCGCGGCGTCAGTTTTACCGCGAGATGGGTAGGCTGCTCATGGAGCGCGGACGCTTGCAGTTCTGGCTGCTCGAACTGGACGGCAAGATTGTGGCCGCCCAATTCGGTTTTCGCCACGGGGACACTGTCTTTTGCCTTCAGGAAGGCTTTGACCCTGGCTACTCCTTGGACAGCGCAGGGTACGTTCTGAGAAGCCAGGCGATCAAGCAACTCATCTCCGAGGGTGTTCGCCGGTACGATTTTCTGGGTGGCAGCGACGCTTCAAAATCGCGCTGGGGAGCTCAACTGGAGAACTACCTTAACATCGAGTTCGCGCGACCCTACACCCGAGGCAGCGCCTATTTGATTCTGGCGCACGGCGCGGCAAACGCGAAGAGATGGTTGCGGGCACGGCTCTCGCCGCGCACCTGGCGAGCACTGAAGGTTGTTGCCGGGGCACAACGGCGACACATTGAGCATGGCAAAATACAGTGACGACCGCTGCTGTAGCGCCGGTCTGCGACCGGCGTCTTTCGCCGCTCCCTTACACGGCAGGCTCCGAGCGGCGCTACAGAGGATGACGTCCCGTATTTCGATCTTCATTAGACAGCGACATGGCACACGCCCATCGTGGCCGTATGTGACACGCGCGCCGGAGTCGTCCATGGCGCAGCAAAAGTGCTCCTCAGGAGACGGACCTTGGGCTTGCGACTTCGGGCAAGGCAGGCGTATCGGTCAGTTCCAGCGTTGTGAGGTTGGCCCACCGGCCGGCAGGCGTGGCAGTTTTCAGCCACAACCTGGTCTCGAGGTAGTTGAAATATGCCGCTCGCATGAGCTTTTCGCGGGCGCCTGCCCTGCGTTCCGGCTCAGGTATCGTAAGAGGATAGCCCGTTTCCTCGAGACAGCCGCCAACCGTTGCTTCGATAGCGGCGATCTCCGCACTCGAGAGCTTCTCCTTCCATCGATTCACGGGGCTAGCTTGGGACCCGGCGGCGCTCGGCCCGAAGGAGGAGTTGCGCTCGCTAACTCTGCCGAGACCCGCGCTATGGATTCGGTCGTAATCGAGATCATGATCAAGGAACTCGCTGAGCAGGGTGAGGGTCAGCCGGGGCTCGGCGACCAGTTCTTCGTAATGAACCTCGACGTAGTCGGACGGGATCTTGCGTCCGTGCTCGCGCCCCTTGCGGACCATCCATTCCCAATACAACGCCGTGGCCGGCAGATTCCGCCGGCCGCGGTCCCAGGGGAGAGGCCGAAAGCCGCCCATCTGCCGCAGTGAAAGCGCGATGTCCCGCCCGTCGCGAATGATGTGAACAAAAAGCGCTTCCGGAATGTCACGCTTGATATCCGGAATGAAAAGCACGTTGTCGGGATCGTAAACGGCCCAGCGTGGGACCTTCTGACGCCGCGCTACTTCGTCCATAGTGATGCGAATGAAATCGCCGCCGCTGCGGCACTCTCTGAGGACCTTGGAAGTTAGCTCGCCGGCGTCGAGGCCAGACCTTCGAAAGCCCTTGCTGCGCAGCCAGGTCTGCATCAACTGGCGCCGATTTCCGGGTTTGCCCAGGCTCCCAAAGCGTGGAACCAGCATCTTGTAGACCGGCAGGTATCCCCGGTACACGGCGAAGCCGCCCGCGGACAGCAGCGTGTCGTAAAGCAGGTTGGTCCCGGAGCGATGGCAGCCCACCACGAATACGGGACGGTTTTTTCGTTCCATCGGCATCCTGCCTCGATGCCCCCAGTCTAACACCAGGCCTTGCATTCGCAGTTCGCAGTTGGCTCGCCAAGTCAGACACCACCCGCGAGGCGGGTGGCTTGATGAGTGGGGCCGCCTCAAAGGCGGTCGCCCTTCCGGTTTAGGCGTCGCGCTGAAGCGCGCCTTGGTTCACAGCGTCAAAATTGTCCGCCTGTTCCATCCGCTTCTT